>NZ_JBIVJN010000020.1:0-185767 GCF_044750345.1 Streptomyces sp. NPDC088817
TGGTGAGCGCCCGTACCGACACGTCGACGCCGACGATCTCCGTGAACCGCGCGTCCCGCAGCAGCGCCTGCACCAACTGGCCCTGTCCGCAGCCGGGGTCGAGGACCCGGGCGGCCCCGTGCTCGTGCAGCGCGGCGACGATCGCGTCCCGTCGCCGCACGGCCAGCGGAGTCGGCTTCTCCTCGGTCTCGGTCTCCGCCTCCACGGCGTTGTCGAGCTCCTCGACGCCGCTGTCGTCGGCCTCGGCCAGCCGCAGCAGCTCCAGGCGCTCCATCGCCTCCCGGGTCAGGGACCAGCGGCGGGAGAGGTAGCGGCTGGTGATGAGCTTCTGCTCCGGGTGCGCGGGCAGCCAGCCCTCGCCCGCCCGGAGCAGCTTGTCGACCTCGTCGGGTGCGACCCAGTAGTGCTTGGCGTCGTCGAGGACGGGGAGCAGGACGTAGAGGTGGCGCAGCGCCTGGGCGAGGGTGATCGCCTCCGACTCCAGCACGAGCCGCACGTACCGCGAGTCGCCCCACTCGGGGAACTCCGGGTCCAGCGGCACCGGTTCGGCGGAGACCGTCCAGCCGAGCGGTGCGAACAGGCGCTGCACGAGGGCGGGGCCGCCGCGGGCGGGCAGCGCCGGTATCTCGATGCGCAACGGACGTGGCCGGTCCGGGAGTTCGGGCCGTGCCCGGCACACCCCGTGCAGGGCGCTGGAGAAGACGGCGCTCAGCGCCACCGCGAGCAGCGAAGAGGCCGCGTAGGGGCGGTCGTTGACGTACTGGGCGAGCGTCGCGTCGGGGGCGCCGCCGCGTCCCTTGGCCTTGCCGCGCCGGACCAGGGCCACCGTGTCGACCTCCAGGAGCAGCGCCGCCGTGCAGCGCAGATCGTCCGCCTCGGGGTAGAGGACGTGCGCGGTGCCGTAGGAGGTGGAGAACGCCTGCGCCCTGCCCGGGTGCTTGTGCAGCAGGAAACCGAGGTCGGTCGCCGGGTGTTCGGGCGTGCCGATGGTGGTGATGGTCAGGAACATGCGGAGGGCCTCTCCGGCTGGACGGACGGCTGTGGTGCCGGGTATGCCGGAGCCCCCGAGGACGGTGATCCCGGGGGCCCGGCAGGACGACGTCCTCACCTTCGCACAGGGGCCGGACCTGTGCCTTCCAATATTCGCCGCCCACTTCCCCCTGGCCTGAGCGTCGTTGTCAGGAGGCAGTGGAAAAACAGCCGGTACCGGCGCGGCCGGGCCGAGACCGCGGCGGCGGGGGTGCCGGCCGAGAGCGTCCGGGAGGCGATCAGTGGTGGAGTGGATGCCGCGGGAGGAATGGGTGAGGACGCAGCCGCAGGCGCTCCTCGCCGCGTGTGTGGTGGTGCTGGACGGCGAGGGCCGCGTCCTGCTCCTGCGCTACGGCTCCGGGCAGCCGGGGGCGGGCCGTTGGTGGCTGCCCGGCGGGATGCTGGACCACGGCGAGGACCCCTGGACCGCGGCCCGGCGGGAGATGCGCGAGGAGACGGGTCTCGAACTCGAGCCGGTGCCACGGCTGATCGGCGTGGACCACCGCGTGGACGTGCTGGGCACCGGCCCGGTCCTGGACTGCTTCTTCTACGGCGGCACTCTGCCCGGCGGCGCGGACACGGCCGTGCGGCTCAGCGCCGAGCACGACCGGCACGGCTGGTTCGCCCCGGCCGATCTGCCCGGCGCACGGCTCGTCGCCGGTGCGCGGACCCTCACCGCGCTGCACGAGGCGGCGCTGAGCGCCTCGGCGGTATGCCTGCGGGAGGGCATGCCGTGGGCGTGACCCACGGCATGCCCTGACCGCCACGGCGCCTAGGACAGCTGCGACTGCACCTGGCCGGAGATCAGTTCCAGGTGGTCGAGGTCGGACAGGTCGAGGATCTGAAGGTAGATCCGGCCGGCGCCGATCGCGGCGTAGTGGCCGATCCTGTCGACGACCTCGGCCGGGGAGCCCGCCAGTCCGTTGGCCTTCAGTTCGTCGACCTCACGGCCGATCGCGGCGGCGCGGCGGGCGACCTCCTGGTCGTCCCGGCCGACGCAGACGACGAGGGCGTTGGAGTACGTCAGGTCGTCGGCGCCGCGGCCGGCCGCCTCCGCGGCGGCCCGGACCCGGCCGAACTGCCGTTCGCTGTCCTCGACGGAGGCGAACGGGACGTTGAACTCGTCGGCGTACTGGGCGGCGAGCCGCGGCGTGCGGGTCGCTCCGAGCCCGCCGACGAGCACCGGGACCTTCGCCTGCGCGGGCTTCGGCAGCGCGGGCGACCCGGTGAGCTCGTAGTACGTCCCGCGGAAGTCGAAGGTCTTGCCGGCCTCCGTCGCCCACATCCCGGTGACGATGGCCAGCTGCTCCTCCAGGCGGCCGAACTTCTCCTTCGGGAAGGGGATGCCGTACGCCTTGTGCTCCTCCTCGAACCAGCCCGCGCCCAGGCCCAGTTCGACCCGGCCGCCGGACATCCGGTCCACCTGGGCGACCTGGACGGCGAGCACGCCGGGCAGCCGGAAGGTGGCGGCGGTCATCAGGGTGCCGAGCCGGATGCGCTTGGTCTCGCGGGCGAGTCCGGCCAGGGTGATCCAGGCGTCGGTCGGCCCGGGCAGGCCGTCCACGTCGCCCATGTGGAGGAAGTGGTCGGAGCGGAAGAAGGCGTCGAACCCGAGATCCTCCGTGGCCTTCGCCACGGTGAGCAAGGTGTCGTAGGTCGCCCCCTGCTGGGGCTCGGTGAAGATGCGGAGATCCATGCCCCCATCCTGCACGCCGGCCGTCCGGCCGGCGCGGGGGCCTCACCGGGGCCCGCCGCCCTCCCGCCCCCGGTCGGGTGAAATCGCCTCACGCTCCGGCGGCGCCTCCTCCCGCGCGGCCAGTTTCCGCACCATCTCGCGGACCCGGTCGCGGGACTCGTCCGCCGCGTCGATCGCCTCCATGCACTGCCAGTACATGGCCTCGTCGGCGGCCGAGCTGGCGACGCCGACGAGCGCGATGCCGGTCTCGCCGAGCAGGACGTCCAGGTTCAGCAACGCCTGCCGGGCGTCGTCCAGTTCGGTGAGCCGGGCCGCCAGCAGGTCCGCCGGATCGAGGTCGGGCGCGCCGAGTACGCCACAGCCGCGGCCGGCCAGCTCGGTCAACCCCAGTGCCTCGCCCCGTAGTTCGGGCGGTCCCGAGACGGCGAGGCGGCTGCCGATCGCCTGCGCCAGGGCCTGCGCCTGCCACACCTCGGTCAGGATGGCGGGGGCCTCGCCGCTGCCCGCCAGGGCACGTCTGCTCGCCAGGATGAGCCGCACCGCGTCCATGCGCTGCCCCTGTCTGTCCCGACGTGCTGTTCGCACGTCCGCCCGAACACCTTTGTTCACTACCCAAAGTGAAGGCGCCTGGGGCGAAAAGCCAGAGGAAGACGGAAATCTGCGGACAACAAAACGGTTTCGGTCGGATGAACGAATTCGGAGAGTGACGGCGGAGGGTGGGCTTCCCTCCTTCTTCACTCCACTGAGCCCTCCGCTCCCCCGGATTCCCCGGATTCCCCGGACTCGCGCGCCTCGCCCGGCACCGGGAACCGCCGCTCGTTCCGGTCGATCTTCGCCGCCAGTGCCGCCAGCGGATCGACCCCGAGCACCTCGCACAGTTGCAGCAGGTACGCGAGGACGTCCGCGATCTCGTCACGTACGCGGTGCGCCGCGCCCGGGTCGGCCATGACGCCGGCCGACTCCTCCGGCGTCATCCACTGGAAGATCTCGACCAGTTCGGACGCCTCCACGCTCAGGGCGGCGACCAGGTTCTTCGGTGTGTGGTACGGCTGCCAGTCGCGCGCCGCGGCGAACTCCGCCAGCCGCCGCTGCAACCCGGCCAGATCCGGATGCTCGGATTCCTCAGTCACGGCACCAGGTGTACCACCGGCGCGGAACCGGGACTCACCGGCCCGGGGCCGCCGCGCCCGGCATGAGTCCGCTCACCTCGGTGCCGGGCGGCGTGAGCAGGAAGACATTGCGGTCGACGCGATGCATCCCACTGCTCAGCCCGAAGACCACACCGGTACTGAAGTCCAGGACCCGCTTGGCGACCTCACCCTCGGCACCGGTGAGGTCGAGGAGCACCGGGACGCCCGCCATCAACGTCTCGGCGACGTCCCGGGCGTCCGCGAACACATTGACCCGCAGGACGACGAAGCGGCGGCGCGCCTCCGTCGTCGCCTCCGGTGGCACCCGGTGGTCCACCGCGGACGGCCAGGCGTCGCGGCCGCGCAGCGGGACGACCTGGGCGAGCCCCTCCCACTGCTCATCGGTGACGTCGCGCCTGTTCATCGGCGCCCCCTGCCCTGACTCACTACCCTCACCTGCACCAGCCAATTCTTACGTCACGTCACCCTTTCGGCCCAACAGCGACACGGTGCGCGACAGGAGGTGGCGAGAGTGTCCGAAAGAGGCATCTTCTCAACCCATATGGATCGCCGACGGCACACAGTCTGACCGTTTCCTGCCGTAAAGAGGCTTCTTACCGCGTTCACACCGGACTCTTCACCCCTCGCCACGCGCCGCTCACCGGATCCGATTACGTTCGCATGTCGTGCACTTGGCAGAACAACAGCTGGTGGCACCCGGTCGGCGGACACTGTCGGCGGTGTCCGCCCCGGAACCACCGGCCCAATGGCATCGCGTCCTGACCCTGCTGGCCGTCGTCAGCCTCTTCATCGGCACCCGGGCGGTGTGGACGCAGGCCGCGTCCCGGCTGCTCCCCGTCGCCGGCGTCATCTCCCTGTGCTACGCCTCGATCCTGATCTGCGGGGTACTGGCCCTGGTGGTACGCCGGACGCGGTCCCTGGCCCGCGTGGACCTGTGCGTGCTGCTGACCGCGGTGACGCTCGCCCTGTGCACCTGGGTCCTGAACCACGCGGGCGGCGACGAGGCCGTCCTCACCACCCAGGCGGCGAGGGAACTGGTCGCCGGGCACCCGGTGTACGGGCAGCCCTGGCCCTGGCTCTTCCACGGCCGCGTGGCGCTCACCCCCACCGTGTACGGCGGCTACGACTACACCTACGGCTACCCCCCGCTGGCGGTGCTGCTGACCGCGCCCCTGCTGTGGCTCGGGCACGGCGGCGCCCCCGCGACGGCGGTGGCCACCGGCGCGCTGATCACCGGCGCGGTCCTCCTGTGGCGGATGCTGCCGCTGCGGTGGCGTCCGGCGGCCACCATGGTGTGCCTGGGCTTCGGCTTCCTGCCGACCTACGGGCGCCTCGGCTATCCGGCGATACTCGCCCTGGCGCTGCTGATCCCGGTGGTGGTGCGCTGGCCCCGGATCGGCCAGGGCGGGCGGCTCGGCGCGGCCGGCCTGGCCCGGGCCGCGTGTCTGGGCGCGGCGTGCGCGGCGCAGCAACTCCCCTGGTTCGTGACCCCGTTCCTGCTGGCCGGGCTCTACGCGGTGCGCCGCGGCGAACTCGGCCACCGGCAGGCCCTGTCGGTGCTGCTCCGGGTGCTCGGGACCGCCGTCACCGTATGGCTGCTGGTCAACGCGTACTTCATCGTGCACGAGCCGGGCGACTGGCTGAGCGGCGTCGCGCTGCCGCTGACCCAGGGCGCGGTGCTGCACGGACAGGGCCTGATGGACGTCTCCCTGTACTTCACCGACGGCAGCGACCGCCTCGACTGGTACTCGCACGCGAGTGTGCTCCTCGCCGCGGCCCTGCTGGCCCTGTTCGTGCTCTTCGTGCGGCGGCTCGGCCCGGCGGCGACCGTGCTGCCCTGGTGCGCCTTCTTCCTGGCGACGCGCTCCCAGGACGGCTACTACCTGATGATGACCCCGCTGTGGCTCGCGGCCGTGGTCACGGCGCCGCCCTCGGAGTTCGCGCGGGCCTGGCAGCCCCGGCCGCGCCCGCTGTCGGGGCCGCACCGGCGCCCGGCCCGGATCGCGGCGGTCGGGCTCCTGGTCGTACCCGCGCTGCTCAGCGCGGCCCTGGCGGTGACGGGCAGGCCGCCGCTGGCCATGCGGGTCACGGGGGTGCAGCGGCCCTCGGCCCGGCATGTCTCCCTGCTGAGCCTCCAGGTCACCAACACCGGCGGCGATCCCCTCACGCCCCACTTCATGCTCACCACGGGGCAGGGCTCGGGCAAGTTCTGGTCCCTGGCGAAGGGTCCGGCCACGATCCCCGGTCACTCCACCGTCCGCCTCGAACTGCGGGCTCCCGGCGGCAGGTACACCGTCCCCCGGCGCGGTGTCCGCATCCGTCTGCGCGCGTTCACGGCCATCCCGCAGACGCTGTCGAGCCAGGACATCTCACTGACGGCACCGAAGTCGACGGCGCCAAAGCAAACAGCGTCGAAGTCGACCGCGCCGAAGAAGGGTTGAGCGCGCGGGGGTCCGCTTCCGGTGGCCCCCGCGCGCGCTCGCGCTCTCCGCGAACCGCCGATGGCGCGGCGGCCGTGGTCCCGCCGCGCCGCCGGACGACTAACTGGTACTGCAGGAGACCGTCGGCCAGGTCCAGGTGCCGTTGGTCTGGATCGTCACACCCCAGTTGTTGCCGTTGCCGTTGGGCTTCGCCACCAGCACCTGCGAACTCGGGTAACTCGCGCTGATGTTCCAGGTCGCGGTGATCTTCTCCGGCGACGGAACGTTCATCGTCACCGTCCAGTTGCTCGAACCGCTCACCGACACGTTCAGGTTGTAGCGGTCGCTCCACTGCTGCCCCGCCGACAGCGTCGCGGTGCACCCACCGGTGCCACCGCCACCACCACCGCCGCCGCCACCGCCGGAGCCGCCTCCGTCGGGGGCCACGGCGCGGCCCGTCTGCGGGGAGATCATGCCGGAGCACAGGCCCTTGGAGGCCAGCGTCTGGGCGATCCGCGGGATCGCCGCGAGCGTGTTGGCGGGCCACTCGTGCATGAGGATGATCTGGCCGTTGCCCAGCCGGGAGACGGCCTGCACGATCGCGTCGGTGCTCGCTCCGTTCCAGTCCTGCGAGTCGACGTCCCAGATGATCTCGGTCAGGCCGTACTTGGCCTCGACCGACTTCAGCGTGGAGTTGGTCTCGCCGTAGGGCGGCCGGAACAGCTTCGGCGTACCGCCGCCCGCGGCGGCGATGGCCTGCTGGGTCCGGGAGAGTTCCGAGTCGATCTGCGACTGGCTCTGCTGGATCAGGTGCGGGTGGGTGTAGCTGTGGTTGCCCACCCACATGCCGGCGTCCACCTGGGCCCGCACCTGGGCCGGGTAGGAGGCCGCGTACTGGCCCTCGTTGAACATCGTGGCCCGCAGCCCGTTCTGCTTCAGCGCGTTGAGCAGGGCCGGGGTGTGGTCGTTGGACGGCCCGTCGTCGAAGGTGAGCCCGACGTAGCCGTTGCAGGTGGCGGCGTACGACGGAGCGGCCTCGACGGTGAGGGAGCCGGCCACGGCGAGCGCCGCGACGGCCAGTCCCGCGACCAGGGACCGCAGTGACGCGAGTGGTCTGGTACTCATACGGCTTGGGACCTTTCTGAAGAGGTCTTCGGTGTCGGCCGGGTCAGCTCGCGCTGCAGGAGACCGTGGGCCAGGTCCAGGTGCCGTTGGTCTGGACGGTCACGCCCCAGTTGTTGCCGTTGCCGTTGGGTTTGGCGACCAGTACCTGCGAACTGGGATAGCTGGCGGTGATGTTCCAGGTCGCGATGATCTTCTCGGGCGACGGGACGTTCATCGTCACCGTCCAGTTGCTCGAACCGCTCACCGACACGTTCAGGTTGTAGCGGTCGCTCCACTGCTGACCCGCCGACAGCGTCGCGGTGCACCCACCGGTGCCACCACCGCCACCGCCCGTGCCGCCGCCACCGGTGCCGCCACCGCCGGAACCGCCGTCGCTCACGGTCACGTTGGAGTTGCCGCTGCTCTGGTAGCCCTCGGTCGCGAGGATCATGTAGTTGAAGCTGCCCAGCTTCATTCCCTTGCCGGCCCAGGCGTCGAAGTGGTTGCCGGTGGTGATGGTTCCACCGGTCTTCTTCGACTGACGGACGCTCCAGTACTGGTCGAAGGTCCGAGTGCCCTCGATGGAGGGGGCGTTGACCCGCGTCGTCTTGTAGATGTCGTAGGTGCCGCCGTCGCTGGTGACGGTGCCCATGAACGTTCCGGTGGGCCGGTAGGTGCCCCAGTTGTCGACGACGTAGTACTCCACGAGCGGGTTGGTCGTCCACCCGTAGAGGGCCAGGTAGGCGTTGCCGGACGGGTTGAAGCTGCCCGAGTAGTTGACCGCCTTGCGGCCGCCGGTGGCCCAGCCCTTGCCGGCCACGAAGTTGCCGACGTTGCTCCACTGGGTGCTGTAGCCGCCGCCGGAGGCGAGGTTCATGGAGACCGAGCCGCCGCCGTCGGTCCAGAACGAGTAGTAGTAGCCGTTGTTGGTGCCGGTCTGGTTCGAGGTGATGACCGTGTCGGCGCTGGCGGTGCCCGGCAAAGTCATCGCGGCCATGACAACCAGAGCGGCGGCGCAGAGACTCCTGATGAACCACGTGAAGCGACCGCGTCCGCGGCCGGTCGTCCCGACGAGCGTGTTCATGTCCGTGCTTCCTCCTCGTGAAGGTGGTGGGGGCGGGCAGCACGACAGGACCTCGCGGAACGGCCGGCTGCCAGGAGGTGACGCAGCGGTGTGAAGTGTTGAGCCGGGCCCGACGGGTGTCAACAGTTTCGGTCAGAATTTCGAAACGTTCGCTCAGCACGGAAGACCGGAGGAAGTATGTTGTCCCTGCTCAGAGCCATTGAGGCCGGAATCATTCCAGCGCTTTCGACGAGGTCTCCAAGCGCTAGATCAACTGGCAGGCCGACACCTTCGAAAGTTTCGACGGCCGTCGGCCCGGCCCACTACCGCCCGTCCGCAGACGTGCGCACCGCCTGATGACACTCCGCCAGGTGCCGGGCCGCACCGGCCGCACCGGCTCCGCCGACCAGGATCACGCCCCCGCGCTCCGGACCGTCCGGGGCGGCCTCCAGGACCCTGGCCCGTACGGCGCCCGACCCGATCTCCACCAGCACGGTGCGCGCCCCGCCGGGGTCGGGCAGGGTGACCTCCAGCGAGACGTCCGGTTCGGTCCTGGCCACGGCGGCGCACCACACCGCGACCGTGGCCGGGTCCCAGCCGCCGGGCACCTCGACGGGCACGGTGGCGGCCGGGCCCCGCAGCGGCCGCCAGCCCGCCGGCCGTGCGCCGCGCTCGGCGGCCGCACGCCACAGCGTGTCCAGGTCCGCCGCGTGCACGGTACGGCCGACCCGGTCGCCGAGCAGGTATCCGGCGGACAGCCAGGCCCGCACCCGCAGTCCCGGTCCGGGCCCCAGGAGCCGTTCGGTCCGCGCCGCGCGGGCGGCCAGGACCGAACGGCCGGGCGGGGCCAGGACGTCCTCCCAGCGCGGTACGGAACGGCCCGCGCCGCAGGCTCCGCACATCGAGACTCCCTCCTGTCGGAACGTCAGGGCATGATGTCGCCGCTGTTGGGTCCAAGCGTCTGCCCCACGTAGAGGTTGCCGCCCGGATCACTGGCCAGCAGCACGGCCGTGGGGGCGACCTCCGCCGGGACCCCGAACCGGCCGAGGGGCAGCTCGGCCTGCTTGGCCTGCTTCCAGTCCTCGCTGATCCCCTCCACCAGCGGGGTGAACACCGGGCCCGGGGCTATCGCGTTGACCAGCACCCCGTGCGGGGCGACCTCACGGGCGAGGGCCTTGGTCAGTCCGATGACGCCGGCCTTCGCCGCCGAGTAGTGCACCAGGCCCTCGCCCCCCTTGATGCCCAGCTGGCTGGCGATGTTGACGACCCGGCCGCTGCCGCGGGCGACCATGTGCGGGACCGTCCAGCGGCAGCACAGGAAGACGCTGCGCAGATCGATCGCGATCATCTCGTCCCAGGTCTCGACGTCCATCTCGACCAGCGGGACCTCGGTGAGGATCCCCGCGGAGTTGACCAGGATGTCGGGGGCGCCCAGTCCGGCCACACAGCTCTCCACCATGTGCCGGGTCTGCTCCGCGTCGGCCACGTCGACGACCGCGGTGGCCGTCTCCGTGCCCTGCCGGGCGTAGCGCTCGGCGAGGGCGGCGAGCCGGTCGGCGTCGCGGTCGGCCAGGAAGAGCCGCGCGCCCTCGGTCGCGTAGGCGTCGGCGATCGCCGTGCCGATGCCGCTCGCCGCGCCGGTCACCAGGGCGACCTGGTCCTGGAGGACTCCCATGCCGTTCACCTTTCCGCGCTGTTCCGTGTGCTGCCGCCGCTCCGTCCTCACTCCGGCCACCGGACCGTCAGACCGCCGTCCACGATCAGTTCCTGGCCGGTGATGTACGCGGCGTCGTCGCTGGTCAGGAAGCGGATCGCACGGGCGACCTCGTCGGCGTGGCCCACCCGGCCCGCCGGGATGCTCCGGCCGGCCCGCTCCAGACCCGCGCGGCCCAGCGAGTTGGTCTCGTCGAGCGACTGCGGGGTCTCGATCAGCCCGGGGATGACGGTGTTGACGCGGATGCCGCGCGGGGCGAGCTCGGTCGCCAGCGACCGGCACAGCCCCAGCACCCCGCTCTTGGCGGCGGCGTAGTGCGCGTGGTCGTCCCAGCCGTAGACCCCGCCGGCGATGGAGGAGACCGCCACCATGGCACCGGGGCCGGTCATCACCGCGGCGGCGGAGCGGAAGGTGCGCAGCACGCCGGTCAGATCGACCGAGAGCATGTCGTTCCAGGCGTCGTCGTCGAGTTCGGCCAGGGCCGCCCGGCGCAGCACCCCGGCTCCGGCTACGGCGATGTCCAGCCGTCCGTACGTCTCCACGGCGGATCGGGCCAGGGCGTCGACCTGCCCGCTGTCCCGGACGTCGACCGCGACCGCGGTGCATCGGCCGCCGGCGGCCTCGACCAGCCGTACGGTCTCCTCCGCGCTGTGCGGGTCCTTGGGGTAGAAGCCGACGACGCTGTCGGCCCCGGCGCGCGCGTACGCCACGGCCAGGGCGCGGCCGATGCCGCTCGCGCCGCCGGTGATGACGGCCACCTTCCCGGCCAGCCCGTCGTCGCGGGCGGGTGCGGTGTGCTCGTGGGAGGACATGTCCTGCCTTTCATGGGGTCCCGGTGCGTGGCGGGTGCGGGCCGCCACGCACCGGAACAGGGAGGGGAAGGGAGGAGGGGCTGCTCAGGCGGCGGGCACCGCGGCCGCGGGGGCGGACTCCTCGTCCGCGTCCTGGCTGACGTTGCGGGCGCCGAGCATCAGGACGCCGGAGACGAACATCCCCAGGGCGCCCGCGAGGAACGCGGCCATGGTGGCGCTCGCACCGAGCCCGATGACGGCGCTGAGCAGCGCCGAGCCGATGATCGCGCCCACCGGGCCCATCACGTGGGCGGTGTTGGAGCCGATCCCCCTGACCCGGGCCGGGAACGACTCGCCCATGTAGAACACCATGGCGGAGTACGGGCCGAGGAGGAAGAAGAGCCCCAGGGCGTACATCGGGATGACGTACGCGCTGCTGTTCGGCCCGAAGAGCATCGCCGTCATCACGATGCCGCCGATGCTCCAGCCGACGATGATGGTCGTCCGTCGGCCGATCCGGTCACCGAGGTACCCGTGGAAGAGGTAGCCGAGGAAACCGGCCAGGTTGGCCAGGATCAGCACGACCAGCGCGCTGGAGAACGAGACGCCCTTGCCGTCGGTGAGGATCGTGGTGCCCAGCACCGAGAAGACCTGGATGCCCATCCAGTTGAACAGCCACGCTCCGGACAGGCACAGGGTGTGGCGGCGCAGGTCCGGGGCGAAGAGCTGACGCAGACCGGACTCGTCGTCCCGGGTGATGTCGAGGCTGTAGAGCTCCGCCAGCCGGGCCGCGTCGGCCTCGCGCCCGTCCTTGCGCAGCTCCCGCGTCCGCTTCAGGGCGACGAAGGAGGGCGACTCACGAAGCCTGGCCCCGGCGACGACGATGACCACCACCGGGAAGGTGGCGAGGAGGAAGATCCAGCGCCAGCTCATCACCGGCAGCAGTACGGCGGCGAACGCCGACGCGAGCAGCGCGCCGACCGGCCAGCCGCTCTGCACCAGGCTGAACATGAAGCCGCGCCGCCGGCTCTTGCCGTACATCTCGTTGAGGTAGACGCTGTTGACGACCTCTTCGGAGTAGCCGAGGCCCGAGATGGCCCGGACCCCGATCAGCGAGGCGGCGCCGCCGACCAGGGCGGTGAAGCCGGAGGACAGCGCCGCCCCCGCCGTGGTGACGATCAGGCTCGGCTTGCGCCCCCACCGGTCCAGCATCGGCCCGACCATCAGCGAGACGACGAAGGTGCCGACCGTGACGCCGGTCGCGATGGCCGTGGCCTGTCCGGTGCTCCAGCCGAACGTCTCGGATATCTTCGGCAGCAGGGTGCCGAAGAGCACGAAGTCGTAGACCGAGAAGACCCAGGCCAGGAAGCAGACCACGGTGGTGGTCGTGATGGTGCGCCGGCTGAGGGTCGGGGGGCCCTTGAAGAGGACCTCGTCGGAGGGCGCGCCGCCGCGCGGCCAGTCTCTTTCGTGGACGGTCTGCTGCCCCTGCGCGGTGGTCATCTGCTGTCGCCCTTCTGACGCGGGTTGCGGGCGGCGAAGTCGTCCGCGATCTGGTCGAAGGTCACCCAGCGGACGCCTTCGTGGGAGTTGATGTGGTCGATCAGCCGCTCCAGCATCAGCAGCACCTGCGGGCGGCCGGCCACGTCCGGGTGGATGGTCATGGTGAAGGCGGCGTGGTCCATCTCCCGGTGCACCCAGTCGAACTGGTCGCGCCACATCTGCTCGATGTCACGGGGGTTGACGAAGCCGTGGCTGTTCGGGCTGGCCTTGATGAACATCATCGGAGGCAGGTCGTCGAGGTACCAGTTCGCCGGGATCTCGATGAGGTCCGTCTCCCGGCCGCGCACCAGCGGCTTCATCCAGTCCTCGGCCGGCCGACTGTAGTCGATCTTCGTCCAGGAGTCGCCGACCCGCACGTAGTACGGCTCGAAGTCCCGGTGCATCAGCGAGTGGT
The DNA here is from genome assembly GCF_044750345.1 of Streptomyces sp. NPDC088817. Taxonomy (NCBI): domain Bacteria; kingdom Bacillati; phylum Actinomycetota; class Actinomycetes; order Kitasatosporales; family Streptomycetaceae; genus Streptomyces; species Streptomyces sp. NPDC088817. The sequence goes on from NZ_JBIVJN010000020.1 coordinate 12,926, forward strand.
CGTACTTGATCCCGCGTTCGAGGAGGAGTTCGTTGGTGACCGGGCTGAACTCCCACCAGGGGGCCACGTAGCCGGTCGGGCGGCGGCCGGAGCGGGTCTCGATCAGCTCGATGCAGCGGTCCAGGACCGCGGCCTCCTGCTCGCGGCTCATGGCGATCGGGTTCTCGTGGCTGTAGCCGTGCACGCCGATCTCGTGGCCGGCGGCGACACAGGCGTCGAACTCCTCCGGGAAGGTCTCGACGGAGTGGCCGGGCCAGAAGAACGTCTGGGTCAGGCCGCGGCGCCGGAACAGCTCCAGCAGGCGCGGCACACCGACCTCGCCCGCGAACAGCCCGCGGGAGATGTCGTCGGGCGAGTCCTCGCCCCCGTAGGAGCCGAGCCATCCGCCGACGGCGTCTACGTCCACACCGAAGCCGACGAGGATTTCCTTGGTCATCGACATCTCCTTGCTCTTGATGGGGTTGCTGTGGGTGGGCTCTTGATGGGGTGGGTTGCTGTGGGGGGATCGGGACGGGTCAGGAAGTCGAAGGAAGTCCGGCCGGGGGTCGTGACGGATCGGGGAGCCGGGACGGGTCAGGGAGTCGGGACGGGGGGGTCGGGACGGATCGGGGAGTGGGGACGGGACGGGGAGTCAGGGCCGGAAGCCGGGAGTCCGGCGGTCGGGAAGCGGTCAGGAGCAGCCGGTCTCGGACGACGGGTCCCGTCCGGCGAGCCAGGCGCGGACCAGTGCGGCCGACGACCGTCCGGGTACCGTGCTCGCGGCGGCCAGCAGCAGCCGGGCCTGCCAGGGGCTGAGATCGTCGGCGAAGATCGCGCCGACCCGTCGCAGTTCGGCTCCGCCGCCCGCGTAGAGGGGTTCGACCGGGCCGGAGTGCACCCGTGAGCAGATGAGCACCGGGTGGCCCGCCGCCACGGCCTCGGCGACCGCCTCCACCAGCTCCGGCCCGGCGTTGCCCGCGCCGACCGCCGCCACCACGACCCCCGCCGCGCCCGCGTCCAGGCTCGCCCGGACGAACAGTCCGTCCGCGCCGGGGTACGCCGGGACCACGTCCACCCGGGGCAGCCGGGGCAGGTCGAGGTCGAGGGGCAGTCGCGGACTGGGCGCCGGCTGCCACAGCGGGACCACGCGCCGGCCCACCACGCGCAGCGCGGGACCGCGGCCGGGTGCCGTGAAGGCGTGCGCCGACATGGTGTCGCTCTTGCGCACCCCGCGGGCGGGGAAGGCGAAGCCGTCGAAGACCAGCAGCGGGCCGTGCCCGCGGGCGGCGTCGTCGGCGGCCACGGCGAGGGCGTCGCCCAGGTTGCCCGGACCGTCGGCGGCACGGTCGTCGAACGGGCGCTGCGCGCCGGTCAGCACGATCGGCCGCGCCTCGTCGAACGCCAGGTCGAGCAGGAAGGCGGTCTCCTCCATGGTGTCGGTGCCGTGGGTCATCACCACCCCGTCGGCGCCGTCGCGCAGTGCGCCGCGCACCTCGCGGGCCAGCGCCAGCAGGTCGGCGGTGTCGAAGGCGTAGCTGCCCCGGGTGACCACGTCACGCACGCTCACCTCCGCGCCTTCCGGCAACGCACCGACCGAGGCGACCAGTTCCTCCGCGAGCACGGTCGCCCGGCGGCCCTCCGCCCCGGACCGGCTCGCGATGGTGCCGCCGGTTGCCACGACCTGGATACGACGCATGGACCCTCTCTCCGCAATCGATTGCGGAGAGGCTATGCAAACGATTGCGGCGGGTCAATGGGTTGCCGCACACTTGTCTGGCCGGACGGTTCGGGGATGTGCGAAGCTCAAGGGCGCGACGCGGGGGCACCTGGGGGTTCCGGAAGGAGCCCGGCGAGACCCGGGAACCGTCGAGGAACACCGAGAAGAACCCGGACGAAACGAGAAGAGGGGCAGCCAGCGTGGATCGGCAGGGAGCGCGGGCGGGGGCCGGTGCGGACACCGGTCGTGTCCCGGTCACACTCGCGCGGATAGCCCGGCAGGCGGGGGTCCACGTCTCCACGGTGTCACGGGCACTGAGCCCGGACGAGAACGTACGCAGCGGGGTGGCCGCCGACACCGCCACGGTGATCCGGGCGCTCGCCGAGGAACTCGGCTACCAGCGGGACCCGGCCGGGGCGGCGCTGCGCACCGGCCGCTCCAGGATGCTGGGCGTGCTCGTCCCGAGGCTGACCGACATCGTGCTCGCCACCGTCTACGAGGGCATCGACGCGGCCGCGGCGGCGGCCGGGTACCACACCGTGGTCGCCAACACCGCCGACGACCCGGAGCTGCAAAGGCGGCGGGCCGACGCCCTGCTCGCCCGGCGCGTCGACGGCCTGGTGCTCGGCGACGCCCGCTCCGACACCGACCTCGTCGCCGAACTGGCCCGCCGGCGCGTCCCCCTGGTGCTGGTGTCCCGCAGGCTGCCGGGCCGGATCTCCGTGACCACCGACGACTTCCTCGGCGGGCGACTGGCCGCGGAGCACCTGCTGGAACTCGGCCACCGGAGGGTCGCGGTGGTGGCCGGCGAGCCCTACGCCAGCACGGGCGCGGAGCGCACCCAGGGCTTTGTCGACGCCTTCGCCGAGGCGGGCCTGCCGGTACCGGGGAGCCACGTCGTACCGTCCCGCTTCGACGTGCCGGGCGGCCGGGCGGCGGCCGAGCGGCTGCTCGCTCTGCGGCCGCGGCCCACCGCCGTCTTCGCGGTCAACGACTTCGCGGCGATCGGCGTGATGGCGGCGGTCCGCGACGCGGGGCTCACGGTCGGCCGGGACGTGGCGATCGTCGGCTACAACGACGTACCCCTGGCGGCGGCCCTCCCGGTGTCCCTGACCTCCGTGAGTTCCCCGATGTACCGGATGGGCGAGGTGGCGGCGACGACCCTGGTCGCCATGCTGAACGGCAAGCAGGGCCGCTCCCGGCGGCTGCGCCCCGCACTAGTGGCCCGCGCCTCGACCCTCGGCGCCACCCTGCCCACCCCGGAGGGATGACGCGGCCGACGGCCCCGCCTCGGGGACAAGGACTCCGCCCGCGACCGCGGCCGCGGTCCTTTGCGACCGCAGCACCCCGGCCGTCGCCGCCGCGACGACGCAGCAGGCCACGGGCAGGAAGAAGGTCAGGTTCAGCGGGACCAGGCGGGTGAGCCAGCCGATGACGGCCGGTCCCGCGAGCATGCCCAGGTAGCCGAGTCCGGCGACCTTGGAGACGTTGGCGCCGGCCGCGTCGGCGTCGGCGTGACCGGCGGCGCTGAAGAGCTGGGGAACGCAGCCGGAGAGCCCGGCGCCGAACAGCCCCCAGCCGGCCAGGGCGAGCGGGGTCCACGGCGACAGGGCAGCGGCAGCCATGCCGACGGCGGCGACCGAGGCGCCGTACCGCAGGATCGCGGCGGGGCCGAAGCGGGCCGAGATGCGGTCGGCGAGCAGTCGGCCGACGGTCATCATCGCGGCGAACGCGCCGTAGGCGAAGGCCGCGGTGCTCTCGGAGGCGCCGAGGACGGTCCGCAGGTGCAGCACGCTCCAGTCGTTGGCGACCCCCTCGCACAGCATGACCATCAGCGCGAGGACGGCCAGGATCCAGATACGGGTGCCCGCGCGGCCCGCCTGCTCGGCCGGCCCGCCGGACCCGGCCCCGGACTCGCCCTCGGCGTCCGCGGCCGGCCCCGCGGCAGTGGACGCGGCGGAGGGCAGCAGACCGGGGGCCGCGCACACGGACACCACCACGCCCAGCGCGGCGGCCGTGCCGAGCGTCGCCCCGGGGGTCCAGCCCGCGCTCGCGACGGCGGCCCCGGCGAGGGCGGCCAGCACGCCGCCGACGGAGAACGTGGCGTGGAACGCCGACATCACCGGGCGTGCGTACGCCTTCTCGACCTGGACGGCATGGGCGTTCATACTCACGTCCAGACAGCCGTTGCCGAACCCGAGCACGATCAGGGCGGCGGCGAGCATCCACGGTTGGGAGGCCAGTCCGGGCAGCACCAGGGCGGCGCTGCACAGCACACCCGAGGCGGGCACGACGATCCGGGTGCCGAGGCGGTCGGCGACCGGACCCGCGAGCTGCATCCCCACGAAGGCGCCCGCCCCGAGCAGGAGCAGGAAGCCGCCGAGGACGGCGTGACTGACGCCGACGCGGTGCTCGATGGGCGGGATCTGCACGATCCACATCCCCAGCAGGGTCCCGTTGAGGATGAAGTAGGTGAAGGTCGCCAGCCGCGCGACACGAAGGGATCGCTCCATGGATACGAACGTATCGAACATTCTGCTTGTTTGAAAGGCACTCTTTCTCACAGCATTCCTGTTTACTGTCGCATGGTGTTCAATCACGGCCATGGGGAACATGGACCGCCTGAGGCAGATCACGGACGCGGTACGGGAGGCGGGCAGCCTCGGTGTCGGCCGGCTGGCCGAGCTGACCGGTGCCTCGGAGATGACCGTACGCCGCGATCTGGAGACCCTGGCGGCCCAAGGCGTGCTGGAGCGTTTCCGGGGCGGCGCCCGGACCCTGCTGCTGCGCGGCGAGGAGCCCCCCTTCACCCTGCGCGCGCAGGAGGGCACACGGGCCAAGGAGCGCATCGGCGCGGAGGCGGCCGCCCTGATCGCCGACGGGGAGACGGTCGTCCTCGACAGCGGCACCACGTGCCTGGAGGTCGCCAGGGCACTGCGCGGCCGGCGGGTGACCGTGATGCCGCTGTCGCTCCAGGCCGTCAACGTGCTCGCCGACAGCCCCGGGCAGACCACCCTCCTCGTGCCCGGCGGGCGGCCCCGGCCGGGCGAGGGTGCCCTCACCGGCCCCCTGACCCTGTCCTCGCTGGCGGCCCTGCGCTTCGACACCGCCGTCGTCGGCTGCTGCGGCCTCAACGCGCAACAGGGCCTGACCGCCTACGACTTGGACGACGCGGCGGTGAAGCGGGCGGCGATCGAATCCGCCCGGCGCGTGCTCGCCGTGGCCGACGGCAGCAAACTCTCCCGGACGGCACACGCCTTCGTCGCCCCGGTCGCGCGGCTGCACACCCTCGTCACCGACGAATCCGCGCCGCCCGACGAGGTCGAGGCACTGCGCGCCGCGGGTACGTCCGTCGACACCGCACGGTAGGAGTGACGTTGACCAGGCGTATCACGCTCATCTCGCCCGCGACGAGCCCGTCGCTGCGGCAGGCCCGGTTCGACGACGGCGACTCGCTCGACAACAGCGGTGCCACCCAGGCTCGTTCGGCGGCCGGGTCGCTGCCTTCGGCCGCCCGCGTGCTCCTGTCCCCGAGTGTGCGCTGCCGGGAGACGGCCTCGGCGCTCGGCCTCGACGGCGTGGAGACGGCCGAGTTGGCGGGTCTGGACGCGGGCCGCTGGCGGGGCCGGACCCTGGAGGAGGTGATGGCCACCGAGCCGGAGGCGGTGGGCCGCTGGCTCGCCGACCCCGACTGCGCGCCGCACGGCGGGGAGTCGGTGCGGGACGTGTGCGAACGGGTCGGACGCCTGCTGGACACCACGCGGGACACCGACGGCCGTACCCTCGCCGTGGTCGAGCCGGAGGTCGTACGGGCCGCCGCCGTCCATGTCCTGGACCTGCCCCTGGCCGGCTTCTGGCGGCTGGACGTACCGCCGTTGACGGCCACGGAACTCAGCGGACGGGCCGGCCGCTGGAACCTGCGGCTCGGACAGCCGTTGGCGGCGCCCTGACCGAACGCGACAGGGCCCCCGGACGATTCCGGGGGCCCTGTCGTACGCGCTGAAGGATGCCGAGGGGCTCAGTGCGCGGCCGGTACCGCCTGCCCGGACGCGGCCGTCGCGGGGCGGGGGTTCAGCATCCGCTCGGCCAGCTCGCCGAAGACCAGCCCGAACCCGCCCCACAGGACGGCCTGGATGGCCAGCGCGGAGAGCCGGAACCGCCACAGCACGGTGGCCGGGAAGTCCGACGGCACCTCGTTGATGACGGGCAGCAAGGCGTACGCCAGCCCGATCACCACGGCGAAGGCGGCCACCGCGGCCATCGTCGCGTACCACGTGCCCAGCGCGGGCGCGAGGCGCTTGCCCAGGATGGTGGCGGCGATCGCGAGGAGGATGCTGAGCAGCATCATCAGGAAGTACAGGGTCGTCCGCTTGCCGATGGTGTCCTCGTCACCGATCGCGGGCGGATTGGCAGGGTACTTGAGGAACGGCACGACGTACACGGCCAGCAGCGCGCAGCCGGACAGCAGCAGCGCGGTCGCCCGCGGGGAGAAGCGGCCGACGCGGCCCAGCGCGAAGCAGAAGGCGAGCGCGGCGATACCGCCGAAGGCGACCCCGTAGACGAGGATGCCGGTGGCCAGGCCCGCGGTGGACTGGACGGAGCGGGAGACGACTTCCATCTCGTCGTGCGAGTGGGCGTGCGCCTCCTCGAAGCCGATCGCCTTGTCGACGAGCGGCTCACCGAGGAAGTAGGCGACTACGAGGGCGAGCACACCGGCGGCGAGGCCGGCGAGCATGCCCCGCACCAGGAGGTTTCTTACCGTTGCGGAGTTCATGAGCGTGCGGCGTCCCTCGGCTCAGTGGCAGGGGAAGCCGAGCAGGTGGCGGGCGTCGTGCACCCACTCGTGGACGTCCGTGCCGCTGAACACGGAGGTGGCGCCCTGCTCGGCGCCGACGAAGTACAGCAGGACCAGCATGAGAACGCCGAAGAAGACCGCCCAGGGGGCTATCGCCTTCAGCGGCAGCGGGGCGGGTGCGGGGATGGCAGTCGGCTGAGCGACGGTCTGCGCCATGGCAGAACCTCCTCTGGGAGTTCGCGTCCCATCTCGGTGGTACACAGGACGACAGCCACGGGTCTGACTCACGCACGCCCGGGGGCGTTCGCATACAGTGGCGCGACCGTGCCGGATTCCCACCGGCTTCCGTCTCGCCGTCGTCGATAGCGGACAGACCGTATCGCGTGCCGCCCGCCCGGCCAAGACCGCGGCCGCGGACGTGATCTTCTCCACCGAGCCGTTTGAACCCGCGCGACCGCACCTCACCACCTGGAGCGTCCGAAGCGCTGTGGCAGGATGCGCGGGCGGGCTCCGGGCAGCCACCGGACTCCGTTCCACCGCCCGCCGCGCCACCCGATCCGCCCGCACCACCCCGGAGGGACGAGCCCCGTGCTCACGTCGTACGCCGACCACTTCGACACACCCGCCGGGTACCTGGACTTCGCACGCTTCGGGCCGCCGTCCCGGGACGCCGTCACCGCCACCGCGCGGGCCCTGGAGGCATCGGCGCGCGCCGACCACACCACGGTGGACACGCTGATGCGCGCGGAGCAGACCGCGCAGGACACGGCCGCCCGCCTCGCGGGCACCGACGCCCGGCACACCGTGCTGCTCCCGAACGCGTCGACCGGCCTGTTCCACGCCGCGCTCGGGGTACGGGAGGGCGTGGTGCTCGCGCCGCGCACCGACTTCCCGGCCAACCACTACCCGTGGCGGCGCAGCGCGGACCTGGGCCGGGCCGTGCCCCACTGGCTCGACCCCGCGCCCGGTTCCGGAGTCACCCCCGAACTGGTCCACGCCGCGCTGAGCGACGACGTCGTGGCCGTGTCGGTCAGCGCCGTGGACTTCCGCACCGGCTTCCGCGCCGACCTGGCGGCGCTGCGCGAGGCGATCGGCCCCGACCGGCTGCTGATCGTGGACGCCATCCAGGCGTTCGGTGTCGCCGCCCTGCCCTGGGACGCCGCCGACGTGGTGGTCGCGGGCGGCCAGAAGTGGCTGCGCGCCGGATGGTCCACCGGCTTCGCCACCCTGTCCGACCGCGCCCTGGAATCCCTTGAACCGGTCCTCACCGGCTGGACGGGCGTGGAGGACGTCGGCGTTTTCGACGGAGCCGAGCACCCGCCCGCCCCGGACGCCCGACGGTGGTCGATCACCAATCTGAGCCCGGTGACGGCCGCCGCGTTCGCGGCCGCGCTGGACCTCGTCGAGCGGCACACCGTCGACGCGATCGAAGCCGCGATCGCCGTACGGATCGCCGAACTCACCGAGGCCGTCGAGTCGTACGGCGGCCGTGTCCTCTCCCCCGCCGACCCGGCGCGGCGCGCGGGCATCCTCTCCTTCACCGTGCCGGACCACGATCCGTCCCTCGTCGCCAAGGCGCTGCACGCCGAGGGCGTCACCCCGACCGTGCGCGCCGACTCCCTCCGGCTCTCCCCGCACGCCTCGACCCCGCCGGAGGCGGCCGAACGGGTCGCGGCCGCGCTGTCGTCCCTGGGGAACTGAACCCTCCTCAGAGCGCGCACTCGGCCCAGACCGTCTTGCCGGGGCCGAGGCGGTCGCGTACGCCCCAGTCGGCGGCGAGCGCGTCGACGAGTACCAGGCCACGGCCCCCGTCCTCGTCCGGCCCCGGAGCCCTGCGCGCCGGCCGGTCGGGGTGGGTGTCGGTCACCTCGACCCGGACGACGTCCCGGCCCTCCTCGAAGGACAGGACGAGCGCGAAGTCCCGCCCAGGGACACGGCCGTGGAGAACGGCGTTCGCCGCGAGCTCGGCGACGACGAGCACGACGGTGTCATGCGCCTCTGTCCCGCGGGGATGCCCCCACTCGGTGAGCTGATGCCCGGCGAGCAGCCGGGCCAGGCGGGCACCGCGCCTGGTCGCGGAGAAACGCTGCGCGAACGTGCGTGTGGGGGTGGTGGATTCGTGGTTCAGGGCTGGCATGTGGGCCAGCGTGCTGCCGGTCGACGGCCCGTCGGCAGGTCCGCCGCCGATACAGATCACGTTGTACTGGTTCACGCACTGGACTGGGTCGGTCGCCGTGCGTGAGCATGGATCGGTCTGGCGTGGCGCAGCCCGGACGACGAACGGTACGGCACGGGCACGGCCCGGTGGCACAGGGGAAGGCGGCTGCGATGACGACGGACAACGGTGGCGGAGCGGGCGGGAGTTGCGAGCCGGAACTCTCCGACAGCCTGAAGACCTTCGGCGCGGTCCTCAAGGCCCTGCGGGAGGAAGCAGCCCTGACCCAGGAGCAGTTCGCCCCGCTGGTGCGCTACTCACCCGCGTACATCGCCAAGATCGAGCAGGGCAAGCGATTCCCGCCGAAGGAACTGCTGAAGCGGTCGGACGAGGTCCTGGGCACGGTCGCGGCCCGCGTACTGGAGGCCGCGGCGAAGAGCCTGACACGGAAGGCGGGTCTGGCGTCGTGGTTCCGGCAGTGGGCGGGGGTCGAGGAGGACGCGAACTCGCTTTTCGCGTACGAGTGCACTGTCATCCCGGGCCTGCTTCAGCCCGAGCCGTACATTCGCGCCCTCTTCGACCGGCGCCTGCCGCCGCTGTCCGAGGAGCAGTTCGAGCACCAGGTCACGGCCCGGCTCGAACGCCAGCGCCTCTTGAGGGAGCGGCCGAACAGCACGTTCAGCTTCATCATCGAGCAGGCTCTGCTCGAACGCTGCTTGGCCGGTGTCGACGTCACACGGGCGCTGCTCGACAACCTGCTTGACGTGGGCCGTCTCCGCAACGTGGAGATCCAGGTCATGCCTCTGGTCCAAGAGGATCACGCGGGCTTCGAAGGCCCCCTCTATCTCGCTGAGACAGCCGAGAGGCGATGGGTCGGCTACGTGGAGGCCCACGACTGCAGCATGCTCGTCACCGACACAAAAGCCGCAAGCGCCATGCTTCAGCGCTATGGCAAGATGCGCTCACAGGCACTGAGCCATCAGGCCACCGCGAGCCTGCTGAAGCAGATGCGAGGAGTGCTATGACCACCACCGAACTTGCCTGGTTCAAGAGCAGCTACAGCGGCGGTGGAGGCGGCAACTGCGTTGAGGTCGCCCTGCGCCCCGGCACCGTCCTCATCCGGGACTCGAAGGACACGGACAGGCAGGCACTGACCGTGTCCCCCGACGCCTGGTCGGCGTTCACGACGCTGGCGGCCGACGCGTGCGGACGGCCGGAGTAAGGCGGCGGCCACCGGGCATCCGCTTGTCCGGGCTCGTCCGGCAGCCCGAGGCGTTCCGGCTCTCTGTCTCAGTGGGGGATGCGGCGTGATACTCGACGGTGTACCGGCACCCCCTGCTCGCGGCACCACGCCTGACGCAGCAGCGCGCAAGCAGCGACTGCGCCGCCGCCTGGAGCGGCTGATAGGCGTGGCCGCCACCGAAGGCAACGACCTGGTGCCTCTGCGCAACGGTGATGAGATCTTTCCCGCGATGCTCGGGGCGATCCGTTCGGCTCGGCACACCATCGACCTGATGACGTTCGTGTACTGGCGGGGTCAGATCGCCCACGACTTCGCCGTCGCTCTGGCCGACCGCGCCGGCGCGGGGGTGCGCGTGCGACTGCTGCTCGACGGCTTCGGCGCCAGGGAGATAGAGCGGCGGTTGCTCGACCTCATGAGCGCGGCGGGCGTGCAGGTGGCCTGGTTCCGCAAGCCCGTGTGGCTGTCGCCGTTCAAACAGAACCACCGCTGCCATCGAAAGGCCCTCGTCGTCGACGAGCGGACCGCCTTCACCGGGGGCGTCGGCATCGCGGAGGAGTGGTGCGGCAACGCGCGCAACCCCGCCGAGTGGCGCGACACCCACGTCCAGGTGCGCGGTCCGGCGGTGGACGGCATCGCGGCGGCGTTCGCACAGAACTGGGCGGAGTGCCACGACGAACTGTTCGACGACCGCGACCGCTTCACGGAACACGCGCAGGCCGGCTCGTCGGTGGTACAGGTCGTCCGCGGCTCCGCGAGCATCGGCTGGCAGGACATGCAGACCCTGGTCCGCGTCATGCTGACTTCCGCCGAGGAACGATTTCGGCTGGCCACCGCTTACTTCGCTCCCGACACCTATTTCATCGACCTGCTGTGCGAAACCGCCCGTCGCGGCGTGCGGGTCGAGATCCTGCTGCCCGGCCCCCACACCGACCAGCGTGCCTGTCAACTGGCTGGTCAGCACCACTACACGCGTCTGCTGCGGGCCGGTGTGCGGATCCGTCAGTACCAGCCGACCATGATGCATGCCAAGATCATCACCGTGGACTCGGTCGCCTCCCTCATCGGATCCACCAACTTCAACCGTCGGTCCATGGACCACGACGAAGAGGTCATGCTCGCCGTCCTGGACGAGACGTTCACCGCGGCACTCGACCGCGACTACGAAGCCGACCTGACGCACAGCGTGGACATCGACCTCACTCGATGGAGACGACGGGCAATGCTGCAACGCGCCGGAGAATTGGCGGTGGCACCGCTCCGCCGCTTTCTTTGAGCCGTCACGGCACCTGCGACTCAGCGGTGCCGCGCCACGCACAAATACGCGGGGCCCGGCCGTCACATCGGCCGGCCCCGCGAAGCGGACGCGTCATGCGAGTCAGGTCACCATCGGTACCAGCGGCCTCGGCCACCGCCGGCGGTGGTGGAGCGCATGACGAAGCCGAGAAGCCAGAGCACCAGGACGGCGATGGCGACCCACCAAAGGATCTTGATGGCGAAGCCGACACCGAAGAGAACCAGCGCGAGAAGCAGGACGAGCAGCAAAGGAACCATATTTATCAACCTCCTGTCCCCCGTCTGCCCCGCAATGCCACCGGCATGCCGCAACGGTTTCTTGTTTATGAAGGGAAAGCCGGGGCACAAGCGGGTTACCGCCACAGCGGTACACAAGTGACGAGGAGGCGCTGTTTCATGACTGCAGGCGAGAAGGCCAGGGCAAAGACCGAGCAGGTCGAGGGCAAGCTCAAGAAAGCCGCGGGAAGCGCCATCGGGAATGACCGCATGGTGGCCGAGGGGCAGGCGAAGAAGAGCAAGGGTGACGCCCGCGAGGCCAAGGAAAAGGTCAAGGACGTGTTCAAGCACTGACCTCACCCCTGGAATCGGGGAACTGAAAGGGGCCTTGCCGGACGTGATCCGGAAAGGCCCCTTTCACTTCCTCTCCCAGATCTCATCGGCACATACTCACCGAGCGGCCCGAGGACAGGAGATGAGAGCATCCGCCTCATGACCAATGCAGACGGTCGGGCGGGCCGATGGGCGGCGGCGTTGCGCCGTACGCCGGTGGCGGTCTGGAACGACGACGTCACGGACTGGGCCGCCGCTTTGACGTACTACGCGGTCCTGGCACTGTTTCCGGTGCTGCTGGTGATCCTCTCGATCGTGGGACTGACCATTCCGACGGCCAGACCGGAGGTCATCGACCGCGTCTCGCAGGCCGCCCCGGTGGCGTCCCGCGCTCTGCTGCGCAGCACCCTGCGGCAGATGGCCGAGCAGTCGTCGACGGCATGGACGCTGATCTTTGTCGGCGGAGCGGGAGCCCTGTGGTCGGGATCCAGCTATCTGAGCGTCTTCCGCCGGGCGCTGCACGCCATGCATGGCGTCAGCGCGCATCGGCCGGTCTGGCGCACCGCTCCGCGGATCATCGCCACGGCGCTCGTCCTGATCTCGCTGCTTCTCACGACCATCCTGGCGTTGTTCCTCACCGGCAACCTGACCCGGCGTCTGAGCCGGGCGCTGGACCTGGGTACCGGGCCGCAGGCCGTCTGGGGTGCGCTGCGGTGGCCGGTCCTGGCCGCGGTCGCCGTCGCCCTGGTGCTCGTGCTGTACCGTTCGGGCCCCGCGCCTTCCCGCCCCGTACGGAAGATGGCCCCCGGCGGCACCTTGGCGGTGGGGCTCCTGCTGGTCGTGTCGCTCGGATTCGGCGTCTACACCTCCCACGCCAGCACCTATCACCGCCTTTACGGCTCACTGGCGGGCGTCGTGGTCTTCCTGGTCTGGCTGTGGCTGGCCAACCTGGCCCTTCTGGTCGGTGCCCAGTTCAACGCGGAGCTGGCGAAGCCTGCTCAGAGGAAAAAGGCCGGGTGAGGGCCTGGACGAGCTGTTCGACGCTGGGCGCGCCTGCGAGGCCGCCCGGCGTCGAGTAGACGCGGCAGGTCAGGCCGTATGTCTCAGCGGCGGCGGGGAACGGATCCTGGCCGTCGATGCGAACCGTGGGAGAGCCGGGGAAGTGCAGTGCCTGGGCTTCCTCATCCGTTTCGACGGCGCGGAGTGTCACGCCCAGGTCGGAGAGGCCTGCGGCGGCGAGTGCCTCGGTGAGGTGCGCCTGGGCGACGGTCCAGTTCGGGCAGCCGGCGAAGTACAGAAGTTCGATGTACACGCCGCCATTCTTCAGGAATCCCCGTCGCCTCGGTCTTCGGGAGACCGCTGGTCGACCACCGTGACGAAGGCCGAGGCAACGAGGGCGACAGTGCGGTCGTCGTCCTGGGCCAGTTGGCGAAGGACCTCCTGTGCGGAGGTCCCCGACAGCTCGACGAGCGCCTGGGTCAGACGTATCCGCGTCGCGGAGTCGGCGGTCGGCGCGGCGAGTTCGTCGACCATTGCGGTCATGATCCGGTCCGCGCACCCGGGGTCCTGGGACAGCGTTCCCAGTACCTCCGCCGCCTCGACGTCGTGGGAACCCTCGACCACCATGCGGACGAGTGCCGGCACGGCCCCGGTCACGCCGCGCCTGCCCAGCGCCAGAGCGGCACGCCCGCGCACCCGCGCGTCCGGGTCCCCGAGCACGTCCGCGAGCACCGCGGCCGCTCCCGGGGCCTCGGCCATCTCGGCGATGGCCAGCACCGCGCGTCGCCGGATGTCGACGTCCTCCGAGTGCACGCCGGCGGCCAGAGCCGCCACGCCGTCGCCGCCCGAGCGGGCGAGTGCCCAGCGCAGGGCGCCCGCGACGTTGGGGTCGGATTCGGTCAGGACCGCCCCGGCCAGCAGCTCGGCGGGGACCGAAACGCCCTCCGGGCGGGTCAGGACGGCCTGCTGCCTGCGCGCGGCACTGGCCGAGTTGAGCCCCTGCATGAGTTCGACGATGCGCAGGACGTCCTGCCAGTCCGTGGGCGCCGACGCGTCGACGGCGCGGAGCCGCCGCAACAGCTCCTGTTCCCGCTCCAAGCGCTCCTCCGTCCACCGGATGAGGTCGCTGACCAGGGCGGACGGCGTGAAGGCGGGGTCCTCCAGCGCGCTCCCGATCTGCTTGAGCGAGAGCCCGAGGGACCGCAGGCTCTCCACGTGGAAGATCCTGCGGACGTCCTCGGCGGAGTACTCGCGGTAGCCGCCGACGGTGCGGCCCGTCGGTCGCACCAGCCCGAGGGCGTCGTAGTGCCGGAGCATCCGGGGGCTCACCCCCGAGCGACGGGCCACATCACCGATCAGCATTCCGCGCTCTCCACGGCAGCGGCTCGTTCCGGGCCGAGGCTCACGAATCGCCTCGCCTCGTCGACGGCCGCGTCGAAACCGGTCTCCGGGTTCCGCCGGAGCAGCCCGGTGGCACTGGCGTGCGCGGCCACCGCCGGGTCGGAGCTCGCCGCGGCCTTCTCCAGGGCAGGCTCTGCCACGTCGCCGAGGTCGACGAGGGCCCGGCTCAGACTCAGCCGCACAGTGCGGTCGCCGCGACCGAGCTGTGTGACCAGTTCGTCGGCCAGGTCCCTCTTCTCGTCCTCGGGCACGAGGACGACCGCGACGCGCCACGCGGTCCGTGCGACCTCGTCGTCGACGTCACGCAGCATCTCGCGCGTGATCCAGGCCCAGGCGCTCTTGTCGCCGATCTTGGAGAGCGTGTGCAACGCCTGGCTGCGGGCCCGGGTGCGCCCGGAGTCGAGTTCCTGTCGAATCCGCGGCAGGGTGATCTCCGGCGGGAGGCGGGTCAACGCCCAGGTCAGCATGTCCCGCACGAAGAAGTCCGGCTCGACCGCACACCGTTCGACGAGCGTCTCCAGGAAGCCGGGGTCGGGCTTCGAGCCGACCGCCAAAACCGCCTGAAGCCGGACCGACGAGTCCGCGGCGCTCAGAGCGTCGACCACGCGGGCGTTCTGCGGGGTTCCGTTTGTCGCTTCGATCGAAACCACCTCCTGCGCCCAGGGGACACCTTGCCACCATGTCAAGGTCAAGCCCGCTGTCGGCGGATGAGAAGACTCGCCGGACCCGGGGCGCGGTCGAGGCCGGCGCTGCTGCGCATGGCCTGGTCGGGGATGACGTCGTACGACATGGGCAAGCCTCGCCGGCGCATGGGCCTGTACCGAACTGTCCTGCACGAGGGCCTGCGCGACGATCTGCCCCGCTACCTCAACCGGGACCTGCTGCTCCAGTTGTGGCCGGTGCCGCGCACCCTCGTCGGCCGCACCGTTCGCGCCGTACGAGAAGACGCCTTCCCTCAGCTCGCCTCCCGCACCCGGGCAGCGGCGTGACAAACATGCCGGAGTCGCACACGCGACTCCTGGCGGATGTCATCGCGCTCGGCTCCCCCTGTGCCCTGGACCTCACCGGCGGGTATGCCGTACGCGCGGGCCTGGAAGCCCGCGGCTGGAGCGCGCAGGCGCTGGAGACCGCACCCTTGTCCGCCCGCTTCACAGTGTCCGACCCAGCCACCGGGCAGGAGTGCGAGGTGGACATCCTCAAAGAAGTCTTCTGGCGGCCGGTCGCTGAAAGCCAGTACGGGCCAGTCGCGGAGGAGGATGTGATCGGAACATCCGGATGAGACCGGCGCCGTCCGGGACACCGACGGCGGCGTCATGGCCAGAAGCAACTGACCTGCGCCCTTCCGCTGCCGCGCGGCCGGCATCGAGCTGTGCGTGCCGCCGCTCCGGCTGTGCACGGACAATGGCGCGATGATCGCCGCGGTCGGTGATCTCCTCGTCCGGGCCGGCACCGAACCCGCCCCGCTGGACGTTTCCATCGACCCGTCCGCACTCCTGGAAGCGGTCGCCGAAGACGCCCCTGAGGAGCGCTCCTGGTTGCTCACTTCTGTCCAGGCGTCCCGGGCGATGTCGTTCTACCGCGGTCAGGGCCGGGTCCAGGCCACCCATCCTTCCCCGGACGGCAAGGGCGTTGTCGTCTTCCCTCGACCCTGCCATGGCCCTGTGCCGCCACGCCCCCCGTACGAGCCGGCGCACCCGGTGGCTCGCAGTCAGCCCCTACCTGACTCGAGCGACGGTCCAGCCCCGCGACTCAGCCCTGAGGCATCGCCGCAACCCCGCTCGCCAACCCGTCATGGCCGGAGGTGCTGCCGGCAGCCGACGACCACCGAGCCACCGCGGACGCCGGCGGCGACCATCACGGAAGAGGCGTTCCGGCGGTCGTCAAGGTGAGAGGAACCCCGGCCGCCGCACGACTGGGGTTCCTCGATGCGGTGAGTGTCGGTCAGCGGGTGGAACCGCCGACGCCGTGAACCGGGAACGTCAGCGCTGCAGGGTGAGGACACCCGGCCGCCAGGGCAGTTGGTTGTAGTCGCCGCCCGCGGTGGGGGACTTGCCCTGGTAGAGGAACTGCAGGTTGCAGGGGTCGATGGTCATGGTCTGGTCGGGGTTGTTGCGGACCAGGTCACCGTGGCTGATGTCGTTGGTCCAGGTGGCGCCGCTGTTGGCCTTGCCCGCGAAGGGGGTGCTCTCACTGGTGGCCTGCGGGGCCCACGAGCCGCTCAGGCTGGAGGCCGTGAAGGAGCGGAAGTAACGCCCGTTCGCGCCCATCGCCTCGACGATCATCAGGTACTGGTTCTGGCCCTGAACCTTGTAGACCTGTACGCCCTCGAAGAGATTGGCCTTCGTGTCGCTCATGATCGTCGTGTAGGACGATCCGAAGTTGCCCGGGAAGTTCCCGATCGGCATGCTCGCGCGGTAGACCTTGCCGTTGTCACCTGCGAAGAACAGGTACATGTTCTGACCGTCGGCGATCAGCGTCTGGTCGATCGGGCCGGTGTCGGAGCCGGAGATGCTCCCGGTGAACAGCGGCTGCGGAGAGGACCAGCCGTTGGGGTTGGTGGGGTCGCTCGACGTGCGGTAGATGAAGGGCCACGCGCCCCACTGGTACGCCAGTACCCAGATGTTCTTGGGCGCGAAGTAGAACAGCGTGGGCGCCACCGCAGCCTGGCTCATCCCGGTCTGACCCGCCGACGCCATGTCCGACCAGTTCGTGAAGGGGCTGAACATCATCGAGCCGTACGACGACCCCGACACGTTCGACGCGTAGACCAGGTGCTTGCCGTTGTACGTCACGGTGGTGAAGTCCTTCACCGCGGCCCACCCGTTCGCCGGCTGAGCCAGCACGCCCGTCGACGTCCACCGGTACGTCGACGGAAGGGAACACGTGCCGTCTGTCGGGGGCGCCCCGGACAGGCCGGTCCACTTCTGGTTGCTGCCGCCATTGCACGTCCAGATCTGCGCCGCCGTACCGTTGGCCGTACCGGCCCCCCTGGCCTCCAGGCACAGCCCGGACTCCGCTCCGACGACCGTGCCATCGGAGTTCACCCGCCACTGCTGGTTCGCACCGCCGGAACAGGACCAGATCTGCACCGGGGTACCGGCCGCGGTGGCGTGGCCCGGAACATCCAGGCACTTGTCGCCGTACACGGTGAGCTGGTTGCCGTCCGTCAACGTCCACTGCTGGTTGGTCCCACCCCAGCAGTCGTAGATCTGCAGGTATGTTCCGTTGGCCTGGCCGGCACCCGGCACATCGAGACACCGGTTCGAACCGACACCGCGCAAGGCGCCACTGGTGGCCGCCTGAGCCGGGGTGGTGGCGACGAGCATCGCCGCCAACGCGGCCAGGGCCGCGACCGCGGCCACGAGCACCGCGGACGGATGCCTGCGGGTGAAACCTCTTCTGCGCATGGGGACTTCCTCAACCTTGAGTGGCGGTTCCGGCCGGCCTCGTCGGAGGCCGGCGCAGATTGACAAGAACATGACAGGTACACACGCGGCACCACTCCTTGCGGCTCGGCGTTCAGGGAGGCGGCCCGGAGATTCCCTGCCGTGCGATGGAGCGACTCAGGGTGCGTTCGTTCGCGATATCGAACAAGGGTCGAAGTGTCGAGCATCCTGAATCATAGGGAACCGATGAACAGCGTCAATACCTCTCACATGTGTCGCTGCCGACGCCGAAACATTTCGCAGGGCCGACGCGCGAGACGGCGCATGTCACACCGCCAAATGGCCAGGTGTAACACCGCTTGACGCCGGAGTACAACGATCTCGCGGACGGCATCGACGCCATGTCGGCCGCGCCTCCAGCATCCGTGGCGCACCGGATTTCCGAACAGCGTCAGAAATTTCGCCCCTCTCCTCGGGTGACCGGGAAAGGGGTCCCGGGCGCCCCCGGACATGTCGGCGACGACTGCTCCACCTCCTCGTGACCGCCGTGCCGGCGGTCACCGCGTCCGTGGCTGCCCCCTCCCACTCCACCACCACGCCCGCGTCGCCTCCCTGCGTCTGACGGCTGTTCGGAACCGGCGTCATCCGTGCGTCAGGAAGGCACCGTGGCCGCGTGGCGCCGGCCCGCGAATCGCCCCCGAACCGTTGGGAACCGCGGCTCGGACGGGGTTTCCCGGCGTCCACCTTCCGTACCCCGCAAAAACAGGTCGCCCTACCCGCCCAAAACCCGTGAACAGGGAGTACCAGCAAATCAGAAGCGGCTTCCTCGCCTGACCTCTTCGGCCAGGTCTGCCAACAGGACGTCAGCCACCAGTTCCTCGACCACGGCGGTGCCGCGGTCGGTCATGGCACGGGTCAGCTCAGGATCCCAAGGAGCCTCGGTGAGACGGCCGGGCTCAGGTCCGTGCGGTGTGCGGGCGCTCGCGGCACGGTAGTCCGCCGCCGTCATGCGCCAAGGCCGGGCCGGGGTCTTGTCCAGGAGATGGGCGGTAATGCGGATGCCTTCGCCATCGAAGTCGCCGTGACAGCGGAGGATGGCTCCCTGGTCCGCGAGGAGGCGCAGAAGGTGGATGGCCGCGCTGTTGGGCCAGCCGGATGTGCACACGAGCGGCGGACAGCCCGAGCCGAAGCGTCGGAGGGACGAGGGTCCGGCAGACGGTCAAGGCCGAGGAGGTCGGCGAGGGCCTCGCGTCGGGCATCGTCGAGCGGTCCGGGGCGCACCCGGGTGACCGGTCGGCCGGAGGAGAGGCGGCTGTGGACCGTGAGCCAGAGCGGGCGGAGTTCGGGACGGCGCAGAGTGTGTTCGCCCGGGGCCGGTTCAGGGTGGGTCATTCCGTCTCCCAGTCGGCGCCGTTCCAGACGAAGCGGACGCTGGTGACAGCGTCGTCGTCGCCGTCGGTGAGGAGCTGGTGGACCGCGATACCTGGCAACTCCCGGTAGCTGCACCACTCGTGGTCGGAGGTGACCATGAGATCAAGGTCGAGTGCGGTGAGCAGGGCGAAGACCTGTCCGCGGTTGACCGCGTCCACGCCGACGAAGACCTCGTCGAGCAGGATGGGCCGGGGCGCCATGGGCACGGCCTCGTAGTGGGCGGCGACGGCGGCGAACAGGGGCAGATGCAGTGCGATGGCCTTCTCTCCGCCGGAGAGTGCGCCGTGCAGCTTCTTGGTCAGCGGCTGCCAGCCGGTTCCGTTCGCCCGGTCGAGGCGCACCGTGAAGCGCTGCCAGGCGGTGTAGTCGAGCACCTCGCCCAGCTGCTCCTCCCAGCTCGCGGCAGCGGCGCAGTTCGGCGCGCGCCTCGGCAACGCGTGCGACGATCTGCCGGTAGTCCTCGCCGACGGTGGCCTCCACCGCCTCAAGACGCGCCCTCAGTCCCGCCGCCTCCGCTTCGGCGGCGGCGGCGCCCTCGGCCTGCTCCTCGGCGGCTCGGCGCGAGCGGTCTGCCTGTGCGGCCATCTGGCGGGCCCTGTCGCCGGCGGCGGTGGCGGTGAGACGGGCGTCCACCCAGCTGTCGGCGGTGTCCCGGAACCTGTCGATGTCGGTGGAGAGTTGATGCAACCGGTCGCGGTCGGTGGGCAGTCCGTGTTCTGCGGCCCGGCGGCTGAGCGTGCGCAGAGCGGCCGCCACCTCGGTCTCGCACCGGGCCAGATGGGCAGCCGCGTCGCGCACGGCGTCGTCCCTGGCGGCCACCTTTTCCTCGGCTCGGTCCCAGTCACGCCGACGGGTGTCGAGTTCCCGGTAATCCGGTCGGGCCGCGCGGTCGGCGTCCAGTCGGGCGCGGCGAGCGCCGAGGCCGCGCAGTTGTTCGTCGAGCGCGGCGAGGGAGGCATTCATCTCGCCGATGCGCTCGGTCAGTTCACCGATCCTGCGCTGCCGGGCCCGCCGCCGTGCGAGGGCGCCGATGTAAGCCGGTTCCGGCTTGCTCCAGGTCCCGGTGGCGATCGCGAGACGCCAGGCACCGTCGGTGGAGACGGCCGCGGGGTGACCGACGGGCAGTGAAGTGCCGTACGCGACACCGGCGAGGATGCGGGTCACGGTGTCGGCCGGGACGGGGATGAAGCACTTCTGTGCATGCCTTACGGAGTGATGACGTGCGGGTGCGGACCCGTGATGCGGGGCGGTGCGGGCCTAGCGTGGCCGTATGCGTGTACTGGTCACCGGCGGTGCCGGGTTCATCGGGTCCCATGTCGTCGCCGCGCTCCGGGAGCGCGGACACGAGCCGCTCGTGTTCGACGTGCGGAGGGATCCCGGCGCCGACGTGCGGGACCCGGCAGCCGTCGCCGGCGCCCTGTCCGGTGTGGACGCCGTGTGTCACCAGGCCGCGATGGTCGGGCTCGGCAACGGGGTCGCCGACGCGGCGGAGTACGTCTCACGCAACGACCTCGGCACCGCCGTGCTGCTCGCCGCCATGGAGGAGGCCGGCGTCGGGCGCCTCGTGCTGGCCGGGTCGATGGTGGTCTACGGGGAAGGGAGGTACGAGTGCCCGCGGCACGGGGTCGTAGGGCCCGGGCCGCGTGCCGTCCCCGACCTCGACGCCGGCCGGTTCGAGCCCGTCTGCCCCGTGTGCGGGGACGGCCTACTGCCCGGCCTCGTGGGCGAGGACGCCCCTACCGATCCCCGGAACGTGTACGCGGCGACCAAACTCGCCCAGGAGCACCTGGCCGCCGCCTGGGCACGCTGCACCGGCGGGTCGGCGGTGTCGCTGCGCTACCACAACGTGTACGGGCCCGGAATGCCCCGCGACACCCCGTACGCCGGCGTCGCCTCCTTCTTCCGCTCGGCCCTCGCCCGGGGCGAGTCACCGCGCGTGTTCGAGGACGGGCGGCAGTTGAGGGACTTCGTGCACGTGCGGGACGTGGCGGCGGCCAACGCGCTGGCGCTGGAGGCGGGAGCCGCCCGGGGTGCGCTCACGGCGTACAACACCGGCAGCGGCGAACCGCACACCGTCGGCGCGATGGCACGGGCGCTGGCCGCCGCGTACGGCGGTCCCGAGCCGGTCGTCACCGGCGAGTACCGGCTCGGGGACGTACGGCACATCACCGCGGACTCGTCGCGGCTGCGGGCCGGGCTGGGATGGAAGCCGGAAGTCGGTTTCGAGGAAGGCATGACGGAGTTCGCGCGGGCCGGAATGCGGGGAACGTAGGCGCGCGGTCAGGAAGCGGCGGCGGGCAGCACCACCTCGAAGCGGCAACCGCCGGGAATGTTGCGCACGGTGGCCCGGCCCTGGTGCGCCTCCACGATCCCCCGGACGATGGTGAGGCCAAGGCCCGCGCCGGCCGGGGGCGTCCGGGCGTGCGTGCCGCGCCAGCCGGTGTCGAAGACGCGCGGCAGGTCCTCCTCGGGGATGCCGCCGCAGCCGTCCGTCACCGACAGCACCACGCCCTCGGGAGAACGCTCCGCGGCGACCGCGACAGTGCCGTCGGCGGGCGTCCGGCGGATGGCGTTGACCAGCAGGTTGCCCAGCACCCGGCTCATCTCCTTGCCGTCCACCTCCACCGGTACCGGCTCGATGCCGTCACCCACCAGCCGCACCCCGTGCTCCCGGGCGAGCGGGTCGGCTCCCGCCAGCGCGTCACCGACCAGGTCGTACAGGGAGATACGAGTGGGAGCCAGGGGCAGGGTGCCGGCGTGGATGCGGGAGAGCTGGAAGAGGTCGCCGACCATGTCGTTGAGGCGGTCGACCTCGGTGCGCATCTGCCGCAGGTAGCGGTCGGGGTCGGCGGCGACGCCGTCCTCCAGAGCCTCCGACATGGCGCGCAGGCCGGCCAGCGGCGTACGCAGGTCGTGGGAGATCCAGGCGACGAGTTCGCGCCGGGAAGTCTCCAGCGCGCGTTCCCGCTCCCGGGATTCGGCGAGTCTGGCGCTGGTGGCGACCAGTTCGCGGCTCAGTTCGTCCAGTTCGGCGGTGGCCGGGCCCCGGGGCGCGGCGAAGTCGCCGCCGTCGCCGAAGGAGCGTGCGGCCACCGCGAGTTCGCGGCTGCGGGCGACGACCCACCGGCCCAGCAGCAGCGCGGTGGCCAGGGATACGACGGCCGCCATGGCTACGACGGTCGTGACGACGGTCAGGTCGTGCGGCGACAGGAACATCGCGCGGGCGACGGCGAGCGTGCCCGCGAGCATCGCGACGACCCCGACCGTCGCGACCACAGCGAGCGAGGCGGTCAGCGAGCGGCGCCGGATCAGGCGCAGTACGCCCGCTCCGGCCACGCCCGTGGCGGCGGCACCGGCGAAGGCGTACAGGGCGATGAGGAGGGTGTCACGCACGGTCAATCCTCGTCCTCGATGGGGCCGAAGCGATAGCCCACGCCCCACACGGTCTGGATCAGGCGGGGCCGGGCCGGGTCGTCCTCCACCTTGCCGCGCAGGCGGCGTACATGGACCGTGACGGTCGACAGGTCGCCGAAGTCCCAGCCCCACACCGCGCGCATCAGGTCCTCCCGGCCGTAGGCCCGTCCCGGATGGCGCAGAAAGAAGGAGAGCAGGTCGAACTCCCTTAGAGTGAGCGCGAGTTCGGCGCCGTTCTTGGTGGCCCGGCGGGCCGCCGGGTCGACGGTCAGACCGGCCGACCCCAGTCGGTGTCCCGCGGCGGCGGGCCTGCTGCGGCGCAGCACCGACTCCACGCGCAGCACCAGCTCGCGGGGGCTGAAGGGCTTGGTGACGTAGTCGTCGGCGCCGACCTCCAGGCCCAGGATGCGGTCGTCCTCCTCACCGCGGGCCGTGAGCATGATGACCGGCACGGGGCCGTGGCCCCGAATACGCCGGCACACCTCCAGGCCGTCCATGCCGGGCAGCATCAGGTCGAGCACGACCAGGTCCGGCCGGTGCGCGGTGGCCCGGGCAAGGGCCGTCGGGCCGTCGTCGGCGCGGTCGACGAGGTAACCGGCGCGGTCCAGATACCCGGCGACGACCTCGGCGACGGTCGGATCGTCGTCGACGACCAGGATTCGGGGGGATTCGTCGGCGGCTTGCGCCCCCGGGCGTTCAGACGGCTCCTGCGGCATGCCTCCAGCGTGGCACCGCGCCGTCGCGGCGGCGCACCCGGACACCGCCCCGGCCCTGGACGTCCGCGTTTCGTAAGGAGCGGGCGTCCGGTATGCCCCGATTCGTATTCGTAGGGTGAGACCGTGACGAGGACTTCTTCGGACGTCGACGTGGTGTTGCCCTGCCTGAACGAGGCCGAGGCCCTTCCCTGGGTGCTCGAACGGATCCCGCCGGGCTGGCGCGCGCTCGTCGTCGACAACGGTTCCACCGACGGCTCGGCCGAGGTCGCTCGCGCGTGCGGCGCGACCGTCGTGCACGAGCCGCGCCGGGGCTTCGGCGCCGCCTGCCACGCCGGGCTGACCGCCGCCACCGCCGAGGTGGTGTGCTTCTGCGACGGCGACGCCTCCCTCGACCCATCGCTCCTGGTCCCCTTCGTCCGTGAGATCCGGGACGGCGAGGCCGACCTGGTGCTCGGCCGACGGCGTCCGCGGGGCCGGGGCGCGTGGCCCGCGCATGCCCGCGCCGGCAATCTGGCGCTCGCGCGGATGCTGCGGCGCCGCACCGGGCTGCGGCTGCACGACCTCGGTCCCCTGCGCGCAGCCCGCCGCGAGCAGCTGCTCGCCCTCGGCCTCACCGACCGGCGCAGCGGCTATCCGCTCCAGATGGTCGTGCGCGCCGCCGACGCCGGCTGGCGGATCGCCGAGTACGACGTGCCGTATCTGCCACGCACCGGGGACTCGAAGGTGACGGGCACCTGGCGCGGCACCTGGCAGGCCGTACGGGACATGAGCCGCGTGTTGAGCGAACCCCCAGCGCACGGAGGAGGAACCATCCGTTGACCACGCTCCTCGTCATCGCCAAGGAGCCGCGGCCGGGCCGGGTCAAGACCCGGCTCACTCCGCCGTTCACGCCCGGTCAGGCGGCTCGGCTGGCCGAGGCGGCCCTCGCGGACACGCTGCACGCCGTGGCGGCCACGCCCGCCTCCCGGCGCCTCCTCGTCCTGGACGGCGCCCCCGGCCCCTGGCTGCCGCCCGGCTTCTGCGTCGTACCGCAGCGCGCGGGCGGTCTCGACGAGCGGCTGGCGGACGCCTTCGCACGCTGCGAGGGCCCGGCCCTGCTCATCGGCATGGACACCCCGCAGGTGACGCCGGAACTGCTCACCGTGGACTTCACCGACTGCGACGCCCACTTCGGCCCGGCCGAGGACGGCGGCTTCTGGGCGCTCGGCCTGGCGCGCCCCGATCCCGGTCTGCTGCGGGGCGTGCCCATGTCGACCTCGGTGACGGGAGCGGTCCTACGGGACCGGCTCCTCGCCGCAGGCCTGCGGGTGCGCGACCTGCCGTCCCTCCGTGACGTCGACACCGCCGCCGACGCCCACGCCGTCGCCGTCCTGGCCCCGCACGGCCGCTTCGCGGCACGGCTGGCCCGGTGCACGGCGACGGCGGGGCCGGATGGGCGGACGGTCGAGGGGGGCGACTCGTCCCTGGCCACGAAAGCGGACTCCGGACCGACCTCCCCACCCACCGACCGACCGGACTCCCCGGCAGACCCCCGGCCCGTCACGGAGCCGGCTTTGCCCCTGGCCATACGCCGATGACCGCCCCGCCCACCGCCGCCCTCCCCTGGGCGACCGCCGACCCGTACGACGCCGCCCTGCGCGCCGGCCGGGGCCCGCTGTTCCTTCGTCGCACCGACGGCTGGCTGCTGCCGCTGGAGGTGGAACGCTGGTGCTCCGGGGCCGACGCGGTCGACCGGGACGTACTGGACCGCTGCGAGGGAACCGTGCTGGACGTGGGATGCGGGCCCGGGCGCCTGGTGGCGGAACTCGCCGCCCGGGGCCGGGCCGTCCTCGGGATCGACGTCAGCGAGGCCGCGGTGGACCACACCGTGCGACTCGGGGGCCGTGCGCTGCGACGCTCGGTCTTCGAGCCACTGCCCGACGAGGGGCGCTGGGACACCGCCCTGCTCATGGACGGCAACGTCGGCATAGGCGGTGACCCGTGTGCGCTCCTGGACCGGGTGGCCGGGCTTCTGCGCCCCGGCGGCCTACTGATCGCCGAGACCGCCCCGGTGGACGTCGACGAACGCGCCCAGGTGCAGGTCGTCGGCCTCACCGACGCCGGTGGAACCGACGCGCCCTTCCCCTGGGCGCGGCTCGGCACGCGGGCGCTGCTCCAGTACGCACAGGGCTGGGAGCGGGCCGGTCAGTGGACAGTCGGCGGACGCTGCTTCGCCGCCCTGCGCAGCCGGAGCAGCCGCAGCGCCAGCAGCAGCGCCGAGCCGCCGAAGAGGACGGCGGTGATCAGCAGCCAGCGGGCGAGGAACACGTCCGCCGGCAACCCGGTGCCGAACCGGTAGCGCCGCTCCACCATGCCGCTGATCAGCGGGAACCACACGAGAAGGAGCAACCCGGAAAGGGCTGCCGGTACGCGCACGTACGGCACCCACTCCCGGCGCCGGACCGCGCCGAGTCCCCGGACGACCGCCCGGTCCGCGACCGCGTACAGCGGCAGCAGCACGAGGTCGTGCAGCAGCGCCACCCCCACGAACCACAGCACCACGCCGTACCAGTCGCCCATGAGCAGCCGCACACCCGCGTAGGCGGCAAGCGCGAACGAGCAGGCAAGCAGCAGGAGTTGCAGGGGGCCGCCGCCGAGCGGAACTCGGGGAAGCCGGGAAAGCCGGGGAAGCATCACAGGTCTCCGAACGTCATCCGGGCCACCCACTTGGTGTTGAGCACACCAGGCGCGGCTGGCACGATGACGCGCGCCGGGTGGCCGTGGTCGGGGGACAGCTCCTCGCCGTTGACGTACAGGGCGAGCAGGGAACGCGGATCGGCCACCTGGTTGGCGCGCAGGGCGGCCTTCCGGAAGGCGCCGCTCCGCTGCAGGGACTCGACGAACACGTCCGGCGGGTCGTCGTACCCGACGAGCGCCGCGAGGTCGCGCAGCCGCACCCCGCGCCACCACTGGTCCGACGTCGACCAGCCCTCCACACAGGCGATGGGCAGTGCCGCGCTGTACAGGGGAAGCCGGAGCAGCTCCTCCCGGCGGAGGCGGACGGTGCCCGTACGTCCCGTGACGACGAGCCGCCAGGCATCCTCGCCCGTCTCCGCCGCGTCGATCCCGGCGTAGGCGGCGGTCTTGTTGATCTGGAAGCCGTTCGGGCCGGTGCCGGGGTCGCCGCCGCCGTGCGGTGCGAGGAGGGCGGTGCGCCGCAGCGGACCGTCGAAGCTCCGTCCCACCGTGGTGGCGAACAGCAGCGTCGAGCCGCCCCCGACGAACCACAGGGCGCCCCTGCGGGAGACGGTCGGCTCGGCGGGGCGCGGGGACACCAGGTCGTTGCTCTCCTCTCGCAGGTGCCGCAGATTGCGCAGCGCCGTGGGCGTCTTCAGCAGGGCATGGGCGGCGAACGCGGCGAAGAACACCCACGCTCCGTAGAAGTGCAGCGGGTAGAAGGAGCCGGGGAAGACGTAGTCGAGCTGGACGTTGAGCACGCCGGTCACGAACTCGAACAGTGCGCCGCCCACCAGGAGCAGCAGCGATATCCGCTCCAGGGCGTGCGCGAGCGAGCGGGCCGGCGGCAGCGCGAACAGCCTCGGCACGACGGACCACAGCTTGGCGAGCAGGACGGGGATCAGGGTGATGCCCAGGGTGACGTGGACGCCCTGGTTGAGCCGGTAGAGCCAGTGCGGGCTCGTCGGCCAGGCGAAGAGGTAGAAGCCGAGGATCCCCTTGTCCGGTGTCTTGTCGTTCACCGGCGACAGACCGGGGTTGTAGGCGGCGTACGAGACCAGACCCGTCACGAACAGCACCGTGATGCCGACGAGCAGGACAAGGCCCAGCACCGAGGTGAACCAGGGGCCGCGCAGGGGGCTGCGCCAGAAGCCGGGCGAGGAGGGAAGCCGTGGGGCGTCAGGGTCGCGCATGTCCCGACGGTAGGCCGGAACCACTCCGCGAAAGGGTGCGCAACCCATGACGGAATGCTGACATCGGGCCCGCACAGCGGACCGTGAGCGACCGTGCGGCCTAGCGTTCCGGTGTGATTCGTACCCTGCCCTCCACCGAGCCCGGCACCGCGCGCTCCGGCGTGCCCCGTGGCCGGAGCCGTGACCTGTACGCAGCCGGGGCCGCCGCGCTGCTCGTGACGACGGCCGTGCTGGTCGGCCGCCATATCCAGGGGACCCGCCGTACGCTGTTCGTCAACTGGCCCCCATTGCTGGCGTCATGGGAACCCCACCTCGGCCCTGGCACCCCGGTGGCCGTCCTGGTGGCGATCGCCGCAGTGGCGTACGGCCCCTCCCTCGCGGCCCGTCTCCCCTGGCGGGCCCTGCTTCCCCTGACGTGGGGCACGGCCATGGCCTGGACCTACTCCCTGGCCCTGATCGACGGCTGGCAGCGGGGCATCGCCGCCCGGCTCACCACCCGCCACGAGTACCTCCAGGTCATCGACCGCTTCCATGACATCCCAGCGGCGCTGCGGGGCTTCACCCAGCACATCCTGCTCGGCTCCCCCGACAACTGGCCCGCCCACGTCGCCGGCCACCCGCCCGCGGCCACGCTCACCTTCGTCCTGCTCGACCGGGTCGGGCTGCGGGGCGGGGGCTGGGCCGGGCCGTGGTGCATCACCGTCGGGGCGACGGCCTGCGCGGCCGTGCTGATCACGGTCCGCGCCCTGGCCGACGAGTCACTCGCCCGAGGGGCGGCGCCCTTCCTCGTCCTGGCTCCGGCCGCCGTGTGGATGGGCACCTCGGCCGACGCGTACTTCGCGGCGGTGGCCGCGTGGGCAGTGGCGCTGCTGGCACTGGCGGTCACCGGACGGTCTCTGTGGTGGGCGGGGGCGTCCGGGCTGCTGTTCGGCCTGACCGGCTACCTGTCGTACGGCCTCACGCTCGTCGCACTGATAGCGGCGGCGGTACTGGTACTCGGCCGACAAGGAATCCGGGGGCGCCCCGCCCTGCTGGTGCCCCTGATCGCCGGACTGGCGGTGGTCCCGACGGCGTTCACGCTCGCCGGGTTCAACTGGTGGGAGGCGTACCACCTGCTGGTCACGCGCTACTACCAGGGCGCCGGCGGTGTCCGTCCCTACGGCTACTGGGTGTGGGCCAACCTCGCCTGCACGGTACTCGTCACGGGCCTGGCGACGGCGGCGGGCCTGCGGCGGACCGGTGCGGTGCTCGTCCGGCGCCGCGGCGACGTGCCCGCCCGGACGGCCGAGGCCCGCCTCGCACTCCTGGTCTCCGCCGCCCTCCTCGCCCTGCTGGCCGCCGACCTGTCCGGCATGAGCAAGGCGGAGACGGAACGCATCTGGCTGCCCTTCGCACTGTGGCTGCTCCCGGCGTGCGCGTTCCTCACCCGCCCCCAAGCTCTCGGTTCCACCCGAACAGGCGTGGCTTCCGCCCGCGCCTGGCTCACCGCCCAGGCACTGCTCGCCCTGCTCCTCAACCACCTGCTGCTCACCGGGTGGTGACCGCTCCCGAGGAGGCGGAAGCTTGAGGCCACGCCGATCACCGTGACGGCCGGGGCGGGATTGACACGGTCCTACGTTCCGAGCACGACAAGTCGGTCGGCCGGCTCAGCCACCAAAGCGCGCTGCGTGCCGTACACGCATCCGTCATGGCGGTGAGGAGAGGGGCGATCGTGATGACCAGGGCCAGTCCGGCCAGCATGCCGTAGAGCGGTGGGCCCGGACGGCAGATCCCGGACGTGATCAGGAGCGCAGTGGCGGCGGCCGGGGGTGGGGGACGTCGAACACGTGCGGGAGGAAGACGGTCGCCCCCACCGCGAGGGCCTGAGCGCTGATCTGCCGTGCGGTGTTGTGGTCCTGGGGGACGACGGACGGGTGGTTCCACAGCCCGAAGACGGCGAGACAGACGAGGCCGCAGACCACTGCCGTGCCGTGGGCCAGCAGGGCCATGCGCCATCGCACCCCACGGCGCCGGCGTCGGACCGGGCCAAAAGAAGATATGCCGTCGGCCCCAGAGTCGTGGTCGGCGTCACCCAGCCGACGAGCCGACCGGCCTCACCGACTCCGGCGAGCAGCAGGGCGGACGGGAGGAACAGCCGGGAACCAGCGACGAGCCGGTTGCGCACCCTGGGGAGGCAGTCGCGGCGCGGCGCCTCGGGGAAGCTCACGTCGGCCTGCCGAGGGGTGCCTTCCGTTCCCGCTTCCGGTTCATCGGCACCACATGCCTCTCCGTCCAAGGTTTCCTGTTTTGCGTGCCGCTGGGCCGGCCCGTCCGCTCACGGACTGGTTCGCCTTCTACCCAGGCGGCCTCACGGTCGCTGAACGGAATCACTCGCGGAGCCCGGATTGCGGAGCCCGGCAGCGATGCCGCACGTTCACCATTCGCTCGCCGGGGAAACAGGTCAAGAAGCTACCCTGAAACAGAAAATCGCAGGTCAGGCGCCCTTTGCTGCAGGCTCCAGAATCGCCACGCACTCCACGTGATGCGTCATCGGAAACAGATCGAACGCGCGCAGCGTCCGTACCCGGTAACCGCCCTCGCGGAAGTACGCCAGGTCTCGGGAGAGGGCGGCCGGGTCGCAGGCGACGTAGGCGATGCGGCGGGCGGCGAGGGAGGTGAGGTGGGCGACCGTGGTGCGGCCGGCGCCCGCTCGGGGCGGGTCGAGGACGATCAGGTCGACCTCGGTGATGCCGGTGCGCGGGAGGACGGACTCGACCTTGCCCTGTTCGACGCGGACGCGGGGGAAGTCGGCGAGGTTGTGCCGGGCGTCCTCCACCGCGCGCTTGCCGGACTCGATGCCGAGGACCGCGCCCTTGTCGCCGACGCGGTCGGCCAGGGCGCCGGCGAAGAGGCCGACGCCGCAGTAGAGGTCGAGCGCCATGTCGCCCTTGCGGGGCAGCAGGCCCTGCATGACCGCCGTGACCAGGGTGTCCGCCGCCTTCGGGTGGACCTGCCAGAAGCCGCCCCCGCCCACGCGGTGGGTGCGGCCGTCGGCGCGTTCGCGGACGAACGGGCGGCCGTGCACGCGGTGGACGCCGCCGGTCTTCTCGTCGACCCGGAGGACCGAGACCGGCTTGTCCAGCTCCACCAGCGGCAGGCGGGCGCCCGGGCGCGGGGTCAGGATCACCTGGCGGTCCTGGGAGCCCGTCGCCGCGATCGCCTCGACGGACTCCATGCCCGTCCAGTCGCGCCGCTCGATGCCCAGCTCGCTCACCCCGGCGGCCGCGATCATGCAGTGGTCGATCGGCTCGACCTCGTGCGAGCGGTGGCGGCGCAGGCCGGCCTTCCCCGTGGCGGGGTCGACCGCGTACTGCACACGGGTGCGCCACTGCGGGACCTCGCCCGCGGGCAGCTTGTCGCCCTCGGCGGGCATCACCGTGCCGTCCCAGCCGGCCTCCTCGGGCGTGAGGCCCGCGAGCCGCTTCAGCTGCTCGGCGAGCACCTCGCCCTTGAGTCGCCGCTGGGCGCCCGGCTTGGCGTGCTGCCAGTCGCAGCCGCCGCAGCGGCCGGGGCCCGCGTAGGGGCAGGGTGCCTCGATACGGTCCTTGGAGGCGTCGATGATCCGTACCGCGTCCGCGCGCAGGAACCGGGCACCCTCCTCGCCCTCGGTCACCTTGGCCACGACCCGCTCACCGGGCAGCGCGTGCCGTACGAACAGCACCTGGCCCTCGGCGGTACGGGCGATGCAGTGGCCGCCGTGCGCGACGGGGCCGATCTCGACCTCGTACTCCTGGCCCACCAGCGAGGCGCCCTGCTCCTGGCCCACCCGCGAGTTCTTCGGTTCTGCGTGCATGGTGGGGTGACTCCAGATCGGGAAAGGCGGACGGCCGGACAACAGCCCACCAGTCTACGTGGGTGCTGTCCGGCCCTTCACCATCAGGTACGTGGGCCGCCCCCAGCCCGCAGGCCCATCAGGGTACGAGCCCGCCCTTCGGGCCCGTCAGCCCTTGGCCGCCGGCGACTCCTTCGGCTCCTTCGGGCGTTCCTGGGCCGGACCACGCCGCACCGCACCCGGCGCGCTCCACTCCTGGCGCCTGCGGGCACGCTGCTTGGCCGCCTCGGAGGAGGCCAGCTGGTAGGGCACCGAGGTGACCATCACGCCCGGCGTGAACAGCAGCCGGCCCTTCAGGCGCAGCGCGCTCTGGTTGTGCAGCAGGTGCTCGTACCAGTGGCCGACGACGTACTCGGGGATGATCACCGAGACGGCGTCGCGCGGGGACTCCTTGCGCAGGCTCTTGACGTACTCGATGACCGGGCGGGTGACCTCGCGGTAGGGCGAGTCGAGCACCTTCAGGGGTACGTCGATGCCGCGCCGCTCCCACTCCCCGCGCAGCGCCCGGGTCTCGGCCGGGTCCACGTTGACGGTGAGGCCCTCCAGGGTGTCCGAGCGCATCAGCTTGGCGTACGCCAGGGCGCGCAGGGTGGGACGGTGGATCTTGGAGATGAGGACCACGGAGTGGACGCGGGAGGGCCGGACGGTGTCGTCGTCCGGGCCGTCGGGGGCCGCGATCTCCTCGGTGACGCGGTCGTAGTGCTTGCGGATCGCGGTCATCGTCGCGAAGAAGATGCACATGCCGAGCAAGGCCACCCAGGCGCCGTGCGTGAACTTGGTGACGAGGACGACGACCAGCACCGTGCTGGTGAGGAACGCGCCGAAGGTGTTGATGGCACGGGAGCGGATCATGTGGCTGCGCCGGGCCGGGTCCCGCTCGGTGGCCAGGTGGCGGTTCCAGTGCTTGACCATGCCGACCTGGCTGAGCGTGAAGGACACGAACACGCCGACGATGTACAGCTGGATCAGCCGGGTGGAGTCGGCGCCGTAGACGACGGTCAGCAGGATGGCGGCGCCCGCGAGCAGCACGATGCCGTTGGAGAAGGCGAGCCGGTCGCCGCGGGTGTGCAGCTGGCGGGGCAGGAAGCGGTCCTGGGCGAGGATCGAGCCGAGCACCGGGAAGCCGTTGTACGCGGTGTTCGCGGCCAGGAAGAGGACCAGCGCCGTCGCCGCGGCCAGGATGAGGAACAGGAAGCTGCCCTTGCCGAAGACGGCCTCGGCGACCTGGGAGATCACCGGGTTCTGCACATAGTCCGGGCCGACCGGGACGCCGCCCCGCAGGAGGTTGGCGGCCGGGTTGTCGGACATGCGGACGCCGGTCGTCATGGCCAGCGTGACGATGCCGCAGAACATCGTCACGGCCAGCAGGCCGATCATCGCCAGCGTGCTCGCCGCGTTCCTGGACTTCGGCTTGCGGAAGGCGGGGACGCCGTTGGAGATCGCCTCGACGCCGGTGAGCGCCGCGCAGCCGGAGGAGAAGGCGCGCAGCAGCAGGAAGACGAGGGCGAATCCGGCCAGTCCCTGGTGCTCGGCCTTGATGTGGAAGTCGGCGGTCGGCGCCCGCATGGTGTCGCCGAGGACGAGTCCGCGGAAGGCGCCCCACGCGATCATGATGAAGACGCCGGTGACGAACACGTACGTGGGGATGGCGAAGAGCGTGCCCGACTCCTTCACCCCACGCAGGTTCATCAGCGTCAGCAGCACGATCACGGCGACCGCGCACAGCACCTTGTGCTGGACGACGAAGGGGACGGCGGAGCCGAGGTTCTCGATGCCGGAGGAGATGGAGACGGCGACGGTCAGGACGTAGTCGACCAGCAGCGCGCTGGCGACGGTCAGGCCCGCCTTGGAGCCGAGGTTGGTGGTCGCCACCTCGTAGTCGCCGCCGCCGCTCGGGTAGGCGTGCACGTTCTGCCGGTAGGAGGCGACCACGGTCAGCATCAGCACGGCCACCGCGACCGCTATCCAGGGGCTGAAGTGGTACGCCGACACGCCCGCGACGGACAGGACCAGCAGCACCTCGCCGGGCGCGTAGGCCACGGAGGACAGCGAGTCGGAGGCGAAGACGGGTAGGGCGATGCGCTTCGGCAGGAGCGTCTCGCTCAGCCGGTCACTGCGCAGTGCGCGCCCGATCAGAATACGTTTGGGCACGTCGGTCAGTTTGGACACAACAGAGCATCGTAGGCGTTGGGCCCCGGGGTCGTGCACCCACCGGTCCAGATCTGCCTCACGAGTGAATTCCGGTACCGAAGACCCTGCGAATTCCGCAGGCGGGGTGTTCGCCGTGCCTTGATGTCTGGACCCCGCTCCCCGCCGACCCCCCGGAGGTCCCGTGCCCCCTACCGCGGAGCTGATCGGCGCCGCCGCAGCGTTGCTCGGCCTCGGATTCCTGACCCTGCGCAGCGTGCGCAGCATCACGCGGCGCCGGCCCTTCGAGGCCGAGCGGACCGGAGTGGGACGCCTCGGGGCCGAGTGAGGCGCCGCGCACCGCGGAGGCGTTAAGGACGCGACAGGGGGTGCCCGCCCCGGACCGGGCATGTGTAGCTTGTCCCTCTGTCTGAGACCCTGATGGGGCTGAGCAGTCGCTATTGACATCGGAAGGACGGTCGTGCACATCGTCATCATGGGCTGCGGGAGAGTGGGTTCCGCTCTCGCCCAGACCCTGGAGCAGCAGGGGCACACGGTCGCCGTGATCGACCAGGACCCCACCGCCTTCCGCCGGCTGGGCCCCGGGTTCGGTGGCCGCAGGGTCACCGGGATCGGCTTCGACCAGGACACCCTGCGCGAGGCGGGCATCGAGGAGGCCGGAGCCTTCGCTGCCGTCTCCAGCGGGGACAACTCGAACATCATTTCGGCCCGGGTGGCCCGCGAGATGTTCGGCGTGCAGAACGTCGCGGCCCGTATCTACGACCCCCGCCGCGCCGAGGTGTACCAGCGCCTGGGGATCCCGACCGTGGCCACGGTCCGCTGGACGGCCGACCAGATGCTCCGCCGGCTGCTGCCCTCGGGTGCCGAGCCGCTGTGGCGCGACCCCACCGGCGGCGTCCAGCTCGCCGAGGTGCACGCCTCCCCGAGGTGGGTGGGTCACAAGATCAGCAGGCTCCAGGAGGAGACGGGCGTCCGGGTGGCGTTCCTGACCCGTCTCGGCGAGGCGATCCTGCCGAGCTCGCAGACGGTGCTCCAGGAGGGCGACCTCGTGCACGTGATGATGCGGACGGACGACGTGGAGAAGGTCGAGGCGGCGTTCGCCGAGGGCCCGGAAGAGGAGAGCGGTCACTGATGAGGGTCGCCATTGCCGGTGCCGGCGCGGTCGGTCGCTCGATCGCGGGCGAGCTCCTGGAGAACGGCCACGAGGTCCTTCTCATCGACAAGGCGCCGACCGCCATCTCGGTCGAGCGCGTGCCGCAGGCCGAGTGGCTGCTGGCCGACGCCTGCGAGATCACCTCGCTGGACGAGGCCGCGCTCCAGCGCTGCAACGTGGTGATCGCCGCGACGGGCGACGACAAGGTGAACCTGGTCGTCTCCCTGCTGGCGAGGACGGAGTACGGGGTGCCGCGGGTGGTGGCCCGTGTGAACAACCCGAAGAACGAGTGGCTGTTCAACGAGGCCTGGGGCGTGGACGTGGCCGTGTCCACGCCGCGGCTGATGTCCGCGCTGGTCGAGGAGGCGGTGAGCGTCGGCGACCTGGTACGGCTGCTGCGCTTCAGCCACGGCGACGCCAACCTGGTGGAGCTGACCCTGCCGGAGGAGTCGGCGCTGGCCGGCACCCAGGTCGGGGACGTCGAGTGGCCCGAGGACACCTCGCTGGTCACCATCATCCGCGGCACCCGGGTGCTCACCCCGTCGCGGGAGGACTCCCTGGAGGCGGGTGACGAGCTGCTGTTCGTGGCCGCGCAGGCCCGTGAGGAGCAGCTGGAGGACCTGCTGTCGGTGCGCCGGGAGCGCTGAGCGCGCCGGGGCACGCGTGCGGGTTCCGCGCGGCGGCGAGGGGCGCCCGGTACGAGCACCGGCGCCCGTGTACGGCGAAGGGGCGCCCGGAGATCCGGGGCGCCCCTTCGCCGTGCACGGAGGTGTCAAGTTCTGGCGGCGGTGCTCAGTTCTGGCGGCGGTGACGGCCTGCGGCCGGTTCCTCGCCGTGCTCCCGCGTCAGGGCCGCCTTGCGCTCCTCCTCGGCCTTCTCCTCCGCCTCCATCTCCGCGAACACGTCGATGGGCGCGGGCGCCTTGGCGAGGAAGACCCAGGTCAGCCAGACCGCCAGCAGGAACGGCGGGATCTTCAGGATGACCAGGACCCAGCCGAGCTGGGCGGTATTGGCCCACCAGTACAGCGGGAAGAGGATCGCGCACTTGGCGAGCAGGATCAGGCCCCAGGCCCAGCTCGCCTTGGCGTAGGCCTTCTTGCGGCCCGGGTTGCGGGTGCGCCAGGAGAGGTTCTCCTTGAAGACCGGGCCGAGCATCAGACCGATCAGCGGGACCCCGGCCAGCGTGGTCACGATGTACGCCACGGCCAGGCCCAGCGTGTAGAGCATGCCGGGCAGGTAGAAGTCCTTGGCGTTGCCGGTCATCATCGCGAAGACGACACCGAAGGCGACACCGAAGACACCGCTGAAGGCGTGCTTGACGGTGTCCCGCCTCACCAGCCGGACCACGACCAGCACCAGCGACACGGCCAGCGCGGCGATCGCCGACCAGTGCAGGTCCTTGTTGATCGTGAAGATGGTGACGAAGAGGAGGCCGGGCAGCACCGTCTCGACCATGCCCCGCACCCCGCCGAACGCCTCGAACAGGGCGGCCTCCGTCACCGCCCGGGCATCGTGGTCGGCGGTCGTGTCTTCGGTCGGCTTGTCGAGTGACGTCACCGGCTACTCCCGTCCCAGGGGTCGCAGTTCGTACTTGGGATTGAACAGCACCCGGCGGCCCCGGCTCATCGAGATCCGGCCCGATGCGATCAGCCTGCGCCCCGGTTCTATACCGACGATGGAGCGCCTGCCCAGCCACACCACGTCCAGGGCGGCCGTGCCGTCGAACAACTCGGCCTCCAGGGCCGGGACTCCGGCACGCGGACGCAGGGTGACCGTGCGCAAGGTACCAGTAACCGTGACGATCTGCCGGTCGCTGCAGTCGCCGATACGGGTACAGCCCGCGGTCTCGGCGTCCTCGCGCAGCTCCTCGGACTCCAGGTCCTCCTGCGACGAGGAAAGCCGGTCGAGCATGCGCCGGAATCGGCCCACCGGCTTGTCTGAACGAGGAACAGCACTCATGTCTGAAGCGTACCGGGGGTCCCCGAGGGGGACGTAACCGCTCACTTCTCGAAGCGGTAGCCCATCCCCGGTTCGGTGACGAAGTGCTTGGGGTGCGAGGGGTCGGCCTCCAGCTTCCTGCGCAGCTGTGCCATGTACACGCGCAGATAGTTCGTCTCCGTCCCGTACGACGGCCCCCACACCTCCTGGAGCAGCTGCTTCTGGCTGACCAGGCGGCCGGTGTTGCGCACCAGCACCTCCAGCAGATGCCATTCGGTCGGGGTCAGCCGTACGTCCTTGCCGGCCCGGTTGACCTTCTTCGCGGCCAGGTCGACGGTGAAGTCCTCGGTCTCCACCAGCACGCCGTCCTCGCCGCTCCCGACGGGCTCGGCGCGGCGGACGGCGGCCCGCAGCCGGGCCAGCAGCTCGTCCATGCCGAAGGGCTTGGTGACGTAGTCGTCGGCGCCCGCGTCCAGCGCCTGGACCTTCTCGTCGGAGGAGTGCCGGGCGGACAGCACCAGGATGGGCACCCGGGTCCAGCCGCGCAGGCCCCTGATCACCTCCACGCCGTCCATGTCGGGCAGGCCGAGGTCGAGCACGACCACGTCGGGATGGCGGGAGGCGGCGAGGTCGAGGGCGGTCCTGCCGTCGGAGGCGGCGTCGACCTCGTACTTGCGTGCCTTGAGGTTGATCACGAGGGCGCGCACGATCTGCGGCTCGTCGTCGACCACCAGCACCCGCGTCATGTGGTTTGCCTTTCTGGTTCGGCGAGTCGCGCGGGGCCGCGAAGGCGCTCCGCGGCCCGCAGGGTGAGGACCATCGTCAGACCGCCACCGGGCGTGTCCTCGGCGTTGAGCGTGCCGCTCATGGCCTCGGCGAAGCCGCGTGCCACGGCGAGGCCGAGGCCCACACCGGCCCCGCGCGGGGCGTCGCCGTGCCGCTGGAACGGCTCGAAGATACGGTCCTTGGCCTCGTCGGGGACACCCGGTCCGCGGTCGACGACCCGGACCTCGACCCGGTCGGCCATGGCGCTGGCGGACACCAGCACCTGCTCGTCCGGCGGACTGTACTTCACGGCGTTCTCCACCAGGTTGGCGACCGCGCGCTCCAGCAGCCCGGGGTCGACGGCGACCATCGGCAGGGACTCCGGTACGTCCAGGTGCACACTGTCCTCGGGCACCCCGCCCAGCGCCATCGGCACCACCTCGTCGAGGTCGATCTCGCGGATCAGCGGGGTGACGGTGCCGGTCTGGAGGCGGGACATGTCGAGCAGGTTGCCCACGAGGTGGTCGAGCCGGTCGGCGCCCTCCTCGATGCCCTGGAGCAGTTCCGCGCGGTCCTCCTCTGACCACTCGACGTCCTCGGACCTGAGCGAGGAGACGGCCGCCTTGATCCCGGCGAGCGGGGTGCGCAGATCGTGGCTGACGGCGGCGAGCAGCGCGGTGCGGATGCGGTTGCCCTCCGCGAGGGCGCGGGCCTGGTCGGCCTCCTCCTGGAGGCGCCTGCGCTCCAGCACGACGGCGGCCTGGGCGGCGAAGGCGGCCAGCACCCGGCGGTCGGAGGCGGGCAGCACCCGTCCGGTCAGCGCCAGCGCCATGTGGTCCCCGACCGGCATGTCCACGTCGGCGTCCTCCGGGCGCTGGAGCGGTCCGCCCGTGCCCACGCGGCCGGCGCAGGTCCAGGGGTCCACGTCGCTCAGACGTTCGAGCAGCGCCACCGACTCCATGCCGAAGGTCTCGCGGACCCGGTCCAGGAGCGCCTCCAGACTGGTGTCGCCGCGCAGCACGCTGCCGGCGAGGAAGGAGAGGATCTCCGCCTCGGCGCGCAGCCGGGCGGCCTGGTGGGTGCGGCGGGCGGCGAGGTCCACCACCGAGGCCACGGACACGGCGACGCCGACGAAGATCGCTATGGCGACGATGTTCTTGGGGTCGGCGATGGTGAGCCGGTGCAGGGGCGGGGTGTAGTAGTAGTTCAGCAGAAACGATCCGACGGCTGCCGAGGCGAGTGCCGGCAGCAGCCCGCCCAGCAGCGCCGCGGCCACCGTCAGGGCCAGGAACAGCAGCATGTCGTTGGCCAGGCCGAGGTCCCCGGCGTTCAGCAGCAGCGCGAGGGCCACCGGTCCGGCGACCGCCACCGTCCAGCCCCAGACGATCCGGGCGCGGCCGAGCCGGGCGCCGCGGGCCACCGGCAGTCCGCGCCCCTTGGCGACCTGCCCGTGGGTGACGATGTGCACGTCGAGGTCGGGGCCCGACTCACGGGCCACCGTGGCGCCCACACCCGGCCCGAAGACGTACTGCCAGGTCTTGCGGCGTGAGGAGCCCAGCACGATCTGGGTGGCGTTGACCCCGCGGGCGAAGTCGAGCAGCGCGGCGGGTATGTCGTCGCCGACGACGTGGTGGAAGGTGCCGCCCAGATCCTCCACGAGGGTGCGCTGGACGGCCAGCTCCTTCGGGGAGGCGGCGGTCAGTCCGTCGCTGCGGGCGATGTAGACGGCCATGACCTCCCCGCCGGCTCCCTTCTCGGCCAGCCGGGCCGCCCGGCGGATCAGCGTGCGCCCCTCGGGGCCGCCGGTCAGCCCGACCACGATCCGCTCGCGCGAGCCCCAGATCCTGGAGACCTGGTGCTCGCTGCGGTAGCGCTGGAGGTACTCGTCGACCCGGTCGGCCACCCACAGCAGGGCCAGCTCGCGCAGCGCGGTGAGGTTGCCGGGCCGGAAGTAGTTGGACAGGGCGGCGTCGACCTTGTCCGACTTGTAGATGTTGCCGTGGGCCATCCGGCGGCGCAGGGCCTCCGGCGACATGTCGACCAGCTCGATCTGGTCGGCCCGCCGCACCACCTCGTCCGGGACGGTCTCCCGCTGCCGTACGCCCGTGATCGACTCGACCACGTCGCCGAGGGACTCCAGGTGCTGGATGTTGACCGTGGAGATGACGTCGACACCGGCCGCGAGCAGCTCCTCCACGTCCTGCCAGCGCTTGGCGTTGCGGGAGCCGGGGATGTTGGTGTGGGCGAGTTCGTCCACCAGGGCGACGGCCGGGGCGCGCCGCAGCACGGCGTCGACGTCCATCTCGGTGAACGTGCTCCCGCGGTACTCCAGCGCCTTGCGGGGGACCTGCTCAAGGCCGTGCAGCATCACCTCGGTGCGCGGCCGGTCGTGGTGCTCGACGAACGCCACGACGCAGTCGGTGCCCCGCTCCACCCTGCGGTGCGCCTCGGCCAGCATCGCGTACGTCTTGCCGACGCCCGGTGCCGCACCGAGGTAGATCCGAAGCTTGCCGCGTCCCATGGCCCCATTGTCTTCCCGTCACGGCTGCGTATGCCGCGTCGACCTTACGGCCGATAATCGCGACATAAGGGGTCGCGCGGGGGCGGATGGCCGTCTTTGACGCAACCCTGACGGACACGACCCCCGACGTGCGCGGCGCCGGGACGGAATCGCGCCACGGCGATACGACGGCGTCACGGCCGTACGGCATAAGGGATCGGCGCGTCAAGGCGTCAGGACTCAGGATGTCAGGGCGTCATGATTCGACGATCCTGCCGTCGCGCAGCTCCAGCACCCGGTCGGCGAGGTCCAGCAAGGTCGCGTCGTGGGTGGCGACCAGTGCGGTGACCCGCTCGCTGCGGACGACGGCGCGCAGCAGCTCCATCACGGCGTGGCCGGTCTCCGCGTCGAGCTGGCCGGTCGGCTCGTCGGCTATCAGGAGCGCCGGCTCGTTGGCGAGGGCGCGGGCGATGGCCACGCGCTGCTGCTGGCCGCCGGAGAGCTCACCGGGCCGCTGCCGGGCGTGGTCGGCGAGGCCGACCAGGGACAGCAGCAGCTCGACGCGCTCCTCCCGGACGCGCGGATCGGCGCGGCGCAGCCGCATCGGCACGCCGACGTTCTCCGCGGCGGTGAGGATCGGGATGAGCCCGAAGGACTGGAAGACGAACCCGACGTGGTCCCGGCGCAGGGCGAGGAGGCCCTCCTCGCCGAGTTCGGACAGGTCGCTGCCGTCGACGTGGACCCGTCCGCGGTCCGGCTCGTCGAGCCCGCCGACGATGTTCAGCAGCGTGGTCTTGCCGGAGCCCGAGCGGCCCTTGAGGGCGACCAGCTCGCCCCGCGGGACCTCGAAGGAGACCCCGCGCAGGGCGTGCACGGCGGCCTCCCCCTGCCCGTAGGACTTGTGCACGTCCTCCACGCGCACCATGGTCTCGGTGATCACCTGGCTCATGTGCCCTCCCCGTTCACGCCCCCGTTGGACAGGGCGCCAGTATCACCAGCCGCGCCCGTCCGTTCAATATCCAAACGGACGGACGTCCGCGAAGGTTTCCGGCCGGGACCGCGGAGAGTCCCCGCACGGCGAAGGGCCGCACCCCCGGAGGTACGGCCCTGGGTCCTGTCGATGAGAGGACGGTGTCCGGCTGACCGCGGTCAGCGGACCTCGGTGATCTCCGGTCCGCGCTGGAGCTGGCCCATTCCGCCGGAGAAGCGGGACTGGCCCTCGTCCTGCTGGACGCCCTCGGGCACCATCTGCGCGTCGTTCGGCAGCTTCAGGACGATCGGGTCGCGGGGCGCCATCGGGCCCTCGCCGCGGATCACGACGGTGTCCCGGAAGATCTGCTCGAGCAGTCCGGCCGCCTGCGGCTGCACCGCGCCCTGCCCGGAGATCACCCCGCGCAGGAACCAGCGGGGACCGTCCACGCCGACGAAACGCACGACCTGGTAGCCGCCCGTGCCGTCCGGCAGCTGCACCGGCACCTGCGCGCGCAGCTCCCAGCCCAGCGGCCCCTCGACCTCGTCGACGATGCCGCCCTGCTGGGTGATGCCGCTGCCGATCTCCTCGCGCACCTCGCCCCAGATGCCCTCGCGCTTGGGCGCGGCGAAGGCCTGCAACTGGATGGCGCTGTCGTGCAGGACGACGGTCGCCGCGACGATCGCGTCGCCCGCGACCTCGACCCGCAGTTCCATGCCCTCGACACCCGGGACGAACATCCCGCCGAGGTCCACGCGGC
Organism: Streptomyces sp. NPDC088817; assembly: GCF_044750345.1. Classification (NCBI taxonomy): domain Bacteria; kingdom Bacillati; phylum Actinomycetota; class Actinomycetes; order Kitasatosporales; family Streptomycetaceae; genus Streptomyces; species Streptomyces sp. NPDC088817. The sequence goes on from NZ_JBIVJN010000020.1 coordinate 54,017, forward strand.
CCTCGGCCGGCTCGCGCACCTCGGAGCTGTCCCAGGGCCCGTCGGGCCGCGGTCCGGGCTCGAGCCGCACGCGCTCGCGCTCGCCCTCCACGTCCGCCTCGGTGTCGACGCTGTCGACGACCTGCTCGGTCTCGCCGGCCGCGTCCTCGGCGGCATCCTTCTTCTTGCGACGTCCGAACACGTCACTGTCCTTCCCGGTCGGATACGACCGAAGCGTATCGATTCCCACCCGCCGGTCCGCCCACGGCGGACCGGCCGTTCGTGCCGCTCGCGCCGTCCACGGCGGCGTGGCCGCCGGTGGACCCGAAGCCCCCCTCGGCCCGCGCCGAGCCGGGAAGCTCCGCCACCTCCTGGAAGCGGACCCTCTCGACCTGCTGGACGACCAGTTGGGCAATCCGGTCGAAGCGCTCGAACCGCACGGACTCGCGCGGGTCGAGATTCACCACGATCACCTTGATCTCCCCACGGTACCCGGCATCAACCGTCCCCGGGGCATTCACGAGGGCGACACCGCAGCGGGCGGCGAGTCCGGATCGCGGGTGCACGAAGGCCGCGTACCCCTCGGGGAGCGCGACAGACACACCCGTGGGCAGTACCGCCCGCTCCCCCGGCGCCAGTTCGCACGCCACAGTGGTGCACAGATCGGCGCCCGCGTCACCGGGTCGCGCGTACGCCGGAAGCGGTACGTCGGCGTCGACACGCCGGATCAGCACGTTCAGGGGCTCACGGCTCACGGGTTCACCTCGAAGGCGCGGACGCGCCGGACCTGGTCGGGGTCGTTCATGACGGCCTGGATCTCCTGCTCGCGGCCGTGGTCTACGAAGTGGTCGACCTTGACCTCGATGAACAGGGCCTCGGCGCGGACGGCGACCGGCCCGTCGGGACCGCCGACGCGTCCGGTGGCCCTGGAGTAGATCTTCCGTCCGGCCACGGCGGTGACCTCGGCGTCCAGATGCAGGGTGGTGCCGACCGGCACCGGGCGCACGTAGTCCGTCTCCAGTCGCCCGGTCACGGCGATCGTCCGCAGCAGCCAGTTCAGCGAGCCGAGGGCCTCGTCGAGGGCGGTCGCGAGGACCCCGCCGTGGGCCAGGCCGGGCGCGCCCTGGTGGGCGGGCTGCACGGTGAACTCGGCGGTGATGGCGACGCCGTCCCCGGCCCGCGCCTGGAGGTGCAGCCCGTGCGGCTGCTCCCCGCCGCAGCCGAAGCACTCCGCGTAGTGCGAGCCGAGGAGTTCGCCGGGGGCGGGGGCGTCGGGGTGCCGGACCGGGGCCACGGCGTCGGGCGGGGGCTGAAGAGCTGCGGAACTACCACTCACAGGCGCAGACCTTACCCGCGCGTCGGCGTGCGCCCGACACCGTGCCAAGCTTGGTTCATGCAGCTCTCCGCCCAGCCGTACGAAGAACGCCTCACCGCGCCCCGTTCCTGGTGGCTGATCAGCCTTCTGATGGGCATCTCCTGCGCCCTGGTCCTGCTCCCCTTCGGCACCCTGCCGATGCTGGGCGGCCTGGTCGGCGGCACCGCGGCGTCGGCGGTCGTGGCGAGCTCCTACGGCTCGCCGCGGATCCGGGTCGTGGGCGGCCTGCTGATCGCGGGCGAGGCGAAGATCCCGGTCGCGGCACTCGGCGAGACGGAGGTGCTGGACGCGGAGGAGGCGCGCGCCTGGCGCACCCACAAGGCCGACACCCGCGCCTTCCTGCTGCTGCGTGCCTACATCCCCGGGGCGCTGCGGGTCATCGTCACCGACCCCGAGGACCCCACGCCCTACCTGTACCTGTCGACGCGGGAGCCGGAGCGGCTGGCCGAGGCGCTGCGTACGGCGCGGGCCGCCGCGGAGGCCGAGGCCGCGTAACGCCCGCGACGCGGTCCAGGCCGCGGCCGCGCGGCTTCGTACAGGTGATTCCTGGGCGGCGGCCAGGTCAGTTCTCAGGCTCTCCGGAGCCGCCGGTGGTGCCGGGACCGTCCGAATCGTCGTCGGTGTCCTGGAGCCGCATCGGGTGCCCGGCCGACTCCAGACGCGGCAGCGGGGGCAGTTCGTCCCACGGGACCTGGCCCTTGCGGAGGTCCGAGCGGATGCGGGCGGCGAGCCTTCTGGTCTCGCGCCGGTTCATGACGGCTCCGGCCGCGGCGCCCACCATGAAGGGCGTCAGCTTGGGCAGGCCCCGCGCCGTCCGCTTCATGATCTGCCGGCGGAGCTGGCGCTTCACCCGGCCCCCGAGGGCAATGTCGATCGTCGTCGGGTTCCGCACGTCGATCTTGCGCTCGTGCGACCAGGCGGCCAGATACGCGGTACTGCGGGCCTTCAGATTTCCGGGGGGCCGCGCCCCGTACACCTCGTGGAGTTCCGCGATCAGCTTGAGTTCGATCGCCGCGACTCCGGTGACCTCCGCCGCCAGTTGCGTCGGCATCGCGGGCGGTACCGGCAGCATCGCCGCCGCCCCGACGCCCGCCCCGACCGTGGAGGAGGCGTGCGCCGCGCCCGCCACGAGCTTGTCGGCGAGCTGTTCCGCTCCGAGGTCCGGGAACTGCCTGCGGAGCGTGGTGAGGTCCCGTACGGGGATCCGCGGGGCCATGTCGATGACGCGGTCGGTGAGGTACGAAAGGGCCGCCCTGGCGTGACCACCGCCCACTCGGGCGCCGTTCCTGGCCGCTTTCCCGGCCCTCCGGGCCCGATGCCGGATCGCCGCGGCCTGCCGCCGGGCCGCGGGCGCGGATCCGCCCGCCGGGTCGGCGGGGTCACCGCGCCCGAAGACCGAAGCGAGCGCGGGCGATCCCGCCGATCCGTCCGGATCGGTGGTACGGGATGGCCCTCGCTCGTCGTCACGCGCGCCGTGGGGACCGTCGGACGGTCCCGGGTCCGCTCCCCCGCGGGGGATGCGGCGCTTCCAAGGAGGGGTCGAGCCAGTCACGGCCGACCCTGCCTCAGTCGCAGTCGCGGCAGATCGGCTGACCGTTCTTCTCCCGGGCCAGCTGGCTGCGGTGGTGCACCAGGAAGCAGCTCATGCAGGTGAACTCGTCCTGCTGCTTGGGCAGCACCCGGACGGCCAGCTCCTCGTTCGAGAGGTCCGCGCCGGGCAGTTCCAGGCCTTCGGCGGCCTCGAACTCGTCGACGTCGACGGCCGACGTCGACTTGTCGTTCCGCCTGGCCTTCAGCTCTTCCAGGCTGTCCGAGTCAACGTCGTCGTCGGTCTTGCGTGGGGTGTCGTAATCGGTTGCCATGTCGCTCTCCCCCTCTGGGTGTATGCGGTGTCTCCAGCGCACGTAACGCGTGAGAGGCCGGACTTGTGCCCGACCTGAGGCGGAGATTTTGCCTCACATCAAGGTCTGTTACTCAATCGACACCCAACCGCACTCCTCAAGAGTGATCGGCTTGGATGGCGATCGGGACCGTACACGGTCCGGATGCCCCGCTCCAAAGCGGTCTCACCGTGTACTTCCCGTGATCCTGCCCCCTGAAAACCGGGATTTTTCCGGCATTTTGGGGGTTCACATGACCACGCAGAGTAGATGGCCGGAAAACCGCCCATGTGATCGATCACACACGATGAAGCCGGGAACGCTCCCGGGAATTTCAGCGCAAAGCGAACATCCCCGCGTGTCGGCGCAATGATCTCAGATCGGCAGCATCACTCGCATCACCAGCCCACCCCCCTCACGCGGCTGGGCCGAAATATGGCCCCCGTGCGCCCTCGCCACCGAGCGGGCGATGGACAGACCGAGGCCGACACCCTTGTCGCTGCCGGTGCGCTCCGTGCGCAGCCGCCGGAAGGGCTCGAAGAGGTTGTCGATCTCGTACGCCGGGACGACCGGGCCGGTGTTGGTGACGACGAGGATCGCCTGACCGTGCTGCACGTCCGTGATGACCTCCACCCAGCCCTCCTCGACCACGTTGTACCGCACCGCGTTCTGCACCAGGTTCAGGGCGATCCGCTCCAGCAGCACGCCGTTGCCCTGGACCACCGCCGGCTTGCGCTCGCCGCGGATCACGACCCCCTTGGCCTCCGCCTCCCCGCGCACCTGGTCGATGGCCTGCGAAGCGACCTCCGCGAGATCCACCGGCTTGCGCTCGACGATCTGGTTGTCGCTGCGGGCGAGCAGCAGCAGGCCCTCCACGAGCTGTTCGCTGCGCTCGTTGGTGGCCAGCAGGGTCTTGCCGAGCTGCTGGAGCTCCATCGGCGCGTGCGGGTCGGAGAGCTGCACCTCCAGAAGCGTGCGGTTGATCGCGAGCGGGGTGCGCAGCTCGTGCGAGGCGTTGCCGACGAAGCGTTGCTGGGCGGTGAAGGCCCGCTGCAGCCGCTCCAGCATGTCGTCGAAGGTGTCCGCGAGTTCCTTCAGCTCGTCGTCCGGGCCGTCCAGCTCGATCCGCCGGGACAGGTCGGAGCCGGCCACCGCGCGGGCGGTGCGGGTGATCCGGCCGAGCGGGGACAGCACACGGCCGGCCATCGCGTAGCCGAACGCGAAGGCGATCACGGCGAGACCGAGCAGGGCGAGCAGCGAGCGGCTGAGCAGGCTGTCCAGGGCGGCCTGGCGTTGATGGTCGATGCAGGCGCTGATCGCGGCGTTGAACTCCGACAGCGACAGGTTGCCGTTGTCGACGCCCGGACAGTCCGTGCTGGTGACCCTCAGTGCGTTGAAGTCGACGATCTTGAACAGCGGTTGGTTGCCGGTGCGCAGTGCCTGCGCGGCAAGCAGGTAGATGATCGACAGCAGCAGGATGCCGGCGATCAGGAACATGCCGCCGTACAGCAGCGTCAGCCTTATCCGGATGGTCGGACGCAGCCACGGAAAGGCCGGCTCCGGCCTTCTGGGGTCCCAGGTGGGTTTCGGGGGCGCCTGCGGCGGCGCCGGGGTCGCGGCCACGGCGGCTCAGATCCGGTAGCCGGAGCCGGGCACGGTGACGATCACCGGGGGCTCGCCGAGCTTGCGCCGCAGCGTCATCACCGTGACACGCACGACGTTGGTGAACGGGTCGGTGTTCTCGTCCCAGGCCTTCTCCAGGAGCTGCTCCGCGGAGACCACGGCGCCCTCGCTGCGCATCAGGACCTCCAGGACCGCGAACTCCTTCGGCGCGAGCTGCACCTCCCTGCCGTCGCGGAAGACCTCACGGCGGTTGGGGTCGAGCTTGATCCCGGCGCGCTCCAGAACGGGCGGCAGGGGCACGCTGGTGCGCCGCCCCAGGGCACGCACGCGTGCCGTCAGCTCGCTGAACGCGAAGGGCTTGGGCAGATAGTCGTCGGCGCCGATCTCCAGGCCCTCGACACGGTCACTGACGTCACCGGAGGCGGTGAGCATCAGCACGCGCGTGGGCATGCCCAGTTCGACGATCTTGCGGCAGACGTCGTCGCCGTGCACCAGCGGAAGATCGCGGTCGAGGACGACCACGTCGTAGTCGTTGACGCCGATGCGCTCAAGGGCGGCCGCACCGTCGTACACGACGTCGACGGCCATGGCCTCCCGGCGCAGTCCGGTGGCCACCGCATCGGCGAGCAGCTGCTCGTCCTCGACGACGAGTACGCGCACGTCGCATGTCCTTCCTGTGTCCACCCGCGTAGCGCCGCTCGGGGCACACGCCGGCAGGGTCTTCGTTCGTGTGTGTTTCCATCCTGCCCTTTTCGACCATAAGTCGGCGGTAAGCCGTGGTAGCGGCCGGTGCACTGCGGGCGAGCTGTGGGCGAAGCGTCCGTGAATTGCGAATTTTCTTGTCGGCCGAGGTTTCCGCCGCGAAGAGGCGGGGGAGGACGGGTTTACACCCCGCGATCACGCTCTGCATGTGCCGCAGCACCATGCGGTACTCCGCGATCCGCTTCCGCAGAGTGGGTGTGGGTGTCCAGCGCCGTCGCCGCCCGGTCGGGCAGCGCCGGGCACCTGCTGAGACGTGATCGCCCCTTCCGAACGGCACACCCCCGTGCCACCGACCCACCGACCCAGGACGAGGGGGCGCAAGCATGGACGCATTCACCGCAGGACTTCTGCAGCGCATAAAGGCAACCGAGTCCGATCTGACCCGGGCTCGTGACGAGGGCGACGACTTCCTCGTAGAGGTCGAGCTGGCCGAACTCGACGACCTGCGCCGCCTCGCCGCCGAACACGGTGTGGAGGTCGGCGTGTCCGGCGTCTGACCAGCCTGCACGCGCACACCAGGACCCCGGCGAATCCAGCGCCGGGGTCCTGGTGTGTTTGGCTCGGTCGCCTGCGGGCGCTTTCAGCCGGTGTCGAGAAGGCGATCGTGCTCAGCGCTTCGCGCCTTCGCGCGTTCGCCTTCTCGACACCGGCGCGCCCTTCGGCTTCCTCGCGGCCGGCGCGTGGGACCGGCGGGGGCAGGTGGGCCCGCACCCACGGTCTGCGGGGTGGGTGGCCCGGCACCCTACGGTCCGCGGGGTGGGTGGCCCGGCACCCTACGGTCCGTGCTCCTGGCGCCGTCCTGCCGTGGCCTCAGTCGTGCCAGGCGCCGAGGTCCTCCAGGAGGCTCTGGAGGGGCTCGAAGACGCCCGGGACGGCCGCCACCGTCAGATCGCGCGACGGGCGCTCTCCCGGGCGGCCACCGGTCACGGCGCCCGCCTCCCGGGCGATCAGGTCACCCGCGGCGAAGTCCCACGCGTTCAGACCGCGCTCGTAGAAACCGTCAAGGCGGCCCAGCGCCAGGTCGCACAGGTCCACCGCGGCGGAACCGCTGCGGCGGATGTCGCGCAGCAGCGGGATCAGCCGGCGGGCCACGTCGGCCTGGTGGGCGCGGACGTCGGCCACGTAGTTGAAGCCGGTGGCGATCAGGGCCTGGTCCAGGGGCGGCGCGGCGCGGCAGGACAGCTTGCGCTCGCCGGCCCAGGTTCCGGTCGCCCAGGCGCCGCGGCCGCGCACGGCGTGGAAGGACTCGCCGCGCATCGGGGCGGCCACGACCCCGACGACCGCCTCGCCGTCCTGCTCGGCGGCGATGGAGACGGCCCAGGTCGGCAGTCCGTACAGGTAGTTCACGGTGCCGTCGAGCGGGTCGATCACCCAGCGGACACCGCTCGTGCCCTCGACGGAGGCGCCCTCCTCGCCGAGGAGGCCGTCGTCGGGGCGCCGGTCGGCGATCAGGCCGGTGATCAGCTTCTCCGCAGCGATGTCCATCTCGGTGACGACGTCGATCGGACTGGACTTGGTGGCGGCCACCGTCAGATCGGCCGGGCGGCCGTCCTTCAGCAGCTCTCCGGCGCGTGCCGCCGCCTGGCGGGCGACCTGCAGCAGTTCGGCGGGCAGGGTGTCGGTCACGGGGCTCCTCACGCGTAGGGGCTGTCGGCGCCCGCGGCGGCGGGCCGGGGCGTACGGGCCGGGCAGCAGCCCACCGGACAGAGGTTGTGGTCCGCTCCGAGCGCGCCCAGGGCGCACGGCGTGACCCGCTGTCCGCGCTCGGTGGCGGCCCGCTCCATGATCAGGTCGCGGATGGCGGCGGCGAACCGCGGGTCGGCGCCGACGGTGGCGGAGCGGCTCACCGGAAGGCCGAGTTCCGCGGCCTTGGCCGTGGCCTCGGTGTCGAGGTCGTACATGACCTCCATGTGGTCGGAGACGAAGCCGATGGGCGCCATGACGACGGCCGGGGCCCCGGCGGCGTGCCGCTCCTCCAGGTGGTCGCAGATGTCGGGCTCCAGCCACGGGATGTGCGGGGCACCGGAGCGCGACTGGTAGACGAGCTGCCAGGGGTGGTCGACGCCGGTGCGCTCGCGGACCTCGTCGGCGATCAGCCGCGCCACGTCCAGGTGCTGCCGGACGTACGCCCCGCCGTCGCCGTGGCCCGCGACCGGGCCGGAGGTGTCCGCGGCGGAGACCGGGATCGAGTGGGTGCAGAAGGCGATGTGCGCGCCGTCGCGGACGTCCTCGGGAAGGCCGGCGAGCGATTCCAGCACGCCGTCGATCATGGGCTGGAGGAAGCCGGGGTGGTTGAAGTAGTGCCGCAGCTTGTCGACCTTCGGCAGGGCCAGGCCCTCGGCCTCGAGGGCGGCGAGGGAGTCCGCGAGGTTCTCGCGGTACTGGCGGCAGCCGGAGTACGAGGCGTAGGCGCTGGTGGCCAGGACCAGGATGCGGCGGCGGCCGTCGCGGACCATGTCCCGCAGGGTGTCCGTCAGGTAGGGGGCCCAGTTGCGGTTGCCCCAGTAGACCGGCAGATCGACGCCGTGGTCGGCGAAGTCCTTGCGCAGCGCGTCGAGCAGGGCGCGGTTCTGGGCGTTGATCGGGCTGACCCCGCCGAACTGGAAGTAGTGTTCGCCCACTTCCTTCAGGCGCTCGGTGGGGATGCCCCGCCCACGCGTCACGTTCTCCAGGAACGGGATCACGTCGTCCGGCCCCTCGGGGCCGCCGAACGAGAGCAGGAGCAGGGCGTCGTACGGGGTGGCGTCGAGCACGTCAGGCATGCCTCGATCCTGCCACTCCGCACCGGCGGGCGGGCTCCCGGCCCGCAGGGGCGGGGGAGTCCGGAGTGGACCGCGGGCGTGAGTCCGGAGACGGGGGCGCGCGTGAGTCCGGAGACGGGGGCGCGCGGGAGTCCGGAGACGGGGGGCGCGGGAGTCCGGAGTGGGAGGTTGCGCGGGCGTCCGTGGAGAGATGTGTCCGGAAGTCCGGAGGGGGTGGTGCGCCGGGGGCACCCGGTCCGTAAGCTGTATCAGCTTCCTGCACGCCTTACCGGATTCGCGGAGACCCTGTGCCCAGCCCGTACCGTGCCCTGTTCGCCGCTCCAGGCTCCAAGGGTTTCTCCGCCGCTGGTTTCCTCGGCCGGATGCCGCTGGCGATGATGGGCATCGGCGTGGTCACGATGATCTCCCAGCTCACCGGGCGCTACGGACTCGCGGGCGCGCTGTCTGCCACCATCGCGCTGGCCGCGGCGGTCCTCGGCCCGCAGATATCCCGGCTGGTCGACCGGCACGGGCAGCGCCGGGTGCTGCGTCCCGCGACGCTCGTCGCGCTGACCGCCTCGGCGGTCCTGCTGTGCGCGGCGCACTTCCGGTGGCCGGACTGGGTGCTGTTCGTCTGCGCGGCCGGGATCGGCACCGTGCCCAGCCTGGGCGCGATGGTCCGCGCGCGCTGGGCCGCCCTGTACCGGGGCACACCGCAACTCCACACCGCCTACTCCTTCGAGTCGGTGGTGGACGAGGCCTGCTTCATCTTCGGGCCGATCGTCTCCATCGGACTGTCCACGGTCTGGTTCCCGGAGGCGGGGCCGCTGCTGGCCTCCTGCTTCCTGGCGGTGGGCGTGTTCTGGCTGACCGCCCAGCGCGCCACCGAGCCCGAGCCGCACCCGCGCGAGCACCACGTCGGCGGTTCCGCCCTGCGTGCGCGCGGGCTCCAGGTGCTCGTGTCGACCTTCGTGGCGACCGGGACGATCTTCGGGGCGGTCGACGTGGTCACCGTCGCCTTCGCCGAGCAGCAGGGGCACAAGAGCGCCGCGAGCGTCGTGCTCGCCCTCTACGCGGCGGGCTCCTGCACGGCGGGCGTCGTGTTCGGCCTGCTGCGCTTCGCGGGACCGCCCGCCCGGCGCTGGTTGCTGGGCATCTGCACGATGGCCGTGAGTATGATCCCCCTCCTACTGGTCGGAAACCTGCCGTTTCTGGCCGTGGCGCTGTTCGTTGCGGGCCTGTCCGTCGCTCCCACGATGATCACGACGATGGCCCTCGTCGAAGAGCACGTACCACGCTCGCACCTGACCGAGGGCATGACCTGGGTGAGCACCGGGCTCGCGGTCGGGGTGGCACTGGGCTCCTCGGTGGCCGGCTGGGTGATCGACGCGGCCGGGGCGCGGGCCGGGTACGGGGTTCCGGCGGTGTCCGGGGCCGTCGCGGTGGCGGTCGGTTTCCTCGGGTACCGCCGGCTCAGCAGGCCGGCTCCGCGTCGGGGAGGCTTCGTTGAGCAGCACGACGAGCGCGAAGAACGGCACGTGGCGTAACTGGGGCGGCAACGTCGCCGCGCGTCCCGGGCGGGAGGTCACTCCGGCCACGGTGGCGGACGTCGCCGCCGCCGTGCGCGGGGCCGCCGAGGACGGGCTGCGAGTGAAGGCCGTCGGCACCGGTCACTCCTTCACGAGCATCGCCGCGACGGACGGCGTCATGATCCGCCCGCGGTTGCTGACCGGCATACGCGGGGTCGACCGCAAGGCCATGACGGTCACGGTCGAGGCGGGCACCCCGCTCGAGCGACTCAACGTCGCTCTCGCGCGGGAGGGCCTCTCGCTCGCCAACATGGGCGACATCATGGAGCAGACGGTGGCCGGGGCGACGAGCACCGGCACCCACGGCACGGGCCGCGAGTCCGCGTCGATCGCCGCCCAGATCAAGGGCCTTGAGCTGGTCACCGCGGACGGCTCGGTGCTCACCTGCTCCGCGAAGGAGAACCCGGAGGTCTTCGCGGCCGCCCGCATCGGCCTGGGCGCGCTGGGGATCGTCACGGCGCTCACGTTCGCGGTGGAGCCGCTCTTCCTGCTCACCGCCCGCGAGGAACCGATGAGCCTGGATCAGGTGCTCGCGGAGTTCGACCAACTCTGGGCGGAGAACGAGCACTTCGAGTTCTACTGGTTCCCGCACACCGGAAGCACCAACACCAAGCGCAACAACCGCAGCGCCGGCCCCGAGCAGCCGGTGGGGCGGATGGCCGGCTGGTTCGAGGACGAGTTCCTCTCCAACGGCGTCTTCCAGGTGGCCAACTGGGTCGGCCGCGCGGTGCCCGCCGCCATTCCGTCGATCGCCGGGATCTCCAGCCGCGCGCTGTCCGCGCGGACGTACACCGACATCCCCTACAAGGTCTTCACCTCGCCGCGCCGGGTGCGCTTCGTGGAGATGGAGTACGCCGTGCCGCGCGAGGCCCTGGCCGACGCGCTGCGCGAGCTGAAGGCGATGGTCGACCGCTCCGGACTGCGGGTGAGCTTCCCGGTGGAGGTGCGCACCGCGCCCGCCGACGACATCACCCTGTCCACCGCCTCGGGCCGGGACAGCGCGTACATCGCGGTCCACATGTTCCGGGGCACCCCCTACCAGCGGTACTTCACGGCCGCGGAGAGCATCTTCACCGCGTACGAGGGCAGGCCGCACTGGGGCAAGATCCACACCAGGGACGCCGGCCAACTCGCCGCGGTTCACCCGCGCTTCGGGGAGTTCACGGCGCTGCGGGACCGGCTGGATCCCCAGCGGCTGTTCCAGAACGACTACTTGCGGAGGGTGCTGGGGCCGTAGCGCTCGCGCCGGGCGCCGGGGCCGTGGTGCCGGAGTCGGAGGGCCGGCCCTCCCCTGTGCTGTCGGTGCCCGCGCTCCCCGTGGTGTCGCTTCCGTTGTCGCCGCTGTTCCCCGTGGCGTCGGGGGCGGGCGTGGGGCTCGCCCCGGTCCCGCTGTCGGGGCGAGCGGAGGCGGCTCCGTCCGGCGATGTTCCGGTCCCGGTCCCGGGCGTGCGGGAGGGCGAGGAGGTGGGAGCGTGTTCGCCGGGGGTCACGGAGGAGGGCGAGCGGTGGCCGGTCACGGCGTAGCCGACCGTCGTCCCCCTGCCGCCGCTGAAGCTGTCGCCCGACACCAGCTCGTAGGCGGTGATTCCGGCCATGGTCACCCCGAAGACGAGGGCGGCCGCGACCACGGGCCGCTTCCAGCTCCTGGTCCGGGCCCGGTAGACGGTCCCCTCACCGAACTCGCCCACCGGCGGCGGGACACGCCCGGCGGGGGCGGCCACCGGGACCGGGCCGGGCCCGGCTGCCGGGGACACGGCCGGGAAAGCGGCCGCGCAGGTGCCCGGGACCGCACCGGGGGAGGCGCCCGGGAAGGTGCCCACCCCGCGGAGCTGCTCGCCGGTACGCCGGAAGAAGTGCTGCAGGACCGAACCGCCGCAGGTGGCCAGGACGCTGACGACACCGGCCCCGAGGATCGTGCCGTAGACGCCGAAGTACGAGGCGAGTTTCGCGGCGACCACCGCCGCCAGGGCGCTGCCCGCGACCTGGGCGACGCTCAGGTCGAACCGCCTCCTCCTCACCTCCTCGCCGGTATTCGGCACACCCTCACCGTCGGACCTTTCACGCATGACCGGACCTTGCCTGCCTCTTTCGTACAGAGCCGCATCTTTCCCGCAGGGCCGCACCTTTCGTAGGTGATCGGCCGACCGCACGAGAAAGGGGACGTACGGACGAAAGCGATAGTTCCGATTGCGGCGATTAAGTGAAGTTCCCCACGGGCATGATCGAAAAAGCCGGACGGGGGCGGCCGAGTACCGCCTCTGGCAAGAAGTCGGGCGGCGTGCCCATCCACGCACGTGGCCCGAATGGAGTACCGTTGTGAGCCCTGGGCCCGGCCTCCCTTCGGGGTGTCCGGGACCATGCTGGACCGCCGGGAGGGGGCTTTGATTGCACAGGGTGACGGTGTTGGTCACTTAGCGTTGCAAACAGGTAACCGTGCCATAACGGCGTTCCAGGGCCCGTGCCCGACACGCCGGGCAACTCGGCAAGGTTGTGGCAGGCTGCACCCGGGCAGGCCACACTCGACTAGCGGAAGCAGCGACGCACGTGACGTCGGCAGGCACCACCCGGGAGGTCCCCATGCCCGAACTGCGTGTCGTGGCCGTCTCCAATGACGGCACACGGCTGGTGCTCAAGGCTGCGGACAGCACGGAGTACACGCTTCCGATCGACGAACGTCTTCGCGCCGCGGTGCGCGGCGACCGTCCCCGCCTCGGCCAGATCGAGATCGAGGTGGAGAGCCATCTCCGCCCCCGCGACATCCAGGCCCGGATACGAGCGGGCGCGACCGCGGAAGAGGTCGCCCAGCTCGCCGGCATCCCCGTCGACCGGGTACGGCGCTTCGAGGGCCCCGTGCTCGCCGAGCGCGCCTTCATGGCCGAGCGCGCCCGCAAGACCCCCGTACGCCGCCCCGGCGAGAACTCCGGTCCGCTGCTCGGCGAGACCGTCCAGGAGCGGCTGCTGCTGCGCGGCGCCGAGAAGGACACCGCCCAATGGGACTCCTGGCGCCGCGACGACGGCACCTGGGAGGTCCTGCTGGTCTACCGGGTCGCGGACGAATCCCACTCGGCGAGCTGGACGTACGACCCGCCGCGGCGTCTGGTGCAGGCCGTCGACGACGAGGCCCGCGCCCTGATCGGCGAGTCCGACGACCTCGGCTCCCCGGAACCCAGCTTTCCGTTCGTGCCGCGCATCGCGCGTCTGCCGCGCGAGCGCTCCTTCGACCGGGACCGCGACCGTCCGGCGCTGCCGGGGCAGGCGCCCGAGCCCCCCGAGGAGAGCGTCGGCGAGCGGGACACGCTGACCAGCCTGCTGGAGGCGGTGCCGAGCTTCCGCGGCGACCTGGTGGTGCCCGAACGCGCGCCGGAACCGGTGGAGGAGCCCGAGGAGGACCTGGTGGTGGCCGAGGAGCCCCCGGCCCCCGCGGCCTCGGCCGGCTCCGCCTACGCGGACGTCCTCATGCCGCGCTCCGTCACCAGCCACCGCGACCGCCTCACCGGCGCCACCGACCGGCAGGCCGAGGCGGACGGCGTCCGGCCCGGCCGCCGGGCCGCCGTACCGAGTTGGGACGAGATCGTGTTCGGCACGCGCCGCAAGAAGCAGGAGTAACAGGCAGCGGCAGCACCGCAGTACGAGAGGAAAGGGCCGCGCCCGTGGGGTGCGGCCCTTCGCCGTGCCCGGCGCCGCCACCGGGTTCCTGACGGTCCGGCGCCGGTTCGGGCTGACTGCCCGTCACTCGTTGTGAGTATCTTCCCGACTGGCGGCCTGACGTCCCGTCACTGCGGGTCCGGACCCACCGCGACCGGCCGGGACGGACCCGAGGACCACTCCGACCACGAGCCGACGTACAGGGCCGCCGGGATTCCGGCGACGGCCAGCGCCAGCACCTCGTGCGCCGCGGAGACGCCGGAGCCGCAGTAGACGCCGACGTCACGCCCGTCGGTCGCGCCCAACGCCGCGAACCGCGCCCGGAGTTCCCCGGCCGGCAGGAACTTCCCGTCTGGGCCGGCGTTCTCGGTGGTCGGCGCGGACAGCGCGCCCGGGATGTGGCCGCCCACCGGGTCGATCGGCTCCACCTCGCCCCGGTACCGCTCCCCCGCGCGGGCGTCGAGCAGCACGCCGGACCGGGCGAGCGCCGCGGCCGCGTCGGCGTCGAGGAGCGGCAGCGCGCCGGGCTTCGGCACGAAGTCGCCTTCGGCCGGCTCGGGCACGGCGGTCTCCAGGGTGCCCTCCCAGGCCGCGAGGCCGCCGTCCAGGACCCGCACGTCGGGGTGCCCGGTCCAGCGCAGCAGCCACCACGCGCGGGCCGCCGCCCAGCCCTGTCCGCCGTCGAGAACGACGACCGGCCGGGCCGCGGACACCCCGGCACGGCGCATCGCGGCGCCGAACACCTCCAGGTCGGGCAGCGGATGGCGGCCGCTTCCGCCCGGCGCCGAGGCCAGTTCGCGGTCCAGGTCGACGAAGACCGCGCCGGGGATGTGCCCGGCCGCGTGGGCCGCGCGCCCGTCGAAGGGTGCCGCGCCGGCCGCCGTGGCCAGGCTGAGCTGCCAGCGGACGTCGAGCAGCACGGGCGGCCGCGGCCCCGCGAGGGCGGTCGCGAGATCGGATGCGGAAATGATGGCGTTCATGGCCACATCCTCGCGCATGGGGTGGCCGCATCGCCCGGGTCGGGCTACTCTGCTCGGCCGGACACTTCCGATCACGAGGCGTACGGGATCGGCCACATGCTGTACAGCCGATCGACATCCTTCGGTAAACGCATCGAAACGGGCGGGACACCACACACCGGGCACCCTCCGGACGGGACCCTGCCGTGCCGGATCTTCGAAAAGCGTGCCCGACACGGGAGCGGCGTATCGGCTCGGGGTCCGGAGAACGGAATCGAGGCGGCCGTCGAGAGGCCCTGGAGGCCGAGGAGAAGGTGACGATGACCGAGGCACCGGAGCCGGGCGTCCCGAACGACCGGGCACCCGCCCGGAACAGGCCGGGCACACCGTGCCGGGTGAGCCTGATGGTGCACGGAACGGCCGCCGCGCAGGCCTTCTACGGGGAGCTCTTCGGCTGGGAGTTCCAGCCCGGGCCGAGCCGGTTCGGCCCCGGTGTGCGGGCCCTGCTGAACGGCCGCGAGGTGGGCGGCATCGGGCAACTGCCGCCCGGCCGGCGCCTGACCGCGGCGTGGACGCCGTATCTCGCCTCGGACGACGTGGACCTGACGGCCGAAACGGTACGGCTGTCCGGCGGCACGATCGGGGTGGGGCCGCTGGACGCGGAAGGCATCGGACGCCTGACGATCGGCTCGGACCCGTGGGGCGCGGTTTTCGGCCTGTTGCGGGCCCGGCCGCACCCGGGCGCGGAGATCGCCGGACTGCCCGGCACCCCGGTGTGGCACGAGCTGCTGACCTACGAGACCGCGGGCGCCGCCACGTTCTACACCAGGCTGTTCGGCTACGAACAGAAGCCGGACGGCTCCGCCCACACCGACCGCGTGACCCTGCACCTCGACGGCCGCCCGGTCGCCGCGGTCCACGGGGTGGGCCGATCCCTGCCCCACGACCGGGGCCCGCACTGGACGACATACTTCGAGGTCCCCGACCCCGACGAAGCGACCGCCCACCTCGTCGCCCTCGGCGGCCGGGTCCTCACCCCCGCCCATGACACCGCCCAGGGCCGCGTGTCCACCGTGACGGATCCGGAGGGGGCCCGGTTCGCCCTGATCCGGAGCGCGCGGTGAGCACGGCAGGACGGCAAGCGGTGTTGACGGCTGGTGTCGCTCAGGAGGGTGATACCGGTGGGACATCCGGTGACAGCGCCGGGGCACCGGCGGCGGTGCCCCGGCGTGTGCTGCCGCGCGGACTCGGACGCGGGCGCTCGGTCAGTCCGCGGTCACCGGCAGTACGTCCGGGGACAGAGCCGCCGCGCGGGCCGAGGCGGCCGTCATGCGGCGGCGGTGGTGGCGGCGGCACAGGACCTCGTAGCCGATCTCGTCCATGGAACGGGTCACGTCGCCGACAAACACCTGGGCGCCCTCGACCACCATGACGCCGCCCACGGTACGGGCGTTGTGGGTGGCGCGGGCGCCGCACCAGCACAGGGCCTCGACCTGGAGGACCTCGACGCGGTCGGCCAGTTCGACCAGGCGCTGGGACCCGGGGAACAGCTTGGAGCGGAAGTCCGTCGTGATGCCGAAGGCGTAGACGTCCATCTCCAGGTCGTCGACCACGCGCGCGAGCTGGTCGATCTGCTCGGGCGCGAGGAACTGCGCCTCGTCCGCGATCACGTAGTCCGCGCGCCGGCCCTGCGAGAGGTGGTCGACGATGTAGGCGTACAGGTCCACGCCGTCCTCGACCTCCACCGCGTCCGTCACCAGGCCGAGGCGTGAGGACAGCTTGCCCTCGCCGGCCCGGTCGTCACGGGTGAAGATCATGCCCACCAGTCCGCGCGCGGAGCGGTTGTGCTCGATCTGGAGAGCCAGTGTCGACTTCCCGCAGTCCATGGTTCCGGAGAAGAACACCAGCTCTGGCATGAGCAGTCGGGCACCTTTCGGCGAGTGTGGAGGACGGTGGTGTACGGCGAGCAGGCGGGGAAGGGGCCTCAGGAGCGTACTTCCAGCAGGGGGACCAGCTGCTCGGCAGGGGTCATCGAACCGTGGTTGCCGACCATCAGCGACTCCTTCGGCTCCTGCTCGGAGGCGATGAGCAGGACGTCGTCGCGGGCGGCGGCGATCACGTCGCCGATCCGCGCGTACACCCGCTCGTCGACGCGCGGCCCGAACCAGCCCGCCGCGATCGCCTCGTCCCGGGAGGCGACCCAGAACTGCTCGCCGAGCACCTCGCGCCAGCAGGTGAGCACGTCGCCCTCGGCGCCCGGCACCGCGTACACGTGCCGCGCGCGTCCCTCGCCGCCGAGCAGGGCGACGCCCGCGCGCAGCTCCCAGTCCTCGTCGAAGTCGATGCGGTGCTGCTCGTCGAACGGGACGTCGATCATGCCGTGGTCGGCGGTGACGTAGAGCGCGCTGCGCGGCGGGAGCTGCTCGGCCAGGCGCTGCGCCAGCCGGTCGACGTGCATGAGCTGTCCGCGCCAGGTGTCGGAGTCGACGCCGTAGCGGTGACCGGCGCCGTCGAGTTCCGAGTAGTACGTGTAGACGAGGGCCCGGTCGGCGGCGGCGAGCTGCTCGGCCGCGACGTCCATGCGCTCCTCGCCGGTCAGCCGTCCCAGGAACGTGCCGCCGCTGAGCGCGACCTTGGTCAGCGGGGTGTTCTGGAAGGCCGGGGAGGACACCTGGGCGGCGTGCACGCCTGCCTGCTGGGCAAGCTGGAAGACCGTGGGGTGGGGCTGCCAGGCGCGCGGATCGGTGAACGGCTGCCAGCGCAGCTGGTTCATCAGCTGGCCGGTGGCCGGGTTGCGCACGGTGTAGCCGGGCAGGCCGTGCGCGCCCGGGGGCAGGCCGGTGCCGACGGAGGCGAGCGAGGTCGCCGTGGTCGCCGGGTACCCGGCGGTGATCGGGCGGCCGGTTCCGCCGCGCGAGCTGCCGAGCAGGGAGTTCAGGTAGGGCGCTTCCGCGGGGTGCGCCTTCAGCTGCTCCCAGCCGAGGCCGTCGATCAGGAAGACGCAGGCGCGGTCGACGGGGGCCAGCTCGTCGATCGCGGCCGTCATCCGCGGGACGCCCATCCCGGCGGCCAGCGTGGGCAGCAGGTCGGCGAGCGAGCCGGTGCCGTACGCGGGGACGGGTGCGGACTCGACGGCCAGCGGCACCGGGTGGTCCCAGGCGGTGGCGTCGTCGGGGAAGAAGGGGCGGGTCATCAGCGGGTCGGGTCCGCGGTGGCCTCGGAGATGGCCTGGGCGAAGGCGAGGGCCTGCCGGACCGTCTCGGGGCCGTCGCCGGCCTCGCTGACGCGCAGGCTGAGGTCGTCCGCCGTCGAGTTGCCCGTGTAGCCGTGGTCGGCCTCGCAGTTGGGGTCACCGCAGGCGGCGGGCTCCAGGTCGATACGGGACACGGCGCCCCAGCCGATGGTCAGCACGACCTCGCGCGGCAGCGTGCCCGGCGTGTACTGCTCGGGGTTGGCGACCACGCGGCTGACCACGACCGACGAGATCCGGTCGAGCTTGACCGACTCCGTGGACGTGGTGGCGTACGGCGTCGGGGAGGTGCTGTCGGCGGCCTGCTCGTCGGTGTGGCTGACGATGAAGCGGTTGCCGGTGAGGACGAGCACCGTCACGTGCCGCCGCACCTCGTTCTGGTCGAACGTGGTCTCCTGGTGGACCAGGTACGACCGGATGGGCTCTCCGCCCACGGCGGCCTCCACCGCTTCGGCCACGAGAGCCGGGTAGTAGCCGCTGCGTTCGATCGCCGAACGCAGCCCCTGGGTCGTCGTACTGGTCTTGGCCATGCCGTCCATCCTACGGGGGCGCACCGACTGCGAGGCACCGCCGCGGAGCGAGGAGCCGCGGTCAGTACACCGGGAGCGTGCGCGGGCCGAGGTCGTCGCGCGCGGGCGGGGGTGCCAGGCGCACGGTGGCGTCGAGGACGGTCAGCCCGCGCGGGGCGACGACGACCGGTTCCATGGTGACGGCGACGACCTCCGGGTGGTCGTGGACCAGCCGTGACACGCGCAGCAGCAGCTCCTGCAGGGCGGCTGTGTCGACCGGGGCGGAGCCGCGCCAGCCGAACAGCAGGGGCGCCGTGCGGATGGAGCTGATCAGGGAGGTGGCCTCGCGGTCGGTGACGGGGATCAGCCGGTGGGCCATGTCGCCGAGCAGTTGGGAGGCGACGCCGGCGAGCCCGAAGGAGAGCACGGCGCCGGCCGCCGGGTCGATCACCGCGCGCACGACGGTGTCGACGCCTCGGGGTGCCATCGCCTGCACCACCGGCCGCACCTCCTCGGGCTTGCCGAAGAGGTCGGTCAACTCGGCGTATGCCCAGCGGAGTTGCTCCTCGTCGGTGAGGTCGAGGCGTACGCCGCCCAGGTCGGCGCGGTGCCGCAGATGGGGGGCGGTGGCCTTCAGAGCGACGGGGTAGCCGAGGGTGCGGGCAGCCTCGGCGGCGTCGTCGGGGGTGGGTGCGGGCAGGGCCCGGCGCACGTGGATGCCATACCGGCCGAGCAGCTCGCAGGTCTTCTCCGTGCCGAGCGTGAGGCCCTGCCCGCGCTCCAGCAGCCCGCCGATGAACACGGCGGCGCCCTTCTCGTCGATGTCCTCGTACTCCGGCACCCGGCCGGGCTCCGCGGCCTCCCGCCGCCACTGTCCGTACCGGACCGCTTCGGCGAGCGCCCGCACGGCGCGCTCGGCGGCGGGATAGGCGGTGATCAGCCGCGGTCCGGCGGCGGCCGACTCGGCGCTCGCACCGGCCGACGCCACAGGCCCGGGGCCCGTTCCTCCGGGCCCTTCGGGCACGGCGGAGGCCGGTCGCCCAGGACCGGGACCGGCACCGGGCCGCGAACCTGCGGCGAATGCTTGGTCGGGACCCGATTCCCGACCGGGGCCGGGGGCCTGACCAGGGCCGGAGGCCTGACCAGGGCCGGAGGCCTGGCCAGGTCCTCGTCCGGGTCCCGTGCGCGCCTTCGGGCCGGTGCCGGTCTCGGGGTTCGGGCCAGTGCCGGTCTCGGGGTGCGGGTCTGCGGGCGAAAAGACCGGGCCGGACCGGTGGCCCGCCCCCGGCCGGGGGCCCTGGCCGACGTGCGGCGCCACGCCGGGCTCAGGGCCCGAGTCGGCCGGGGACACCCCGCCCGACTGATGGTCCGCGCCCGCCAGGGAAGCAGCGCCCGCCTGGTGAACCGGACCAGCCGGGGACGCCCCGCCCGTCGGGCGGTCCGGACCCCTCGGGAGAGCCTGAGCCGACCCGGGTGCCGTGGAGCGCGGCAGCAGCGGAGTCGCCGGCGGCTGGGGGCCCGGGCCGGGGGGCGGGGCCGTGCTCGTGGCGGCGGAGAGGGCTTCCGCCAGGTCGCCGAACTCGACGTGGACCACCAGGACCGGCTTGCCGGGGACCTCCTGGGCGGCCGAGCGCAGCGCCTCGGCCAGGGCGGTGTCCGCGGCGGCCTCCTCCCCCACCGCCGGTATCAGCGTGACGACCACCGCGTCGGTGGTCTCGTCGGTGAGCGCCCGGGACAGCGCGACCCGGAAGTCCTCCGCCGAGGCCGCCGTCGTCAGGTCGCGCGGCGGCTGGGGGCGCAGCCCCTCCGCGAGACAGCGGTCGTAGGTCAGCACGCCCAGCGACTCGGAGTTGCCGAGGATCGCCACCCGCGGTCCCGGCGGCAGCGGCTGCCGGGCGAGCAGCAGGCCGGTGTCGACCAGTTCGGTGATGGTGTCGACCCGGATCACTCCGGCCTGCCGCAGCAGCGCGGACACCGTCGCATGCGGCAGCCGGGTCGCCCGTACCGCGTGCCCCGGCGGGGCGGAGCCTGCGCTCTGCACCACGACCAGCGGCTTCACCGCCGCCGTACGCCGGGCCAGGCGGGTGAACTTGCGCGGGTTGCCGATGGACTCCAGGTACATCAGGGCGACGTCGGTGTCGGGGTCGTCGTACCAGAACTGCATGACGTCGTTGCCGGAGACGTCCGCCCTGTTGCCGGCCGACACGAAGGTCGACACGCCCGTGACCCCGGTGACCCCGCCGCCCCGCCGGTGCAGCCGGGACAGCAGCGCGATGCCGATGGCCCCGGACTGGGCGAAGAGTCCGATGCGGCCGGGCCGGGGCATCTCCGGGGCGAGGGAGGCGTTGAGCCGAACGTCCGGCGAGGTGTTGATGATCCCGAAGGTGTTGGGCCCGATGATCCGCATGCCGTACGAGCGTGCCTGCCGTACGAGCGCGCGCTGCCGCTCGCGTCCCTCGGGGCCGCTCTCCGCGTAGCCCGCGGAGATCACGACGAGCCCCTGCACACCGTGCTCGCCGCACTCGGCGACGGCGTCCGGTACGTGCTCGGCCGGCACGGCGACGACGGCGAGGTCCACGGGGCCGTCGATGTCGCGCACCGAGCGGTGGGCGGGCACCCCGTCGATCTCCCGGCAGTCCTCACCGAAGGCCCGGTTCACGGCGTGGAGCCGGCCGGTGAAGCCGGCGTCGCGGATGTTGTCGAGGAGCCCGCGGCCCACGCCGCCGCGCGTGCGGCCGACTCCGATGACGGCGACCGAGCCGGGTACGAGCAGCCGCCGTACGGACCGTGCCTCGGCTCGCTGTTCCCGTGCCTGCTGCACGGCCAGCGAGCGGTCGGTCGGCTCGATGCCGAACTCCAGATGGACGACGCCGTCCTCGAAGCTGCGCTTCTGGGTGTACCCGGCGTCCGTGAACACCTTGATCATCTTGGTGTTGGCCGGCAGCACCTCGGCGGTGAAGCGGCGGATTCCGCGCTCCCGGGCGACGGCCGCGATGTGCTCAAGGAGCGCGGAGGCGACGCCCCGGCCCTGGTGCGCGTCCTGCACCAGGAAGGCGACCTCGGCCTCGTCGGACGGCGCCGAGGCGGGCATGCCGTCCGTGCCGATGCGGTCGTAGCGTACGGTGGCGATGAACTCGCCGCCGACCGTGGCCGCGAGTCCCACCCGATCCACGAAGTCGTGGTGCGTGAAGCGGTGGACGTCCTTCGCGGACAGCCGTGGGTAGGGCGCGAAGAAGCGGTAATACTTGGATTCGTCCGACACCTGTTCGTAGAAGCTGACCAGACGGCCGGCGTCATCGGCGGTGATGGGGCGGATCCGTGCGGTGCCGCCGTCGCGCAGTACCACGTCGGCCTCCCAGTGCGCGGGGTACTCGTGCCGGTCCGGCGAGGTCTGCATGGGCCCCAGCGTACGGCTCGCGTCCCACAGCGGCGCGCGGCAGTCTGTGGAGGACACACATCGGACCGAGGCCGCGGTCCGACGCCACCCGGAGCGGCGCACACCGCCGCTCCGGGCTCGTTTCACGTATGGAAAACTGGTCTAGACAACCCTGACACCCGAAGGGCAGCAACACATGGCTGAGCGCCGCGTCAACGTCGGCTGGGCCGAGGGCCTCCACGCCCGCCCCGCCTCCATCTTCGTCCGGGCCGCCACGGCCGCAGGCATCCCGGTGACGATCGCCAAGGCCGACGGGACGCCCGTCAACGCGGCCTCCATGCTGGCCGTGCTCGGCCTCGGCGCCGAGGGCGGCGAGGAGGTCGTCCTGGCCTCCGACGCCGACGGCGCGGAGGCCGCGCTCGACCGCCTGGCCAAGCTGGTCGCCGAGGGACTCGAGGAGCTTCCCGAGACGGTCTGACCCGGCAGGAACGGTTTTGCGCCGAAGCCGTGCCGCCCGGACGGGTGGCACGGCTTCGGCATGCCCGGCGGCAGCCACAAGACCGCCGGGGAACGCCGGAGGCCCCGGCTCGGGAGCCGGGGCCTCGGGAGTGCCGGGCGGACGGTGCGCCGGGCGGCGGGTCAGACGTCGACGCCGTGCTTGCGGAGGTAGGCCACGGGGTCGACGTCGGAGCCGTAGTCCGGGGTCGTACGGGCCTCGAAGTGCAGGTGCGGTCCGGTGACGTTGCCGGTGGCGCCGGACACGCCGATCTGCTGGCCGGGGGTGACCTGCTGACCCACCGAGACCTGGATGGACGACAGGTGCCCGTACTGGGTGTACATGCCGTCGGCCATCCTGATCACGACCTGGTTCCCGTACGCCCCGCCCCAGCCGGCGTCGACGACGGTGCCGCTGCCGACCGCGTGGACGCCGGTGCCGCTCGCGGCGTGGAAGTCGATGCCGGTGTGGGTGCCGGAGGACCACAGGGAGCCGCCGGTCCGGTAGCCGGTCGACACGTACGAGTCGAAGATCGGCGCGACGAAGGCGTTGAGGCGCTTGCGCTCGGCCTCGCGGGCGGCGCGCGCCTTGGTCTCGCGCTCCTTCGCCGCCTGCTCGGCGGCCTTCTTGCGCGCGGCCTTCTCGGCCTCCTTGCGCGCGGCGGCCCGGTGCTGGGCGACGGCCTGGGCGTCGATCTTCTCGGCGACGCTGTCGCCGATGGTGACGACCGGGGTGAGGCCGGTGTCCTCGGGGGCGGGAGCCTCCGCCGCGAGGGCCGGGGCGGCGAGGGTGCCGATGACACCGGTGGTGGCCAGGGCCGCGACGCCCGCCGCGCGGGCGGTGGTGCGGTGCATCCGGCTCGGCCGCCGGTGCTTCCCGGCGGCGCGGGTGAACGCCATGGAGACGTGGGTCCTTTCCTTCCCTGTCGCCTACCGGGTTAGCTGACGGGTTCGGAGCAGGAAGGTCTCCTACGGCCCCCTCGCATCGCGCGCGGGTGTCCGATTCACCCCAGGGACGGTGGGTCCCCGGCTCCCCTGGCTCGCGCCGTACGGGGACTCGGCGATGACTGTCCGGTGCCGCGGACGCGGCGCACTGCCCGACGAACAGCCGGACCGACGCTAAGCGGGGCCGCTTTCAATTCCCAAACGGATCAGAAGTTTTGTAGCGCATACCACAGGGCAGACAGGCGATCTCTCCCTCAATTCGGGCAACATCCGGACAACATGGGGCCCTGGTGACGCTTCGGTCACCAGGGCCCCACGCGCGTGTGTGCCGCTACTCGGCCTCGACGACGGTGACCCGGCCGACGCCCAGGGCCTCGACGGGCTCCTTGATCTGCGCCGCGTCACCGACGAGGACCGTCACCAGACGGTCCACCGGGAAGGCGTTGACGACGGCCGCGGTGGCCTCCACCGTGCCGGTGGCGGCGAGCTGCTGATAGAGCGTCGCCTGGTAGTCGTCGGGCAGGTGCTGCTCGACCTGGTCGGCCAGCGTGCCCGCCACGACGGCGGCCGTCTCGTACTTCAGCGGGGCCACGCCGACGAGGTTCTGCACGGCGACGTCCCGCTCGGCGTCCGTGAGGCCCTCGGCGGCGAGCTTGCGCAGCACCGTGAACAGGTCGTCCAGGGCCGGGCCGGTGTTCGGGGTGTCGACCGAGCCGCTGATGGCGAGCATCGCGGCGCCCGACCCGTCGGGGGCCGAGCGCATCACCTGGCCGAACGCCCGCACGCCGTAGGTGTAGCCCTTCTCCTCGCGCAGGACGCGGTCCAGGCGGGAGGTGAGGGTGCCGCCGAGGCAGTAGGTGCCGAGCACCTGGGCGGGCCACACGCGTGCGTGCCGGTCGGCGCCGATGCGGCCGATGAGAAGCTGCGTCTGGACGGCGCCGGGCCGGTCCACGATGACGACGCGGCCGGTGTCGTCGGCGGTCACCGGCGGCACGGGCCGCGGCTTGGCGGGCGCGCCGGTCCAGGCGCCCAGGGTCCGGCCCAGCAGCTCGTCGAGGTCGATGCCGGTGAGGTCGCCGACGACCACGGCGGTGGCCGTGGACGGGCGCACGTGCCGGTCGTAGAAGGCGCGGACGGCCGCCGAGTCGATGGCCTCCACCGTCTCCTCGGTGCCCTGGCGCGGCCGCGACATGCGCGAGTCGGCCGGGAAGAGCTCCTTGGACAGCTCCTTGGCGGCGCGGCGGGCCGGGTTGGCCAGCTCGTGCGGGATCTCGTCGAGCCGGTTGCGCACCAGCCGCTCGACCTCGGAGTCGGCGAACGCGGGGGCCCTGAGGGCGTCGGACAGCAGGCCGAGCCCCTTGGCCAGGCGGGAGGCCGGGACCTCCAGGCTGAGCCGTACGCCGGGGTGGTCGGCGTGCGCGTCGAGGGTGGCGCCCGCGCGCTCAAGATCGGCGGCGAACTCCTCGGCGGAGTGCTGGTCGGTGCCCTCGGAGAAGGCCCGCGCCATGATCGTGGCCACGCCGTCCAGGCCGGCCGGCTCCGCCTCCAGGGGTGCGTCAAGGAGCACCTCGACGGCGACGACCTGCTGGCCGGGGCGGTGACAGCGGAGCACCGTCAGGCCGTTGTCCAGCGTCCCGCGCTCGGGGGCGGGGAACGCCCACGGCCTGGCCTCGCCGGCCTGCGGCCGGGGGTGGAACTCCATCGTGGCGAGCTCGGTCACTTCGCCGCCTCCTCGGTCTCGTCGGTGGCCGCGGCGTCCGCGTCCTGGGCGTCGTCCTGCGTGTCGGCGGCGGTCGGCTCGTAGACGAGCACCGCGCGGTTGTCGGGACGCAGGCGGGACTTGGCGACCTCCTGGACCTCCTCGGGCGTCACCTCCAGGACCCGGCCGACGGCGGTCAGGGCGAGCTGCGGGTCGCCGAACAGGACGGCGTAGCGGCACAGTTCGTCGGCGCGGCCCGCGACCGTACCGAGGCGGTCCAGCCACTCGCGCTCCAGCTGGGCCTGGGCGCGCTCCATCTCCTCCGCCGTCGGGCCCTGTTCGGCGAACCGGGCGAGCTCCTCGTCGATCGCCGACTCGATGACGGGGACCTCGACATCGCCGGAGGTCTTCACGTCCAGCCAGCCGAGGGAGGGCGCGCCGGACAGCCGCAGCAGTCCGAAACCGGCCGCGACGGCCGTACGGTCGCGGCGCACCAGCCGGTTGTAGAGCCGGGAGGACTCGCCGCCCCCGAGGATGGTGAGCGCCAGGTCGGCCGCGTCGCACGCGCGCGTGCCGTCGTGCGGGAGCCGGTAGGCGGCCATCAGGGCGCGGGCCGGAACCTCCTCCTCGACGACCTCGCGCAGCTGCCCGCCGATCACGTCGGGCAGGGAGCCGTCACGGGGCTCGGGCTTGCCGTCGTGGGACGCGATGGAGCCGAAGTACTTCTCGACCCAGGCAAGGGTCTGCTCCGGGTCGATGTCGCCGACGACCGACAGCACGGCGTTGTTCGGCGCGTAGTACGTGCGGAAGAACGCGCGCGCGTCCTCCAGGGTGGCCGCGTCGAGGTCCGCCATGGATCCGATCGGCGTGTGGTGGTACGGGTGGCCCTCGGGGTAGGCGAGGGCGGTCAGCCGCTCGAAGGCGGTGCCGTAGGGGACGTTGTCGTAGCGCTGGCGGCGCTCGTTCTTGACGACGTCCCGCTGGTTCTCCATGGACTCGTCGTCCAGCGCCGCGAGCAGCGAACCCATGCGGTCGGCCTCCAGCCAGAGGGCGAGCTCCAGCTGGTGGGTGGGCATCGTCTCGAAGTAGTTGGTGCGCTCGAAGCTGGTGGTGCCGTTGAGCGAGCCGCCCGCGCCCTGCACCAGTTCGAAGTGGCCGTTGCCCTTGACCTGGGCGGAGCCCTGGAACATCAGGTGCTCGAAAAGGTGAGCCAGGCCGGTGCGTCCCTTTACCTCGTGCCGCGAGCCGACGTCGTACCAGAGGCACACCGCCGCGACCGGGGTCAGGTGGTCCTCGGAGAGCACCACGCGCAGGCCGTTGGCCAGGCGGTGCTCGGTCGCTGTCAGGCCGCCGGAGCCTGCCTCGGCTGCGGCCGTGTGACCCATGGGCATGTACGTCCCTTCGATCGCGATGGCGGTCCGCGAACCGCCCTTTTCCTACCGGTCCTGCCACTGTATGCAAGCGTGCGGACCTGTGGCGAAGTTCCCACGGTCCGTACGCCCGGAGCGAGACGGAAAAGCCGTGCGTCACGACGGCACCACGCGACGGGGACGTCCCCGCAGTTCGCAGCGGCACCAGGGGCACCGCTGCCACCAGCGGCCACGGGACGGCGCGGGGCCCCAGAGGCGGGGCCCGAGGGCGGAACGTGCCCTGTGGGGACGGGGCGTGGTCCGGGTTGTCAGCCGCGCGGTCCACAATGGTCGGCGTCAGATCCCGTCACGCTTCAGCAAGGAGCCGGCAGCGATGGCCCGCCGCAGCACGAAGACCCCGCCGCCCGACGACGCGTACGAGGAGAGGATCCTCGACATCGACGTCGTCGACGAGATGCAGGGCTCCTTCCTCGAGTACGCGTACTCGGTCATCTACTCCCGCGCGCTGCCCGACGCCCGGGACGGACTCAAGCCGGTGCACCGCCGCATCGTCTACCAGATGAACGAGATGGGGCTGCGCCCCGACCGCGGCTACGTCAAGTGCGCCCGCGTCGTCGGCGAGGTCATGGGCAAGCTGCACCCGCACGGCGACGCGTCGATCTACGACGCCCTGGTGCGCCTGACCCAGCCCTTCTCGATGCGTGTCCCGCTCGTCGACGGCCACGGCAACTTCGGCTCCCTCGGCAACGACGACCCGCCGGCCGCCATGCGGTACACCGAGTGCCGGATGGCCGAGGCCACCGGCCTGATGACGGAGTCCATCGACGAGGACACCGTCGACTTCGCCCCCAACTACGACGGCCAGGAGCAGGAGCCGGTGGCCCTGCCGGCCGCCTTCCCGAACCTGCTGGTGAACGGCGCCTCCGGCATCGCCGTCGGCATGGCCACGAACATGCCCCCGCACAACCTCAACGAGGTCATCGCGGCCGCCCGCCACCTGATCCGCCACCCGACCGCGGACCTGGACGCCCTGATGCGGCACGTCCCGGGCCCCGACCTGCCCACCGGCGGCCGGATCGTCGGCCTGTCCGGAATCAGGGACGCCTACGAGAGCGGTCGCGGCACCTTCAAGATCCGCGCGACGGTCTCGGTGGAGACCGTGACGGCGCGCCGCAAGGGGCTGGTCGTCACCGAGCTGCCCTTCTCCGTGGGCCCGGAGAAGGTGATCGCCAAGATCAAGGACCTGGTCGGCTCGAAGAAGATCCAGGGCATCGCCGACGTCAAGGACCTCACCGACCGCGAGCACGGGCTGCGCCTGGTCATCGAGATCAAGAACGGCTTCGTGCCCGAGGCCGTCCTGGAGCAGCTCTACAAGCTGACGCCGATGGAGGAGTCCTTCGGCATCAACAACGTCGCCCTGGTCGACGGTCAGCCCCTCACGCTCGGCCTGAAGGAGCTGCTGGAGGTCTACCTCGACCACCGCTTCGAGGTCGTACGGCGCCGCAGCGAGTACCGCCGGCGCAAGCGGCGCGACCGGCTGCACCTGGTGGAGGGCCTGCTCACCGCGCTGGTGGACATCGACGAGGTCATCCGTCTGATCCGCTCCAGCGACAACTCCGCGCAGGCCAAGGAGCGCCTGATGCGGCGCTTCTCGCTGAGCGAGATCCAGACCCAGTACATCCTCGACACCCCGCTGCGCCGGCTGACCAAGTACGACCGCATCGAGCTGGAGGCGGAGAAGGAGAAGCTCATCGCGGAGATCGAGGAGCTGACCCGGATCCTGGAGTCCGACGCGGAGCTGCGCAAGCTGGTCTCGGCCGAACTGGCCGCGGTCGCCAAGAAGTTCGGCACTCCCCGGCGCACGATGCTGCTGGAGGCGAGCGACGCCCCGGCCGCCGTGGTGCCGTTGCAGGTGGCGGACGACCCGTGCCGTGTTCTGCTGTCCTCGACGGGCCTGATGGCCCGCACGGCGAACGGCGAACCGTTCGCGCAGGGCACGGACGGCAAGCGGCAGAAGCACGACGTGATCGTCTCGGCGGTCCCGGCGACCGCCCGGGGAGAGGTGGGCGTGGTGACGTCGGCGGGTCGGCTGCTGCGCGTGAACGTCGTCGACCTGCCCCAGCTGCCGGAGCAGACGTCGGCTCCGAACCTCGCCGGCGGAGCGCCGCTGGCGGAGTTCGTCTCCCTGGAGGACGACGAGACCGTGGTCTGCCTGACCACGCTGGACGAGTCGTCGCCCGGCCTGGCACTCGGCACCGAGCAGGGCGTCGTCAAGCGGGTCGTGCCCGACTACCCGTCCAGCAAGGAGGAGTTGGAGGTCATCACGCTCAAGGAGGGTGACCGGATCGTCGGCGCGGTGGAGCTGCGCACCGGTGAGGAGGACCTGGTCTTCATCACGGACGACGCCCAGCTCCTGCGCTACCAGGCCTCCCAGGTCCGCCCGCAGGGCCGCCCGGCCGGCGGCATGGCCGGCATCAAGCTCACCGAGGGCGCCAAGGTCATCTCGTTCACGGCCGTCGACCCGGCCGCGGACGCGATCGTCCTCACCGTGGCCGGTTCGCGCGGCACGCTGGACGACTGCGTGCAGACGACGGGCAAGGTCACGCCGTTCGACCAGTACCCGCGCAAGGGCCGCGCCACCGGTGGCGTGCGCTGCCAGCGGTTCCTGAAGGGCGAGGACTGCCTGGCCTTCGCCTGGGCGGGGGCCACCCCGGCCCTGGCCGCGCAGAAGAACGGCACCCCGGCCGAACTCCCGCAGCTCGACCCGCGCCGCGACGGCTCGGGTGTGTCGCTGCCGAAGACGGTGGCGGTGGTCGTGGGGCCCGCCTAGACCGGGGGTTCCGACGGGTCCGGGTCTGTCGGGACCAGGTCCGTCGGGTTCAGGTCCGTCGAGTCCGGGACCGTCGAGTCCGGGACCGTCGAGTCCGGGACCGTCGGGTCCGGGACCGTCGGGTCCAGGTCCGTCGGGTCCAGGTCCGTCTGGTGCGGGGCCTCGGGGTCGTGTCCCTCGGGGGCCCGGACGTAGCGCAGGACGCCCCACATGCCGTGCTCGTCGGCGTGCGGGGTGTCCTGCTCGCACGCCTCCAGCTCCTTGCCGAGGGCGCCCGCGTCGATGCCGGAGCCGATGAGCACGAGCTGGGTGAGACGGGGGTCGTCGCCGTCCGGCCAGGGCTCGGGGTAGAAGCGCAGGAATCGCCCCACGGCGTGCACGGCGTAGCGGTTGCGCACGTCGTGGCGGCCGAAGCCGACGTACCCCTTGATCCGGTAGAGCCCGTCGGGCCGGCTGTCCAGGAACCGCATCAGGCGGCGGGGATCGAGCGGCACGTCGGAGACGAAGGAGAGGCTGTCGTAGCCGGCGTGCAGATGCCCGGCGTGGTGGTCGTGCTCCTCGTCCGCGCCGGACGCGTGCAGGTCGTCGAAGGAGAGCTGCCCGACCCGCTCCTCGCTCGGCCGGCAGTCGAAGAGGAACTCCGGGTCCACCCTGCCGTACGAGGCCGCGACGACGGCGGCCCCGTCGACCAGGGACCGTACGAGTGCGAGCACCTTCTCGCCGTCGGCGGCCCGGTCGGTCTTGTTGACGACGACGAGGTCGGCGAGCGCCAGATGCCGGTCGATCTCGGGATGCCGCGCCCGCGTGTCGCCGAACTCGACGGCGTCCACGACCTCGACGAGCCCGCCGTAGACGACCCGGGGGTTCTCGGAGGCCAGCACCATGCGGACGAGTTCCTGGGGCTCGGCGAGTCCGCTGGCCTCGATGACGACGACGTCGATACCGGCGGCCGGGCTCGTCAACCGGTCGAGGTAGACGTCGAGTTCACTGGCGTCGACCGCGCAGCACAGGCACCCGTTGCCGAGGGAGACGGTGGAGTCCCCGAGGGCGCCCGCGACCGCCATGGCGTCGATCTCGACGGCGCCGAAGTCGTTGACGATCGCGCCGATGCGGCTGCCGCCGCTGCGGTGCAGCAGATGGTTGAGAAGCGTGGTCTTGCCCGAGCCGAGAAAACCGGCGAGCACCACGACCGGGATCTGCGCCGCGCTGCGGCTCGGGCTCGGGTACCGGTTCGGCTGACTCACCGCGCGACCTCTCTCATGCCGACGCGTGCACCGGCTCAGGGCCCTGTGCACGTACGAGGATGGAATGCCGACCAAGGATACGAGCCGTACGCGCGTCGGGGCGCTGCGCGAGTGCCCGGAGAAGATCACCCCGACGGCTGGAATGGTTACGGCCCGAGTCAGGTTAGGCTCACCTGTGTGAGTACGTGCTCGACCGCCTCCCGGCAGCTCGACGAGCCGATGGCCGCCACCGCGGCCACGGCGACGACCTGGCTGCTGCTGGAACAGCCCGGCCCCTGGGGTGCCAAGGCACTCGCTTCGAGCCACCTGGACCCCGCGCTCGGACGCGCGCTGGAGCGCGCGGCGCGGGGCACCGGCGTGCGGATCGCGCTCATCCGCCGTCCGGGGCGGCACGCCGACCGCCGCAACCAGTCCGTACGGCATGTGTACGCGGCCCATACGGTCCCGGGGAACGTATGGCTGCACAGCGCCATGACCGCCGATCCGGAACAGCTGCTGGCCCTCGACTTCGCCGCGCTGGGCATGGGTGACCATCACACCTTCGACGCCGCGCTCCAGGGCGGGCCACACACAGGTGATCCGCTCGCGCTGGTGTGCACCAACGGCAAGCGGGACCAGTGCTGCGCCCTCCTCGGCCGCCCCCTCGCGGCCGAACTCGC
Organism: Streptomyces sp. NPDC088817; assembly: GCF_044750345.1. Classification (NCBI taxonomy): domain Bacteria; kingdom Bacillati; phylum Actinomycetota; class Actinomycetes; order Kitasatosporales; family Streptomycetaceae; genus Streptomyces; species Streptomyces sp. NPDC088817. Next base: position 84,947 of record NZ_JBIVJN010000020.1, read on the forward strand.
CGCCTCCGGGGTCCAGGACGTCTGGGAGGTCACGCACCTGGGCGGCCACCGTTTCTCGCCGACCCTGCTCGTGCTGCCGTTCGGATACGCCTACGGCCGGGCCGAGGCCCACGCCGTCAAGGAGATCCTGCACCGTGTGGGCGAGGGCCGGATGGTCCTCGAAGGCTGCCGGGGCCGCACGGCATGGGAACGGCCCGGACAGGCCGCGGAACTGGCGGTGCGGGAGGCGGCGCGCGAGTACCGCGCGGACGCGCTGAGCGTCGTACGCACCGACGGACCGGCGCCGCGCTGGGAGGTCACGGTCGCCCACACCGACGGCCGCCGGTGGCACGTGACCGTGACCCAGGAGGCCGCCCTCCCACCACGCCCGGAAAGCTGCGGCGCCTCGGTACTGGGCGGCCCGACACGCATGGACGTGACGGCCGTCCATGAACTGGCACCCGCGGGACTGCGGGCCTGACGCCCCACCCCCCACGCGCCTCCCCGAGGCGCACCGGCCTCGTGCCGCCGCTGAAGGCCCATGCACCGACGGCACGCCAGCACAACAGCACCCCCGCTCGACGGGGCACCGCGACAGCACGGCGGGGCGACGGCACGGCGGGGACGCGAGACAGCAACGGGACGGCACAGCAACTCGCCAGCTCGACACGGCAGCACGACGGCAAGCCGGGGCGACGGCGTGGCACGGCGACGGGGCGAGGTCGGGCCCTGGGGCGGGAGATCCGTGCCACACAGCGGGGCAGCTCGCGAACAGCCTCCGTGTCGCGACGTACTGTCATGCCCATGAGCGCCACTCCTCCCGCCCGCCGCCGGCGGCTGGGCCTGCCGCGACGTGTCTTCTCGCAGGTGCTGCTGATGCAGCTGGCGATCGCCGCGGGAGTCGCCGTGCTCGCGACCGGCCTGTTCCTCGCGCCGCTGAGCCACCAGCTGGACGAGCAGGCGATGCGCCGCGCCCTCGCCATCGCCGAGACCACCGCCGAGAACCGGCAGATCGCACAGGACCTCCAGCACACCGTCCCGGCCGTGGACGGCCCCGTGCAGCGGGAGGCGGAGCGGATCCGGAAGGCGACCGGCGCCGAGTACGTCGTGGTGATGGACAGACGGGGCATGCGCTGGTCGCACACGGATCCGGAACAGGTGGGCCGGCACGTGTCGACGAGCCCCAGCACGGCCCTGGCCGGCCGGAAGGTCATGGAGATCGACACCGGCACGCTGGGCCGCTCGGCACGCGGCAAGGTGCCCCTGTACGACGGCGGCCACCACATCGTGGGCGCGGTCTCGGTCGGCATCGCCTACGACAGCGTGCGGGCCAAGCTGATCGACGCCATTCCGGGCCTGTTCGCCTACGCCGGCGGTGCCCTGGCCGTCGGCGCGCTGGCCGCGTGGGTGGTCTCCCGCCGGGTCCAGCGGCAGACGAGGGACCTCGCCTTCTCGGACATCGCGGCCCTGCTCGCCGAACGCGAGGCCATGCTGCACGGCATCCGGGAGGGAGTCGTGGCCCTGGACCGCGGCGGGCGGATCCGGCTGCTCAACGACGAGGCGCGGCGGCTGCTCGGCCTCGGCGACCAGGCGGTGGGCCGGTCGCTCGACGAGGCGCTCGGCGAGGGCCGTACGACCGACGTCCTGGCCGGGCGGGTGACGGGCACGGACCTGCTCACGGTGTGCGGACAGCGCGTCCTGGTCGCCAACCGGATGCCCACCGACGACGGGGGTGCCGTCGCCACCCTGCGCGACCGCACCGAACTGGAGGAGCTGGGCCGGGAGCTGGACTCGACGCGCGGCCTGATCGACGCCCTGCGTGCCCAGGACCACGAGCACGCCAACCGCATGCACACCCTGCTCGGGCTGCTCGAACTGGAGATGTACGACGACGCCGTGGAGTTCGTCGGCGAGGTGGTCGGCGACCACCGGGCCATCACCGAGCAGGTCACCGAGAAGATCCAGGACCCGCTGCTCGCCGCCCTGCTGGTCGGCAAGGCGACCGTCGCGGCCGAGCGCGGGGTCGCGCTGTGGCTGTCGGACCGCACGCACCTGCCGGACCGGCTCGTCGACCCCAGGGGTCTGGTCACGATCGTCGGCAACCTGGCCGACAACGCGCTGGACGCGGTCGCCGGGACTCCGCACGCGCGCGTGGAGGTCGAACTGCGCGCGGCGGGCCGTACCGCCGTGCTCCGGGTGCGCGACACCGGGCCCGGGGTCCCGGCGGGCAGGCGCGACCTGATCTTCACGGAGGGGTGGTCCACCAAGCAGCCGCCGGCGCACGGCAGGCGCGGTATCGGTCTGTCCCTGGTGCGCAGGCTCGCCGAGCGGCAGGGCGGAACCGTCACGGTGGGCGAGGCGCCCGGCGGCGGCGCGGAGTTCACGGTCGTCCTGCCCGAGGCGCTCGCCGAGGCGGAGCCCGCCCCGGTGGCCGCCCTCGGCGCCGGGACCGGCGAGGAGGAGCGGTGATCGAGGTCCTGGTCGTGGACGACGACGTCCGGGTGGCGCAGGTCAACGCCGCCTATGTGGAGAAGGTGCCGGGCTTCCGCGTGGCCGCCGCGGCACACACCGCCGCCGACGCCCTGCACCGGCTGGAGACGCTGCCGCGGCTCGACCTGGTCCTCATGGACCACTGCCTGCCCGACGACACGGGCCTGTCGGTCGTACGGGAGATGCGCAGCCGCGGCCTCGGGACCGACGTGATCATGGTGACGGCGGCCCGTGACGTGTCGACCGTGCAGGCGGCGATGCGGCACGGTGCGCTGCAGTACCTGATCAAGCCGTTCACCTTCGCCGGGCTGCGCTCCAGACTGGAGGCGTACGCGGCGCTGCGCCGCACCCTGGACAGTGGCGGGGAGGCCGAACAGGCCGAGGTCGACCGGCTCTTCGGGGCGCTGTCGGCGCCGCCGGAGCCCACCCTGCCCAAGGGCCACTCCCCCGCGACCGTCGAACTCGTCCGCCGGACCCTGATGGGGGCCGCCGGGCCCCTGTCGGCCCACGAGGTCGCCGAGCGGACCGGGGTGAGCCGGCAGACCGCCCAGCGCTGCCTGAAGTTCCTGGAGCGCACCGGACAGGTCCGGCTGACGCTGAAGTACGGCGGCGCGGGCCGCCCCGAACACCGTTACGTGTGGGCGGCCCGCGCCTGAGGCCACGGCTCGGGGGGAGGGGAAGGCCGTGGCCCCCTTGCATACGGATCTCAGCCCTTGGCCTTCTCAACGAACTCGGTGGTGTAGGTCTTGCTCAGGTCCACGTCGTGGTTCTGGATGTTGGGGTTGAACGCCTTGAGGACCTTCTCGACGGTCTCGGGGCCGTTCTCGGGCATCACGCCGTCCGTGGTGAACATCGGCAGCGTGTCCTTGATGGCCGTGGCGTAGAGGAACCTGTTGCCCTGCGAGTAGTCGGCGGGCATCTTGTCGGCGATCTGGCTCGGGCTGTGGGTGGACATCCACTTGAGCGTCCTGACGAACGCGTTGGCCAGCTTCTGGACGGTCTCCTTGTGGCTGTCGACCCATTCCGTCTGCATGTACAGGCTGGACGACGGGTACGGGCCGCCGAGCGCCTCCTGCGAACCCTCGGGCGTCCGCATGTCGATGAGGACCTTGCCCGCCTTCTTGTCCAGGATCGTCGCGACGGTCGGATCGGTCGTCATACCGCCGTCGATGGAGCCCTTTTCGAGCGCGGCGATGAAGGTCGGTCCCGCGCCGACGGCGACCGGGCTGAACTCGCTGATCTTCACCCCGTTCTTGACCGCCAGGTACTTGGTGAGGAAGTCGGTCGAGGAGCCGAGGCCGGTGACGCCGAGCTTCTTGCCCTTGAAGTCCTTCGGTGAAGTGATCTTGTCCGCCGCCTTGTTGGAGACGACCTCCACCTCGCCGGGCGCGTGCGAGAACTGCACCACGGACTCGACGTACTTCTTCTTGGTCTGGAGGTCCAGGGTGTGGTCGTAGAAGCCGACGGCGCCCTGGACCTGGCCGGAGACGAGCGCGGTCTCGGCCTGGACACCGGCGGGCTCGCTCAGCAGCTCGACGTTCAGGCCCTCCTCGGCGAAGTAGCCGAGGCGCTGGGTGAGCATCGCGGGCAGGTAGATGACCTTGTCCAGGCCGCCCACCATGATCTTGACCTTCTCCCCCTTGCCGCCCCCGCCGCTGCCGGTGCCGGAGGTGGAACTCGCCGCCTCGTTGGCGCAGGCGGTGAGGGAGGACAGGGCGAGCAGGCCGGCGGCGGCCGAGGCGGCGAATCTGGTGCTCTTGCGCATGAGGGTCACGTCCTTGTGAGAAATGGCGGTACGGGGGCGGGGGCAGCAGGGCCCCGGAGAAGGCCTGTGCGGCGAGCGCGGGCCCGGCAGGCGGCGTCAGTGCTCGGAGTCCGCCGGCTTCCAGCGGAAGATGCGGCGCTCGGCGAAGGTGAGCAGCCCCTCGGCGACGAGCGCGACCGCGGCCAGGATGACCATCGCGGCGTACACACCGGCCGCGTTGAAGGTGCCCTGGGACGCCGCGACCAGCAGGCCGATGCCCTTGGTGGCGCCGATGTACTCGCCGACGATGGCGCCGATGAGGGCGAAGCCGAAGCTGACGTGCAGGCTGGTGAAGATCCACGAGGTCGCGGACGGGATGACCACCTGGAAGGTGACCCGGCGGTCGCTCGCGCCGAGGATCCGCGCGTTGGCCACCAGGTTGCGGTCGACCTCCCGGGCGCCCTGGAAGGCGTTGAAGAACACCGGGAAGAACACGAGGACCACGGCCGAGGCGATCTTGGAGAGCGGTCCGAGCCCGAACCAGATCACGAAGATCGGGGCCAGGACGATCCTCGGAAGGGAGTTGAGCACCTTGATGTACGGGCCGAGGACATCGGCGAGGAAGGTGATGCGTCCGAGCGCGATGCCGAGGACCACACCGACCACCACGCCGAACACCCAGCCGATCAGGGCCTCGTAGAGCGTGTACCAGATCTGCTCGCCCAGCGAGCCCTGCGCGGTGCCGTGCATGGTCCAGGTCCAGACCTGGTCCCAGATCTCCGAGGGCATCGAGAAGTTGAACGCATCGATGACCTCGGCCCGGGACAGTGCCTCCCACAGGCCGAGCACGGCCACCAGCACCACGGCGCGGGCGAAGCCGACGACCACCTTGCGTTTGCGGGCGGCACGGGCCCTGGAGTGCGCGCGGTCCGGGGTCTTGACCGTGTCGGCGACCGGAGTGCTGAGAACGTCAGGCGACATGGGCGGCACCTCTTTCACGGGTGATGCGGACCTCTTCGCCGAGCGACTCCCAGATCTCGCGGTAGATGTCGATGAACTCCGGCTGGAGGCGCACCTGCTCGACCTTGCGCGGCCGCGGCAGGCCGATGTCGAAGACCTGCTTCACGGTCGCGGGACCGGCGGTCATGACGACGACCTTGTCGGCCAGGGCGATGGCCTCCTCCAGGTCGTGGGTGACGAAGACGACCGAGGCGCCCGTGCCCTCCCACAGCTCCAGGAGCTCGTCCGACATCAGCGCCCGGGTCTGCACGTCGAGCGCCGAGAACGGCTCGTCCATCAGCAGGATCTCGGGGTCGTTGACGAAGGTGGCGGCGAGGGCGACGCGCTTGCGCTGGCCACCGGAGAGCTGGTGCGGGTAGCGGTCCTCGAACGCGGCGAGCCCGACCCTGGCCAGCCACGCACGGGCCTTCTCCTTCGCCTCGGCCTTCGGCGTGCCGCGGAATCGCGGCCCGGCCATCACGTTGGACAGCACCGAGCGCCAGGGGAAGGTGGCGTCCTGCTGGAAGACGAAGCCGACCTTCCCGCCGACGCCCCGCACCGGCTCGCCGGCCACCAGCACATCGCCCTCGGTGGGCTCCTCCAGCCCGCTGACGAGGGTCAGGGTCGTCGACTTGCCGCAGCCGGTGGGGCCGACCACGGCCACGAACTCGCCGCGCCGCACGGTGAGGTCGAGGTCCCTGACGGCCGTGTGCAGGCCCCCTGACGGGGTCCTGAACGTTTTGCTCGCGCCCCGTAGCTCGATGGCGGGGCTGGTGTCTGCGCTCATGGCCCGGGACGGTAGATGTGGCCCCGGCCACAGCAGCAGTCTTCTGAGCGCAAGCCGTTCTTTTGCTCGCAAGCACCTGTTGTGCTCGTTTTGCTCGCGCTACAACAACGGAGCCGGACAACAGCTCAACGCCCACCTGGCCTTGAGGGAAAGAGGCCCGATGATCGACGTCCTGGTGGTCGACGACGACTTCCGTGTCGCTGAGATAAACGCCAGATACGTGGGAAAGGTTCCCGGTTTCCGGGTGGCCGCCCGCGCGCACAGTGCCGCGCAGGCCCTGTCGACCGTGCAGCGCGACGGCATCGACCTGGTCCTCCTCGACCACTACCTGCCCGACCGCACGGGTCTGGAACTCGTCCACCGCATGCGGGAACAGGGCATCGGCACCGACGTCATCATGATCACGGCAGCCGGCGACGTGGCGACCGTCCAGCAGGCGATGCGCCTGGGCGCGTTGCACTACCTGGTCAAACCGTTCACTTTCGCCGCGCTGCGCACCCGCCTGGAGTCCTACGCCGCCCTGCGCCGCACCGTCGACCGGGTCGGGCGCGGCGTCACCGGGCAGGAGCAGGTGGACCGGATCTTCGGCGCCCTGCGCACCGCGCCCGCTCCCGCGTCCCCGGGGCCGCCCAGCGGCCACTCGGAACCGACGACGGACCTGATCTGCGGTGTCCTGCACCGCGCCGACCAGCCCCTGTCCGCCCACGAGGTGGCCGCCCGCACCGGCCTGAGCCGCTCCACCGCCCAGCGCTACCTGCGCCACCTGGAACAGGCGGGACGCCTGCGCCTGTCCCTGAAGTACGGCGACACGGGCCGCCCGGAGCACCGCTACGCGTGGGTGGCGCCCTAGTTGTTCTGTCCACGCGTACGGCGTCCCTGGGTGCCTCTACACGGCCCCCGCCCCCGTCAGCGACCGCACCTCCGTCTCGGCGTGCCTGGCCTCGTCCGGGGTCTCGCGAGAGGTGATGGTGCCCAGCCAGCCGGCGAGGAATCCCAGCGGGACGGAGACGATGCCGGGGTTCTCCAGTGGGAAGAGCTGGAAGTCGACGCCCGGGAACAGGGCGTCGGGGCTGCCGGAGACCACCGGGGAGAGCACGACGAGCCCGAGCGCGGGAACCAGACCGCCGTACACGGCCCACACCGCGCCGCGGGTCGTGAAGCCGCGCCAGAACAGGGAGTAGAGCAGCACCGGCAGGTTCGCCGAGGCGGCGACGGCGAAGGCGAGGCCCACCAGGAAAGCCACGTTGAGGTTGCGGGCGAGCAGGCCGAGGGCGATCGCGACCACGCCGATGCCGACCGCGGCGACGCGCGCCACGGCCACCTCGCTGCGCTGCCGGGCACCGCGGCGCCGCAACGACGCGTACAGGTCGTGGGCCACCGATGCCGAGGAGGCGAGCGTGATTCCGGCGACCACCGCGAGGATCGTGGCGAAGGCGACCGCGGCCACCACCGCGAACAGCACCGTCCCCGCCGTGGAGTCGGCGCCGCCGCCGAGGTCGAGGGCCAGCAGCGGGACCGCCGTGTTCCCGGCCGCGTTGGACCCGCGCAGGGCGTCGGGACCGACGATCGCGGCCGCGCCGAAGCCGAGGACGATGGCCATCAGGTAGAAGCCGCCGATCAGCCCGATGGACCAGATCACCGAGCGCCGGGCGGCCCGCGCGGTCGGCACGGTGTAGAAGCGGGACAGGATGTGCGGCAGCCCCGCGGTGCCGAGCACCAGCGCCAGTCCGAGACTGATGAAGTCCAGGCGCGAGGTCAGGTCCCCGCCGTACTTCAGTCCGGGTACCAGGAAGGCGTCCCCGTGGCCGCTGCGCTCGGCCGCGGTGAGCAGCAGCCGGTCGATGTCGCCGTGGAACCTGACCAGGACGAGCACGGTCAGCACCACGGTGCCGCCCAGCATCAGGACCGCCTTGACGATCTGGATCCAGGTGGTGGCCCGCATCCCTCCCAACGACACGTAGATCACCATCAGCGCGCCGACGCCGATGACGGTCCAGGCCTGCACTCCGGCGCCGGTCCGGCCCAGGAGCAGCGCCACCAGGCTGCCCGCGCCCACCATCTGCGCCACCAGATACAGAACGGACACGGTGACCGAGGAAGTTCCCGCCGCGATCCGCACCGGCCGCGCGCTCATCCGCGCCGCGACCACGTCGGCGAGCGTGAACCGCCCGCAGTTGCGGACGAGTTCGGCGACGAGGAGGAGCACGACCAGCCAGGCCACGAAGAAGCCCACCACGTACAGCACACCGTCGTAGCCGAACAGGGCGATCAGTCCGGGGACGCCCAGGAAGGAAGCGGCCGACGCGTAGTCGCCCGCGACGGCGAAACCGTTCTCCATCGGCGAGAACAGCCGCCCGCCCGCGTAGAACTCCTCGGCCGATCCGTGCCGTTTGCGGCTCACCCAGGTGGTGATCCCGAGCGTGACCACCACGAAGCCGCTGAACAGCACCAGCGCCAGGGTCTGGTGGTTGCCGGTCACAAGGCACCACCGCGCACGCCGCGCGTCAGCTCCTGGGTGTCCCAGCGCAGTTCGAGCGCCGCACGGTCCCTGCGCAGCCGGGCGTGCCGGGCGTAGGCCCAGGTGAGGAGGAAGGTGCTGAGGAACTGGCCGAGGCCCGCGAGCATCCCGACGTTCACCGCGCCCGCCACCGGCCGGGCCATGAACCCCGGTGCGGTCGTCGCGGTCACGACGTAGCCCACGTACCAGACGAGGAAGAGGGTGACGGCCGGCGTCACGAACCTCCGGTAGCGGCTGCGCACCTCCTGGAACGCCGGGCTGCGCTGCACTTCGAGGTACGCGGCGGCCGCCGCGCCGTCCCCAGGACCGGTCCGCCCCTCGCGGCGGGCCGCCGGTGCCGGTGTGTCGGGGGCTCCCGTGCCGTTGCCGTCGCCCCAGCCGGAGGCCAGCGCGTCGTACCAGGGGTCGCGGTACCTGATGTCCTCGGACTCCGGGTCTGGGCCTTCGTCGGTCCCGGGCACGTTCCCGGGACCGCCCCCGCCGGCGCGGAGGCGGTCGTTGCTTGACTGCATGCCCAAGGATGGACAGAACCGGAAGTTCCCCGACTTCTCTTCCCCCCGGTCTTCACCCCATCAGGTGACGCGTCCCGTCTGTGCGTTACCCGGCTGCGTTCCTACGCGAGCCTTACGCGTCGATGCGCGAGCGGTCCAGGGTCGCGGCGGAGCTCGCGATGAACTCCTTGCGGGGCGCCACGTCGTTGCCCATCAGGAGGTCGAACACGCCCTCCGCGGCTTCCAGGTCGGAGAGGTTGATCCGGCGGAGGGTGCGGTGGCGCGGGTCCATGGTGGTCTCCGCGAGCTGGTCGGCGTCCATCTCACCGAGGCCCTTGTAGCGCTGGATCGAGTCCTTGTACCGCACGCCCTTGCTCTGGAACTGGAGCAGCTTGTCGCGCAGCTCGCGGTCCGAGTAGGTGTAGACGTACTTGTCCTGGCCCTTCTTCGGCTGGATCAGCTCGATGCGGTGCAGCGGCGGCACCGCGGCGAACACCCGGCCCGCCTCGACCATGGGGCGCATGTAGCGGTGGAACAGCGTCAGGAGCAGGGTCCGGATGTGGGAGCCGTCGACATCGGCGTCGGTCATCATGATGATCTTGCCGTAGCGGGCCGCGTCGATGTCGAAGGTCCGGCCGGATCCGGCTCCTATGACCTGGATGATCGCGCCGCACTCGGCGTTCTTCAGCATGTCCGTGACGGACGACTTCTGCACGTTGAGGATCTTGCCGCGGATCGGCAGCAGCGCCTGGAACTCGGAGTTCCGCGCCAGCTTCGCCGTGCCGAGCGCGGAGTCGCCCTCGACGATGAACAGCTCGCTGCGGTCGACGTCGTCGCTGCGGCAGTCGGCGAGCTTGGCGGGCAGCGAGGAGGACTCCAGGGCCGTCTTGCGGCGCTGCGCGTCCTTGTGCTGGCGGGCCGCGATGCGCGTGCGGGCCGCGGCGACGGCCTTCTCCAGCACCACGCGCGCCTGCTGTGCGGCGTCGCGCTTGGTGGAGGTCAGGAACTCCTTGAGCTCCTTGGTGACGACGTTGTTCACGATGCGGCGGGCCGCCGAGGTGCCGAGGACCTCCTTGGTCTGCCCCTCGAACTGGGGCTCGGCCAGGCGGACCGTGACGACCGCGGTGAGGCCCTCCAGGGCGTCGTCCTTGACGATGTCGTCCTCGGCGACGCGCAGCATCTTCTTGGCGCGCAGCACCTCGTTCATGGTCTTGGCGACGGCCTGCTCGAAGCCGGCCATGTGCGTGCCGCCCTTGGGGGTGGCGATGATGTTGACGAAGGACCGCAGGGTGGTGTCGTAGCCGGTCCCCCAGCGCAGGGCGACGTCCACGCCGAGCTCGCGGGTGACCTCGGTGGGCGTCATCTGGCCGTGGTCGTCGAGGACCGGGACGGTCTCCTTGAAGGTCCCGTGCCCGGTGAAGCGGAGCACGTCGCAGACCGCCCTGTCGCTCGCCAGGTACTCGCAGAACTCGCTGATGCCGCCGTCGTAGCGGAAGGACTCCTCGCCCTTGCTGCCGCCCTCGCCGAGGCCGTACTCGTCACGGACGACGATGGTCAGTCCGGGCACCAGGAACGCCGTCTGACGGGCGCGCTGGTGCAGGGTCTCCAGGGAGAGCTTGGCGTCCTTGAGGAAGATCTGGCGGTCGGCCCAGTAGCGCACGCGGGTGCCGCTGCGGCTCTTGGGGATCTTCCTGGCCTTGCGCAGACCGCTCCCCGGCTCGAACTTGGCCTCGGGCCCGCCCGTCGTGAACGCGCCGGGCACACCGCGCCGGAAGCTGATCGCGTGGGTGTGACCGCCGCGGTCCACCTCCACGTCCAGCCGGGCGGACAGGGCGTTGACGACGGAGGCACCGACGCCGTGCAGACCGCCGGAGGCGGCGTACGAGCCGCCGCCGAACTTTCCGCCGGCGTGCAGCTTGGTCATCACGACCTCGACGCCGGACAGGCCCGTCTTGGGCTCGACGTCGACCGGGATGCCGCGGCCGTTGTCCCGCACCTCCACCGAGCCGTCGTCGTGCAGCACGACGTCGATGTGGTCGCAGTAGCCGCCGAGGGCCTCGTCGACGGAGTTGTCGATGATCTCCCACAGGCAGTGCATCAGACCGCGGCTGTCGGTCGACCCGATGTACATGCCCGGGCGCTTGCGCACGGCCTCGAGCCCCTCGAGGACGAGCAGGTGCCGAGCGGTGTAGTTGGAACCGTCGCGGTCTGCTCCTGCCAGCAGCGCTGTGGACGGCACGGACGTCTCGGCGGTCACGCGGTTCGCTCCTCGCTGAATTTCAGATGGGGCCCTGTTGGGTAAGGGCACGGCTTGGGTAGCCGCTCAGAGGGTACCGAGGCCTGGTAGAGCCCTTGTAACGCAACCCTCGGCAGGAACACAGACTAGTAGAAGGTCGCATACACGTTCGATCCTTCATCCGAGTGAAGCACATATCACGTTCCCTTCGAGGCATGAACCATTTAGGCTCCGGGCACGTCCTCATGAACAACCGGCAACCCGCCGGAGAGGACCGACCATGACCGAGAGCGCGAACCCGTACGACACATAGACACGCAATACGGCACATTCGCCGCCAAACCGGCAGCAGCCTGCCACCCCGAAGAAGATTTTTCGAGGAAAAGCCACGATCGGGAACGTTTGGGGCTGGTTGGATGTTGACCCTGGTACGACAGCTCGTCGAGCTAGAGAAGAGGCGACGTGACTACTGTTCTGACCCCCGCGAGCCCACTGACGGCCGCTGATCGCTGCGACCGCTGCGGCGCCCAGGCATACCTGCGCGTCGTCCTGCTGAGCGGCGGAGAACTGCTCTTCTGCGCCCACCACGGCCGCAAGTTCGAGCCAGAACTCAAGAAGATCGCCGCTGAGATACAGGACGAGACCGAGCGCCTGACCTCCGCCCCGGCCAACGCCTCCGAAGAAGAGCGCTGACCTCCCCGCCCGACGAGCGAGTTCCGGCGCAGGCCGGCGAACGGGCGGTCGCCCCTGGCACCCAGGAGCGACCGCCCGTCCTCGTGCCTCGCGACGCCGGTCAGGACTTGCCGGACGACAGGTGCGGCGCCTTCTTGGCGACCCTTCCCAGCGCCCGGACCACCTCGGAGACACGCGTGTAGACACCGGGGCTCCCGGCGCGTCCGCAGCCGCTGCCCCACGACACAAGCCCGATCAGGCGCCCCTGCGCGACCAGCGGGCCTCCACTGTCCCCCTGGCACGCGTCCCGGCCACCGGCGGTCTCTCCCGCGCAGAGCATGCTCTGCGGCTGGTACGTGCCCTCACCGCCGCCCGGATAGGCCTGCCGGCACTCCTCGTCCCGCAGGACGTGCACGGGTGTCCCATGGAGGCTGTGGGCGTAGGCGGCGGCACCCGTGGTGTCCCCCCACCCGTAGACCGTGGCACTCGTACCCGGCGTGTACGCCGGGTCACCCGCGGCGGCCATGGGGATGACGGCGTTCTCCGGCAAGGGCTCGGCAAGAGTGACCACGGCGAAGTCACCGGCATTGGTGGTGCGGTCGTAGTGCGGATTGACCCAGGTGGAAGTCACGGGGACCTCCTTGCCCTGATCGGAGAGCAGATCCGTACGGCCCGTGATCACCTTCAGATCCGGCGTCGGCGGCATGCCCACGGCCTCTTTGGCCAGACAGTGGGCCGCGGTGAGCACCTCGGTGCGGCCGATGGCCACGCCCCCGCAGAACTGTCCCGCACGGGTGCCTCCGAACCGGTCACGGCTGGAGAGCGCCACGGTCCACGGACTCTGCGAGACATCGACGGGGAAGCCGCCGATGACAACGCTGTCAGCGGCCACCGGCGCGGCCGCGGACAACGGTATCGCGGCCCCCGCGGCCGCCAGGACAAGCGGCCCGATCAGGGCACGGGCAGAACGGCGTCGCATGGGTGCTCCTCACTCTCGGACGATCACGGAACACCCAGAGTCATGCACAGTCACGCGACGCGCAGCACGAGGACCCGGCCCCCTGGGGGAACCGGGCCCTCGGTGTCATACGACCGGACCAGTCGAAGTACCGGACTAGTCGAGGTAGTCGCGCAGCACCTGCGAGCGGGACGGGTGACGCAGCTTCGACATGGTCTTGGACTCGATCTGGCGGATCCGCTCACGCGTGACGCCGTACACCTTGCCGATCTCGTCGAGGGTCTTCGGCTGGCCGTCGGTGAGACCGAAGCGCATGGAGACGACGCCGGCCTCACGCTCGGACAGGGTGTCCAGGACGGAGTGGAGCTGCTCCTGAAGCAGCGTGAAGCTGACCGCGTCGGCCGGGACGACCGCCTCGGAGTCCTCGATGAGGTCACCGAACTCGCTGTCGCCGTCCTCGCCGAGCGGGGTGTGCAGCGAGATGGGCTCGCGGCCGTACTTCTGGACCTCGATGACCTTCTCCGGGGTCATGTCGAGCTCCTTGGCCAGCTCCTCCGGGGTGGGCTCACGGCCCAGGTCCTGGAGCATCTGGCGCTGCACACGCGCGAGCTTGTTGATGACCTCGACCATGTGCACCGGGATACGGATGGTGCGGGCCTGGTCGGCCATCGCGCGGGTGATCGCCTGACGGATCCACCAGGTGGCGTACGTGGAGAACTTGTAGCCCTTGGTGTAGTCGAACTTCTCCACCGCGCGGATCAGACCGAGGTTGCCCTCCTGGATGAGGTCCAGGAAGAGCATGCCGCGGCCGGTGTAGCGCTTGGCCAGGGAGACCACCAGACGGAGGTTGGCCTCCAGCAGGTGGTTCTTGGCGCGGCGGCCGTCCTCGGCGATGATCTCCAGCTCGCGCTTGAGCTTGGGGGCGAGCTTGTCGGAGTTGGCCAGCTTGTCCTCGGCGAAGAGGCCCGCCTCGATGCGCTTGGCCAGCTCCACTTCCTGCTCGGCGTTGAGCAGGGGGACCTTGCCGATCTGCTTGAGGTAGTCCTTCACCGGGTCGGCGGTGGCGCCGGCCGCGGCGACCTGCTGGGCCGGCGCGTCGTCCTCGTCCTCGTCGGAGAGCACGAAGCCGGCGCTCTCGGTGCCCTCGGGCTCCTCCGCGCCCTTGGCCTCCTCGAGCACCTCCTCCTCGAGGAGCTCGACGTCGTCCTTCTTGGCGGCGGTGGTCTTCTTGGCAGCCGTCTTCTTGGCGGCCGTCGTCTTCTTGGCCACCGTCTTCTTGGCGGCGGTCGTCTTCTTGGCAGCGGCCTTCTTCGCGGGGGCCTCTTCCTCGACGGACGCGCCGGCGGTGGGCGCCGCCGGAGCGGCGGTGGCGGTGGCCTTCCTGGTGGTCACCGTCTTCGCCGCGACCGTCTTGGTGGCGGTGCGCTTGGCCGGACTCTTCGCTGCGACGCTCTTGCGGGTGCGCTTGTTGGGCTCCGCGGCACTGACCATCAGCGTCACACCCTCTTCCTCGAGGATCTGGTTGAGGCTGCGCAGTACGTTCTTCCACTGAGTGGCCGGAATCTGGTCAGCTTCGAAGGCCCGACGCACATCGTCGCCGGCGATCTGCCCCTCAGCCTTTCCCCGCTCAATGAGCGCCATGACAGAGACGGACTCGGCGATCTCCGGCGGGAGCGTACGGGATGTGCTGGCCGACACGAACAACCTCTCGGAACGTTGGAAAACGGCTTCCGGCCCCGTCCGACATGGACAGGAGCCGACCACCGGCCTGGGGATTGGGCCGACGGCGCGGGCGGGGGCCGGGAAGTTGAACAGCGCCGTACATCGGCGTCCGTATTCCCTCCTCGGCTGTCACCCCTTAGGTCATCGCGTTGTACCCAGGAGTGTTACGCCCAATCTGCGTGGCCCCAGTCACACCCCGTAAGTGCGTAAAAACGGTCAGAGGTGGGCAGATGGAGTCGGGCGCTCGCCACGGCGACGAACCCACCGGCGGATCGCCCCGGTCACGTACGGCCCCACGGGTTCCCGGGTTCGCGGCGGGGGCGGTGTCCTCGGGCGGCCGGTTTGCGGCGGGTCGGCGCCCTCGGTCGGCCCGTCTTGCGACGGGAGCGCCTCACGCGTTCGGCCGGATCGCGACGGGGCTGCGCGCGCGGTCGGCCGGTGCGCGATGGGCGGTGAGGCCCGCGTTCAGCCGGCCCGCGGCGGGTCGAGGTCCGCGGTCGCTCGGCCTGCGGCGGGTCGAGGTCCGCGGTCGCTCGGCCTGCGGCGCGAGCGGTGCCCGCGGTCGGCCGGTGTGCGACCGGGGGTGGCGCCCACGGCCGGCCGGCGACCCGCCTTTCGCGGGAGCCCGCCGGAGGACGGCAGGGCCCGGGCCGTGCCGCCCACGCAGGGACCGATGCTCGCGCGGTTCAGTGCTCGCGCGGCGCGGGGACCACCCGTTCGACCTCGGGGTGCACCGTGAGCAGTTGACGCATGGCGCCTTCCGCCGCGGTGCCGTCACCGGCCACCACCGCGTCGACGATGCGGGCGTGCTGCGCGAGGGAGGCCTCGTTCGGGCGGTCGCAGCCCGTGACGGGCCCGCCGGACACATGGAGGGCGGCCGAGACGATCCCGGAGAGGTGCTCCAGCATCCGGTTGCCCGCGATCTGGATGAGCAGCGAGTGGAACTCGGCATCCGCACGGGAGAAGGTGAGCGCGTCGCCCTGCCCCAGGGCGTGCCCCATGATCTCGACCATGTCGGACAGGCGCTGCTGGATGTCCTCGCGGCCGTGCCCGGCGGCGAGGCGCGCGGCGAGCGGCTCGATCGTCCAGCGCAGTTCGCTGAGCTCGCGGCGCTGGTCGTCGCGCTGCGGCCCGAAGGCCCGCCATTCGATGATGTCCGGGTCCAGGAGATTCCAGTCGCTGACCGGACGCACTCGCGTCCCGACGTTCGGGCGGGCGCTGACCAGGCCCTTGGCCTCCAGCACGCGGAGCGACTCGCGGACGACGGTGCGAGAGACCTCGAAGCGCTGGCCGATCTCCTCGGGCACCAGCGGGCGGTCGGCGCCCAGGTCCCCGGAGACGATCATCTGGCCCAGCTGCTGGACGAGTTGGCCGTGCAGTCCGCGTCCGCGGTTGCCTGCGGCACGCCGGCCCACGCGCCCCAGTTCCGGGTCGGCGCTCTCCCAGACGGGGCTTGCGACGCGGTCGGGGACGGGCGCCTCCGCGTAGGGGTAACGGTCGAGTTCGCCCGGGCCGACGAGACCGGAGTCTGTGGAGCGGGCGGCGGTCATCATGGTGTGCGCAAGGGTACTCACGGATCTTTTGTCGGCGTCGTCTTCAACTCCCTTGAGGTCTTTGGTGAAAAGCACACGAAAGGGTGATCGCTCACTTCGCCTCAATTGACGCCTTATCGGAAGGAAATGGGCTCTCCCTGGGAAGTTGCTTACGGAGCCCGACCGAAAGGGAGCGAACCCCTGTCATCGGGTCCGGCTCCGCAGCGCGGTCAGCAGGTACGCGCACAGCAGCGCGGCGAGCGTCAACGCCAATGCCCCGCCCAGGGGTTGGGCGACCAGCCGCGCCGCGGCGGACACGTAACGGTCACCGCCGAAGGGCCACTGCAGCAGGTGGACCTGACGGAGGCGGGCGGGAAGGCCGGCGGCGTCCCACGCCTTGCCTCCCATCACCTTCTCCACCAGGGGCACGACGAGCACCGGTACGGACAGCACGGCCGCGAGCCCCGCCGTGGTGGACCGGAACACCCCCGCGGCCAGCACCCCGGCCCAGGCGCAGCCCACCACGAGGCACAGCCAACTCACGCTCAGCGAGAACCAGTCGCCCGGGACCTGCGTGAGCTCCTGCCCGTACACGGCATAGAGCACCTCGGCGTCGCAGCCGACCGTGAGGAAGGCGAGCACCAGCGCGGTCGCCATGGCCACGGCCAGCTTCGCGGCGAGCAGCCCCAGCCTGCGGGGGACGGTGCCCCGGTCCGCCGCGAGCGCGGGGTGGCGGAACTCGTCCCCGAAGGCGAGCGCCCCGAGCAGCCCGGCGCCGAGCGCCGCCGACGGCAGAGGCAGTTGCCGCGGCCACGCCGCCAGCAGCCGAGGCTGCGGAGCATGCCCCATCCGCCCCATGACCAGAGCCGTGAGCACGGAACAGACGAGGACGACGGCACTCACGAAGAAGCCGGTGCCGACACCGGCGGCCCGGCGCACCTCGTAACGCAGGGGGCGCAGGGGGCTGGCACCGGGCCGGACGGAGATGGGGGGCGGCAGGGAGGAGGGACCGTCGACGCCGACGGTCTCGGCGGGACGGGGGGTCGGGATGGATGGGTGGGGGCGTGCGGGGTGGTCGGGGCGCATGGTGGTCGCGGCGGCTTCGCCGAGGGATTCAGCACCCGCGGACGGTTCTTCGGGGAGCGAGAAAGTGCCGGCGGCACAGGGGGCGGTGGAGGCAACGTCGGTGGAGGTGGCAATGTCTGTGGTGGTGGCGGGGGCGGCCTTGGGCTCGGGACCGGTGGTCGAGTCGCTGGCTTCGGGGGTGGCGGTCGAGTCACGGACTTCGGGGACTGTGGTCGAGTCATGAATCTCAGGCGCGGCGGTCGAGCCACGGGCTTCGAGACCAGCGGTGGAGCTGGAGGCTTCGGGACCGGTCGTGAGATCCGCGCCGTCGGCGGTACGGGTGGCGGGCGTCCCTTCACCGGAGCCGACCACCGGGAGCAGGCTTCCCTTGTGAACTGCGGGAGAGGCCACCATCGCCCGCAGTTCCAAGGGAGAGCCGAGGCCTTGTTCCGTGCCGGACGCGTTATTCGGGCGCCTGGTGACGGACGGCTCCCCCGGGTGCGGGTCGGCGGAACTGCCGTCCGCGGGCGAGGGGGCGGGAGCGGCGGCCGCGGGCGGGGGCTGCCTCTTCCCAGCAGCCGTTGAACCGGCACCAGCTCCCATGTCACCTACCTCGTGGGCGAGTTGGTGGATGAGGATCCCGTGGCGAAATGCGGCCTCACCGACATCGGCACACGTACTGCCGTAGACGGACAGCCGGTTGCCGGTCTCGCGTACGACTTCGACGGAGCGGCGGGCGGTACGGGCCTCCTTGGCCAGGAGGGCCCCGAGCCGGGCAGCGTGCGGGCTTCGCACGATGACGCGGGGGCGCAGCCGGTGGCGGGCGAAGTCCGCGACCTCCTGATCGGCGACGAGCCTGCCGCGTTCGAGCGTCACGACGCGGTCTGCGGTGCGGGCCGCCTCCTTGGAGTCCGCCGTGGTGAACAGGACCGTACCGCCCTGGTTCGCATGGGCCCGGAGCACGCCGTGCAGCCAACGGCCTTCTCGCTCGGACAGTCCGCCGGCGGGGGCGTCGAGCACCAGCGTGTGCGGGCCGGCGAGCAGGACGCAGGCCAGCCCCAGCCGGCGGTCCATCCCCCGGGACAGGGTGCCGAGTCGCTCGTCCCGGAAGCTGACGAGCCCGACGGCCTCGAGGACTTCGTCGGCGCGCCGTACCGGAAGGCCCGCCGCGGCGCACAGCATGCGCAGATGGCCGCGGACCGTGCGCGCGGGGTGTCCGGGAACGTCGCCCAGAAGAACGCCGACCTCGCGCGAGGGATGAGCGATGCGGTGCAGGGGCCGTCCCTTGAAGTAGGTGATGCCGCAGCCCTGTTGGAGCTCAAGCATGAGTCTGAGCGTCGTCGTCTTCCCCGAGCCCGCCGTTCCGAGGAGCGCGGTGACACGACCCGCGTGCGCTTCGAAGGAGACGTCGTCTACGGAGGACGGAAGGTCCTTACGGGAGTCGCTGGTCAGTCCGAAGGCCTGGATCACCCGCAGCAAGATAGCGCGTCATGTCCGCTTTTTCCGGGTATCACGCCTCGCTTTCGGCAACCGCAACGACGGCGACGGGCGGACGAGGCTCAGACCTCCGGGCGCAGCATCGGCGGGTTGAGCAGCGTGGCTCCCCCGGCCCGGAAGAGCTGGGCCGGCCGGCCGCCCTGGCGGGTGGTCGTCCCTCCGGTCGGCACGAGGAAGCCCGGGGTGCCCGTCACCTTGCGGTGGAAGTTGCGCGGATCCAGGGCAACGCCCCACACGCCCTCGTAGACACGGCGCAGTTCTCCGACGGTGAACTCCGGCGGGCAGAACGCGGTCGCCAGCGACGAGTACTCGATCTTCGAGCGGGCCCGCTCCACTCCGTCCGCGAGGATCTGGGAGTGATCGAAGGCCAGCGGCGCCACCGGCTCTCCGTCACGGCCGTAGCCGCCCTGGCGCAGCAGCTCCTCCACGGGCGCCCAACGGGCGTGGTCGGCATCGCCACCCGCCCGGGGCGCCGGCAGATCCGGAGCCAGGGCGAGATGGGCGACGCTGACGACCCTCATCCTCGGGTCACGCTTCGGGTCGCCGTAGGTCGCGAGCTGCTCCAGGTGCGCGCCATTGTCCTGGACCGGGGCGAACGGGTCGTGTGCGCGCAGCCCGGTCTCCTCGGCCAGTTCCCGCGCCGCCGCCTGCGCCAGGTCCTCGTCCTCCCGCACGAACCCTCCGGGGAGCGCCCACCGGCCCTGGAACGGCGGCTCACCCCTGCGTACCGCCAGCGCGCACAGGGAATGGCGGCGCACGGTCAGCACGACCAGGTCCACGGTGACGGCGAAAGGCGGAAAGGCTGACGGGTCGTAGGGCATGTCGCGATCATAGTCGTCTGCCTGACGATAAACACTCCCTTCGCCGGTCCCGTCGATGGCTGATCCGCATCGGTCCTCCCCCCTCTTCGCGGCCCTGTGCGCGCTCCCTCACGGGCGCTTCTCGGAGGCCCCGCTCCCCCGGTCGGCACCCGGCCTGCCGGCGCCCCGGCGACGCGAACCGCCCCGTCCTGAAGTGCGCGTACCCGGACGACCCGACGCCCTGGCGGGACCCGGGCACGGTCCGTCCGTCCGCGAGGTCGCGGGGCGCGATCCTGCCGGGACGGGCCCCTCCACGCGTGTCCGACGACCACGGCGGGACGCGGGGGCAGGCGCCCCCGAGGCAGCGCTGCCCCCGGTGCCGCTCGCCCCGTGCGGCACCACGGCATCTCCGGCATCCGCGGTGACCGCGGTGGCCACGTCCCCGGGGGTCGCGATGTCCTCGACGTCCCCGGCGTCCCCGGGGGGCGCGGTGATCGCAGTGATCGCGTCGCCCCTGCCGGCCGGTTCGCCCTGGGCGGCCTCGGTCCCGACCGATGCCGCCCCGGCCACTTCGGCGACGGCGCCGACGTCCGCCGCTGTCGGCCTCGTCCGTCCCCGGCGCTCCGCCCGCAGGCAGCGCCGGACCGACTCGGGGTCCAGGCCATCGTTGCAGGCCTGGTGCAGCAGGCGGGCGAAGAGGTAGTCGGGGTCCGCGCCGAGTGCCATGGCCAGCGCCTCGCGGGCCTCCAACTGGTCCCCGGCCGACCAGGCCACCCAGCCGGCGAGGGTCAGGGGAGCCGCGGCGTGCTCTCCGTACGGACCGACACAGCGCCGGGCGAGCGCCCGCCACAGCCGCAGCGCCGGGCCGGCCTCGTCGCCCTCCATCCACTCCGCCGCGCGGTCCCGTGTCGTGCGGTCCTGGAGGCCCAGGATCAGCGACGCCGCTTCCTCGTGATCGAGCAGCTGGTCGTCGTGGAGGTCCGCGCGGGCGGCACCGGATACGAAGGGCGCCTCGGCGAACCGGGTCATGACGCGCTCGGCGAGCCCCAGGGTCTCCTCCGCCACCGAGACACGCTCCGCCTCGTCGAGAATCCTGGGCACCAGGGACAGGCCCGCGGTGTCGAGGGCGATCTCCTGTTCCAGGGCCGCGGCGGTCTCCCAGGGAAGCAGCCTGGCCCGCAGTTCCCTCAGGCTGCCCCTGACCTGGACGCCCGCGTACGCCGCCGCGGCGGCCAGTACGGAGGTTCCGGGCAGTCCCATGGGCAGTCCGTCGTCGGGGCAGCATCCGTCGGTCGGGCAGCAGTACGACCAGAAGCGCCCGCCGGAGATGCACAGTGCCTCGATCACGGGGACGTCGAGCAGGCCGCACTCCGTACGCAGCTTCTGGGCCAGCGGCTCCAGCCGCCGTACGACGTCCCGGCCCGACTCGCCCGCTGCCGGCTCCTGGCAGAGGAAGGCGACCATCTGCCCGGGCTTGGCGCCTCTGCGCTCGCTGCCCGTGATCAGGCCGTGGGCCAGCTGGCGGGCGGCGAAGGGCCAGTCGTCGCTGCTGGCGGGAATGCCGAGCCGGGCGCGGCCGCCGAACCGGCCGCGCCCGCCCCGGTCGTTCAGCGCGACCAGGACGATGCTGTCCTCGGGGCGGTAGCCGAGCAGATAGGGCAGGGCGTCCGCGAGCTCGGCGGGGGTGCGGAGAGTGACCTGGTGCACGGCGGCGGATCCGTCGTACGCGATGTCCCCGTTTTCGAAGGGTCCGGTCGTTTCGCTGTGATTCGTCATGTGCCGACGATCTCGCGGAATGCAAAAGTCCGCTTGGGCCTGTGGACAACTCTGGACGAGGACACGTCAGCCGCAGCCCGCGTACCGGCTTCGGCGCGCCTGGCCCGGCTGCGCGCTTTCCCGGTTGTCAGTGCCGTCCTGTTGTATGGAACCCATGGAGCACACGAGCAACGCCGACCTCCGGAAGGCGGCCGACGCGGTCCTCGCCCGCCTGGTCGGCGACGGCACGGGCACGGCCCGACTGCGCGAGGACCAGTGGAAGGCGATCGAGGCCCTCGTCGCCGACCGGCGCCGGGCCCTGGTGGTGCAGCGCACCGGCTGGGGCAAGTCCGCGGTCTACTTCGTGGCCACCTCCCTGCTCCGGGCGCGCGGCAGCGGCCCCACCGTGATCGTCTCCCCGCTGCTCGCCCTCATGCGCAACCAGGTCGACGCCGCGGCCCGCGCCGGCATCCACGCCAGAACGATCAACTCGGCGAACACCGAGGAGTGGGACACCGTTCAGGACGAGATCGCCGAAGGGGCCGTCGACGTCCTGCTGGTCAGCCCCGAACGGCTCAACAACCCGGACTTCCGCGACCAGGTCCTGCCGAAGCTCGCCGCCGCGACGGGGCTCCTCGTGGTCGACGAGGCGCACTGCATCTCCGACTGGGGCCACGACTTCCGCCCGGACTACCGGCGGCTGCGCACCATGCTCACCGAGCTCCCGCCCGGCGTCCCCGTCCTCGCCACCACCGCCACCGCCAACGCGCGCGTGACCGCGGACGTCGCGGAACAGCTGGGGACCGGCGACGCCTTCGACACCCTGGTGCTGCGTGGCCCGCTGGACCGGGAGAGCCTCAGCCTGGGCGTGCTGCGGCTGCCGGACGCCGCCCACCGGATGGCCTGGCTCGCCGACCACCTGGGCGACCTGCCGGGTTCCGGAATCGTCTACACGCTCACGGTGGCAGCCGCCGAGGAGGTCACGGCGTTCCTGCGGCAGCGCGGCCACACGGTCGCGTCCTACACGGGCAAGACGGAGAACGCCGACCGGCAGCAGGCCGAGGAGGACCTGCTCGCGAACAAGGTCAAGGCCCTGGTCGCCACCTCGGCGCTCGGCATGGGCTTCGACAAGCCCGACCTCGGCTTCGTCGTGCACCTGGGGTCGCCGTCCTCCCCCATCGCCTACTACCAGCAGGTGGGCCGCGCCGGCCGCGGCGTGAAGCACGCCGAGGTGCTTCTGCTCCCCGGGAAGGAGGACGAGGCGATCTGGGAGTACTTCGCCTCGCTCGCCTTCCCCTCCGAGGATCTGGTGCGCCGCACCCTCGACGTGCTCGCCGACGCGCAGGGGCCGCTGTCGCTGCCCGCCCTGGAACCCCTGGTCGAGCTGCGCCGCTCCCGGCTGGAGGCCATGCTCAAGGTGCTCGACGTGGACGGAGCGGTCAAGCGGGTCAAGGGCGGCTGGATCGCGACCGGCCGGCCGTGGACGTACGACGCGCAGCGCTACGAGTGGGTCGCACGGCAGCGGGAGGCCGAGCAGCAGGCGATGCGCGAGTACGCGGCGGCGACGGACTGCCGCATGGAGTTCCTGCAGCGCCGGCTCGACGACGACAGCGCCAGGCCCTGCGGCCGCTGCGACAACTGCGCGGGGGCCCGTTTCACCGCGGACACCACCACCGCGGCCCTGGACGCCGCGCGCGTGGACCTCGGCCGGGCCGGTGTGGAGGTGCAGCCCCGCCGTATGTGGCCGACGGGTCTACCGGCGGTCGGCGTCGATCTCAAGGGACGGATCCCGGCCGGTGAACAGGCCGCCGAGGGAAGGGCGTTGGGGCGGCTCTCCGACATCGGCTGGGGCAACCGGCTGCGGCCGATGTTCGCGGCCCATGCCTCCGACGCTCCCCTGCCGGAGGATGTGGCGCGTGCCGTGGTGGGCGTGCTGGCCGACTGGGCGAAGGGCCCCGGCGGCTGGGCCCCGAACGCGGTGGACGCGCGGCCGCGCCCGGTCGGCGTCGTCACCATGCCCTCCCGCACCCGGCCCCGGCTGATCCACTCCCTGGGCGCGCACATCGCGGAGGTCGGCCGCCTTCCGCTGCTGGGCGGCGTGGAGTACACGCCGGACGCGCGGCGGGTGCCGCGGAGCAACAGCGCCCAGCGGCTGAAGGCGTTGGACGGGGCACTGACCGCACCCCCGGCACTGGTCTCCGCCCTTGCCGCCAACCCCGGCCCGGTACTGCTCGTGGACGACTTCACCGAGACCGGCTGGACCCTCGCGGTCGCCGCCCGCCTGCTCAGAAGGGCCGGCGCACAGGCGGTGATGCCACTGGTCCTGGCGGTGCAGGGCTGACGGGACATGTCTGCGGCCCGCATGAACGACGCGGACGGTCCCAGGAGTCGCGGCGCGAGCGCCGGGTAGGGATATAAGCCGTGGGTCACCCGATAACGGCCGGTGCCCTCAATTGCTCGTTGCCGCATCCCAGTTCGAGAGGAAGAATTGAAGTCCGCTCCCCGCACGGCTCAGCCGTTGGCCGGTAGGGCTCTCCTGCGGTGTGCGCTCCCCCGAATCCGATCCCGCCCGCAGTGTGGGCGCGTAGCCGAAGGGAGGAACGTGACCTTCGGATTCGCTCCGTCCTCGGCGGCATCGTTGTCAACGTCCGCCACCTCCGTCCACCGGGTGCTCGAACCCGCGGAGTGGGCGGCCGCGGGCATCCCTCTGCTGCGCAACCCGCGGGAGGTCGTCAGCGGGCTGCACGCCCGGCACCGGCCCAGACCGGCCACCGCCGTGGTCGCGGTCCTCGACCTGGACGAGCGGGTGCGGGCGAGTGCTTCCTTCGTCCGTCGGCAGGCGCCCGCCGACGGCTGGATGTTCCGCAACGCGCTGCTGGCCCAGCTGCGCCAGGTCATCCCGCACGACCTGCGGCGCCGCACCCCGGTGCGCACCGCCGTACTGCTCTACTGCCGTGACGGGGACGCGCGTTGGACCGAGGAGGACGGTGCGTGGATGTGGGGACTGCGTGACGCCTGCACGCTGCACGGGCTGCGCTGCGGGGCGTACATCACGCTGACCCGGGACGGCTGGCAGGTCCTCGGCGAGGGCCGCGGAGGCCGGCGGCCGCACGCGTACTCGGCACCCGAGCCCTTCGGCACCGCCGAGGCTCCGCCCCCGCTGCCCCGCACCGGCGGCGCGGCCTCCGAGGTGCTGCGCCGCGCGGCGGCCCGCTGACGAACGGCACGCCCCCGTCGCCCGTTCGTTCCGGACGGCCAACCGGTGTGCGCACGACGAAGGCCCCGCCGCCGGCCGAACGGCGGCGGGCACGACGTCGGTGCCCCTCGGCCCGGACGCACCCTGGACCGCCGGACGGACTCAAGGCCGAATGGACTCGAGGCCGTACGGGCTCAGGTCAGGACCGCCGGACGGGCCGGACGCGGCTCAGACAGCCGCGCCCAGCACCGAGTTGATCTGCTGCGGGTCGCCGCAGACGACCAGCAGCGCACCGGCCTTGGCGTGCGCCAGGGACAGGGCCGTGGCGCCGGCGGTCTCGGGGCCTCCGTTGATCGCGACCACGACGACCGGGCGGGACGCGGCACGCGAGACCACGGCGGCGTCCGCGTAGAACACGTCGTCGCGCGCGTCGTGCTGCGCCCAGTAGGACGCCTCACCGAAGGACAGTTCGTGCGCGGCCCACGGATGCGACTCACCGGTGGTGATCACCAGTACGTCACCGGGGGCACGGCCTGCCTCCAGGAGCAGGTCGAGCGCTTCCTCGGCGGCGTCGAGCGCGCCGTCGGCGGAAGCCGGAACCAGTTGGATCTGCGGGGCCGCCGAGGCGGCGGGGGCGGTCGGCCGCGACGGTCCGGGCTTGGCCGGGGCCGACTCCCGCGACGCGCGCTGCGCCGGCGGCGCGGGCCGTGCGGCACCGGGACGACCGGGGCGCGGCGGAGCCGCGGGACGGGGGCCGGGAACAGGGCGGGGGGTCGGCGCGGTGCGGCCGGCGGACGGCGTGACGCGGGGACCCTGGGCACTCTCGTGAATCTGAGGCTCCTCGGGAATGAGAGGCATGGGCTGATATTTATCAAACATTGGTGCGGCCCGCGTGGGCGGGTGGCACTTCAGGCCGAGCGGAAGGATCAGAAGTCGAAGCCGAGCTGGCCTGCGACCTCCGGAACGCCTCCGCCTGCCCAGACGCGGACCTTCTTGAGGTGCCGCCACCTGGGCAGCGCATCAAGATACGCCCACGACAGCCGGTGGTACGGGGTGGGTCCCCGCTCCTCCAGCGCGGCCTTGTGCACGGGCGACGGATATCCGGCATTGGCCGCAAACCCGAAGTCTGCATGCTCGATACCCAGTTCGGCCATCATTTTGTCGCGGTGAACCTTGGCGATCACCGAAGCCGCCGCGACGGCCACGCACGACTGGTCGCCCTTGATGACCGTACGGACCCTCCAGGGGGTGCCCAGGTAATCGTGCTTACCGTCGAGGATGACCGCGTCCGGAGGGACGGGCAGACCCTCCAGGGCGCGCACCGCCGCGAGCCGCAGTGCCGCCGTCATCCCCAGACTGTCGATCTCCTCCGGAGAGGCGTGCCCGAGGGCGTACGCGGTCACCCACGTCCGCAGTTCCGTGGCGAGTGCGGTACGTCGCTTCACGGTCAGCAGCTTGGAGTCGGTGAGTCCCACGGGTGGACGGCGCAGTCCGGTGACAGCCGCGCAGACGGTGACGGGACCGGCCCAAGCACCGCGCCCCACCTCGTCGACACCGGCAATGACCTTCGCTCCGGTCGTCGCCCTGAGGGAGCGTTCGACGGTGTGAGTGGGTGGTTCGTACGGCATGGCGCCCTTAGCGTACGCTGCGCGGATCCCGCTGCGACACCCTGCCCTCCCTTGAGCACCACCCCGTCCCGCACGGGGACGATAGGGGGCCGGATTCGCAGCCCGTTCGTTCGCTCACGCACACTCCGGGGCGGCGCGCCATCGCGCCCCGGACGATGCCCCACACGTCGCTGTCCGCCCCGTTGGATCTCGCTCCCCCGGCTGCATTCCAAGGGAGATGACGCCCGGAAGGAGCTTGAGTCACGACCCGACCGCCCCTTCGGCGGTCACATCTGGAAGTGCTCCGTCCATACCGGGTCGCATTCGCGAATCGTCGCGCGAAGTGCGGGTCACACGGACGACGGGACCCAGTCGGGCAGTGCCTCAGTGCGCCGCACCCACTCGGCGGGCGGGGCCCCGGCCTTCCCCGAGGCGAGCACGCCGCCCACGATGGCGCAGGTGGTGTCCACGTCACCGCCGGCCCGGGCGGTCGTCCAGAACGCGTCCTCGAAGTCGGCCAGACAGCGGGCGGCCGACCAGAGCGAGAAGGGCACCGTGTCGTGCGCCGTCGTGCGCCGTCCTGAGCCGAGGACCGCGGCGACGGTGGCCACGTCGCCGTAGTCGAGCATGTCGCGGGCGCGCCGCAGACCGGCGCCGACGGCGCTCCTGGCCGGTACGAGGTCGATGACGCCACCGAGCAGCCCCTCCGCGCTCGGCGGTCCGCCGGGTGCGGCGGCCAGTGCGGCGGCCGCGGCCACGGCCATGGCGCCCACGACGGCCTCACGGTGCTGGTGGGTGGGGTAGGCGGAGATCTCGGCCTGGTGGGTGGCCTGCTCCGGGTCGTCCGCGTACCAGGCGCCCAGGGGCGCGGTGCGCATGGCGGCACCGCTCCCCCACGACCCGTGCCCCTTGAACAGGGCGGGCGCCAGGGTCCGCCAGTCGCCGCCCTCGCTGATCCGCCGCAGCAGCCCGGCCGTGCCCGCGCCGTACCCGCGTTCCGGTGCGTGGCGCCGGGCGAAGGACCGCGCCAGGGCGTCCTGGTCGACGCGGTGGTGGGCGGCCAGGACGGTGACGACGGAGCAGGCCATCTCGGTGTCGTCCGTCCACCGCCACGGGCCGGGCGGCAGTTCGCGGCGCTTGAGCAGCGGGTAGTTCACCGGGGCGAAGAACTGCGAGCCCAGCGCGTCCCCCACCGCGAGCCCGCGCGCACTGGCCAGCGCACGTTCCAGGCGCACGCCCGGAGAGGAGTCAGGGGTCATCGCTCAGCCGCTCCATCCAGTGATCCCGTACGATTCCGGCTCGCGCCACCGCTCAAACTGACGATCGAGCGTGTAGCGGCCGTCGTCCCCGAGAACGAGCATCCTCATCTCGGCGTTCCCCGGGTTCGAGAGGCACTCGAACTCCGCGACGGTCCAGTGGAACCAGCGCATGCAGAAGAGCCGCATGGCCAGGCCGTGGGTCACCAGGAGCACGTTGGGCGGGTGGTCGGGGTCCTCGAAGCTGCGGAAGAGGCTCTCCAGGAAGCCGCCGACCCGGTCGTATACGTCGGCTCCGGACTCGCCCTGGGCGAAGCGGTAGAAGAAGTGCCCGTAGGCGTCCCGGTAGGTCTTCTGGAGGCGCACGTCGTCGCAGTCCTGCCAGTTCCCCCAGTCCTGCTCGCGCAGCCGCGGCTCTTCACGCACGCGGATGAGGTCGGGGTCCAGGTGGAAGGCGCGTAGGGTCTCGTGGGTGCGCCGGTAGGGCGAGACGTAGACGCTCACGCGTTCACCTCCGAGCAGTTCCCGCAGTTCCTTGCCGGTCTCCTCGGCCTGCCGCCGGCCCCGCTCGGTGAGTGCCAGCGCGTGGTCGGGTTCGCGCTCGTACACGGAGTCATCGACGTTGCCCGTTGACTCGCCGTGCCGGACAAGGATGATGCGCCGTGGTCGTGCCATGCCAGAACAGTAGATCGGGCCGACGCCGTTCGAGGACTCCGGCGGCCCTCGTACGGCGCACATCACACACATCGTGCGGCACGCGCCACACACACGCGCGCGTGGGTGACCGTTCGCCGTCACACCGTCCAGGTGCCCTCGAGTTCCACGATGTCACCCGTCAGCGACGCCACGTCGGCCTCCGTCTGGGCGCGCAGCGCGAGGCGCTCCACGCGCTCGGCGCGGTACTTGCCGTGCTCGGCGGAGGACTGCCACATGGACAGCACGAGGAATTCGTTGCCGGGGGCCTCACCGAACAGGCCGCGCACCATGCCGGGCGAGCCGGCCATCGCGGGGTTCCAGACCTTCTCCTGCATCAGCGTGAAGTGCTCGGCGCGCTCCTCGTGGACCCGGCAGAGGGCGACCCGCAGCAGGTCGGCGTCCGAGAAGCGGGGTTCGAAGCCGGTCTTCACGTCGAACCGGTAGTCGAACAGCCGGACCTGGGCGTCCTTGAAAGTGCCGGCCTGCGCGGCCGCGAGCCGGTCGTGGGAGCGGGCCATGAAGGAGTCGTAGAAGGCACGGCTCTCCCAGAAGGCGACGATGTGTGCGACACCCGGCCGTCCTCGGCTCCACCCGCCCCCCTGTCCCCGAAACCCCGGCTCCCCCAGAAGCCCCGCCCACTTCCGCTGCCCCCGCTCGAAGCCCCGGCGGTCCACCACGGTGCAGCGAATCCACTTGACCAGCACCGCGCCATCGTAAGGCCCTGGGACGTGGCCTCGGTCACTCTCGTGGGGACAGCGCCCGCGCAAGCGCCCCCGCGCGCGTGGCACGATGGACAACAAGCGCCCGTGGAAGGGAAGTTGAGGCAGAGGGGCGCACGATGTCGGTCAAGGGGGAGTCAGATGAGCGGACTCAGCAAGGGGATCGGCAAGGTCGAGGTCGCGGTCAAGTGGGATCCCAGTCCCGCGGGGCAGCCGCCCACTGATCTGGATCTGGTCGCCGCGACCTACCGGACGGGCGACCCGCATGGCGAACCAGCCTATGTGGTGTATTTCGACAGCCGCTCTCCCGACGGCACCATCTATCTCAACCGGGACAGCAGGGACGGCCAGGGCTTCGGCTGGGACGAGGTCATGACGCTGGAACTGGACCGGCTCGGCGACGGGTACGCGCGCGTGGTGGTCGGCGTCGTCATCCAGCAGCGTCCGGCGCACCGCACCTTCGCCGGCGTCCTCGCTCCGGGAATGCGCGTCCGCGAGGGATACACCGTCCTCGCCGAGGACGACTTCGGCGGCGTCCTCGGGGCGACGGCGGCCACGCTCGCGGAGTTCACCCGGGACGAGGCGGGCACCTGGGAGTTCCGCCCCGGCGTCCAGGGCTTCGAGGACGACCCGGAGACGTTCACCCACAGCATGGGCCGCCCGCGCCTGTCATAGCCGAAACGCGTAAGGGGCGCGGCCTATGGTCGCGCCCCTTACTTCACGGCGTCACCGCCGGATCAGCTGCAACCGCTGGTCGAGCCGCAGCCCTCGCAGATGTAGCAGGAGCCGGCCCGCTGCATCTTCGTGCCGCAGGAGAAGCACAGCGGGGCGTCGGCCTGGATGCCGAGCTGCATCTCCACCAGCTCGGCGCTGGTGTGCGCCTGCTGGGGCGCGGGCTTGGCCGACTCGACCTCGGCCTTCGGCGTGGCCACCGCCTTCAGGTCGGTCTGGCGCGGCGCCGACTGGGCCAGGCCCTCGACGTCGACCTCGTCGTCGGCCGGCTCGTAGGAGCCGGTCTCGAGGTGGCGCTGACGCTCCTCGGCGGAGTGGATGCCGAGCGCGGAGCGCGTCTCGAAGGGCAGGAAGTCCAGCGCCAGGCGGCGGAAGATGTAGTCGACGATCGACTGCGCCATCCGCACGTCCGGGTCGTCGGTCATGCCGGCCGGCTCGAAGCGCATGTTGGTGAACTTCGAGACGTACGTCTCCAGCGGCACGCCGTACTGGAGGCCCACCGACACGGCGATCGAGAAGGCGTCCATCATTCCCGCGAGGGTGGAGCCCTGCTTGGACATCTTCAGGAAGACCTCGCCGAGACCGTCGTCAGGGTAGGAATTGGCGGTCATGTAGCCCTCGGCGCCGCCGACCGTGAAGGAGGTGGTGATGCCGGGCCGGCCCTTGGGCAGGCGCTTGCGGACCGGGCGGTACTCGACGACCTTCTCGACCGCGCTGCGGATCGTGTCCTCGGCCTTCGCGGTGACCTCGGCCTTCTCGTCCTTCTTCTTCGCGGAGAGCGGCTGGCCGACCTTGCAGTTGTCGCGGTAGATGGCGAGCGCCTTGACGCCCAGCTTCCACGCCTCGAAGTAGATCTCCTCGACCTCCTCGACGGTCGCCGACTCCGGCATGTTGACCGTCTTGGAGATGGCACCGGAGATCCACGGCTGGATCGCGGCCATCATGCGGACGTGGCCCATCGGGGAGATGGCACGCTCGCCCATGGCGCAGTCGAACACCTCGTAGTGCTCGTGCTTGAGGCCGGGGGCGTCGATCACGTTGCCGTGCTCGGCGATGTGCGCGACGACCGCCTCGATCTGCTCCTCCTGGTAGCCCAGGCGGCGCAGGGCCTGCGGGACGGTGCCGTTGACGATCTGCATCGAGCCGCCGCCGACCAGCTTCTTGAACTTGACCAGCGCGAGGTCGGGCTCGACGCCCGTGGTGTCGCAGGACATGGCCAGGCCGATGGTGCCGGTGGGCGCGAGGACGGACGCCTGCGAGTTGCGGAAGCCGTTCTTCTCGCCGATCCGCAGCACGTCCTGCCAGGCCTCCGTGGCGGCGGCCCAGACCGACGTGTCCAGGTCGTCCATGCGGACGGCCGTGGCGTTCGCATCGGCGTGCTGCTTCATGACCCGCAGGTGCGGCTGCGAGTTGCGGGCGTAGCCGTCGTACGGGCCGACGACCGCGGCGAGCTCCGCCGAGCGCCTGTAGGCGGTACCGGTCATCAGGGAGGTGATGGCACCGGCGAGGGCACGGCCGCCGTCGGAGTCGTAGGCGTGGCCCGTCGCCATCAGCAGCGCGCCGAGGTTGGCGTAGCCGATGCCGAGCTGGCGGTACGCGCGGGTGTTCTCGCCGATCTTCTGGGTCGGGAAGTCCGCGAAGCAGATGGAGATGTCCATCGCCGTGATGACCAGCTCGACGACCTGGGCGAAGCGCTCGACCTCGAAGGACTGGTGGCCCTGGCCGTCGTCCTTGAGGAACTTCATCAGGTTCAGCGAGGCGAGGTTGCAGGACGTGTTGTCCAGGTGCATGTACTCGCTGCAGGGGTTCGAGCCGTTGATGCGGCCGGACTCCGGGCAGGTGTGCCAGTGGTTGATCGTGTCGTCGTACTGGATGCCCGGGTCGGCGCAGGCCCAGGCGGCCTCCGCCATCTTGCGGAACAGGTCCTTGGCGTCGACCTGCTCGATGACCTCGCCGGTCATCCGCGCGCGCAGGCCGAACGTCCCGCTCTGGTCGACCGCCTTCATGAACGTGTCGTTCACGCGGACCGAGTTGTTGGCGTTCTGGTACTGGACGGAGGTGATGTCGTCTCCGCCGAGGTCCATGTCGAAGCCCGCGTCGCGCAGGGCGCGGATCTTCTCCTCCTCCTTGACCTTGGTCTGGATGAAGTCCTCGATGTCGGGGTGATCGACGTCGAGGATGACCATCTTGGCCGCGCGGCGGGTGGCGCCGCCGGACTTGATGGTGCCGGCGGAGGCGTCGGCACCGCGCATGAAGGAGACGGGCCCGGAGGCGTTGCCGCCGGAGGAGAGCAGCTCCTTGGAGGAGCGGATGCGGGAGAGGTTCAGGCCGGCGCCGGAGCCGCCCTTGAAGATCATGCCCTCTTCCTTGTACCAGTCGAGGATCGACTCCATGGAGTCGTCGACGGACAGGATGAAGCAGGCGGAGACCTGCTGGGGCTGCTTGGTGCCGACGTTGAACCAGACGGGGCTGTTGAAGCTGAAGATCTGGTGCAGGAGGGCGTAGGCCAGCTCGTGCTCGAAGATCTCGGCGTCGGCGGGCGAGGCGAAGTACTTGTTGTCCTCGCCGGCCTGCCGGTACGTCTTCACGATGCGGTCGATCAGCTGCCTGAGGCTGGTCTCGCGCTGCGGAGTGCCGACGGCACCGCGGAAGTACTTGCTGGTGACGATGTTGACCGCGTTCACCGACCAGAAGTCGGGGAACTCGACGCCACGCTGCTCGAAGTTGACCGAGCCGTCGCGCCAGTTGGTCATGACGACGTCACGGCGCTCCCAGGCCACCTCGTCGTACGGGTGCACGCCGGGGGTGGTGTGGATGCGCTCGATACGCAGTCCCTTGCTGGCCTTGGTGCCCTTGGCTCGGGAACCTCGTGCCGGACCGCTCGCCGTCTCTGTCATGCCGCCTCCCTGTACGGACGTAAACGCCCTGAAGTGCCCCTGATGTTCCGGAGCACGGTGTTCTGTCTGACGTCGCGGGCACCCTCGCTGCCACCCACGACCGGTTTCACTCACCGCCGCCGAGCCGGGGCGGGACGCACCGTCCCGACCGGCCCGCTGTTCAGTCGGCGGCGCCTGCGGGCGGGAGGACCTCAGCCGTCCCACCGCGCCCGCGGCCGTCTTCCTGGCACCCCGCGCAAGCGCCGTCGCCGTCCTGCGCGGCGGGGTGCACCGTTCCTTCTCTGAGTTCCGCGATGGCGGACTCGAAGTCCTCCAGCGAGTCGAACGCCCGGTAGACGGACGCGAACCGCAGATAGGCGACGAGGTCGAGCTCCTTCAGGGGGCCGAGTATGGCGAGCCCCACCTCGTGAGCGGCCACCTCGGCGCTGCCGCTGGCGCGCACCGCCTCCTCGACCCGCTGGCCGAGCTGGGCGAGCGCGTCCTCGGTGACGGGCCGCCCCTGGCAGGCCTTGCGCACACCGTTGATGACCTTGATCCGGCTGAAGGGCTCGGTGACCCCGGACCGCTTGACCACGATGAGCGAACACGTCTCCACCGTCGTGAACCGACGGGAGCAGTCAGGGCACTGGCGGCGCCTGCGGATGGACGTTCCGTCGTCCGTCGTACGGCTGTCGACCACGCGGCTGTCGGGGTGCCTGCAGAAGGGGCAGTGCATGGGACTCCAACCCTCCTCACAGCAGACTCAATGACCTCACCAGACCCATGGGCCCCGCGAAGCAGGCACAAGCATAGGCGATGAACGGCGGCGCGAAGACCGGGGGGAACACAATCTGTGGGCCGCTGTAGCCATCCAACCACTACATGTGGGGATCGACTCCATTGGGGCAGGCGATACGCGCGTGTCGTGGGACGCGGGCGCGCGGCGCGCACCGGCGCCGCCGCGGGCAACACGCCGGTGGTACTCGCGCCCGCCGGGGAGCTTACGGAGATACCGTGAGCGCCGCACGGAGGACGCGTGGGACTCCCGGGCGGACGGGAGGCGGCACGCGGTTGACGGCATACCGGATGGCAGACTGGGGCAGCCACTCACGAGGGCGCCGTCCCGGCGGTGAACAGTACAACAATGAACCCTTTTGCCTGCCGGTCATCCGCACTGCCCTTACACCCAGATACGTGATCAAGTCCGGCTCTCGGCGTTTTTTCACTCGAACGTGTGTTTGGCGCAACCTTTCGAAAGCAACTACCGTTGTGCCGGAGGGAGACCATCGAGAGGGGCCGACGTGACCACCACCGCAGACAGTGCCACCATCACTGCCCAGGACCGCTCCCAGGGCCGACTCGAGCCGGTGCATGCGATGAACGAAGCCACGAATCCCGAGGGGCACAAGCGTTCCCTGCCGGGCCGACCTCCGGGCATCCGGGCGGACAGCTCGGGCCTCACCGACCGTCAGCGCCGGGTGATCGAGGTCATCAGGGACTCCGTGCAGCGGCGCGGCTACCCGCCGTCGATGCGGGAGATCGGGCAGGCGGTCGGCCTCTCCAGCACCTCCTCGGTCGCACACCAGCTGATGGCTCTGGAGCGCAAGGGGTTCCTGCGGCGTGATCCGCACCGTCCGCGCGCGTACGAGGTCCGTGGCTCCGACCAGGCCACCGCGTTGCAGCCGACGGACACGGTCGGCAAGCCGGCCGCCTCGTACGTCCCTCTGGTCGGCCGGATCGCCGCGGGTGGTCCCATCCTCGCCGAGGAGTCGGTCGAGGATGTCTTCCCCCTCCCCCGGCAGCTGGTCGGTGACGGAGAGCTCTTCGTCCTGAAGGTCGTCGGCGACTCGATGATCGAGGCCGCGATCTGCGACGGCGACTGGGTCACCGTCCGCCGTCAGCAGGTCGCCGAGAACGGCGACATCGTGGCGGCGATGATCGACGGCGAGGCCACCGTCAAGCGCTTCAAGCGCGAGGACGGCCACGTCTGGCTCCTCCCGCACAACGCGGCGTACGAGCCGATCCCGGGCGACGAGGCGACCATCCTCGGCAAGGTGGTGGCGGTCCTTCGGCGCGTGTGAGCAGCGCGCCGGGCGGGCTCGCCCGCCTGCCCCCTTGATCGGGCCCCGGGACCCCTGCGCCGGTTCCGGGGCTCCGTGCTGTGCGTCGCCTGTCGTACGGGGCTGCTCCGGTCACCCTGCTCGGCCCCCGTCATCCTGCTCTCGGATCGCGGGGGTGGGGGGGGCCGCGCCCCGCGGGGCCCCCCCCCCCCCCCCAGCCCACCCGCACCGCCCCCCCCGGGGGGGGCCCCCCCCCCCCGCCGCGCCGGGGGGGGGGCGGGTGGGTGGGGGGGGGCCCCGGCACCCCGGGCCCGCCCCCCTAATCCGTGCGCGGGTGGGGGGGGGGGGCCCCCCCCGGCCCCGCCCCCCCCACCCCCGCGATCACTTGCCCTCCTGCTCGGCCACCGCGTTGATGGCCGCCAGCGACTTGCGGACCTGGTTGCGGTCCGTGGTGTGCCAGAAGTCGGGCAGCGACGCCTTCAGGTAGCCGCCGTACCTGGCCGTCGCCAGTCGCGGATCCAGGACGGCGACCACACCCCGGTCCCCCGAGGCCCGTACGAGACGTCCAGCGCCCTGGGCCATGAGGAGCGCCGCGTGGGTGGCGGCCACCGCCATGAAGCCGTTGCCGCCGGCGTCCTCCACGGCCTTCTGGCGGGCGCTCATCACCGGATCGTCGGGGCGCGGGAACGGGATCTTGTCCATGACGACCAGCTGGCAGCCGGGGCCGGGGACGTCCACGCCCTGCCAGAGCGACAACGTGCCGAAGAGGCACGTCTTCGGATCCGCCGCGAAGTTCTTGATCAGCTCGCCCAGCGTCTCCTCGCCCTGGAGCAGGATCGGGAACTCGGGGATACGGCCCCGCAGCTCCTCCGCGGCCAGCTGGGCCGCCCGCATGGAGGAGAACAGGCCGAGCGTGCGTCCGCCGGCCGCCTGGATCAGCTCCGTCAGCTCGTCGAGCATGTCGCCCCGGTCACCGTCCCGCGCGGGACGCGCCAGGTGCTTGGCGATGTACAGGATGCCCTGCTTGCGGTAGTCGAAGGGCGAGCCGACGTCGACCCCCTTCCACTGCGGCACGTCGTCGCCCTCGGTGCCCTCCGGCGCGAGGCCGAGGGAGGCGCCGACGCCGTTGAAGTCGCCGCCGAGCTTGAGGGTCGCGGAGGTCAGGACGACGGAGCGGTCCGCGAAGAGCTTCTCCCGCAGCAGGCCCGAGACGGACATGGGAGCGACGCGCAGGGAGGCGCCGAAGCGGTCGTGGCGCTCGTACCAGACGACGTCCCACTCGGAACCTTCGGTGATGCGCTCCGCCACGTCGTGCACGTTCTCCACCGAGGCCAGCGCCTGTTTGCGGACGGCGTCCTCGTCCTGGACCGACCTGTCACGGGTCGAGCCCAGGGCGGAGATGACATTGCGCGAGGCGTCCCGCAGTGCCAGCAACACATAGCCGAGGTCCTCGGGGATCTCCTCCAGGCGGCCGGGCAGGGCCAGCTCCATCAGACGCTCGAAGCCCTCGGCCGCGGTCTGCAACTGGTCGGCGGCCTTCTCGTTCACCAGCTTGGCGGCACGGCGCACCGCGCGGTTGACCTGGCCAGGGGTGAGCTCACCCGTGGCGACGCCCGTGACCCGTGAGACGAGCTCGTGCGCCTCGTCGACGATGAGCACCTCATGCTGCGGGAGGACCGGCGCTCCCTCGATGGCGTCGATCGCGAGCAGCGCGTGGTTGGTGACCACGACCTCGGCGAGCTTGGCGTGCTCACGGGCCATCTCGGCGAAGCATTCGGCGCCGTAGGCACACTTGGAGGCGCCCAGGCACTCCCGCGACGAGACCGACACCTGCGCCCAGGCCCGGTCGGACACTCCGGGCGCCAGGTCGTCGCGGTCGCCGGACTCGGTCTCGTCGGCCCAGTCGCGCAGCCGCAGCAGGTCCTGGCCCAGCTTGCTGGTGGGCGCGGCGGCCTCGAACTGGTCGAACAGTCCCTCCTCCTCGTCCTGCGGCATGCCCTCGCGCAGGCGGTGCAGGCACAGGTAGTTCGACCGGCCCTTGAGCATGGCGAATTCCGGGCGGCGGCGCAGCAGCGGGTGCAGTGAGTCGACCGTGCGCGGCAGGTCCCGCTCGACGAGCTGGCGCTGGAGGGCGAGGGTGGCGGTGGCCACGACCACTCTCTCCCCGTGGGCGAGGGCGGGCACGAGGTAGCCGAGGGACTTTCCGGTGCCGGTGCCGGCCTGGACCAGCAGATGCGAGCCGTCGTCGATCGCGTCCGCGACGGCTTGGGCCATGGTCACCTGGCCGGGGCGCTCCGAACCGCCGACGGCGGCGACGGCGGCATGCAGGAGTTCGGGGAGGGAGGGCTTCGTCATAGCGCGACCACCCTACGGCTCGGGACCGACAATCGGGCGAGGGCCGTCACAGCAGATCGCGCAGGGACCGGTCGCGGATCATGAGGGCGGCCCGCTTGGCGGGCAGGTCGACCTCGGCGGCGAACCGGAAACCGGCGCTCAGAAAGGCGGCCAGGGAGGGCGCGTTGCGAAGGTCGGGTTCCGCGAGGACGCGGGCACAGGGGACGCGCCGGTCGAGCACCAGGTCGGCCACGGCTCTGAGCAGGGTGCCGCCGAGCCCTCGCCCGCGGTCGGCGACGCCTCCGATCAGGAGATGGACACCGGTGTCGTGCGGCCGGGCCGGGTAGTACCGGGCCAGTGGATCGAGGTCGGCCCGGTAGATCTCCCAGTAGCTCATCGGCGTGCCCTCGAGCAGGCCGATACAGGGGACACTGCGGCCGTCGCCGTCGAGTTGCGCGACCAGATGGATCTCGGTCACGTCCTGCGGCCCGGCCAGCTGCCAGAACTCCGCGACGGCGGGGTCGTTCATCCAGCGGCTGATCAGCGGCAGATCCCGCTCCAGCCGGACGGGAGCCAGTTGGAACGCGCCGGCGGGGGTGAGGGTGGGGCCCCAGTCGCCCACGCCGTCGAGCAGGTCGGCCACGGCCGGGTTGCACGTCCCTGCCGTCCCCCCGATGCGCGCGGCGAAGTCGTCCGGCAGGCGCAGTTCGAGCGTGTCCTCTGCGTCGGTACCCGCCTCGGTCGCGCGGAGGTGGGGAGCGGTTGCCCGCGCTTGCCCGGTGGCGGCGCCGGCGTCGGTGGGAGGCATGGCGCGCTCCTCTCGGAAGGAGGGTCTACGGAGGACGGAAGACGGACGACGGGAGTCGGAGTCACGTCGGAGTGCGGGGTCAGTGGAACAGGGGGTTGGCGATGGTGACGTAGACGGACTGGGTGTCGACCGGGCCGACGAGTTCGTCGAGGCCGTGCAGCCGGGTCAGCAGGTTGGCCTTGCAGCGCAGCACCGGGGAGTCGAGCAGACGGGCCGGCAGGGTGGAGCGCGTACGGGCCGGGCCGGAGGCCGCGGCGGCGAGGAAGCGGCGGAAGGCGGCCAGCAGCAGCCGCTCGTCGGCGAGCCGCTGGGAGCCGAAGGCGCCGATGAGACCGAACACGTTGTTGACGGCGAGGTAGTAGGCGAAGCGTTCGTCGGTGACGTCGTCGGAGACGAAGGTGTCGCTGTGCTCGCCGATGCCGGGCAGCCGGGCGTCGAGCTCCGCGTGCCGGGAGACCCGGAAGTAGTAGCCCTGGTTGTCGCGGTAGCGGCCGCCCGAGGGCCAGCCTTCGTCGTCGAGGAGGAGCAGCGTGTTCTGCTGGTGCGCCTCCAGGGCGACCCCGGCCTCGCCGTCCAGCCACAGCACGGGACGGACCACCTGTTCGAGGTAGCGCAGGAACCACTCGGTGGCGACGGCTCTCGACGGTCGGCCGGTGCGGACGGCGAGGCCGGTGACGACCTCGGCCAGGCGGGACCGCAGGGAGAGGGGGGCGCCGGCCCGGGGGTAGGGCCGGGGTGCCACGAGTCCCGCGACGCAGGAGACGTCGTCCGCCGCATTGAACGGGTTGTGCCGGATCATCACGTCCAGGCCCGGCATCGGTGTCCCGTTCTGGTCGTCCACGGCCAGCCACGCCGGGTCGCGGACGATGTCGAAGCCGGGGTGCGCCGCGCGCCACTCCTGGGAGAGGCCGCTGCGCAGCAGCCGGTGGACCTCCACACCGCGGTGCAGTTCCTTGCGGAGGTTCTCACGACGGGAGTTGGTGATGCGCAGGCCCAGCGACAGCTTGAGCATGGCGGCCGCGCCGGTGCGGTGGACGGTGCGTACGGAGGAGGTGGGATGCCAGGGCGGTCCACAGGGGCCGAGGTCGCGCAGCAGTCCCGCGTCGAGCAGTGCCGCCGGGCCCGGGCGGTGGCGTACCTCCCGCGCCTGCCACGGGTGCAGCGGCAGGGCGGTGTATCCGTCGGGCAGGGGCAGCTCCGCTCCGGCGAGCCGGGCGGCGAGCAGGCCGGCGGGTACCGTCCGGCCGCGTTCGGTCCAGGCCGAGTCGTTGGCGAGCACGGAGTCGGCGACCGCCAGCCAGTGCAACGGGAAGGAGCCTCGCAGTTCGGGCGAGTAGTGGCGGACTTCGGCTTCCGACAGGCCCTCGCGGCTCTTCGGGGTCGGGTGCAGCGGATGCCCGAGCAGGAGGGCCTGCTCGGCGGAGAGGAAGCGGTCGGTTCCGTCGGTGGGACGGTGCCGGCGGTCACGCAGGAACAGGGTGGTGCCTCGAACGGAGTCGGCGACACGGGCGACGAGGTCGAGTGCGGCGGTGTCGCAGGGCTCGGCCGGAGTCCGCTTCGGTGACGGGTCGACGGTCGCGGGCTCCCGGGAGGGCCCGGGGACGCGGCTCCTGGTGCGTGCTTCCCGCGCGAGCAGGGTGGCGACCGTGACGGCGTCGGCCGGCGGGGCGTCCTCCGGGGCGTCGGCCAGGTACGGAAGGCCGAAGCGGTGCCAGCCCGTCGGGGACCAGTGGTGGACCGGCACGAGCAGGGCCGTCCCGCCGGCCCGGAGGGGGATGCGGAGGGTTCCGTAGCTGGGGGCGGCGGCGCCGGTCTCGCGCACCCAGCAGCGCAGGAGGCTCTCCACGGTCGCGGCCTGGGCGGCGGTGTGCGGGTCGGGGTGTTCGAGGAGGTCGGTGGGCGTGCCGTCGGGCCGTGGAGCGGCCGATGTCCTGGTCGGCTGACGGGGGACCGTCTCGGCCGGGCCAGGGGTGCGGGAGCGGCCGTGGGGGATGGGGGTGAGGTTCAAGACGGCTCCTCAGGGTGACGTCCGGGTCGACGCGTCCAGCCGGTGACGGGCCGGTGGGGCGACCGTGGGGGGGGCGGTCAGGGCGGCGGGGGCGATACGGATCGAGCGGTGGGCTCGGGAGAGGGTGAGGATCTGGGTGTTTCGGGATGTGCCGGTGGGGCGGCTGGTGGAGGGGGGTTCGCCTTCGGCGGGCTCGTCGGGCCCGTGGGGTCAGGGGTTCGGCAGGGCGGGCTTCGGACGAGGGCGTCGGGCATTCGGCGTCCGGCGAGCGGCTCCTCCGGCTCCGCCGCCAGTGGTTCGGGCCGAGGTCGGCCACTGTCGGCTCGGACCTGCTCATCCCGGGGCACCGGCCGACGACGACGGCCGGAGGGAGCTACCCCGCGCCTTCCGAGCGGCCGGTGAGTCGCGGCTGCCTCCAAGAGTTCCCGCGCTTCCAACCGTCTCGCCCGGTGTGGCTGCGGGCCGCCGCCTCGACCGCTTCGGCCAGGCGGCCGAGCACCGCGGCCGCCTGCTCCTCGGTGATCGTCAGCGGGGGAAGGAGTCGTACGACGCTTGCGTGACGGCCGCCGAGTTCGACGATCAGGCCCCGCCGCAGGCACTCCCGTTGCACGGCGGCGGCAAGTTCGGGTGCGGCGGGACGAGGATCTCGGCCCCGGGGTGACGCCGGGCCCGGACTGCCATCGACACAGCCACCCACGCCGAGGCCCCAGTCATCGCCCCCCGCTGAGCGCTGCGCCCCAACCATCGCCCCACCCCCGCTGTCCCTCTCGAAGTCGTCCTCGAAGTCCCCCTCCGGATCCACCAGTTCGACACCGATCATCAGCCCCCGGCCGCGCACCTCGCCGATGCACGTGAAGTGGGCGGCCAGTTCGCGGAGTTGGGTCAGCATGTGGAAGCCGAGGGACGCGGCGTGTTCGGCGAGGCGGTTCTCGCGGACATGGGCCAGGGTGGCCGCGCCGGCGGCCATGGCGAGCTGGTTGCCGCGGAACGTTCCCGCGTGGGCGCCGGGTTCCCAGACGTCGAGGTCGTCGCGGTAGACCACGACGGCCAGCGGAAGGCTGCCGCCGATGGCCTTGGACAGCACCATCACGTCCGGTGTCACACCGCTGTGCTCCACCGCCCAGAAGGTGCCCGTGCGGCCCACCCCCGTCTGGATCTCGTCGGCGATCAGCGGGACCGACCGGTCCTCGGTGATCCGGCGCATGCGCCGCATCCAGTCGTCCGGGGCGGGAATCACCCCGCCCTCGCCCTGGACGGGTTCGAGGATCATCCCGGCGGGCAGCGGTACGCCCGACTTCGGGTCGTCCAGGACCGACTCGGTCCAGCGGGCGGCGAGTTCGGCCCCGCGGGCGCCGCCGACGCCGAAGGGGCAACGGTAGTCCTGCGGGTAGGGCAGGCGCGCGACCCGTACGTCGGTGGCGTGACCCGAGGCGGCGAGCGCCCCCTCGGTCATCCCGTGGTAGGCGCCGGCGAAGGCCAGCATCCCGGTGCGGCCGGTGGCGGCCCGCACGAGTTTGAAGGCGGCCTCCACCGCGTCCGTGCCGGCCGGGCCGCAGAACTGCACGCGTGCCCGCCCGGCGAGTCCCGGCGGCAGAGTCCGGAACAGCTCGGTGACGAAGGCGTCCTTGACGGGTGTGGCGAGATCGAGGGCGTGCAGGGGCGCCCCGGAGTCGAGGACCTCGCGGACGGCCGCCAGGACGACGGGGTGGTTGTGGCCGAGGGCAAGGGTGCCCGCGCCGGAGAGGCAGTCCAGGTAGCGGCGGCCGTCCGCGCCCTCGATGATGAGCCCGCGTGCGCGTACGGGCACGATCGGCAGGGCCCGCGCATAGGTGCGCGCCGCCGACTCGCACGCCGACTGCCGCCGCAGGATCCCCTCGAACGAGGCGTGCGGCCCCGCGGACGCGCAGCCTCCGGGCGCAGACTCCGTCACGGTCACGGCTCCTTGTCCTCCCGCTGTACCAGGGCGTCGGCCTGCCACTGACGCAGGGCACCGGCCTCTCGCAGCGCCGGGGCGAATCGCCGCCCGTGGCGCGGGGGTCCCGGACGCGGAGATCAGGACCCTCACCGCTACAACCCCGGACGGTGCACACGGTTACGGGTGCGCTCTCAAGATCCGTGACGTCATGGATCGTTGCCCGTCGGCGCCCTGGTCCCGGACGGGATGTGACCGATTCGCGGCGCACTCGCACGGGACGTCGGACAATGGGAACCGGATCGCGGGCGAAGCCGGCGGAGCGGGCACGAGGACCGAGGGCATGAGCGACGAGACACCCCCCGTGGCGGGGCTGACCACGGGAGCTCTGGCCCGCCGCCTGGGCGTCTCCCCGACCACCCTGCGCTCCTGGGACCGCCGCTACGGGCTGGGGCCCGCCGAGCGGGAGGGCGGACGGCACCGCCGCTGGAGTCCCCGGGACATCGCGATGGTGGAGGAGATGTGCCGGCTGACGTCGGCGGGCGCGCCACCGGCCGAGGCCGCCCGGGTGAGCCGCCTCAGGCACGGCGGCCCGGACGGGCAGGCCGAACCGTCCCCCGCCATGCCCTCCGCCCGGCGTGCGCCGTCGTCCGGGACGGGGGAGCCGCCCCGCCGAGGGGGCGCGGGCAGCGGGCTGCCGCTGGGCGACGTGCGGCAGGAGTGCCGGGGCCTGGCCCGCGCCGCGGTGCGCCTGGACGCGCCGAAGCTGGAGAGCCGGCTGCTGGACGCGGTCCGGAGGTACGGGCTGACGGTGGCGTGGGAGGAGGTGATGGTGCCGACCCTGCGCGCGGTGGGCCGCAAGTGGGAGTCTTCCGGCGAGCGGTACGTGGAGGTGGAGCACCTGCTGTCCTGGCAGGTGTCGACCACCCTGCGCAGCATGCCGCTGCTGCTGCCCCGCGCCGCGGTCCGGGTGGACGTTCCGCCGGTGGTGCTGGCCTGCGCGCCCGGTGAGCAGCATTCCCTCCCTCTGGAGGCGCTGAACGCGGCGCTGGACGAGCGCGGGGTGCCGACCCGGATGCTGGGCGCCGCGGTGCCGGTGGAGGCGCTGCTGGCCTGCGTACGGCGTACCGGTCCGACCGCCGTGGTCCTGTGGTCGCAGGCCCGCTCCACCGCG
This sequence comes from Streptomyces sp. NPDC088817, assembly GCF_044750345.1. NCBI lineage: Bacteria > Bacillati > Actinomycetota > Actinomycetes > Kitasatosporales > Streptomycetaceae > Streptomyces > Streptomyces sp. NPDC088817. Next base: position 127,570 of record NZ_JBIVJN010000020.1, read on the forward strand.
TCGGTGCCACTGGCCCGGCAGGTCGCGGCTCTGGAGTGGGGTGCGGCGGGGGCGCGCGGGCGGCCTGCCCTCCTGCCCGCCGGTCCGGGCTGGGAGCCGCGGGCCTGCAGGGACTTCCTGCGCTGTGTCGGCCTGCGGGACGCGGTCGGGACGCTGAGCCGCCTCTGCGGTGGCGACGGTGCCGTGGCGCACCCCGCACGCGCGCGCTGAGCAACCAGGACCGGGCGAACGGCCGGACCGGAGAACCGCCCGCGGCGGAACCACTGCCCGTAGCGAAACCGTTGCCGTTCCGTCGGCGGGCCCCCACGCCGAGCGCATAGTGTGTGGTGCCGTTCGCGCACGTCGCGGGACCGGGGTGAACCGGCCCCGGGTTCACGGCGGGTATGCGGCGGCAAGGTGCAAGTCCGTTCTCAGCAGGGGGAGTCAGAGCATGCGACCCATACGCCCGTTCTTCACCGCGCGTCGAGGAGGGGGCGCCCGTCGCACAACCTCCCCCGCGCTGACCGCGGTTGCCCTGGCCTCGGGGCTCGCGCTCCTCGCCACGGGCTGCGACTCGGGCGACGGTGAGACAGACGGGCGGCCCTCCGCCGTCGCGACCGTCGGCGACACGGTCGGTACCGGCGACGGAAAGATCAAGATCCCGGACGACATCAGGAAGAAGCTCAAGGAACACGGGATCGACATCGACAAGTGGAAGAACGGCGCCTGGAAGGACTGGAACCAGGACGACTGGCTCCGTGAGGCGAAGGACTACGTCAACCCGATCATCAAGGACCTGTGGGACCCCGACCGGATGCGCCGCGCCAAGGACCCCGACAAGGGCGTCGACAACGATCTCTCGGGCGACCAGGGTGTCACCGACCCGACTCCGGCCCCGGTGACGGCGCGCGCGGTCTCGCCGACGTACCACGCGAACGCGGCGACGGCGGGGAAGGTGTTCTTCGACTCCCCCGAGGGCACGATGGTCTGCTCGGCGACGGTCGTTCAGGACCCGGCCCACCCGGGCAGGTCCAACCTCGTGTGGACGGCCGGCCACTGCGTGCACGCCGGGAAGAAGGGCGGCTGGTACCGCAACATCGCCTTCGTGCCCTCGTACAACGACGCGGGCCGCGGCACCGCCGAGCTGCAGAACGCCGCCAAGGACGAGGTCGCCCCGTACGGCGTGTGGTGGGGGGACTGGGCCAAGACCTCGGAGCAGTGGATCGCGCAGGGCGGTCCGACCGGAGGGCAGGGCGCCGCCTACGACTTCGCGGTCATCCATGTGACGCCCGAGCAGGGCGCCGGCGGCCGGTCGCTGGAGGAGACCGTCGGCGCGGCGCTCCCCGTGGACTTCGCAGCCCCGGCCGTGCCCAAGGCGCGGAGCCTGACCGCGACCGGCTACCCGGCCGCGCCCCCGTACGACGGGCAGCGGCTGTACCAGTGCCAGGACAAGCCGGGCCGGCTGTCGCTGAACGCCTCGGACCCGACGATGTACCGCATCGGCTGCACCATGACCGGCGGCTCCTCCGGCGGCGGCTGGGTCGCGGCCGGCTCGGACGGCAAGCCCGCCCTGATCTCCAACACCTCGATCGGTCCCGTGACGGCCGGCTGGCTGGCGGGTCCGCGACTGGGCCCGGAGGCCAAGGGCGTGTACGACGCGGTCAGCGGCAAGTACGCCGGACAGTAGGCCGTTACGGCGGCGGGGCGTCCGACGAGGCCTTCTCACGAGGACCTTCCCCGTCCCGCCGCGCGCGTGGCACCAAGCACCAAGCACCAAGGGGCGTTCGGCGCTCGGGCCGGGCGCGCACGGCGTTCACACCAACCGACGGGGGTTCATCGCACCATGCAGCTCATACGTAGGTCAGCCACGCCCCGGCGCGCGCGCCGGCGCACCGTCCTGGCCGCCACCGGGCTCGTCGCGGCCCTGGCGCTCACCGCCACCGCCTGCTCCGACTCCTCGGGCAAGGCCGGCGCCGCAGGCGCGCCGGACGCCACCGCCTCGCAGACCGCGAACAACGGCAGCGACGGCGGCGACGGCGACGGCAAGGTCAGGATTCCGGCCGACATCGCGGACAAGCTCAAGGAGCACGGGATCGATGTCGACACATGGCAGCGCGGTGGCTGGAAGGACTGGGACAAGGACAAGTGGCTCAGTGAGGCCAAGGACTTCGTCAACCCGGTGATCAAGGGGCTGTGGAAGCCCGAGCGGATGCAGTCCGCCCAGGAGGCGAACAAGACGGTCTCCACCCAGGACGCCGTCGCCGACCAGGGCGTCAGCGACCCGGCGCCGCGGCCGGTGCGTGCGCAGGCGGAGAAGACGCCGTACCACAACAACGCGGCCCCGGTCGGCAAGGTCTTCTTCGACTCGCCCCAGGGCTCGATGGTCTGCTCGGGCACGGTCGTCAAGGACGTCAACCACCCGGGCAGGTCCAACCTGGTGTGGACGGCCGGCCACTGCGTGCACGCCGGGAAGAAGGGCGGCTGGTACCGCAACATCGCGTTCGTCCCGTCCTACAACGACCTCGGCAAGTCCGCGGCGCGGCTGAGCAACGCGCGCGCCTCCGAGGTCGCCCCGTACGGCGCCTGGTGGGCGGACTGGGCGTCCACGTCCGGCCAGTGGATCCAGGGCGGCTCGGAGACGGGCGGCGCGGGCGCGGCGTACGACTACGCCGTGCTGCACGTGAGGCCGGAGTCCGGTTCCCGGTCGCTGGAGGAAACCGTCGGGGCGGCCCTGGACGTGGACTTCTCCGCGCCCCCGGCGGCCCGGGTCGCCACGATGGGAGCCTGGGGCTACCCGGCCGCGCCTCCGTACAACGGTCTGAGGATGTTCCGCTGTGTGGACCGGCCGGGCCGGCTGTCGCTCAGCCCGTCGCTCCCGACGATGTACCGCATCGGCTGCACCATGACCGGCGGCTCCTCAGGCGGCGGCTGGTTCCGTGTGGTGGGCGGCAGGACCAAGCTGGTGTCCAACACCTCCATCGGCCCCGCGGACCACACCTGGCTGGCGGGTCCGCAGCTGGGCAAGGGCGCGGAGGCGCTGTACCAGAACATGAGCAGGACGTACGGCGGCCGGTGATCCGGCCCCGCTGATACGCCGAGGGCCCGCCCCCTGTGACAGGGGGCGGACCCTCGGGCCGTACGGCTGGGGGTCAGAGCGCGGGGGCGGGCGTGTACGGCGCCAGTTCCGCCGCGAGCTCCTCGTGCACCCGGGCCTTGAGCAGGGTGCCCTCCGCGGTGTGCTCCTCGGAGATCACCTCGCCCTCGGTGTGGGCACGGGCGATCAGCTTGCCGTGGGTGTACGGCACCAGCGCCTCGATCTCGACGGACGGCCGGGGCAGCTCGCTGTCGATCAGCGCGAGCAGTTCCTCGATGCCCAGCCCGGTGCGGGCCGAGACCGCGATCGAGCGCTTCTCGATGCGCATCAGCCGCTGGAGCACCAGCGGGTCGGCCGCGTCCGCCTTGTTGACCACGACGATCTCGGGTACGTCAGTGGCGCCGACGTCCCTGATCACCTCGCGCACCGCGGCGAGCTGCTCCTCCGGGGCGGGGTGGGAGCCGTCCACCACGTGCAGGATGAGGTCGGAGTCGCCGACCTCCTCCATGGTGGAGCGGAACGCCTCGACCAGGTGGTGCGGCAGGTGCCGGACGAAGCCGACGGTGTCCGCCAGGGTGTAGAGCCGCCCGGTCGGGGTCTCGGCCCGGCGCACGGTGGGGTCCAGGGTCGCGAACAGGGCGTTCTCGACCAGGACACCCGCGCCGGTGAGCCGGTTGAGCAGGGAGGACTTGCCGGCGTTGGTGTAGCCGGCGATGGCGACGGAGGGCACCTTGTTGCGGCGCCGCTCCTGGCGCTTGATCTCGCGGCCGGTCTTCATCTCCGCGATCTCCCGGCGCATCTTCGCCATCTTCTCGCGGATCCGCCGGCGGTCCGTCTCGATCTTGGTCTCACCGGGACCGCGTGTGGCGAGGCCGCCGCCGCTGCCGCCGCCCATCTGCCGGGACAGCGACTGGCCCCAGCCGCGCAGCCTCGGCAGCATGTACTGCATCTGGGCGAGCGCGACCTGCGCCTTGCCCTCCCGGGACTTGGCGTGCTGGGCGAAGATGTCCAGGATCAGGGCCGTACGGTCGATGACCTTGACCTTGACGACGTCCTCGAGGTGGATGAGCTGACCCGGGCTGAGCTCACCGTCGCAGATGACGGTGTCCGCGCCCGACTCCAGGACGACGTCCCGCAACTCGTTCGCCTTGCCGGAGCCGATGTAGGTGGCCGCGTCGGGCTTGTCACGGCGCTGGATCACGCCGTCGAGCACGAGCGCGCCCGCGGTCTCCGCGAGGGCGGCGAGTTCGGCGAGGGAGTTCTCCGCGTCCCGCGCGGTCCCCGAGGTCCATACGCCGACGAGCACGACCCGCTCCAGGCGGAGCTGGCGGTACTCGACCTCGGTGACGTCCTCGAGCTCGGTGGACAGTCCCGCGACACGGCGCAGCGCCGCCCGCTCGGAACGGTCGAACTGGTCACCGTCCCGATCTCCGTCGAACTCGTGGCTCCAGGTGACGTCCTCTTCCATCAGGGCATCGGCCCGGAGACCTTCGGGGTAGGAGTGCGCGAGGCGCTTGCTGTCCTGGGGTGCCTCGAACGACTGGGAAGAGGAAGAGGAGGAGGTCATTTGGTCCTTACGTGGTGGGAGAGTCCGTCATCGGTCACAACGTACGGGTACCCCGGGAGATTCCCGTGGCCCGTGCCCGCGCCGGTCTGAAGATGGTCGCACGGTACGGCCCGTCTCGTCACGGCGTTATTCCTCCGGTTCCCTCCCTCACTTCTTCGCCGTCTCCGGCGGTGGGGCCTGCTTCCAGTCGGGGTGGCCGGGCATCGGCGGAGTCTTCTCTCCGTACAGCCATGCCTGGAAGAAGCCGCTCAGGTCGCGTCCGGCGATGCCCGTGGCCAGGCGCTCGAAGTCGGCGGTGGTGGCCGTGCCGTCCCGGTGGGCCTGCACCCAGGCGCGCTCCAGGCTCTCGAAGGCCGGCTTGCCGATCTCCTGGCGCAGCGCGTAAAGGACGAGCGCGGAGCCGTCGTAGACGTTCGCCCGGAAGACGCCGATCTTCTGGCCGGCCTTCGGCGGCTTGGGCCGCGCGGGCGGTCCGCCGGCCTTCCGCCAGCGGTCGGAGGCACCGTAGGCGGCCTTCATCCGGGCCTCCATCGGCTTCTTCGCCTTCTCGTCGGCGTACAGGGACTCGTACCAGGTGGCGTGGCCCTCGTTGAGCCACAGGTCGGACCAGCTGCGCGGGCTCACGCTGTCGCCGAACCACTGGTGGGACAGCTCGTGCACCATGACCGACTCGACATACCACCGGGGGTAGGCGGGCTCGGTGAACAGCTTCTTCTCGAAGAGGGACAGGGTCTGCGTCTCCAGTTCGAAACCGGTGGCGGCGGAGGCCATGAGCAGGCCGTACGTCTCGAAGGGGTACGTTCCGACCTTGCTCTCCATCCAGGCGATCTGGTCGGGGGTCCTGGCCAGCCACGGTTCGAGGGCCTTGCGGTCCTCGGTGGGGACGACGTCGCGCAGGGGCAGGCCGTGCGGGCCGGTGCGGTGCACCACGGTCGAGCGGCCGATGGACACCTGGGCCAGCTCGGTCGCCATCGGATGCCAGGTGCGGTACGACCAGGTCGTCGTCCCGCCGCTCCGGGTGACGCCGGCCGGAAGGCCGTTGGCGACGGCCGTGTACCCCTCGGGCGCGGTGATGTGGAAGGTGAACATCGCCTTGTCGGAGGGATGGTCGTTGCACGGGAACACCAGGTGGGCAGCGTCGGCCTGGTTGGCCATCGCGAGGCCGTCCGAGGTACGCACCCAGCCTCCGTCGCGGTCCTTCACGGGCATGGGGTCGCTGGTGTGGCGCACGGTGATGCGCATCCAGCTTCCCCGGGGCAGGGGAATCCCGGGGGTGATCACGAGGTCCTCGCCCGCGCTGGCGAACTCGGCGGGCAGGCCGTCGACGTCCACGGAGTTCACCGTGCCGTGCGCGAAGTCGAGGTTCACGCGCTCCAGGTCCTCGGTGGTCCACGCGTCGATCGTGGTGACGGTCTGGAGCGGCTTGCCGTTGTCACCGCCGTAGGTGAAGGACAGGTCGTACGACGACACGTCGTACCCGGGGTTGCCCAGGTGCGGGAAGAGCCGGTCGCCGATGCCCAGCGGCTCGGGCGGAGCGCTCGCGGCGACGAGACAGACGGAGACGGCGGACGCGAGGAGAGTCGCCTTCAGGCGACGCGGGACACGTGATCCAAGGCTGAGCGGCATGCACCACCGCTACCAGCGCCCACCCACCCCACCGCGCCGACTCGCGCCCAACCCACCCGAAAGGGCCCGACGGGAGCACGCCGAGGGGCCACCGACACGCGGGGGCGCGCCGGTGCACGGGGGTGTACTTGAGGCGCGGTGGCGCGGGGGAGGCGCGCCGAGGGCGAGCGCCCGGGACAGGAGGGCGGCAGGCTGGACAGCGGTCCGCGCGCTCGATGCGCGGGCGGCGGCCTGGCGCATGGTCAGCAGGCCGGGCGCCGCGCGCGAAGAGGCACGCGCGCGGCTCACAGCCCCGGCTGTTGAGGCTGCGTCCGGCTCACGTCGTAGACGCCCGGGACGTTGCGCATGGCGCGCATCAGGGCCGGGAGCCCGGCCGCGTCGGGCAGTTGGAGGGTGTACGTGTGGCGGACGCGCTGCTGTGCCGGCGGGGCCACGGTGGCGGAGATGATCTCGACGCCCTCCAGGGCGATGGCCTCGGTGAGGTCGGCCAGCAGATGGGGGCGGCCGAACGATTCAGCGAGCAGCGTGACACGGCACGCCGTCGTCTCCCCCCAGTGCACGCCGAACTCGGCGCGCCCCGCGCTCCTCATCCGCGCGACCGCCGCGCACTCCACTCGATGCACCGTCACCACTCCCCCGCGCACGGCGAAGCCGGTGATCCCGTCGGGCGGCACGGGTGTGCAGCAGCCCGCGAGCCGCGCGGCCGTGTCGGGCCGGCCGGCGACCACGACGCTCGCCGTGCGGGGCCCGAAGGCGGTCTTCACGGCCGGCCCGGCCGCCGGCACCGTACCGAGGGGCCCGGAGACCTGCGACGGTGCAGGGTCAGCCGGCGACGGTGCGGCGTCCGCTCCGCTGCGCGCGACCGCGGCGGAACCGGCGCGCGCGGGGTCGACCACGGCCGGTGCGGCGTCCCCGACGGCGTCCTCGTCCCGGTCCGCGGTGGGCCGGCGGGTGGCCAGCCGGCGTTGGATGGCGATGCGGGCGGCCGGGGTGTGGGCGTGGTCCAGCCATTCCCGGGAGGGCTCGGAGGCCGGGTCCTGGCCCATCAGGAGCTGGACGCTGTCGCCGTCCTTCAGGACGGTGCTCAGGGTCGCCAGGCGGCCGTTGACGCGGGCACCGATGCACGCGTGCGCGTCCTCGCCGTACTGCGCGTACGCGGCGTCCACGCACGTGGCGCCCTCGGGCAGGCCCAGAGTGCCCCCGTCGGGCCGGAAGACGGTGATCTCGCGGTCCTGGGCGAGGTCCTCGCGCAGGGTGGACCAGAAGGTGTCGGTGTCCGGCGCGGCCCGCTGCCATTCGAGGAGGCGGGAGAGCCAGCCGGGCCGGGTGGGATCGGCGCGCTCGCCGTCGCTCGTGGTGTGCTCCTCGGCGGGAGGGGCGTAGGGGTTGCCGAGTGCGACGACCCCGGCCTCGGCGGCCTTGTGCATCTGGTGGGTGCGGATGAGGACTTCGACGACCTGTCCGTCCTCGCGGGCGACGGCGGTGTGCAGCGACTGGTACAGGTTGAACTTGGGTACGGCGATGAAGTCCTTGAACTCCGAGACCACGGGCGTCATACAGGTGTGGAGTTCGCCGAGGACGGCGTAGCAGTCGGCGTCCTCGTTCACCAGGACCAGCAGCCGGCCGAAGTCGCAGCCGCGCAGCTGGCCGCGCTTGCGGGAGACCCGGTGGACGGAGACGAAGTGCCTCGGTCTGATGAGCACTTCGGCGGGCACGTCGGCCTCGCGCAGGACTCCGCGCACCTGCTCGGCGACCTCGGTGAGCGGGTCGCCCGGCCGGCCCGCGTTCTCCGCGATCAACTCGCGTGTGTGCGCGTACTCCTCGGGGTGCAGGATCGCGAAGACGAGGTCCTCCAGCTCGGTCTTGAGCGCCTGCACGCCGAGCCGTTCGGCGAGCGGGATGAGGACGTCCCGGGTCACCTTGGCGATCCGGGCCTGTTTGTCCGGACGCATCACGCCGAGCGTGCGCATGTTGTGCAGCCGGTCGGCGAGCTTGATCGACATCACGCGGACGTCGCTGCCGCTGGCGACGAGCATCTTGCGGAAGGTCTCGGGCTCGGCGGCCGCGCCGTAGTCGACCTTCTCCAGCTTGGTGACGCCGTCGACGAGGTAGCGGACCTCCTCGCCGAACTGCTCGCGGACCTGGTCCAGCGTCACGTCGGTGTCCTCGACGGTGTCGTGCAGCAGGGACGCGGTCAACGTCGTGGTCTCCGCGCCCAGTTCGGCGAGGATGAGGGTCACGGCGAGCGGATGTGTGATGTAGGGCTCGCCGCTCTTGCGCATCTGGCCGCGGTGCGAGGACTCGGCCAGGACGTAGGCGCGGCGCAGCGGTTCGAGGTCGGCTTCGGGGAAGTGCGCGCGGTGGGCCTCTGCCACGTGCCCGATGGCGTCGGGCAGCCGGTCGCGGGCGGCCGGGCCGAGCACCGCGGCACGGCCGAGCCGGCGCAGGTCGATCCGTGGGCGGGCCCTGCGTCGGGGCCCGGCGGGAGCCACCGGGCCCGGGGCCGCAGGGTTCGTGGCATCCGCACTCATGGGCACCTCCGGCTGCGTGGACCGGCGGACGGGGCGCCCCAGGGCTTACTCGGCACAGGGGTTGGCGACGGATCCCCCGTCCGGGCCGGTGATTGATGCTACCGAGCCCAGCGCGCCCGACCGGCCGTCTCCCGGCGAGCGTGAAACGGATCACCCAATCGAGCGATGGCCAGGATGTTTACGGTTTCCGGTCACCTGGCAGCGACCCGCCGTGGATTCGCTGCCCGTTCCCGTCTCCGGACATACGTATGACCTTCTCACGGGCCGTCGGAGCTACGATGTCCAGCCGACCGCCCGTCAGCCGAGCGCTGTTTCCAGCCACTTCGCGTCGATCACGCCCTCCGCGACGATCACCGCGGGACCGGTCATCTCGATCTCACCGTCCGGCCGCTCGGTGATGACCAGCGTTCCGCCGGGCAGGTCCACCGTGTACGTCGCCGGGGCTCCGGTGGCCGCCGGGTCGGCGCCGTCGCGCCGGGCGGCCGCCACGGCGACGGCGCACGCGCCCGTGCCGCAGGAGCGGGTCTCGCCGGAGCCGCGCTCGTGCACGCGCAGGGCGACGTGGCGGGGGCCGCGGTCGACGACGAACTCCACGTTCACGCCGTCCGGGTAGGCGGAGGCCGGGCTGAAGGGCGGCGGCGCGAGCAGTTCGCCGGCGTCGGCGAGGTCGTCGACGAAGGCGACCGCGTGCGGGTTGCCCATGTTCACGTTGCGCGCGGGCCAGTGGCGCTCGCCGACGCTCACGGTGACGTCGCCCTCGGGGAGGACCGCCCTGCCCATGCCGACGGTGACGTCCCCGTCCTTGGCGATGTGCGCCGTCTTCACGCCCCCGCGCGTGGCGATCGCGAGGTCGCCCTCCGTCGTGTGCCCGGCGTGCTGGAGGTAACGCGCGAAGACCCGCACGCCGTTGCCGCACATCTCCGCGACCGAGCCGTCGGCGTTGCGGTAGTCCATGAACCACTCCGCCTCGGCCGCCATCGCGCGGGCCTCGGGGTGCGCGGCGGAGCGTACGACGTGCAGCACCCCGTCCGCGCCGATGCCCGCGCGGCGGTCGCACAGGGCGGCGACGGCCGCCGGGGACAGCTCGACGGCGTTCTCCGGGTCAGGGACGATCACGAAGTCGTTCTCCGTGCCGTGGCCCTTGAGGAAGGGGATGCGCGTGCTCATGACTCGATCGTACGGGGTCGCTCCGGCAACCTCGTGATCACGTTCAAGGGCCGGCAGCCGGTGCTCACGTGTGTCGGGGAGTCCCCGGTGCGAGCGGGATCGGGCGGCCTGGCGGCCTGGCCCTAGCGCAGGCGCGCGACCCGCCAGACGGCGAGCACCACGACCACGGCGACCACGAGGACGTACGCGCCGATCACCCGCCAGTCGAGGCGCCGCCCGGAACCGCGCGGCGGCAGGCCCGGCCAGGTGTGGCCGACGCGGCGGGCGGCCATCAAGCCCCAGCCCGCCGAGCAGGAGCAGATCAGCAGCCCCAGCATGGCGATCACGGCGCCGTTGTCGCCGTCGAAGGCCAGCGGGAAGGCGAACATCAGCGAGCCGACGACGGCGAGGCCCACGATCGGGGCCAGCTGCCAGATGCGCAGCCGCCGCTGCGGGCGCAGCTCGACCTCCACCTCGGGCCCGGGGAACATCTCCTCGGGACCGGGTCCGTCCGCGGTCACACCGCCCTGCGTCTCGTCGGGCCCGTCGGGGCTCAACGAGCCCTCGTCCGGTTCCGCGTCACCGCGCTCCACGGTGACGCGGTCGGTGTCTTGTGCGGTGTCGCGAGGGCCGGCCTCCATCGCCACGCGCCCTCCCAACTAGGACTTCACTCGGTCGATCCGAGCTTGATGATGGCACGGCGCCGGAGGCCTGGATGACGGCCTGGGCGTCCCGATGCCATGACGTGATCAGGCTGTAACCGGTCGTTCGACCAACGCCAGGGCGAGATGCGGAAGTTCCGTGAGATCCGCCGCGGCCCCGCTCAGCCAGTGCACTCGGGGGTCGCGCCGGAACCAGGAGTCCTGGCGGCGCGCGAAGCGTTTCGTGGCGCGTACGGTCTCCGCGCGCGCCTCGTCGAGCGTGCACTCCCCCGCGAGCGCCGCGAGCACCTGCTGGTAGCCGAGCGCGCGCGATGCCGTACGCCCCTCGCGCAGGCCCCGCGCCTCCAGCGCGCGCACCTCGTCCACGAGCCCCGCCTCCCACATGCGGTCGACCCGGCGCGTGATGCGCTCGTCGAGTTCGGGGCGGGCCACGTCGACGCCGATCTGGACGGTGTCGTAGACCGAGTCGTGGCCCGGGAGGTTCGCGGTGAAGGGGCGGCCGGTGATCTCGATCACCTCCAGGGCGCGGACGATCCGGCGGCCGTTGCTGGGCAGGATCGCCCGCCCGGCCTCCGGGTCGGCGGCGGCGAGGCGGGCGTGCAGCGCCCCGGAACCGCGCAGCGTGAGCTCGTCCTCCAGCCGGGCGCGCACCTCGGGGTCGGTGCCGGGGAACTCCAGGTTGTCGACGGCCCCGCGGACGTACAGGCCGGAGCCGCCGACCAGGACCGGCCAGCGTCCCTCGGCGAGCAGCGCGTCGATCCGCTCCCGGGCGAGCCGCTGGTACTCGGCCACGGAGGCCGTGACCGTCACGTCCCAGATGTCGAGCAGGTGATGGGGGACACCACCGCGCTCCTCGGGCGTCAGCTTCGCGGTGCCGATGTCCATCCCCCGGTAGAGCTGCATCGAGTCGGCGTTGACGACCTCCCCGCCGAGGCGCTGGGCCAGAAAGACGCCGAGATCGGACTTTCCGGCCGCGGTGGGGCCGACGACGGCGATGACGCGGGGGGCGGGGGGTGCGCTGCTCACCGCACCAGTCTCCCAAACCACGAAGGCGGTACCTCGCACGAGTCGTGTGACGGCAGGTGACGGGGTAGGACGAGTAGGGTATCGAGTAAGTATGAACGTTTTTGCGTGACTCCTTCGGAGGTCGAAGGGGCGGAGGGGACCTCGACCGCCGGGGAGCAGGAATCCGCCCCGTCAGGGAAGGTGAACCATGGGTCTGCTGGACAACATGAAGGCCAGGATCGGCCCGGCGAAGGAGAAGGTGTCGGACCTCGCCCAGCGCCACGGGGGCACGATCGGGCAGAACCTCGACAAGGCCGCGAAGGTGGTCGACGAGAAGACCAAGGGCAAGTACAGCGACAGGATTCACGCGGGTACGGACAAGGCCAAGGGCGCCATGGACCGCCTCGCCCACAAGGGTGAGACGGGTCCGGAGACCCGCACCGCCCCGGAGGCGGGCACGAGCCCGGAGGCGGGCACGAGCCCGGACCCGGGCACCGGCACGGCGCCGGGCGGTGCTGCCGCCCCGACGCCGCCGGAGGGACCGCCGCCCACGTCCTGAGGGGCGACGGCGGACGGCCGGGTGGCGCGTGCCTTCCGGCCGTCCGCCGTGTCCCGGTCATGACCGGGATGTGCGCCGTGTCCCGCTCGCCTGCAGGCTCAGGACCAGGCGGCGACCAGGTATCCCACTCCGTACGGCGCGTCGTCGTGGAGCAGGGTGCCGGAGAGGCCGGCGTCCTCGGCCGCTCCGGCCAGTACCTGCCAGGGGGCCCGGCCCGACGCCTTCAGGTCGTGCGCCAGGGGGACGTCCAGTGCCATGAGAGCCGACGTGTCGGCCTCCTCCAGCGCCCGGGCGACGCCCATGTCGAAGGGGTCGGCCCGTTCGTCGAGATACCCCGGCGCCTTGAGCGTGCGCCGCGCGCTGCCGTCGCCCATCACCAGCAGTGCCACGCGGCCGGCCCGCGCGGCGAGGTCCCGTCCGGCCGCCGCACACCGCTCGGGCGTCAGCGACTCCTCCACGCCGAGTCCCTCGATCGGAGCATCGGACCAGCCGGTGCGCTCGAGGAGCCAGGCGGCGACGGCGAGCGAGGGCGGCAGCCCGCCCCCGGTGCCCGTGTCCCGGCCGAGCCGTACCTCCAGGTCCACGCCGAAGCCGCGGAACGAACCCGTGGTGCCCTCCGGGTGGCGGCCGCTCCCCGAGCCCTCCGCGGGTCCGACGACCACCAGCAGGTCGGGCCGGGCGGCGGCGAGCACACCCAGCGCGCCCGTGCAGGCGGCCCGGGCGGAGTCCAGCTCGGGTGCGGCTCCCGCGGCCACCTCGGGCACGAGGAGGGGCGGGCAGGGGCAGACAGCGGCGGCGACAAGCATGATCCGCAGCGTAACGCCGCCGGACGACCGGACGTCGGCCGGCCGATCACAGGCCGGGTCAGTCGCAGCCGCAGCCGCTGCCCGCGGCGACCGGAAGCGGCTCGGGCACGCCCACCCTCGGCAGGCCGAGCATGACACCGGCCGGCTCGGCGGCCTCGGCGGCGTTGCGCTTCTCCCAGGCGTCACCCGCGCGCGTACGGCGCACGTCGAGCACCGGACCCTCGGCGAGTAGGTGGTGCGGGGCGGCGTAGGTGACCTCGACGGTGACCACGTCGCCGGGGCGCACGTCCTGCTCGGGCTTGGTGAAGTGGACCAGGCGGTTGTCGGGGGCGCGGCCGGAGAGGCGGTGGGTGGCGCCGTCCTTGCGGCCCTCGCCCTCGGCGACCATCAGCTCCAGCGTGCGGCCGACCTGCTTCTTGTTCTCCTCCCAGGAGATCTCCTCCTGGAGCGCGACCAGCCGCTCGTAGCGCGCCTGGACGACCTCCTTGGGGATCTGGTCCGCCATCTCGGCGGCCGGGGTGCCCGGACGCTTGGAGTACTGGAAGGTGAACGCCTGCGCGAAGCGCGCCTCGCGCACGACGTGCAGCGTCTGCTCGAAGTCCTCCTCGGTCTCGCCGGGGAAGCCCACGATGATGTCGGTGGTGATCGCGGCGTGCGGGATGGCGGCGCGGACCTTCTCGATGATCCCGAGGTAGCGCTCCTGCCGGTAGGAGCGGCGCATCGCCTTCAGCACCGTGTCGGAGCCGGACTGCAGCGGCATGTGCAGCTGCGGCATGGCGTTCGGGGTCTCGGCCATCGCGGCGATCACGTCGTCGGTGAAGTCGCGCGGGTGCGGCGAGGTGAAGCGGACCCGCTCGAGGCCGTCGATGTTCCCGCAGGCCCGCAGCAGCTTGCTGAACGCCTCGCGGTCGCCGATGTCGGAGCCGTAGGCGTTGACGTTCTGGCCGAGCAGAGTGATCTCGGAGACGCCCTCGGCGACCAGGGCCTCCACCTCGGCGAGGATGTCGCCGGGGCGGCGGTCCTTCTCCTTGCCGCGCAGCGCGGGGACGATGCAGAAGGTGCAGGTGTTGTTGCAGCCGACGGAGATCGAGACCCAGGCCGCGTACGCGCTCTCGCGCCGCGTCGGCAGCGTGGAGGGGAACGCCTCCAGGGACTCGGCGATCTCCACCTGGGCCTCCTGCTGCACGCGGGCGCGCTCCAGCAGGACGGGCAGCTTGCCGATGTTGTGCGTACCGAAGACGACGTCCACCCAGGGCGCCCTCTTCACGATGGTGTCCCGGTCCTTCTGCGCCAGGCAGCCGCCGACCGCGATCTGCATCCCGGGCCGCTTCGCCTTCTGCGGCGCGAGGTGCCCCAGGTTGCCGTACAGCCGGTTGTCGGCGTTCTCCCGGACGGCGCAGGTGTTGAAGACGACGACGTCCGCGTCGCCGTCCGCGCCCTCCGGCGCCCGCACGTAGCCGGCCTCCTCGAGCAGGCCGGCCAGCCGCTCCGAGTCGTGGACGTTCATCTGGCACCCGTAGGTGCGGATCTCGTAGCTCTTGGGTCCTTGAACGTCCACTGCGGGGCTCCGGTCGCTGCTGCTGGTCATGCGACAAGGGTAGGTGCTCCCGGACGGCCCCGGGACGGCCACCGGCCGGAGGGCTTTGCGTCCCCGTGACGGCGACACGACCGGACACTTCCTCCCTCCGATGGACGATTGCCCCAGAATGACCGGCGTGACGGAGCTTCGTGACGCCCTGCGGGCACCCGTGCCGGACGTGCCCCCGACCGCGGTGGCGCGCGCGTGGCTGCTGCGGCCGGCCGGTCCCGTCCCGCTCGCGCTGCTCGCCGTCGTCCTGTTCGCCCGTGCCGCGCGCGTGGCCCTCGTGTTCGCCGGGGGAGGCATGGACAACGCCTTCGTCGTCCATGCCGGGCAGGTCTGGCTGACCGGTGGCGCCCCGTACTCCGACCGGCGCTTCCTCTACCTGCCGAGTGCCGTGCTGTTCGCCGCCGGACAGGCCGCGCTGCCGGCGCCCGTGGTGCGCGTCGCCGCGCCGATCGCCTGCGTGGCGCTGATCGCGGGCGGCTGGTGGTGCGCGGTGCGTCTGTTCCGGGTGCCGGCGTGCAGCCGGTTCGCGGTGCTGGGGCTGCTGGCGCTGGTGCTGTGCTGGGCGCCCGTCGGCCATCTGGTGAACCTGGGGAACTGGACGGCGGTCGGCGCGCTTGCGCTGCCCCTGGCGCTGCTGCTGGCCGACCGGGGCCGCTGGGACCTGGCCGGGGTGGTCCTGGGTCTCTCGGTGGCGGTGAAGCCGCTGCTGCTGCCCGTGGTCGTCCTGCTGGTGCTGGCCCGGCGGTGGCGGGCGCTGGCCTGGATGGTGGCGGTGCCGCTGGCCCTCTCGGTGGGCGCGGCCCTGGTCATGCCGGACCCGGGCGGCTTCTTCACCCGCACCCTGCCCTTCCTGCTCAAGGGCGGGGACGGACTGATGCGGCCGTTCGACGCCTCTCTGCCCGCGGTGCTGCCGCGGCTGGGGCTGCCGACCGTACCGGCCGAGGCGGTGGCCCTGACCGCGGCGGCCGCCGGAGTGCTCTGCGCGGGGCTGCGCTGGCGGCGCGGCGATCCCGGTCCCGCGCGGCTCGCGGACACGGCCGCGCTGCTGATGCTGGCCTCCTGCCTGGTGTCCCGGCCGTCCTACGACCACTATCTGGTCGTCGTGGTGCCACTGCTGGTCGCCGGGGCGCTGGAGGCGGACTCGGTGACGCGTTCGCCGTGGTTCTGGATCGCGCTGGTCCCGCAGGTGCCCCAGTTCACCTTCCCCCACCTGGACGCCTCGACCCGCAGGGCCTTCAAGGACGCGGCCACGCTGTCCGCGCTGGCGCTGGTCCTCGCGGTGCGATGCGCCCGCCCCTCGCCACGGCTGCCCGCCGGCCCGGGACCGTCGTAGAACGGCCACGCGCCCTCAAACACGCATGCACCCTCAGACGCCCTCGGGGGCCCAGCCCTGCCGGCGCAGTACGGCCGAGACGTCCGGGGCCACGTAGTGCTCCCCCTTGAGCACCTTGCCGTCGGCGCGGCGGGCGATCCGGCCGTCCGGGCCGAGCTTGGTCATGTTGGCGCGGTGGATCTCGGCGATCACCTCGTCGAGGTCGATACCGTGCACGAGGGCGGTGCCGTACGCCACGTACACGACGTCCGCCAGTTCGTGCGCGAGCCGGTCGAGCGGGCCGCCGACCGAGACCTCCGCGACCTCGGCCGCCTCCTCGGCGAGCAGTTCCCCGCGGTGCGCGGCGAGCTCCGGCGGCACCCGGGTGGGCGTGGAGCGGGCGTCGAGCCCGAAGGCACGGTGGAACTCACGGACCAGATCGGCGGGCGAGGAACTCATACCGCGAGGGTATCCGCCGACCGGGACGCCCCCCGGCCGTCCGTCCGACCGGCCGCCGGGCCGCCCGCCCCTGGTCAGCACGGCGCCCCGCTGGCAGGATCGCGCGCATGCCTACGCTGATCCGCCGCATCGGACGACGCCGCGGCCTCCAGGGCACGGCCGCCGGGGTCGTGGTCCTCGGGCTGCTGCTGTGGTGGCTGCTGCCCCTGGGCGAGGCACCGCCGAGCGGGACGATCACCCTCAGCACGGGAACCCTGCGCGGGGTCTACCAGGAGTACGGCGTGCGGCTGCGCACCGCGTTCGCCAAGGACATGCCGGATCTGAAGGTGCGGCTGCTGACCAGCGACGGCTCCCAGGAGAACGTCGCGCGCGTGGCGACCGGCCGGTCCGACTTCACCATCGCCGCGGCGGACGCGGTGGAGACGTACGAGGTGAACCACGGCCCGGGCGCCTCGCGACTGCGCGGTGTGGCGCGCCTCTACGACGACTACGTGCAGCTCGTCGTCCCGCGCGACTCGCGGATCCGCTCCGTGACCGACCTGCGCGGCAAGCGGGTGTCGGTCGGGCCGCCGGAGTCCGGGGTCCGGCTGATCGCCGAGCGGGTGCTCAGGACGGCCGGGATCGACCCGGAGACGGACATCCGCCCGATGGGCGACGGCATCGGCACCGCCCCGGACCGGCTGCGACAGGGCGATCTCGACGCGTTCTTCTGGTCAGGCGGGCTCCCGACGGACGGTCTGCGGCGGCTGGCCGAGCAGTTCCCGTTCCGCTTCGTGCCGATCGAGGCCGATCTGGTGGCCAGGCTGCACGCCGAGGGCGGCGCCACCCGCTACTACCGCGCCACCAACATGCCGGAGTCGGCGTACCCGTCGGTCCAGAACGGCGCGACCGTGCCCACGATCGCCGTGTCCAACGTGCTGATGACACGCGAGGACATGGACCCGAGGCTGACGGAGTGGGTGACCCGCACCGTCATCAAGAGCCGCGACGGCATCGGCGCCCACGTCCACTCCGCCCAGCTCGTCGACCTGCGCACCGCGATCTACACCGACCCCCTGACGCTGCACGAGGGCGCGCGGCGCTACTACCGCTCGGTCAAGCCGTAGGCGCCGACCTCGGCACGGCCACAGTCACCCGCAGCCCGCGCGGCTCCTCCTCCCGGTGCCGGGCGTAGGAGATCGCACCGCCGCCCGCCGCGAGCAGGGCGCGGGAGATGGACAGACCGAGGCCGGAGCCCTGGATGTTCTGGTGGCGTCCGCTGCGCCAGAAGCGGTCGCCGACGCGGGCGAGTTCCTCGTCGGTGAGGCCGGGGCCGTGGTCGGCCACGACGATCGTCGACGTGTCGCGCTCGAAGGAGACCGTCACCTCGACGCTCTCGCCGTCCGGCGTGAACTTCACGGCGTTGTCGATCAGCGCGTCCAGCGCGGACGACAGGGCCACGGGGTCGGCCCAGGCCGTGGTGGCCGGGCAGTCACCGGCCAGCCGCACCCCCTTGGCCTCGGCGGCCGGCGCCCAGGCCGCCACCCGCTCGGCGGCCAGCTCCCCGATGTCGATGAGGCGCAGATCCGGCTCCGCGTGCTCGGCGAGCGCCAGGTCGAGCAGGTCGTCCAGGACCTGGGCGAGGCGCTTGCCCTCGGTACGCACCGAGGCGATCTCCTCGTTGCCCTGGGGCAGTTCGAGCGCGAGCAGCTCGATGCGCAGCAGCAGCGCGGAGAGCGGATTGCGCAACTGGTGCGAGGCGTCGGCGACGAAGGCGCGCTGCTGCTCCAGCACGTCCTCGACGTTGTCCGCCATCTCGTTGAACGACCGGGCGAGCCTTCGCAGTTCGGGCGGTCCGCCGGCGGCCGCCACCCGGGACTTCAGCCGCCCGGTGGCGATGTCGTGGGTGGTGGCGTCGAGGATCCGCACGGGCCTGAGCACCCAGCCGGTCAGCCGCAGCGCCGCGCCGACGGCGAGCAGCATCGCGGCGATCTCGCCGGTGCCGACGAGCAGCCAGCCGTGCAGGGTCCGCGAACGCATCTGCCCGGTCGGCGAGTCGGTGACCACGACCGCGACGACGTCGCCGTCCCGGATGACGGGGGAGGCGACGACGAGCCGGTGGCGCTGCCAGGGCCAGACCTGCTCCGGATCGTGGCTGCGCCGGCTCAGCAGCGCCTCGTCGAAGGCGTCGCGCACCTCGCCGCGCGCGGGCAGCGACCAGTCGTCCGGGGCGTTGGCCATCGGGATCCCGGTCCGGTAGAAGACGCCCGCCCGGATGCCGTAGACCCCGTGGTAGCTGCCGAGTTCGCGGCGGAGGGTCTCCAGCCGCTCGTCCGGTACCGTGCGCCGGGGGCCGCTGGTCCCGTCCGTGACGAACTGGGCCAGGGCGGCGAAGCGCGCGGTGTCGTCGATGCGGTCCACGACCGCCTTCTGCTGCTCGGCGCCCGCGACGCTGACGGCGAGCGGGACGCCGAGCGCGAGCAGGACGGCCGCCATCAGGACGATGAGCAGCGGCAGCAGACGTGAACTCACCCGTCCCCGCTAGGCGGCCGGGGCGACGAGGCGGTAACCGACGCCGCGTACGGTCTCGATGAGCGCCGGCGTGCGCAGCTTGGAGCGCAGGGAGGCGACGTGCACCTCCAGGGTCCGCCCGGTGCCCTCCCAACTGGTCTGCCACACCTCGCTGATGATCTGCTCCCGCCGGAAGACGACGCCGGGGCGCTGGGCGAGCAGCGCGAGCAGGTCGAACTCCTTGCGGGTGAGCTGGACGACCGCGCCGTCCACGCTGACCTGCCGGGTGGGCAGTTCGATGAGCACCGCGCCCAGGCGCAGGGTGCTCTCGCCGGCGGCGTTCGCGTCCTCGTGGACCGTGCGACGGCTGACGGCGTGGATACGGGCGAGCAGTTCGCCGGTGTCGTAGGGCTTCACCACGTAGTCGTCGGCGCCGAGGTTGAGGCCGTGGATGCGGGAGCGGACGTCGGCGCGGGCGGTGACCATGATCACGGGGGTGCTGGTGCGCTTGCGGATCCTGGCGCAGACCTCGTAGCCGTCCTGGTCCGGCAGGCCCAGGTCGAGCAGGACCACGCCGAAGCAGGCGCTCTCGGGGACGAGGGCCTGGAGGGCCTCCTCGCCGCTGCGGGCGTGGGTGACGTCGAACCCGTGCCGCGCCAGGACCGCGGACAGGGCGGCGGCGACGTGGTTGTCGTCCTCGACGAGGAGCAGTCGCATTCCGGCCCCCTCCGGTTCATGAGTCGTACGGTCACAGCGTGTACACGTCGTGCATGCGCGCGTGTGCACCATGGCAGTGACGCCGATGGACGAGGACGGCGTCAAGAGGCTTCCGGTTGCGCACCCTGTGTCGTTATCCAGCCGGTACGCGCCCCACCCGCCGCGCTACGTCATGTGTACGACCGCTACCGGATCGTGATGCTCAGATCTCCCTCAGATGTAATGACGCAGGTCGCATCGGTCATTACTGTCCCCCGAAACCGAGGAGGACGGAGCCTGAAAGCGATGACCGAAGTATCGATGGCCAAGGAAGACGTGGCCTCGACCGCCGATCTGGTCGTCCTGAAGAGCGTCAACAAGCACTTCGGCGCGTTGCACGTGCTCCAGGACATCGAACTGACGATCGCCCGCGGCGAGGTCGTCGTGGTCATCGGGCCCTCCGGGTCCGGGAAGTCCACTCTGTGCCGCACCATCAACCGTCTGGAAACCATCGATTCGGGCACCATAACGATCGACGGCAAGCCGCTGCCGCAGGAGGGCAAGGAGCTGGCCCGGCTGCGCGCCGACGTCGGCATGGTGTTCCAGTCCTTCAACCTCTTCGCGCACAAGACCGTGCTCGAGAACGTGATGCTCGGTCAGGTCAAGGTCCGCCGCACGGACCGGAGGAAGGCCGAGGAGCGGGCCCGTGAGTTGCTCGACCGGGTGGGAGTGGGCGCGCAGGCCGACAAGTACCCCGCGCAGCTCTCCGGCGGCCAGCAGCAGCGCGTGGCCATCGCGCGGGCGCTGGCCATGGACCCGAAGGTCATGCTGTTCGACGAGCCGACCTCCGCGCTCGACCCGGAGATGATCAACGAGGTGCTGGAGGTCATGCAGCAACTCGCCCGGGACGGAATGACGATGGTCGTCGTCACCCACGAGATGGGCTTCGCCCGATCGGCCGCGAACCGGGTGGTCTTCATGGCCGACGGCCGGATCGTCGAAGAGGCCACGCCCGACCAGTTCTTCAGCAACCCGCGCAGCGACCGGGCCAGGGACTTCCTTTCGAAGATCCTGCACCACTGACGCGGCGGCCCGCCGGTGGCGCCGTACGCCGCCGGCCCGTGATCCTGCCGTCGCCGTCCGACGGCTCAGCATCTCCTCAACACCGAAGGAAGTTCACATGAAGCTCCGCAAGGTCACCGCCGCCTCGGCCGTCGTCCTCGCCCTCGCCCTGTCGGCAACGGCGTGCGGCTCGAACGACAAGAAGGACGAGGGGTCGTCGGGCGGTGGCGGCAAGGTCAAGGTCGGCATCAAGTTCGACCAGCCGGGCCTCGGCCTGAAGCAGCCCGACGGCTCGTTCTCCGGTTTCGACGTGGACGTGGCCACCTACGTGGCCAAGGAACTCGGCTACAAGCCGGCCCAGATCGAGTGGGTCGAGACCAAGAGCGCCGAACGTGAGAACGCGCTGGCCCGCGGCGACGTGAAGTTCATCGTGGCCACGTACTCGATCAACGACGAGCGCAAGCAGAAGGTCGACTTCGCCGGCCCGTACCTGCTGGCCCACCAGGACCTGCTGGTCAAGGCGGACTCGGACATCTCCAAGGGCACGGACCTCAACGGCAAGAAGCTGTGTTCCGTGGTCGGCTCCACCTCGGCGCAGAACGTGCAGAAGTCGATCGCCCCGAAGGCCGCCCTGAAGGAGAACGCGGGCTACTCGGAGTGCATCGCCGGCCTGCAGAGCGGTGCCGTCGACGCGGTGACCACCGACGACTCGATCCTCGCGGGCTTCGCCTCCCAGGACAATTACAAGGGCCAGTTCAAGCTCGCCGGGCTCAAGCTGAGCAACGAGAACTACGGCATCGGCGTCAAGAAGGGCGACACCGCGACCGTGGACAAGATCAACTCCGCGCTGGAGAAGATGGTCAGCGACGGCTCGTGGGACGCCGCGGTCAAGAAGAACTTCGGCCCGGCGGACTACAAGAACGAGCCGGCCCCGAAGATCGGCGACATCGTCAAGTGACCCGGCTCGTCCGGTAAGCAGGGATCCGCAGGCCTCGCAGGGTTCCCCGGGCGCGCCGCCGCCCGCCGCGCTCACGGCGGCGGCGCGCCACGCCCTCCTCGTACGCCACACACCCGGAAGCGCGGGAGATCGTGTTCGACTTTCTTCAAGGTTACGACGTCCTAGGGGCGTTCTGGATGACGGTGAAGCTCACCGTCCTCTCCGCCCTGGGCTCGCTGGTCTGGGGCACCCTGCTGGCCGCGATGCGGGTCAGCCCGGTCCCGTTGATGCGCGGCTTCGGCACCGCCTACGTCAACATCTTCCGGAACATCCCCCTGACGGTGCTCATCGTCTTCACCTCCCTCGGCCTCGCCGACATCTTCGGGGTGACGATGGGCGCGTCCGACTTCAAGATCCAGGGCTTCCGGCTGGCGCTGCTCGGGCTCGCGGCCTACCACGCGGCGTTCGTCTGCGAGGCGCTGCGCTCCGGCATCAACACCGTGCCGGTCGGGCAGGCGGAGGCGGCGCGCGCGATCGGGCTCAATTTCAGCCAGTCGCTGCGGCTCGTCGTGCTGCCGCAGGCGTTCCGCGCGGTGATCGGACCGCTGGCCAACGTGCTGATCGCACTGACCAAGAACACGACCGTGGCGGCCGCGATCGGTGTGGCCGAGGCCTCCTACCTGATGAAGACGATGATCGAGAACGAGGCCCAGACGCTTGCCATCGGCGCCGTCTTCGCCCTCGGTTTCGTGGTCCTGACCCTGCCCGTCGGCCTCTTCCTCGGCTGGCTCGGCAAGCGACTGGCGGTGAAGCGATGAGTTCCGTGCTCTACGACGCCCCCGGCCCCCGGGCCAGGCGGCGCAATGTGATCCTCTCCGTCGTCTTCGTCGCCCTGCTCGCACTGCTCCTGTGGTGGATCTGGTCGACGATGAACGACAAGGGCCAGCTCAAGTGGGCCCTGTGGCAGCCCTTCACCACCTCCGCCGCGTGGACGACGTACCTGCTGCCCGGCCTCGGCAACACCCTGAAGGCCGCGGCGCTCGCCATGGTCATCGCCCTTCCGCTGGGCGCGTTCTTCGGCATAGCCCGGCTGTCCGACCATCGGTGGATCCGCGTTCCGGCCGGTGTGGTGGTCGAGTTCTTCCGGGCGATCCCGGTACTGCTGCTGATGCTGTTCGCCAACGAGTTCTACGTCCGCTCCACGGGCATCGCCAGCGACGAGCGCCCCCTCTACGCGGTCGTCACCGGTCTGGTGCTCTACAACGCCTCGGTTCTCGCCGAGGTCGTACGCGCCGGCATCCTGGCCCTGCCCAAGGGGCAGACGGAGGCCGCCTACGCGATCGGTCTGCGCAAGGGCCAGACGATGAGCGGCATCCTGCTCCCGCAGGCGGTCACCGTCATGCTGCCGGCCATCGTCAGCCAGCTGGTCGTCATCGTGAAGGACACCGCGCTGGGCGGCGCGATGCTCGCCTTCCCCGAGCTGCTGGGCTCCCGCAGCACGCTCGCGGCCAACTACGCCAACGTCATCGCCAGCTTCATCGTGGTGGCCGTCATCTTCATCCTGCTGAACTTCGCCCTCACCAGCTTCGCGAGCTGGCTCGAGCGCAGGCTGCGCCGCAGCAAGCGGAGCACCGGCGTCGTCCTCGCCGCGGACGAGGAGGAGGTCAACCCCGCCCAGACCGGTGGCACCTACGGAACGGGTGCGGGCGGCTCGATCTGACGGATGGTCCAGCGGTTCTGAGGCACCCGACGGGGGTGCGGTGGCCTGTTGCCGCCGCACCCCCGTCGGCGTGGGACGCCGCGAAAGGGGCACGGCGGTCGGCCGCGCACACGAGCCGCCGCACGGCGCACGCCACCGCGCACCTGGAGCACCGGCGTGCGTCCCGCTTGACCGGCTGGCGCCCAGTCTGTTGCATACGTTCTGTGATCGTGCACCGTGCTCCGGCTTTCTGTTCACCTGTCACTTCCAGGACACCGCTGCTGGCAGGAGGCGCCGCGCTGTGGATCCGGTGATCGTTGTCGGAGCGGGGCCCGTCGGGCTCACGCTCGCCCTGGCACTGGCGCGTCAGGAGGTGCCGTCCGTCGTGCTCGACGAGGGCTCCGGCACGGACGCGCCGCGTGCCGCGCGCACGGTCGTCCTGCGCGAGGACACCACCGCGCTGGTGGAGCGCCTGACCGGCGTGCCGCTCGGCGGGGCCGGGCTCCATTGGGCCGGATGGCGGTCGTTGCGGCGCAAACAGGTGATGCACGAAGTCGCCTTCGACGACGCCGAACCCGCGCCGCTGCACATCGCCCAGCACGTCCTGACCGGCGCCCTGCGCACCGCGGTCGCCCGCGAACCACTGGTCGAACTCGCCGTGAACAGCCGCCTCGACAGCATGGAGCAGGAGTCCACGGGGGTCACCGTCCACACCCGCGGCCCTGGCGGTACCTGGTGGCGCGGCAGTCACCTGGTCGGCTGCGACGGCCCGCGTTCGACCGTGCGCAAGCTCCAGGACATCCGCTTCCCCGGCCGCACGGCCGTCGAACGGCACGCCGTCGCCGCGGTGCGCGCCGAACTGCCCCGTCCCGGCGAAGCGTTCCTCCACCGGCTGCCGCCGTGGCGGACGACCGGCCCCTTCGCCGGGGAGATCGCCGCCCGCCCACTCCCGGACGACGTGTGGCGGCTGGACTGGCTGCTGCCGCCCGGCAAGGACCTGGTCACGCCCGAACTGCTGCTCGCCCGCATCCGGGAGACCCTCACCGGCTGGACCGGCGAACCCTCGCCGTCGTACGAACTCCTGGACACCGGCGTCCACACCGTCCACCACCGGGTGGCACGCCGCTGGCGCGCAGGGCGGGTCTTCCTCGCCGGGGACGCGGCGCATCTGCTGGGCGCCCTCGGCACCCAGGGTCTCGACGAGGGCCTGCGGGACGCCGACAACCTCGCCTGGAAGCTGGCTCCGGCCTGGCACCACGGGCCGCACGAGGCACTGCTGGACAGCTACCAGACCGAGCGGCGCGCCGTCGTCGCCGCCCGGCTGCGCGCCGCCGACCAACTGCTGCCGGTGGTGCGCGGGGGCGGCGGGCTGCGGTCCCTCGTGCCCGGGTCCGGCCGCGGAAACGACGCCCTGCTGACGGACGGCCATCTGGGGCGCGGGCCGCTGGGCGCGCCGGGGGCGTACACGGACTCGCCGCTCACACCCCCGCCCCTGGACGGCGAGGTCCTCGTGGACACGCCGGCCGGCTCCCCGGTCGCCGACGTGGTGGTGACCGCGGAGGACGGCTCCTTCGTGCCGCTCAGAGACCGGCTGGGCCGGGGGGCGCTGCTCGTGGTGCTGATCGCGCCGGGTACGGGCGTGTGGGAACGCCGGCACTGGGTGAGCGCCGGCATCATGCCCCGGCTGGCCGCCGCGGTGACCGCGCTGCCGCGCCCCGCCGAACTGCTGGTCGCCGAGAGCTACCCGGGCGCCGCCCCCCACACCGTCCTGCTGGTACGGCCCGACGGGCATCTGGTCACCGCGCTGAGCGGGGTGCGCCCGGCCGACCTGTACACCGCGGCGGAGACGGCGCTGGGCGGCGCCGGACGCGCCGAGGAACGCGCCGAGGCGGGCGCGCGCTGACCGCGGGGCCCTGTGGACCGCGCGCGGACCGTCCGCGCCGCGCGGTCCGCAGGGTGAGGGCGAGTTGACCGGTCGGGACCGCCATGGTCTACTCCCGAACGTGACCGACACCGATGTGCGCCTGTGGCGGAGGGTCCATATGGACCTCGTCCGCTATGCGGGCTGCGTGTGTCGTCCGGCCTGTTGAACTCGCCTCCCCTCACCCGGCGCGCGCCGCCCCACCCGCACATCCCCGTACGCCATACGTCCGTACCCTGTGCCGCCGCGCGCCCTCCGCGAACGCTCTTCAGGACGGTGTACGTGTCTGTCTCGCCCCTCGGGTCCCCGGCTCCCGTGTCCCCCGCTTCCGAACTTCCCCCCGCCGGGCCCTCGCCCAGGGGGTCTGCTCCCGCCGGCTCCGTGGCCTCCGCGTCCTCCGGGCAGGCGCCGACGCAGGCGGAACTCCTCGACTTCGTGCGGCGCGCCGCCTGTGACGCCGAGCTGATCGCCTCGCTTCCGCTCGCCCCGGAGGGCCGCACCTGGGTGCGCCTGGAGGGGCCCGGCGGCAGTGAGGCATGGCTGATCGGCTGGCCGCCGGGCACCGGCACGGGCTGGCACGACCACGCCGACTCGGTCGGTGCCTTCGTGACCGCCTCGGGCGAGCTGAAGGAGAACTCGCTCGCCGCCCGGCTGCCCACGGACGGCTGGCGGACCCTGGAACTCACCGACGGCGTCGACCGCGAACGGCAACTCCCGGAGGGGCGGGGCCGCTCCTTCGGACGCCACCACGTGCACGAGGTGCTCAACGAGTCCACCGAGCGGCACGCCGTCTCCGTGCACGCCTACCACCCGCCGCTGCCCCGGATCCGCCGCTACAGCCGCACCGGGCAGACCCTGCGCCTCGAACAGGTCGAACGCCCGGAGGACTGGCAGTGAGCACACCTCAACCACCTGTCGGAATCGACGAGTTGCTGGAGCGGGTCCGGCAGGGCTACGAACGCGTCGAGCCGCGCGAGGCCTACGCGGCCGCCAAGACCGGCGACGCCCTCCTGGTGGACATCCGCTATGCCGCGCTGCGTACGAGGGACGGTCTGATCCCGGGCGCCCTCGTCGTGGAACGCAACGAGCTGGAGTGGCGCCTCGACCCCCTGGGCAGCCACCGTGTCCCCGAGGCCACCGGTCACGACCTGCGCGTGGTCGTCGTCTGCAACGAGGGCTACGCGTCGAGCCTCGCGGCTGCGTCCCTGCACCGGCTGGGGCTGCTCCGTGCGACCGACCTGGTGGGCGGCTTCCAGGCATGGCGCTCGGCCGGACTGCCGGTGACGCCGTGGGACGGCCGCGTACAGCCGTCGTAGAAAGGCAGGGGGACGTAGGCGCAGGGCGGTCGGTGTGGCACCGCGTCGCCCGCCTGGGCCTGCGGGACCACGAGGCCTTTCGTCCCGTGGTGGCGTCCATGCCTCTCCTCGTCGGACGGGCGCCCCGGCGGGCACCGGCTCAGTAGCCCTCGTCGGCGAGGAAGTCCGCGTCCTCGCCCTCCTCCTCCAGCGCCTGCCGGACCACGCGCAGGGCCAGGCCCTCGGAGTAGCCCTTGCGGGCGAGCATCCCGGCGAGGCGGCGCAGCCGCTTGTCGCGGTCGAGGCCGCGGGTGGAGCGCAGCTTGCGGGCGACGAGTTCGCGCGCGGTGGCCTCCTCCTGCTCGGCGTCGAGCCGGCCGACCGCCTCGTCGATCAGTGCCGTGTCGACGCCCTTGGTCCGCAGCTCACGGGCGAGGGCGCGCCGGGCCAGTCCGCGTCCGTGGTGCCGGGACTCCACCCAGGCGTCCGCGAACGCGCTGTCGTCGATCAGCCCGACCTCCTCGAACCGGGAGAGGACCTCGTCCGCCGCCTCGTCCGGGATCTCCCGCTTGCGCAGGGCGTCCGCGAGCTGCTTGCGGGTGCGCGGAGTCCCGGTGAGCAGGCGCAGGCAGATGGCGCGCGCCCGCTCCACCGGGTCCCCCGGAGGCTCTCCCTGCCCCGCCCTCGACAAGGAGGAGGCGCCCCCGTCCTCGGCGGACGCCTGGTCGGGGCCGCGCCGACGGCCCCCGCGTCCACCGCGCGGCCCACCGTCACGCGAGCCGCCCCGGCGCGCACCACCCACGGGTGGGCCACCCGCGCGCCGCTGTCCGCCGCCGTCCCCGGGCACACCGCGGCCCGGCTCGGCCTCCCTGTACCCGGCGTCTTCGTAGCCGCCGTCTCCGTAGCCGCTGCCCCCGTGTCCGCCGTCCGCGTATGCGCCGTCCTGGTCCGCGCCCGGGCCGAGCGCGTCCCCGGTGCCCCTCCCCCGTGGGGCACCGAAGGCGGCGTACTCGTCCGCGTGCTCGTACTCGGCCCAGTCGGTTCGCCGTGTCACGGTCAGCTCTTGGCCGAGGCGGCCTTGGGCTTGGTGGCCTTGGCGGGCGCCGCCTTGGCCGTGGCGTCCGCGGCGGTGGTGGTGACCGCGGCGTCCGCGCCCGGCTCCGTGGCCGGCTCCTCCGGCCGCACGCCGACGCCCAGCTTCTCCTTGATCTTCTTCTCGATCTCGTTGGCCAGGTCGGGGTTGTCCTTGAGGAAGTTGCGCGCGTTCTCCTTGCCCTGACCGAGCTGGTCGCCCTCGTACGTGTACCAGGCGCCGGCCTTGCGGACGAAGCCGTGCTCCACGCCCATGTCGATCAGACCGCCCTCACGGCTGATGCCCTGGCCGTAGAGGATGTCGAACTCGGCCTGCTTGAAGGGCGGCGCGACCTTGTTCTTGACGACCTTGCAGCGGGTCCGGTTGCCGACCGCCTCCGTGCCGTCCTTCAGGGTCTCGATACGGCGGATGTCGATGCGCACCGAGGCGTAGAACTTCAGCGCCCGGCCACCGGTCGTGGTCTCCGGGGAGCCGAACATCACGCCGATCTTCTCGCGGAGCTGGTTGATGAAGATCGCGGTGGTCTTGGACTGGTTGAGCGCGCTGGTGATCTTGCGCAGGGCCTGGCTCATCAGCCGGGCCTGGAGGCCCACGTGGCTGTCGCCCATCTCGCCCTCGATCTCCGCGCGCGGGACGAGCGCGGCGACGGAGTCGATGACGATGAGGTCGAGGGCGCCGGAGCGGACGAGCATGTCCACGATCTCCAGGGCCTGCTCGCCGTTGTCCGGCTGGGAGAGGATCAGGTTGTCGATGTCGACACCGAGCTTCTTCGCGTACTCGGGGTCGAGGGCGTGCTCCGCGTCGACGAACGCGACCTGGCCGCCCGCCTTCTGCGCATTCGCCACCGCGTGCAGGGTCAGGGTCGTCTTGCCGGAGGACTCCGGTCCGTAGATCTCCACGACACGGCCGCGCGGCAGGCCACCGACGCCGAGGGCCACGTCGAGCGCGGTCGACCCGGTCGGGATGACCTCGATCGGCTCCTTCGACCGCTCGCCCATGCGCATGACCGCGCCCTTGCCGAATTGTCGTTCAATCTGTGCGAGCGCGGCGTCGAGCGCCTTCTCGCGGTCGGTTCCTGCCATGGGTTCCACCCGGTTTGCTTGTGTCGATCGCTTCACGTCAAAGACGCTAACGCCTGCCACTGACAATGCGCCCCGACGCACGTCCGGCCTGTGGATAACTCAGGCACTTCTCCCCCCGAACCGGGGCGAAATCCCTTCCGTCGAGCCGTGCCGGAGCTCCCATAAGAATAGATGTTCGATTTTCGTGTCAAGCGCGCCGAGCGGCACCGGGGCGGGCAGGACACCGCCCGGGTACCGTGGCCGCGCATGCCCCACACCGAGATCGAGATCACCGCGGAGCTGGTCCTCGCCGTCCGGCTGCCCCCGGGCACCCCCTGGCGGGTCCGCCCTACCGGGCCCGTCGCAGCCGGCGTGCGCGGTCGAGCAGGCCCGGGACCGGGCCGCGGCCGCGGTGGCCCTGGACGCGGGGGTCGTCCGTGACGGCGTACCGCTTCACATAGGCGCCCAGGAAGGCCTGGAGGGTGGCGACCGCGGGAATGGCGATCAGCGCGCCCACGGCGCCGAGCAGGGCGGTGCCCGCGATGACCGAGCCGAAGGCGACCGCGGGATGGATGTCCACGGTCCTCGCGGTCAGCTTGGGCTGGAGCATGTAGTTCTCGAACTGCTGGTAGACCACCACGAAGACCAGCACCCACACCGCGTACCAGGGGTCCACCGTGAAGGCGATCAGCATCGGCAGGGCGCCCGCGAGATAGGTCCCTATGGTCGGGATGAACTGCGAGACCAGGCCCACCCAGACACCGAGTACGAGCGCGTACGGCACTCCCAGGGCTTGGAGCAGGACGTAGTGGGCGATCCCCGAGACGAGCGCCATCAGGCCGCGCGAGTACAGATAGCCGCCGGTCTTGTCGACGGCGATCTCCCACGCCCGCAGAACCTCCGCCTGGCGGGCGGGCGGCAGCAGGGAGCAGATGGTGCGGCGCAGCCGCGGACCGTCGGCGGCGAAGTAGAACGAGAACAGGGCGATCGTCAGCAGCCGGAACAGGCCCCCGAGCACCTGGGCGGACACGTCGAGCACGCCCGCGGCGCTGTTCTGCGCGTACGTGCGCAGCCAGTCGGAGTGGAGCAGGCCCTCCTGCACGTCCACCCGTCTCAGCTCGGTGTGGAACGAGGAGTTGACCCAGTTGATGACGGAGTCGAGGTACTCCGGGAAGCCCTCGACCATCTTGATGATCTGCCCGGCGAGCATCGAGCCGAGCAGGGTCACGAAGCCCGCAGAGGCGATCGTCAGACCGAGGAAGACCAGGAAGGTCGCGAGCCCCCGCCGCATCCCGCGGGCTGCCATGCGGCTGACCGCGGGCTCGACGGCGAGGGCCAGGAAGAACGCGATGAGGACGTTGAGGAGCAGGCCGGTCAGCTGGTGGAAGGCCCAGCTGCCGAGCTGGAAGGCGGCGACGAGACCGATCGCGAGCACCATGGCGCGCGGCAGCCAGCGGGGCATGCGGGCGCCCGGCCCGGCGGCGCCCTCGGCCGGTTCCGGAGACCGGGGAGGCGGCGTCGTAGCGGACGGGGAGGTGTGCGGGGCCGTCTGGCCGGTCTCGTCAGTGGGTGCCACGGTGCAAGTCTCGCCGACGCCGCCGACGGCCCGGCACCGGCCCGTGCCCCTCCCGGCCGGTCAGCGCCTCTCGCGCGGAACGTTCATGACCTGGCACACGACGCGCCACACGTCCTTCGCGTCCCAGCCGGCCGCCAGCGCCTCGTGCACCGTGCGCCCGCCGAGTTCCGACATCACGTGGTCGCGCGCGAAGCTGTCGGCGTAGCCCGCGCCGAAGTGCTCCGCCATCCGCTCCCAGAAGACCGTCAACCGCATGATCCCAGTATCCCGCCCCTGCGGGTGACCTCGTTCCGGGGCCACCTGGGGAGAACGCTTTCCGCCCTACGGTCTGACGCATGGCCGAGACCGGAGCTACCCCTTCTCCCCCGCCGCCCCCGGCGTCCTCCCCGCTGTTCCGCGCCGAGCACTTCGTGTGGCTCACCGCGCGCGTGCTGGAACAGCGGCTGTTCGCGTACCACTTCCTGAACGGCGCCGCGGATCCGGTGGAGACCGCGCTGGACGCCTACCGCAACGAGGACGGCGGGTACGGTCACGCGCTGGAGCCCGATCTGCGCGGCCCGGTCAGCCAGCCGCTGCACACCGCGCACGCGCTGCGCGTGCTGGACACCGTCGGCCGCTGCGGCGGACAGCGGGTGGAGCGCGTGTGCCGCTATCTGACCTCCGTCTCCACCCCCGACGGCGCGCTGCCCGCGGTCCACCCCGGTCAGCGCGGCTACCCGGCGGCCCCCTTCGTGCCGATCGTGGACGACCCGCCGAGCGACCTGCTGGCCACCGGGCCGGTGGTGGGCCTGCTGCACCGCAACGAGGTGTGGCACGCCTGGCTGTTCCGGGCCACCGACTTCTGCTGGCAGCGGGCCGAGTCCCTGGAGACCTCCCACCCGTACGAGATCGAGGCGGCCGTCGCCTTCCTGGACTCGGCACCCGACCGCACACGCGCGCGTGCGGCCGCGGACCGGCTCGGCCGTCTGGTGCGCGACCAGCGGCTGGTGCTGCTGGACCCGGAGCGTCCTGAGGACTGTCCTGTCGCCCCCGGCTACGCCCCGGGGGAGCACCACTTCGCGCACGACTACGCGCGGACACCCGCCTCCCTCGCGCGCGCGTGGTTCACGGACGAGGAGATGAAGCGCTCCCTGGACTTCCTGGCCGGCCGCCAGGAAGAGGACGGCGGCTGGCCGGTCACCTGGCGCCAGTGGGCTCCGGCCCCCGCCCTGGAGGCACGCCCCATGGTCACGATCGAGGCGCTGCGCACCCTCAGGGCCTACGGCCGGACCATCGGCTGAACCACCACCGGTGCCCGCTGCGGCTCACCCCGTCAGGGCCCGTACCCCGGCCGTCACCACCACCGCCGCTCCGACCACGACCAGGAACGGCGCCCGCAGCAGGAGTGCCACGGCGGCGGCCGCGACCCCGGCCGCCCGCGCGTCCAGCACGAGCGTGTGCCCGTCGGCGAACGTCTGCTGGGCGGTGAGCGCGGCCAGCAGGGCGACGGGCAGCAGTGCGGCGAGCCGCTTCACCAGCGGCCGCTCCAGGGCGCCCGCCGGAACGAGCAGCCCGGCCAGCTTGACGGCGTAGCAGCCGACAGCGGTCACCGCCACCGCGATCCAGATGTTCAACGATCTCCCTCTCGCACGTCTCGTACGTCGTCACGGGCGCCGCTTCCGCGACGGCCCCGCAGGTACAGCACGGCCGGGGCGGCGAGCGCGGCCGCGAGGACCGGCACCCCGGCCGGCAGCACGGGCAGCAGACCGAGCCCGAGCAGTACGGCCAGGACCGCGACGGCCCGCTCGGTGGCGGTCTTCAGCATCGGCGCCAGCAGCGCCAGGAACACGGCCGGCCCGGCGGCGTCCAGACCCCAGGCGTCGGTGTCGCCGAGGGCCTTGGCGCCCAGCGCGCCCAGCAGCGTGGTGAGGTTCCACAGCACGTACAGGGTGACCCCGGTGACGGTGAAGCCGATCCGCGCGCTGCGCCGCGTGGGCTGGGCCAGCGTCACCGCGGTGGTCTCGTCGATGACCCACTGGGCGGCGAACGGCCGTACCGCGCGCGGGAGGGCCAGCAGCTGCGACAGGCGCAGCCCGTAGAAGGCGTTGCGCACGCCAAGGAAGAAGGCGCCCGCGGCCGCCGTGTACGGGTTGCCTCCGGCGGCCAGCGCCCCCACCAGCGCGAACTGGGAGGCGCCGGTGAACACCAGCAGGCTGAGCGCGCACGTCTGCCAGAGCGTGAGCCCGCTGCCCGCCGAGGTCACCCCGAACGCGAACCCGGACAGTCCTACGGCGATCCCGACCCCGAGGGCGTCCCGTACGACGGCGGCGTCGGGCTTTCCTCCGTCGTCGGCGCGTATGTCTGCGAGAGCTGTCTGTTCTGCCACAACGCCGAGGGTAGGAACAGCCGGGACCTGGAGTCTTGTACGTTCTTGCGCTCGCGCTGGTAGGCCCCCGGGGGCACGCCCACGATCCGGGTGAAGTGCCGGCTCAGGTGCGACTGGTCGGTGAAACCGACGGCGACGGCGGCCTCGGAGGGCGCGGTGCCCGCGTCCAGCAACCGCCTGGCCCGGCGCACCCGGGCGTCGGTCAACCAGGTGTGCGGCGGCATTCCGTAGGCGTTGCGGAAGGCCCGCAGCAGCGCGAACGGGCTGCTGCCCAGGTCGGCCGCCAGCCTCTCCAGGCTCGGCGGCTCGGCCATCCGCTCCTCCAGGACGGCACGCGCGCGTGCAGCGGTCCGCGCCCCCGCCGTCCGTATCTCCCGCTGCGGCAGCGCCCCGCCGTTGAGCCGCAGCAGCCGCGTCACGGCGACCCGCAGCAGGGTGTCGGCGGCCAGCGCGTTGCCCTCGTCCGTGGCCCGCAGCACCTGGTGCACCAGCCCGACGGCGTACGGATCGTCGAGCACGGGACGGACGAAGCCCGGCGTCCCGCGGATGCCCGTGGTCTCCCCGGCGATCTCCGCGACCAGTTCCGGCGACGGGTACACCGCTCCGTACCGCCACCCCTCGGGCACCGCCGCCCGCCCGGTGTGCGGGGTGTCAGGATTGACCAGCGCCAGCGTCCCCGGACCCGCGTACTGGTCGGACCCGCCGTGGTGGAACACCTCCACGCCCTCGACGATGGCGGCGATCACGAAGTGCTCGTGGGTGTGCCGCACGAACTCCTTGCGGACATAGCGGGCCCGCAGCAGATCGACACCGGGCAGTTCCTCGTACCGCCAGTGCCGCGCACGCTCCTCACCCGCTGCCGCCATGCTCCCGATTCTCCGTCGTCGGCGCGGCCGCGCGAGTGCGGGGGCCGCCCCCGGCCCTCCGGGGCACCCGCCCAGGTCAGAGGCGTTGTCAGTGGCCGGGTGCACGATGGACTCATGGTCAGCGACGCACACCGGGCCCTCGACGGCTTCTCCCCCGCGACCCGCGGCTGGTTCACGGGGGCCTTCTCCGCGCCCACCGCGGCCCAGGCGGGGGCGTGGCAGGCCATCGGCGAGGGCTCGGACGTGCTGGTGGTCGCCCCGACCGGCTCCGGCAAGACCCTCGCCGCCTTCCTCGCCGCGCTCGACCAGCTCGCCTCCGCCCCGCCCCCGGCCGACCCGAGGAAGCGCTGCCGGGTGCTGTACGTCTCCCCGCTCAAGGCCCTCGCCGTGGACGTGGAGCGCAATCTGCGCAGCCCGCTGACCGGTATCCGCCATGAGTCCGTCCGCCTCGGCCTGCCCGAGCCGGAGGTGAGGGTCGGCATCCGCTCCGGCGACACCCCGGCGGCCGAGCGCCGCGCCCTGTCCACCCGCCCGCCGGACATCCTGATCACCACGCCCGAGTCGCTGTTCCTGATGCTGACCTCGGCCACCCGGGACGCGCTCACCGGCGTGGAGACGGTGATCCTGGACGAGGTGCACGCGGTGGCCGGCACCAAACGCGGCGCGCACCTCGC
The DNA here is from genome assembly GCF_044750345.1 of Streptomyces sp. NPDC088817. Taxonomy (NCBI): domain Bacteria; kingdom Bacillati; phylum Actinomycetota; class Actinomycetes; order Kitasatosporales; family Streptomycetaceae; genus Streptomyces; species Streptomyces sp. NPDC088817. The sequence goes on from NZ_JBIVJN010000020.1 coordinate 161,639, forward strand.
GCTGTCCCTGGAGCGCCTGGACGAGCTGCTGCCCAGGCCCGCCCGCCGCATCGGCCTGTCCGCGACGGTCCGCCCGGTCGACGAGATCGCCCGCTATCTGTCGCCCCGCCGCAAGGTGGAGATCGTCCAGCCGGAGTCCGGCAAGGAGTTCGACCTGTCGGTGGTCGTCCCCGTCGAGGACCTGGGGGAGCTGGGCGGTTCCCCTGTCGCCGAGGACGGCGACAAGGCGGAGCGGCCCTCGATCTGGCCGCATGTCGAGGAGCGGATCACCGACCTGGTCCAGGCCCACCGCTCGACGATCGTCTTCGCCAACTCCCGCCGCCTCGCCGAGCGCCTGTGCAACCGGCTCAACGAGATCGCCTACGAGCGGGCGACCGGCGAGCCCCTGGACGAACACCACTCCCCCGCGGAGCTGATGGGCGGCTCCGGCGCGGCGCAGGGCGCGCCGCCGGTCATCGCCCGCGCGCACCACGGCTCGGTGTCCAAGGAGCAGCGCGCCCTGGTCGAGGAGGATCTCAAGGCGGGCCGACTCCCCGCGGTGGTCGCCACGTCCAGCCTGGAGCTGGGCATCGACATGGGCGCCGTGGACCTCGTCGTCCAGGTGGAGTCCCCGCCGTCGGTGGCGTCCGGACTGCAACGGGTCGGCCGCGCCGGCCACCAGGTCGGCGCGGTCTCCACCGGCGTGGTCTTCCCGAAGTACCGCGGCGACCTGGTCCAGGCCGCGGTCGTCACCGAGCGGATGCGCTCCGGCGCCATCGAGTCCCTGAAGGTGCCCGCCAACCCGCTGGACGTCCTCGCCCAGCAGCTCGTGGCGATGACGGCGATGGACACCTGGCAGCTCGACGACCTGCTCGCCCTGGTCCGCAGGGCGGCCCCGTTCGCCTCACTGCCGGAGTCGGCCTTCACCGCGGTCCTGGACATGCTCGCCGGCCGCTACCCGTCCGACGCGTTCGCGGAGCTGCGCCCGCGCGTGGTGTGGGACCGCGTCGCGGGCACGATCACCGGCCGCCCCGGCGCGCAGCGCCTCGCCGTCACCTCCGGGGGCACGATCCCCGACCGCGGGCTGTTCGGAGTGTTCCTCGCCGGCTCGGACCCCAAGAAGGGCGGCGGCCGGGTCGGCGAGCTGGACGAGGAGATGGTCTACGAGTCCCGGGTCGGCGACGTCTTCACGCTCGGCACCAGCTCCTGGCGCATCGAGGACATCACGCGCGACCGGGTCCTGGTCTCGCCCGCGCCGGGCGTGCCGGGCCGGCTGCCGTTCTGGAAGGGCGACCAGCTCGGCCGCCCGCTGGAGCTGGGCCGCGCGGTGGGCGCGTTCCTGCGCGAGGTGGGCTCCCTGCCCAAGGACGACGCCCGGCTGCGTCTGCTGGCCGCCGGCCTCGACGCGTGGGCCGCCGACAACGTCCTGTCGTACCTGGAGGAGCAGCGCGCGGCCTGCGGGCACGTCCCGGACGACCGGACCATCGTCGTGGAGCGCTTCCGTGACGAGCTGGGCGACTGGCGGGTCGTGGTGCACTCCCCCTTCGGCGCCCAGGTGCACGCCCCCTGGGCGCTGGCGCTCGGCGCCCGGCTGTCCGAGCGGTACGGCATGGACGCGCAGGTCATGCACGCCGACGACGGCATCGTGCTGCGCCTGCCCGACGCCGACCTGATGGGCCTCGACCTGCTCGACCAGGAACCGATGAGGGCCGGCCTGGAGTACGACGCGGAACAGGCGCCCGTCGGGGCCGCGGACGTCACCTTCGACAAGGGCGAGGTCGACCAGATCGTCACCGACCAGGTCGGCGGCTCGGCCCTGTTCGCCGCACGCTTCCGCGAGTGCGCCGCCCGCGCGCTGCTGCTGCCGCGCCGCAACCCGGGCAAGCGCACCCCGTTGTGGCAGCAGCGCCAGCGTGCCGCCCAACTGCTCCAGGTGGCGAGCGAGTTCGGCTCGTTCCCGATCGTCCTCGAAGCGGTCCGCGAATGCCTCCAGGACGTCTTCGACGTGCCGGGCCTGGTCGAGCTGATGGGCGACGTCGAGTCGCGCAGGGTGCGCCTGGTCGAGGTCACCACCCCCGAGCCCTCCCCGTTCGCGCGGTCGCTGCTGTTCGGGTACGTCGCCCAGTTCCTGTACGAGGGGGACTCGCCGCTCGCCGAGCGCCGCGCCGCCGCGCTGTCGCTGGACTCGCGGCTGCTGGCCGAGCTGCTGGGCCAGGCGGAGCTGCGTGAACTGCTCGACGCCGAGGTGCTGGTGGAGCTGGAGCGCGAGCTCCAGTGGCTGACCGAGGACCGCCGCGTGAAGGACGTCGAGGGCGTCGCCGACGTCCTGCGACTGCTCGGTCCGCTCTCGGAGGCCGAGTTGGCCGAGCGGGGCGCCGAGCCCGGCTGGGCGCGGGAGCTGGCCGGGGCCCGCCGGGCCATCCGGGTCCGGATCGCCGGAGCCGACCACTGGGCCGCGATCGAGGACGCGGGCCGGCTGCGCGACGCGCTCGGCACCGCGCTGCCCGTGGGCGTCCCGGAGGCGTTCACCGAGCCGGTGAAGGATCCGCTGGGCGACCTGCTGGCGCGCTACGCCCGCACCCACGGCCCGTTCACGTCGGCGGCGGCCGCGGCCCGCTTCGGCCTGGGCGCCGCGGTCACCGAGGGCGCGCTTCAGCGGCTCGCCGCGGGCGGCCGTGTCGTCCAGGGCGAGTTCCATCCGGCGGGCATCGGCCAGGAGTGGTGCGACGCGGCCGTCCTGAGGCGGCTGCGCCGGCGTTCGCTGGCCGCGCTGCGACACGAGCTGGAGCCGGTGCCGCCGGCCGCGTTCGCCCAGTTCCTGCCCCAGTGGCAGCACCTCGGCACGGGGCACGGCCTGCGCGGCATCGACGGACTGGTGCGCGCCGTCGAGCAGTTGCAGGGCGCGTCCGTGCCCGCGTCCGCGCTGGAGAAGCTGGTCCTGCCGTCCCGCGTGGCGCACTACACCCCGTCGATGCTGGACGAACTCACGTCGGCCGGTGAGGTGGTGTGGGCGGGTGCGGGCGCGCTGCCCGGAAAGGACGGCTGGGTCTCGCTGTACCTGGCGGACGCGGCCCCGCTGCTCCTGCCTCCGCCGCACCCGCTGGAGCTGACCGCGCTGCACCAGTCGGTCCTGGACGCCCTCTCCGGCGGATACGGACTGTTCTTCCGTCAGATCGCCGACCAGGTCCGCGCGACGACGCACCCCGAAGCCACGGAACCCCAACTGGCCGACGCGCTGTGGGACCTGGCGTGGTCCGGGCGGCTCACCAACGACACGCTCGCCCCGATGCGCTCCCTGCTGGGCTCGGGCCGCACCGCGGGTTCCACCGCGCACCGGGCCAAGCGCGCGGTCCCACGCGGGCGTTACGGATCGCTGACGGCCGCCGCCCGCACCGCGTCCCGCAGCGGCCCGCCGACCGTCGCCGGCCGCTGGTCGCTGCTCCCGGTCCGCGACCCCGACCCCACCGTGCGCGCCCACGCCCTGGCCCGTACGCTCCTCGACCGGCACGGCGTGGTCACGCGGGGCGCGGTGGCGGCGGAGGGCGTGGAGGGCGGCTTCTCGGCGGTGTACCGGATCCTGTCCGCCTTCGAGGACAGCGGCCAGGCCCGGCGGGGCTACGTGGTGGAGGGCCTGGGTGCCGCGCAGTTCGCGATGGACGGCGCGGTGGACCGGCTGCGCGCGGTGGCGAACGCCCGTGAGCGGGGCGAGGGCCTGCCCGGCGCGGTCCCCGGGGGCGGCGGCCCCGGCGCCTTCGGCCCCCCGGACGGCTCCTGGGTGCCCGGTGGCAGCATCGACTCCGGCTTCCCCGCCGCCGAACTCGGTGGCGACCTCGGCGGCGACCTCGGCGGTGACGTCGACTGGCTGGACTCCGGCCGCGCGGCGCCCGGTGACTACGTCTCACCCCGCGCCCTCGCCTCACCGGGCCACGGCGGCCCGAGGGGCGGCGGGAGCGCGGGAGGCGGGACGGGCTTCCCGTACGGAGGCGGCTTCGGCGGCCGCCGTGCCCGTACCACCGACGCCGGGGCCCGCGGGGTCGTCCTCGCCGCCGCCGACCCCGCGAACGCCTACGGCGCCGCCCTGCCCTGGCCCGAGCCGCCGACCGGCGCGGGGCACAAACCGGGTCGCAAGGCCGGCTCCCTGGTGGTGCTCGTCGACGGCGAACTGGCGCTGTACATGGAGCGCGGCGGCAAGACGCTGCTGGCCTGGCCGGCAGACCCGGACGGCGCGGCCGGTGACGACCCGCGCCTGCGGGAGGCCGCCGAGGCACTGGCCGCGGCCGCCCGAGCGGGCTCGCTGGGCACGGTGACGGTGGAGCGCGTCAACGGCGCCTCCGCGTTGACCTCCCCCATCGGCGCCCTCCTGGAAGGAGCGGGCTTCATAGCGACCCCACGCGGACTGCGCCTGCGCGCATGAACCTGAGCGGCGAGGGCCAACCCACGCGCACCCCTGCACGACCGCCCACGCCCACGTGTCACCCTTGACTCATGCCCGAAGGCGACACGGTCTGGCAGACCGCGAGGCGCTTGCGCGACGCCCTCGCGGGCGACGTGCTGACCCGCAGCGACTTCCGGGTGCCGAAGTACGCCACGGTCGACCTCACCGGCAGAACCGTCCTGGACACCGTCTCCCGCGGCAAGCACCTGCTCACCCGCTTCGAGGGCGGCCTGACGCTGCACTCGCATCTGCTGATGGAGGGCGCCTGGAAGGTGTACGGCGCCGGGGAGCGCTGGAAGGGCGGCCCCGGCCACCAGATCCGTGTCGTCCTCGGCACCGCCGGCCGCGCTGCCGTCGGCTACCGTCTCCAGGTCCTGGAGCTGCTGCGCACCTCGGAGGACGAGCGCATCGTCGCCCATCTCGGCCCCGACCTCCTCGGCCCCGACTGGGACGCCGACGTGGCCCTGGCCAACCTCCTGGCCGACCCTGGTCGCCCGCTCGGCGAGGCCCTGCTCGACCAGCGCAATCTCGCCGGCATCGGCAACGTCTACAAGAGCGAACTGTGCTTCCTGCTCGGCGTGACCCCGTGGCTGCCGGTCGGCGCCGTGCCCGCCGACCGCGCCGCGAAGCTTCCCGCCCTGGCCAAGAACCTTCTGGAGGCCAACCGCGACCGTGTGGTCCGCCGGACCACGGGCCTGCGGGGCCATGACCTGTTCGTGTACGGCCGGGCACCGCGCCCCTGTCTGCGCTGCGGCACCTCCGTCCGGGTGGCCGACCAGGGCGACGGCTCCCAGGAGCGGCCCACGTACTGGTGTCCGAGCTGCCAGGCAGGCCCCACACCGGCGCCGGGCAGCGCGCAGAAGTGGCGGGACCGCTACCACCGCACCACCGGCTGACCACCCGCCCGGTCCTCATGACGGGCCGGATCCCTCGTCCGGGCGAGGGGGCGGCGATGCCTTCGCGGTGCCGAACGGCCATCTCCCGCCGGCGGAGGGCGGCGCCCCGAAGGCGCCGTACGGCCACCCCTCGGAGGCGGGAAACGACGGTCCACCGCCGTCCCCGGGCGCCGACGCCGCGAGCCCGTCGTCCGCCCCCTCGTCCGGCTCGTCCAGCGCCCCCTCCTTGTGGCCAGCCTTGCCCCTCGCCGTGCCCCTCTCCCCGGGCCCCTCCTTGGGCACGCAGTGCACCGGCAGCAGGCTCAGCCCCCATCCCCCGGCCGCGACGGCGCCCTCCAGCACCCCCGCGTCGCCCGACAGCAGCAGCCTCAGCACCGCCCACCACCACACGGCGCCCAGCCCCAGAGCGACCCCCCAGCGCACTATCGGCCCCGCCATCGCACCCACCATCACCTCCGGCCGACGACGGACCGCCGCACTGGGCTCCACGATGGCGGCCCCGCGCGGCACCGGCAAACGGGCCGCGGTGAAACCCGCCGTAAACCCCCGGACAAGGTGAAAGCCCCGGCCGGGCCCCTCCAGGTCTCCCCGGAGAGGCCCGGCCGGGGCCTCATCCACGTGTGCTCAGGTTCACGCGCGCGTGCGACAGGTCACGCGGCGACCACGTCCACCGCCTCGGCGGCGGGCGCCTTGATGGTCACCCGTTCCGGTGGCACACCGGCCACCGACACGGAACCCAGCATCGGGCGAACCGGCGTGGGAACGGGCTCGGTGGCCGCAGCGGACTGGGCCAGCTCGGCGAGAGCGAGTTCGTCGCTCACTTCCCGCATGAGTTCGGACATCCGTACGTCCAGCGCGTCGCAGATGGCGGCGAGCAGCTCGGAGGAAGCCTCCTTCTGCCCCCGCTCCACCTCGGAGAGATAGCCGAGCGAGACTCGGGCGGACGAGGAGACTTCGCGCAGAGTACGGCCCTGGCGCTGGCGCTGCCGACGCAGCACGTCACCCAGCAGGCGACGGAGCAGAATCATCGGTGGCTCCCTCCTCGGACCGCGTAGCCGCATCCTTCACGCCCCACCGTACCGCCTCGCGCCGCGGCCGTGCGGGGAGCGATGTCGTGTTCACTCAGGGCTGCAAACATCAAAACCCCCCGTTCCGTTCCGTATCCTGTGCCCGCTCATTTCCGGTCTGTTCGCCCGCGATCTGCTCCAAAAGCAGTCCAAGCACTCTCCGTACACTCTCCATACGAATGTCCGCCCGGCTGCCGTTCAACCGCAGCGCGGCCGTTTTCCCGCCGCGGTCGGCGCCGGTTTCCGTCGTGCATGGCCCGTCAACGGCCACGAAAACCGTGCCGACGGGCTGTCCGTCCTGGGGGTCGGGGCCGGCGACTCCGGTGGTCGCGATGCCCCAGTCGGCCTCCATGACCTTCCGCGCCCCGGCCGCCATCTGGGCCGCGACCTGCGGATCCACCGCGCCCCGCTCGGCCAGCAGGGTGGCGTCGACGTCCAGCAGCCGGTGCTTGAGCTCGGTGGCGTAGGCGGTGACCGACCCCCGGAACACCTTCGACGCCCCCGGCACCGCGGTGATCTCCGCCGCGACCAGGCCACCGGTCAGCGACTCGGCCACGGCGACCGTCTCGCCCCTGACCGTGAGCAGCCTCACTACGTCGGCGGCCGGCGAACTCACGCTTGCGACTCCTCCAACGCGGCACGCTGCTCGGCGATTCCCCGGCGGCGCAGCACGACGGCCTGCCTCACGTAGTCCAGGCCCGTCACCACGGTCAGCACGACCGCCGCGGCCATCACCCAGAACCTCAGCGTGGCCAGCCAGCCCGTCAGCGCCAGTACGTACATGCCGACGGCGACGCCCTGCGTGAGCGTCTTCAGCTTGCCGCCGCGGCTCGCGGGGATGACGCCGTAGCGGATGACCAGGAAGCGCAGGAGCGTGATCCCGAGTTCCCGGCCGAGGATGACCCCGGTCACCCACCAGGGCAGGTCGCCGAGCCCGGAGAGGCAGATCAGCGCCGCTCCCATGATGGCCTTGTCGGCGATGGGGTCGGCGATCTTCCCGAAGTCGGTGACGAGGTTGTACGTCCGCGCCAGGTGGCCGTCGAACAGGTCGGTGATCATGGCGACGGCGAAGGCGGCCCAGGCCAGCGACCGCCACGCGGGGTCGTATCCGCCGTCGGCCAGCATCAGGGCCACGAAGCAGGGCACGAGCAGCAGCCGGAGCATGGTCAGCAGGTTGGCGACGTTCCACACGCTCGCCTGGTTCACGGCGGCGGCCGCGATCTTCGCGCCGCGCGGGGACCTGCCGGCGCCCTGCGCCCGCTCGGTCTCACCCGCCGCTCCGGCCGCGTCCGACGCACCGGAACTGGCGGCAGCGGCAGGACGGGAAACCTGGGAGGCGCGGGAAGCGCCCGAAGCCCCGTCGGCGGCGGCGCGGCGCGAGGCCGCCCCCGCGGCCCTCCCCTGCGCGCCGGAGGGGCCGCCCGCAGCGGATGCCGGGACTCCCGTCATCTGCCCGCCTCCTCGCTCCACGCGAGCGTGCCCGACAGCGGCTCGGCCACCAGGTCGACGCCTTCCGTACCGACCACCTTCGCCTCGACGATACGACCGATGTCCGGACCCTCGCCGCCCACGAGCAGCACCTGGCCGTCCGTCTCCGGCGCCTGGTGCGCCGCCCGGCCGCGGACGCCGTCCTCGGCGTCCACGGACTCGACCAGCACGTGCACCGTCTGGCCGACGCGCTCCTCGGCCCGCTGGGAGACGAGTTCCTCGGCCAGCCGGGAGACCCGCGCCAGCCGCTCGGCGACGACGTCCTCGTCGAGCTTGTCGTCGTACGTCGCCGCCTCCGTGCCCTCCTCGTCGGAGTAGCCGAAGACGCCGATGGCGTCCAGCCGGGCACCGTTCAGGAAGCGCTCCAGTTCGGCCAGGTCGGCCTCGCTCTCGCCGGGGAAGCCGACGATGAAGTTGGACCGCACGCCGGCCTCGGGGGCCTTGGCGCGGATGGTGTCGAGCAGTTCCAGGAAGCGGTCGGTGTCGCCGAAGCGGCGCATGGCGCGCAGCACGCCGGGCGCGGAGTGCTGGAACGACAGGTCGAAGTAGGGGACGACCTTCGGGGTGGAGGTCAGGACGTCGATGAGTCCGGGGCGCATCTCGGCCGGCTGGAGGTAGCTCACCCGCACCCGCTCGATGCCGTCGACCTCGGCGAGCTCGGGCAGCAGGGACTCCAGGAGGCGGATGTCGCCGAGGTCCTTGCCGTAGGAGGTGTTGTTCTCGGAGACCAGCATGATCTCCTTGACGCCCTGCTCGGCCAGCCACCGCGTCTCGTTCAGCACGTCGCTCGGGCGGCGGGAGATGAACGAGCCGCGGAAGGACGGGATGGCGCAGAAGGAGCAGCGCCGGTCGCAGCCCGAGGCGAGCTTGACCGAGGCGACCGGGGCGCCGTCCAGCCTGCGGCGCAGCGGGGCGCGCGGCCCGGAGGCCGGGGCGACACCTTCCGGGAGGTCCGTGGGGCCGTGCCCGGGAATGGCCACGTCCGTGCCGGCGTCCTGCCGCTCGGCCGGGCTGATCGGCAGCAGCCTGCGGCGGTCGCGCGGGGTGTGCGCGGCGTGGATGCCGCCGCTCAGGATCGTCTGGAGGCGGTCGGAGATGTCGGCGTAGTCGTCGAAGCCGAGCACGCCGTCGGCCTCCGGGAGGGCCTCGGCGAGTTCCTTGCCGTACCGCTCGGCCATGCAGCCGACCGCGACCACCGCCTGCGTTCTGCCGTGGTCCTTGAGGTCGTTGGCCTCCAGGAGGGCGTCGACGGAGTCCTTCTTGGCGGCCTCCACGAAGCCACAGGTGTTGACCACGGCGACGTCCGCTTCCGCGGCGTCCTCCACGAGCTGCCAGCCGTCCGCCTCCAAACGGCCTGCGAGCTCCTCCGAGTCCACCTCGTTGCGGGCGCAGCCGAGAGTGACGAGTGCGACGGTACGGCGTTCAGGCATGGGCTCAAGACTACTTTGTCTCCACGACCGCCCAAGTCGACGGGGTTGGCCGAGCTCGGCCAACCCCGTGCGTTCCTGTCTGATCGGCCCGTTGTGCACGGGCCGCGTGCTGTCCGCTACCCGACCTGCGGGTCGCCCTTGGTGTACGTGAGGCGCTCGACCGCGCCCGGCTGGAACTGGTCCTCGATCTTCTTGCCGTTGACGTAGAGCTGGATCGCGCCGGCGTCGCCGAGGATGAGGTTGATCTTGGAGCTGTCCTGGAAGGTCTTGGACTCGCCCTTCTGCAGCAGCCCGTCGAAGAGCATCCGGCCGTTGTGGTCCTTGGCGGAGATCCAGCTGCGCCCGTTGTCGGCACTGACCTGCACGGTCACCTTGTCCTGCGGCGCGGCCGCGATGGCGCTGTCGGACGGCGCGGGCGTCGGTTCGGCGGGCTTGCTGCTCCTGGGCGTGGGCGCGGGCGAGGTGCCCGCCGTGGGCGTGGAGCCCTCGCCGATCTGCCCCTGGGCGCCGGTGTCGTCGCCGCCGCCCTTGAAGGCCGTGAAGCCGACGAAGCCGATCACGACGACGATCGCCGCGACCATGGCAGCGGTCCAGTTGGGTCCGCGCCGCTCCGGGCGGATGCGTTCCGCCTCGAACAGGGGGGCGGCCGGGGTCGGGGCGGGGCGGCCGCCGTGCTCGGCGTCGAAGCGCGCGAGCAGCGGGGCGGGGTCGAGGCGCACGGCCTTCGCCAGGTTCCGGATGTGGCCGCGGGCGTAGACGTCGCCGCCGCAGGGCGCGAAGTCGTCGGCCTCGATGGCGTGCACGATGGCGACGCGGACCCGGGTGGCGCTGCTGACGTCGTTGACGGTCAGCCCGGCGGCGATCCGCGCCTCCTTCAGAGCACGGCCGACAGAGGGGCGGGCTTCCTCGGAAACGTCTTCGAAGGGACGCTCGTCTTCAGGGGAGTTGCCGATGGACACGGGGGCGCCTTTCGAGCGTGTAGCCGCCTGTGCTGGAGGTTCAGTCTAGGGAGGTGCCAAAGGGTGAAGCGACCCGGCTGTAGGACTTTGTACGCCATCGGAATGGCCGGACAATCCGATGGTGGGACAGATGTGGCGCCCAGGGTTGGACCCGCACCGGTCCTCTCGCTCAACTTGACGTACGCCCATGCGAAACGGTTGCCCGTCGCTCGCTAACGGGTGGATCACGGTCCACGCGCCCACCCGCGGCCGACGCGTCCGCCGGACGACGTCTTCCTGCTACCCCTCAGACTCCCCGCGAATCACGGCGAGGACTCCGTCCAGGTCGTCGGGTTTCACAAGAACGTCACGCGCCTTGGATCCCTCGCTGGGCCCGACGATGTTCCGGGACTCCATGAGGTCCATCAGCCGTCCCGCCTTGGCGAAGCCGACGCGCAGCTTGCGCTGGAGCATGGACGTCGAGCCGAACTGCGTGGAGACGACCAGCTCGGCCGCCTGGCACAGCAGGTCGAGGTCGTCGCCGATGTCCTCGTCGATCTCCTTCTTCTGCTTGGTGCCGACGGTGACGTCTTCCCGGAAGACCGGCGCCATCTGGTCCTTGCAGTGCTGGACGACCGCCTGGACCTCCGCCTCGGTCACGAACGCGCCCTGAAGACGCGTCGGCTTGCTCGCTCCCATCGGCAGGAAAAGACCGTCGCCCTTGCCGATCAGCTTCTCGGCGCCCGGCTGGTCGAGGATGACGCGCGAGTCGGCCAGCGAGGAGGTGGCGAACGCCAGCCGGGAGGGCACGTTGGCCTTGATCAGACCGGTGACGACGTCGACCGACGGGCGCTGGGTGGCGAGCACCAGGTGGATGCCGGCGGCACGCGCGAGCTGGGTGATGCGCACGATGGCGTCCTCGACGTCCCGGGGGGCGACCATCATCAGGTCGGCCAGCTCGTCGACGATGACCAGCAGATAGGGGTAGGCCTGGAGCTCGCGCTCGCTCCCCTCGGGCGGCTTCACCTTGCCCTCGCGCACGGCGCGGTTGAAGTCGTCGATGTGCCGGAACCCGTACGCCGCCAGGTCGTCGTAGCGCAGATCCATTTCGCGCACCACCCACTGCAGGGCCTCGGCGGCCCGCTTGGGGTTGGTGATGATCGGCGTGATCAGGTGCGGGATGCCCTCGTACGCGGTCAGCTCGACGCGCTTGGGGTCGACCAGGATCATCCGGACGTCCTCGGGCGTCGCCCGCATCATGACGGACGTGATCAGGCAGTTGATGCAGGACGACTTGCCGGAGCCGGTGGCGCCTGCGACCAGCATGTGCGGCATCTTCGCCAGCGAGTGCATGACGTAGCCGCCCTCGACGTCCTTGCCGAAGGCGACCAGCATCGGGTCGTCGTCCTCGGCGGACTCGGCGAGCCGCAGCACGTCCCCGAGGTTCACCATCTCCCGGTCGGTGTTGGGGATCTCGATGCCGACCGCGGACTTGCCGGGGATCGGGCTGATGATCCGCACATCCGGACTGGCGACGGCGTACGCGATGTTCTTGGTCAGCGCGGTGATGCGCTCGACCTTCACGGCGGGCCCGAGTTCGACCTCGTAGCGGGTGACCGTCGGGCCGCGGGTGAACCCGGTGACACTGGCGTCGACCTTGAACTCGGTGAAGACGTTGGTGAGCGAGTCGACGATCGCGTCGTTGGCCGCGCTGCGCGCCTTGCCGGGCCCGCCCCGCTCCAGCAGGTCCAGGGAGGGCAGCGAGTAGGTGATGTCGCCGGAGAGCTGGAGCTGCTCGGCGCGCGCCGGCAGGTCGCGGGGCTGGGGCGGCGGGGCCTTGGTGAGGTCGGGGACCCCGGACTGCTTCTGTTCGGCGGGCCGCTGGGCCGGCGGCTCCTGCCGGGACCGGGTCCGGCCGTCCTGGCCCGGGCGTGCGGCGGGCACGGGCGTCGGGGTGGTGCTCTCCCCGCGGTCGCCCACGCCGACGCCCTGGGTGAGGTCCGCGACGACCGGCGAGGGCGGCATGCCGTGCAGCACCGCGCCGTCGAGCGCGGCGGCGGCAGCGGCGGCGACGTCCACGGCGTCCATCTGCCGTTGCATGTCCGGCTGCGGCACCGCCGAGCGACGGGGACGCGAACGCCGCTTGGACAGGGCCTCCTGCTCGGCGGCGTCCGGGTCGTAGTCCTGCTGGGCGGCGCCCTGGCGCCTGCGGGAGGCCGCGGGCAGCACCTCGCGCCACTGCTCCTCGTAGCGCTCGTCGTCGTCGCCGTACTCCTCGGCCTCCGGGTCGTGCACGATGCCGAGCCGCACCCCGAGCAGCCGCAGCCGCTGCGGGATCGCGTTGACCGGGGTCGCGGTGACGACCAGCAGGCCGAACACGGTGAGCAGCAACAGCAGTGGCACGGCGAGGACCTCGCCCACCGCGTAGGTCAGCGGAGTCGCCGCGCCCCAGCCGATGAGCCCGCCGGCGTCCCTTATCTCCTGCATGCCGTCGCTGCGGGCGGGCGAGCCGCAGGCGATGTGGACCTGTCCGAGGACGCCGATCACCAGGGCGGACAGGCCGATGACGATCCGTCCGTTGGCCTCGGGCTTCTCGGGATGCCGGATGAAGCGGACGGCGATGACCGCGATCAGGATCGGCACCAGCAGGTCCAGCCGGCCGAAGGCGCCGGTCACCAGGATCTCGACCAGGTCGCCGACGGGTCCGCGCAGATCGGCCCAGGTGCCCGCGGCGACGATCAGGGCGACGGCGAGCAGCAGCAGCGCCACGCCGTCCTTGCGGTGCGCGGGGTGGAGGTTCTTGGCGCCCTGTCCCACACCGCGGAAGACGGCGCCGACGGCGTGCGCGAGCCCGAGCCAGAGGGCGCGCACGACCCGGTACACGCCCCCCGTGGGGCTGGGCGCGGGCCTGGGTGGCGCCTTGCCCGCGGCCTTCTTGGCCGGAGCCTTCCTGGCGGGGGCCTTCTTCGCGGCGGCCTTCTTCGCCGGAGCCGCCCCCGAAGCGGCGGCCTTCTTCGCGGGCTGCTTCTTGGCTGCGGAGGGACGTGAGGCCATGGGTGTGAGGTTACCGGGGGAGACGACAGCGGACACGTGCGCCCGCTGCTTCACCCGTTCGTGTCGTGTCCGGAGAGGAGCCGGGCTGACACGCCCTCAAGAGCCTTACATCGCCACACGCATGGCCCGATCCCGCCGCTCGCCGAGCGGGCCGGGCCCCGCGCCCCGGATGCGGACTCAGCCCTGCGAAGGCAGCGACGACGGGCTCCCCGTGCCCGGCTCCAGCGCGTCCAGGGCGCGGCGCAGGCCCGTCAGTTTGCGCTCCAGATGCGCCGCCGTGGCGACCGCCGCCGCGTCGGCGGACTCGTCGTCCAACTGCTTGGACAGGGCTTCCGCCTGCTCCTCGACCGCGGCGAGACGGGCGGAGAGTTCCGCGAGCAGACCGGCCGCTTCCTTGCCGTCGCCCACCGCTCCTTTTCCGCCGCCCTCCAACTGGAGCCGCAGCAGGGCCGCCTGCTCCTTCAGCTGGCAGTTCTTCATGTACAGGTCCACGAAGACCGAGACCTTCGCCCGCAGCACCCACGGGTCGAACGGCTTGGAGATGTAGTCCACCGCGCCCGCCGCATAGCCGCGGAAGGTGTGATGCGGGCCGTGGTTGATCGCGGTGAGGAAGATGATCGGGATGTCCCGGGTCCTCTCCCGCCGCTTGATGTGCGCGGCCGTCTCGAAGCCGTCCATGCCCGGCATCTGGACGTCCAGCAGAATGACCGCGAAGTCGTCCGTGAGCAGTGCTTTGAGCGCTTCCTCCCCGGACGATGCCCGCACCAGCGTCTGATCGAGCGCAGAGAGGATGGCCTCCAGCGCCAGCAGATTCTCCGGCCGGTCATCGACCAGGAGGATCTTGGCCTTCTGCACCATGGCCCGCCCTCCTCGCCCCGGCTTGGGGCCGCCCCTGTCCGCAGGAAACGGGGAGGCACCGGCGGGTGCCGCCCCAGGGGACGACTCCCTTGCGCCGCCCGTCCTTGTGCCGGTCATCGTAGCCGCACCCCGCCCGTCGCCACACCCTGTCACCGTGATGTCACTGTGCACCTGGCAGAAACGCCGCGGGAGACCAGAAGGTTCCCCGGATCCCGCACTTCTACACGGCTCCGGGGCCTTCGAGTCGACAACGTACCGCGCCCCGCGAACGTTCCGGTCACCGCCGTCCCGTCACTCCCCGCTCATCCACTGCGCCATCACGGTCAGCAGGTGATCCGGGTCGACCGGCTTGGTCACATAGTCGGAGGCACCCGACTCGATCGCCTTCTCCCGGTCGCCCTTCATCGCCTTCGCGGTCAGCGCGATGATCGGCAGCCCGGCGAACTGCGGCATCCGCCGGATCGCCGTGGTCGTCGCGTAGCCGTCCATCTCCGGCATCATGATGTCCATCAGGACGACCGCCACGTCGTCGTGCTGCTCCAGCACCTCGATGCCCTCGCGGCCGTTCTCGGCGTACAGCACGGACAGGCCGTGCTGCTCCAGGACGCTGGTCAGGGCGAAGACGTTGCGGATGTCGTCGTCGACGATGAGCACCTTCTCGCCGCCGAACCGGATGTCCCGGTGCCCCTGCGGGACCGGCTCCGGCTCCGCCGGGCCCGCCGACGCCACCACCCACTGCTCCTGGAACGACTGCCCGTGCCGCGCCGGCCCGGGGTCGGCGGTCGGCAGGGCCCTGCGGCGGCGCCGGAACAGCGCGGCGGGACCGCTCTGCGTCTCCTGGTACGACTGCACCTCGGCCGGCGTCTCGGACTGCGCGGCGGCCTGCCCGGACGGCTCCGACTCGGGGGCGGCGACCAGGTGGCCGGCGTCCAGCACGGAGCCGGGCTGCTGGTAGCCCTGCGGCGGCAGCTCCCCCGGGTGCAGCGGCAGGTACAGGGTGAACGTCGAGCCGCGGCCCGGCTCGCTCTGCGCGTGGATCTCGCCGCCGAGCAGTTGCGCGATCTCCCGCGAGATGGACAGCCCGAGGCCGGTACCGCCGTACTTGCGGCTGGTGGTGCCGTCGGCCTGCTTGAACGCCTCGAAGATCACCCGCATCTTGCTGGCCGCGATGCCGATGCCGGTGTCCGTGACGGAGAAGGCGATCATGGGCGCGTCCGGGTCGGCCAGCGAGCCGGCCTCCAGCAACTGCTCGCGGATCGGCTGCGGAACGTCGTCCCGGGCAGGACGGATGACCAGCTCCACCGACCCGGAGTCGGTGAACTTCACCGCGTTGGACAGCAGGTTGCGCAGCACCTGGAGCAGCCGCTGCTCGTCGGTGTGCAGGGTCGCGGGCAGCTCCGGCGACACCCGCACGGACAGGTCGAGGCCCTTCTCCGCGGTCAGCGGGCGGAAGGTGGCCTCCACGTAGTCGATGAGCTGGACGAGCGCGATACGCGTCGGGGAGACGTCCATCTTGCCCGCCTCGACCTTCGACAGGTCCAGGATGTCGTTGATCAGCTGGAGCAGGTCGGAGCCGGCTCCGTGGATCGTCTCGGCGAACTCGACCTGCTTCGGGGACAGATTCCCCTCCGCGTTGTCGGCGAGCAGTTTGGCCAGAATCAGCAGGGAGTTGAGCGGCGTACGCAGCTCGTGCGACATGTTGGCCAGGAACTCGCTGCGGTAGCGCATGGAGACCGCGAGCTGCTCGGCACGCTCCTCGAGGACCTGCCGGGCCTCCTCGATCTCGGAGTTCTTCGCCTCGATGTCGCGGTTCTGCTGGGCCAGCAGCTCGGCCTTCTCCTCCAGTTCGGCGTTGGACGCCTGAAGCGCCTTCTGCCGCTGCTCCAGCTCCTCCGACCGCAGACGCAGTTGCTCGGTCAGCTCCTGGGACTGCTTCAGCAACTGCTCGGTCTTGGTATTGACGGAGATGGTGTTGACGCTGGTGGCGATCATCTCCGCGATCTGGTTCAGGAAGTCCTTCTGGATGTGCGTGAACGGCGTGAACGAGGCCAGCTCGATGACACCGAGCACCGTCCCCTCGAACAGCACCGGCAGCACGATCACCTGCGCGGGCGGCGCCTCGCCGAGCCCGGAGGAGATCTTCAGATAGCCGCTGGGCGCGTTCTCGACAAGGATCGTGCGCCTCTCCTGCGCGGCGGTCCCGATCAGCGCCTCGCCCGGCCGGAACGACGTCGGCATGGAGCCCAGCGAGTAGCCGTACGAACCCAGCATCCGCAGCTCGTAGGAGTCGTCGCCCTCACCCACGGGATCCGTGTCCTCGGCGAGCGGCATGGCGACGAAGAAGGCACCGTGCTGCGCCGAGACCACCGGCGTCAGCTCGCTCATGATCAGCGAGGCCACGTCCACGAGGTCGCGGCGGCCCTGCATCAGCGCCGAGATACGGGCGAGATTGCCCTTGAGCCAGTCCTGCTCCTTGTTGGCGATCGTGGTGTCGCGCAGGTTGGCGATCATCTTGTTGATGTAGTCCTGGAGCTCCTGGATCTCGCCGGAGGCGTCGACATCGATCTTCAGGTTCAGGTCGCCGCGCGTGACCGCGGTCGCCACGCGCGCGATGGCACGCACCTGCCGGGTGAGGTTCCCGGCCATCTCGTTCACGGACTCGGTCAGGTCCCGCCAGGTGCCGTCGACGTCGCGCACGCGTGCCTGGCCGCCGAGCTGGCCCTCGGTGCCCACCTCGCGGGCGACCCTGGTGACCTCCTCGGCGAAGGACGACAGCTGGTCGACCATCGTGTTGATGGTCGTCTTCAGCTCCAGGATCTCGCCGCGCGCGTCGATGTCGATCTTCTTGGTCAGATCGCCCTTGGCGATGGCTGTGGTGACCATGGCGATGTTGCGCACCTGACCGGTCAGGTTGGACGCCATCTGGTTCACGGACTCGGTGAGGTCCTTCCAGGTGCCGGCCACCCCGGGGACGTACGCCTGACCGCCGAGGATGCCGTCCGTGCCCACCTCGCGGGCCACCTTGGTGACCTGGTCGGCGAACGAACTCAGCGTCTTCACCATGGTGTTGAACGTGTCCGCGAGCTGCGCGACCTCGCCGCGCGCCTCGATGGTCACCGTCCGCGTCAGATCGCCGTTCGCGACCGCGGCCGCGACCTGGGAGATGTTGCGCACCTGCATGGTCAGGTTGTTCGCCATCAGGTTGACGTTGTCGCTGAGGTCCTTCCAGATACCCACGACACCTGGCACGTGCGCCTGGCCGCCGAGGATGCCCTCGGTGCCCACCTCACGGGCCACCCGTGTGACCTGCTCGGCGAACGACGACAACTGGTCGACCATCGTGTTGACGGTGGTGACCAGCTCGAGGATCTCGCCCTTGGCGTCGACGGTGATCTTCTTCGACAGGTCGCCCTTGGCGACCGCGGTCGTGACCTCGGCGATGTTGCGCACCTGAATGGTCAGGTTGTTCGCCATGAAGTTCACGGACTGGGTGAGGTCCTTCCAGGTGCCGGAGACACCCTGGACCTCGGCCTGACCGCCGAGGATGCCCTCCGTGCCCACCTCACGGGCCACGCGCGTGACCTCCTGGGCGAACGAGGAGAGCTGGTCCACCATCGTGTTGAGGGTGTTCTTCAGCTCCAGGATCTCGCCGCGCGCGTCCACGGTGATCTTCTGCGAGAGATCACCGCGGGCCACCGCGGTGGCGACCTGGGCGATGTTGCGCACCTGGGCGGTCAGGTTGCCGGCCATGCCGTTCACGGAGTCCGTGAGGTCCCGCCACACACCGGCGACGCCGGGCACCTGCGCCTGCCCGCCCAGCCGGCCCTCCGTGCCCACCTCACGGGCGACCCGGGTGACCTGGTCGGCGAAGGCGGAGAGCTGGTCGACCATCGTGTTGATGGTGTTCTTCAGCTCCAGGATCTCGCCGCGCGCGTCGACGTCGATCTTCTGCGAGAGGTCGCCGCGCGCCACGGCCGTCGTCACCTGGGCGATCTGCCGCACCTGGGAGGTGAGGTTGCCGGCCATGAAGTTGACGGAGTCGGTCAGCTCCTTCCAGGTGCCGGACACCCCGTCCACACGGGCCTGACCGCCCAGCCGGCCCTCCGTGCCCACGTCCCGGGCCATCCGGGTCACCTGGTCCGCGAACGACGACAGCTGGTCCACCATCGTGTTCACGGTGTTCTTCAGCTGGAGCATCTCGCCGGAGACGTCCACGGTGACCTTCTGCGACAGATCACCGTTCGCCACGGCCGTCGTCACCTGGGCGATGTTCCTCACCTGCCCGGTGAGGTTGCGGAACGCGGTGTTGACGGAGTCGGTGAGGTCCTTCCAGGTCCCCGCCGCGCCCGCCACCTGCGCCTGGCCGCCCAGCTCGCCCTCGACCCCGATCTCCCGCGCCACCCGCGTGACCTCGGCACCGAAGGACGACAGCTGGTCCACCATGCCGTTGACGGTGTTCTTCAGCTCCAGCATCTCGCCGGCCACGTCGACGGTGACCTTCTGCGACAGATCACCGCTCGCCACGGCCGTCGTCACGGTGGCGATGTCCCTCACCTGCGTGGTGAGGTTGCGGAACACCGTGTTGACGGAGTCGGTGAGGTCCTTCCAGGTGCCGGCCACCCCCGGCACGTTCGCCTGACCGCCCAGACGGCCCTCGGCACCGACCTCGTTGGCCACCCGTGTGACCTCGTCCGCGAAGATACGCAGCGTCTCGGTCATCTGGTTGATGGTCTCCGCGAGCTGCGCGACCTCGCCACGCGCCGGAACCGTCACCTTCTGCGACAGATCGCCGTTCGCCACGGCGGTGGTGACCTGGGCGATCCCGCGCACCTGCGCCGTCAGATTGCCGGCCATCAGGTTCACCGAGTCGGTGAGTTCCTTCCACGTGCCGTCGACCCCCGGCACATGCGCCTGACCACCGAGGATGCCGTCCGTGCCCACCTCACGGGCGACCCTCGTCACCTCGGAGGAGAACGCGGAGAGCTGGTCCACCATCGTATTGACGGTGTTCTTCAGCTCCAGCATCTCGCCGGCGACATGGACGGTCACCTTCCGCGACAGATCGCCCTTGGCCACCGCCGTGGTGACCAGCGCGATGTCCCGCACCTGCGCCGTCAGCCGGGACGCCATGGTGTTGACGGAGTCCGTGAGGTCCTTCCACGACCCGGACAGACCGCGCACCCGCGCCTGACCGCCCAGCTTGCCCTCCGTGCCCACCTCGCTGGCCACCCGTGTGACCTCGTCGGTGAACGTCGACAACTGGTCGACCAGGTTGTTGACGGTCCGCCCGACCTTCAGGAACTCACCGCGCAGCGGATGCCCGGCCCCCTCCGGCGCCTGCGAGCGCAGCTCCATCCGCGGCGACAGATCGCCCTCGGCGACCGCCGAGAGGACCCGGCCGACCTCCGAGACGGGCCGTACGAGATCGTCGACCAGCGCGTTGGAATGGTCGATCGCCGTCGCCCAGGAGCCCTCGCAGGCACCCGTCTCCAGCCGCTCGGTGAGCTTTCCCTCACGCCCCACCATGCGCCGCACCCGCGACAACTCGCCCGTCAGATGCAGATTGCGGTCGGCGACCTCGTTGAAGACGGCGGCGATCTCAGACATCACGCCGTCGCCGGACACCGTGAGCCGCCTGCGGAAGTTGCCGTCGCGCATCGACACCAGAGCGACCAGCAGCCGGTTCAGGGAAGCGGTGTCCACCTCGGTGGTCCCGCCGTGCGCCGTGCGCCGGTTCTTCGGGGACTGACCGCCTTTCGCGCGCGGCTTCGTGTCCCGCGTCGCTGCGCCAGACTCCACTGTGTCCCTCCCGCGGGGGTCGACCGTTACCGCTGTGCCGCGGTACGCCGGCTCGGCGTACCGGTTACTACTGCGTATTCCTGTCCGATGTAATCAGCCCACAGGGAGAGCCGCCGCTCTGGGTGCAGAGAGCACACTCAGCCTGCCCGGACCTTCACCAGAAGCCTGCCCAGTGTTTCACCCCGGCTGAACCAGGCCATAACAGTTCGGCAGCTTCGCACACCCTCCGCACACCCTCGGGGCGGAAACACTGGCGACCGGCATCCGCGTGGACGGCGAAGGTAAGTAACCTTGCATGGGGCTGTCCAGCCGCACCGGTCCGTCCGGCCTGGGCGGTGGCACGGGAACGAGCGGGCATCGGAGGGCGGCCGCAGACATGACCACCGGAGTGATCCCCGGGGGACCGCCCCCGGAGCCACAGCCGAACGGGCCGCAGCTGCCGGAACAGCGGCGCGAGCCCATCGGCCACCAGGGTCTGCACGTCGACAACCGGACGAGGAGTTCTGTGATCACCGCGCGCGCGGCCGCCAGCTTCGATCCCCTGGGCCGATCGGTGGCGACCGCCCGGTCCTTCGTCCGCGACACCCTCCAGGGGTGGGGCTTCGGCGACATCGTCGACGACGCGGTGGTCCTCACGAGCGAACTGGTCACCAACGCCGTCGTCCACGCGGGAACAGCGGCCGACGTGCTGTGCCTGCGCAGCGACGACGGAGTGCGCATCGAGGTGTCCGACCGCTACCCCGAGCGCGAGCTCCCGGTGCAGAGTTCGGCGATCAACATGGGCAGCCCCGACCGCGAAGGCGGCCGCGGCCTGCAACTGTGCGCGGCCCTGGCCGGCCGCTGGGGCGTCGAGTACACGCCGACGCACAAGAAGGTCTGGTTCCAACTCGACATGCCCGAGCGCCCGGTCGGCGCCCGCGCCGCCGGTCCCTGCCTGCCCGCCGACCTCCTCCCGCTCGCCGACGGACGGGTCCGCGTGGCCGTCGTCCAGATCGAACGCGGCGGCTCCGTCACCGCCTGGAACGAGGACGCCGAGGAACTCTTCGGCTACGCCGCCAAGCAGATCCTCGGCAAGCCGCTCACCGACCTCGCCGCCTGGCCCCACACCCCCGGCACCAGCACCGGCATCGCCGAGGCGCTCCAACTCTCCCGCTGGGAAGGCAGCTACGGCATCCGCGGCGCCCACGGCCGCGTCATCCCCGTCTACGCCTCCCACCTCCGCGTCCGCGACACCGACGGCGAGCCCTCCACGGTCTGCCTCCTCGTGCGCGACCACGAACGGGCCGTGCTCCAGACCCCGTTGCGCCTCCCGGCGACCTCCGACACGGGCAGCACCCCCGAGGGCCCCAGCACCGACCCCTTCGAGGTCTTCATCGGCTCCCCCGCCCCCGACGACCTCGACGGCCTCCTGCAACGCACCGTGGAACGCGCCCGCGACATGCTCGACGGCGACGCCGCCTTCCTCCTGCTGGCCACCGACGACGAAACCGAGCTGGAGGTCCGCGCCTCCACCGGCCTGCCCTCCGCGCGCCAGCGTTTCGCCCGCGTCCCCGTCGAGGCGGGCCCCGGCCGCTACGGCTCCGCCCGGATGCCTGCCGTCCACGACGACCTCGCCGCCGTCCCGGGCGCCGTCCCCCTCCTCAACAGCACCGGCATGCGCTCGGTCGTCACCGTCCCACTGAAGGTCGAGGGCCGCCTCACCGGCTCCCTCGGCGTCGCCGCGGAGGCACCCGGCCGGTACTCCAACGAGGAGGCGCTGCGCCTGCAGTTCGCCGCCGACCGCATCGCCCTGGCCGTCGAGTCGGCCCGCCTCGGCGAGCTGGAGCGGCTGCGCCGCGGCTCCCTCAGCTTCCTCGTCGAGGCCTCCGACCTGCTGGCCGGCACCCTGGACCGCGACCAGACCCTCGCCCTGATGGCCCAGATGACGGTCCCGACCCTGGCCACCTGGTGCGCCGTCTACACGATCGCCGACCAGGCCTCCGATCCCTACCTGTCCTACGTCCTGCACGAGGACGAGGAGCTGATCGACGGCATCAAGTCCCTGCTGTCCAAGATCGCCCCACCCGACCCGGTGCCCACACCCGGAGCACGCGTGTGGTCCGCCCCCGGCGAGGCCGCCCACCAGGCGGCCCTGCGCAGCTCCATGCGCAGCCTCAGCCTGGGCGACTCGCACCACCGGATCGGCACGACCATCGGACCGACCCTCGCCACGGCCTCCGCGGTCGGCGGCGAGACGGTCGTCCTGCCTCTGGTCGCCCGCAACCGCGTCATCGGCATGCTCACCCTCGGCAAGCCCACCGACGAGCACTTCCGCCAGGAGATCCTGGAACTGGCCGAGGACCTCAGCCGCAGGGCCGCCCTCGCCCTGGACAACGCCCGCCTGTACTCGGAGCGCACGGCCATCAGCCAGTCCCTCCAGCGCAGCCTCCTGCCGCCGGGGCTCCCCGACGTCGAGGGCGTGGAGGTCGACGTCATCTACCGCGCGGCAGGCGAGGGCAACGAGGTCGGCGGCGACTTCTACGACCTCTTCCCCATCCGTGACGGCGCCTACGGCTTCGCCATCGGCGACGTGTGCGGTACGGGCCCCGAGGCGGCCGCGGTGACCGGCCTGGCCCGGCACGCGCTCAGGCTGCTGGCCCGCGAGGGCTTCGGCGGCCCGGCGGTGCTGCAGCGCCTGAACTCCGCGATCCTCGACGAGGGCGCCCGCAGCCGCTTCCTCACGCTCCTGTACGGCGAGCTGTGGCCGCAGGAGGACGGCAGCGCCCGCCTGAAGGTGGTCTGCGCCGGTCATCCGCTGCCGCTGCGCCTGCGCCAGGACGGCACGGTGGAGCCGGCCGCCGACCCGCAGCCGCTGCTCGGCGTCATGGAGGATCTGGAGCTGTACGAGCAGACGATCACGCTGGACCCGGGCGACGTGCTGCTGTGCGTCACGGACGGCGTCACCGAGCGCCGTGAGGGCTCCAGGATGCTGGGCGACGACGGTCTCGCGGACGTTCTCACCACCTGTACGGGCCTGACGGCCGGTGCGGTCGCGGCCCGCATCATGCGCGCCGTGGAACGCTTCGCGTCGGACGCCCCGTCCGACGACATGGCGATCCTGGCGATGCGGGTGCCGGGTCCCCCGCAGTAGGGACCGCGGGGCATGGAAAAGGCCCTCACCCGAAAGGGTGAGGGCCTTTGTGTCGGAGCCCCCAAACGGAATCGAACCGTTGACCTTCTCCTTACCATGGAGACGCTCTGCCGACTGAGCTATAGGGGCCTGTTGCCTTTTCGAGGTTTCCCCCGCGGCAACGGAATAGATCATACCCCGAACAGGGCCGTGCTCCCAACCGCGATCGGCCCGCCGAGCGCGTTGCAGACCGAGACGATCCGCTGCATCTCCCGGCGCGTCAACGAGGCGTCCACGGGCAGCGCCAGCGTCTCCTCGGCCGCCCGCTCGGTCTCGGGGAGGGACACGCACCGACGGTACTCGGGCAGCCGGTGCACGGGGGTCTTCACGGGCACCCGGCAGTCAACTCCCCGGGCCCGTATGGCGCGTGCGTAGGCGTCACGGTCCGGCCGGCCGTTCCCGGGCACCCGCACAACGTACTGCTGGTAGGTGTGCCCGTCACCGCCGTCGGGCGTCCACACGCCCCGCAGCTTGGTGTCGAGATAGGCGGCACGCTCCCTGCGCTGCGCCGTCTCGTCGTACGGCACCTCGGACTCGCCCTGCTCCAGCACCAGCAGTCCGTGCCGCCGGCCCAGCGCGTGCAGCCTCCCCATGTCGGCGGACCGGCCGAAGCGGTGCACGACGACCACGGCCACCGTGCGCGCGGTCAGGGCCTGTTCGACGGCGGAGGCGTCGAGGCAGTACGTCACCGGGTCTATGTCGGCGAACACCGGCAGGGCGCCCACCTGTGTCGCGGCCTCGGCGACCTCCACGTTGCCGAACGCCGGCACGACGACCTCGTCACCGACTCCGACGCCGGCAGCCCTGAGCAGAGCAGCAATACCCATGAGCCGGATGCTGCTTGTGCAACATGAACTTCAAGTAACGGAAAACAAAAAAGGGTTGGACCCGGAACCGAAGTTCGGGGTCCAACCCTTTCAAAATTTGTTCGGCGGCGTCCTACTCTCCCACAGGGTCCCCCCTGCAGTACCATCGGCGCTGTGAGGCTTAGCTTCCGGGTTCGGAATGTAACCGGG
>NZ_JBIVJN010000021.1:0-170032 GCF_044750345.1 Streptomyces sp. NPDC088817
CTCACCCCGGAGTTGCTCGATCTCCCCCAAGTCCACACGGGCAGCCTGCCGGACTCGGCACCCAAGATCAAATCAACCTAACGAAGTACTACTAGACGAACTTCGCCAACGACCTCAACTTCCCGTCGCGAACATGTAGTCTATGAATCGTCGCAGTTCAGAGCCGGTTCATGAGCTCCTACGGTCGGTAAAGTCGACGGCCCACTCATCCCGTTCGGACCGTCCCCCAGTCGCGCGCAGGTCCCTGTCTCCGACTTCCAGCTACCCCTTGACCAGGACAACCCGCTGCTCGAGCGGCTCGACCCCGGCCTTGGACCACGCCTCCTGGCCCTGGATTGTGAACTCGTATGGGCCTCGACCTGGATGGAGGATGCAACCAGGCCGTCGCCCCACGTCTCGGACTGCCGAGGCTGCCCGTCGTGGAGGGTCGGACGCCTACACCGAAGACAGCCCGCGCCGCCTGCACTGGAAGACCCGCCACCTCGTCGAGTGGGCCAACCGCCGGCCGTTCATCTGGGTCGACGACGAGATCAGCACCATGGACCGCCTCTGGACCGCTGCCCAACCCCCTGGGCCGTCACTCCTTCATCGCGTCGACCCGGCAAAAGGCCTCGTAGACGCCGACTTCTCCGCGCTCACCGATTGGCTCCGCGCCGCTGCGCCGAGTTAGGCCACAGGGGCAGGCGATGGGAAGATGCGGGCACTCTGTGGTGCGCCGCCCTTGCCTGCTGGACCGGGCAACGGTCGGGAAGGGTGGGTGCGTCTGTCGGGGTGTGGTCCGGCCCTGCGTAGGGCCGGAACTGTTGAGGGGGTCTCGTGGAGAAGGACGTGGGGCGGGAGCGCAGCGCGGTGGCGGCTCCGAACGCGTACGAGCGGGTCCTCGCAGAGGATCGGCGGGTGATCCGGGAGATGTTGCGCTCCAGCCGGGGCGGGGCGCACTTCGGTCTGGTGGTGACGGCCTTGGTACTCGGTGCGGTCGGGTACTTGGAGGGCCCCAAGTGGCCGTTGATCATCGGTGGCATGTTCGCGGTCTGGTTTGTGCTGGCCCTGGCCGTCGTCCGCAGACGCGGCGGACGAAGCTGGCAGGCGATCGAGCGTGCGTACATCGCGACCTTCGGCTGGGCCCAGTGGCTGTGACCTGATGGGTGTCACTGCGGTGGTCCTGTGGGCTTGGGCGATCTCGACTGGGAGGGAGTTCGGGGCGTGTTCATGTCGGGCACAATCGCGCGTATGTCGACACCTGACCCGCAGTCACCACCCAGCGCCGCGCAGGCCGCCTCCGCCGACCGTGTCTTCCGGTCGCCCGCCGGCATAGCCACAGGAGCGATATTGCTTGCCGTCGTCCTGTGGCTCGGCGTCAACGCGGTCGTCGGCACCGAGGGCGGCATGCCCTGGAAGGTGCTGGCGGCGATGCTGCTGGTGATTCCGCTCCTGGTCGCCTTCACCTTGCGTCCTGCGATCTTCGCCAACGACCACCGGCTGCGCGTCCGCAACCCGTTCCGCACCGTCACCCTGCCCTGGGGCGCCGTCTCCGGTCTGCGGGCCGGCCACTCCAATGAGGTCTTCGACCAGTTGGGCACCAAATACCAGTTGTGGGCCGTCCCGGTCTCCGCGCGCGGCGTCAGGCAAGCCGGGCGCGAGCAGGTCAGGCTGGCCCAGTCCTTGCAGAGTCCAGGTGGTCCCGGCCTGGACCGCCGCGGGCTCTTCGACGCGGGACGGCCCGACCGGCCGAACGCGGAGGCGGAACGCCTGCGGCCGCGATCCGGCAAAGCCATGGACAGCCTGCGTGCGCTCCATGAGGCGGGTGCCGTGACCAAGAAGGGCCAGGGCCGGCCCGAGGTGCGCTGGGCGTACGAGATCCTCGGTCCGGCGGCGGCCGGCCTCGTGCTGCTGGTCGTGCTGCTCGTCGTGCTCTGACCGCACGCGAAGACATGCGGCCCGGACGATCCGCCTGGCTCACCGAGTGAACTTCCTCTGGATGGGACATCCGATCCACTCAGCTGTGTGTCGGTCGGAAAGACGCGGCCGGATGCGGGAGGGTTGCTCTGCCCGGATGTGGCCGGATTCGCACGGATCGCCGCGCGGACGGAGACGGAGGAGGAATCGGATGGCCTCACGAACGGTGTGCAGCGGTGCGGTACTCGGCGCGCTGGTGGCGGCTCTGCTGGCGAGTCCGGCGCACGCGGTGGAGCACCGGCCCGGCACGGCGGCGGCGCCGGACGCGCTGCCCGCCCCGGACACGGCGGCACTCGGCACCCTCCTGCGCACGGCTCTGAAGCAGGGCGCGCCGGGCGCCATGGCGCGGATCGACGACCACCGCCTCTCCTACGACGACCACGCGACGGTGTACACGGCCACGGAGGGCGTCGCCGACCGCGGGAGCGGGGACTGGATCAGCACGGCCGACCGGTTCCGCATCGGCAGCGTCACCAAGACATTCTCCGCCGTCGTACTGCTGCAACTGGCAGCCGAGGGAAGGGTGAAGCTCGACGACCCGGTCAATCACTACCTGCCGGGGCTCCTGCCCGACGACCGGATCACGGTGCGGCACGTGCTCAGCCACCGCAGCGGTCTGTACGACTACGCCGACGAGTTGTTCGCCAGGACCGTCCCCGGCTTCGAGGCCGTACGCACCAAGGTCTTCACGTACCGTCAGCTGCTCGCGCTGTCCCTGAAACACCCGCGCACCCAGGCGCCCGGCGCCGCCTACGCCTACTCCAACACCAACTTCGTGGTCGTCGGAATGCTCATCGAGAAGCTGACCGGCCACCCGGTGCGCACCGCCTACGAGAACCGCGTCATCAGGCCGCTGAAGCTGAACGACACCTTCTACGTCCACCCCGCCACGAAGATCCCCGGCCGGTACGCGCGCGGCTACCTCACCCCCGACGAGGCCGCGTCGCCCCCGGTGGACGCCACCGAGCAGACGATGTCCTGGGCGCAGAGCGCCGGCGCGCTCATCTCCAGCACCCGCGACCTCAACACGTTCTTCTCGGCGCTGCTGGGCGGACGGCTGCTTCCGCCCGCCCAGTTGGCCCAGATGGAGCGGTGGATCCCCGCGGGCACCGGCCAGGCGTACGGTCTCGGGCTGCGCCGCCGGGACCTGTCGTGCGGAGTGTCGGTGTACGGGCACACCGGCGCCGTACAGGGCTACTACACCTACGCGTTCACCAGCAAGGACGGCAGACGCAGCCTGGCCGCGCTCGCCAACACCTCCAACAACGGCCCGGTGCAGCGGACGATGCTGCGCACCCTGGAGTCGGCGTTCTGCGGCAAGCGGACGAAGGCGCTGGGCGCCGCCGACCTGCCGGGCACGGCGACGGAGAACGACCTCGCGCAGTGATCTTGGCGGAACGGCTGCCTCCGGGCCAGGATGCCCGCATGAAGGGTGACCTGTTTTCCAGTGAGTACGTGGTGGGCCCCGCGACCGCGCCGGGCATGACCGTCGAGAACTCCAAGTGCGTCAAGTACACGGTGGACGGCGAGATGTTCGCCCGCCAGGGCTCGATGGTGGCGTACCGCGGTGATCTGCGGTTCGAGCGCAAGGGCCAGGGCGTCGGCGGCATGCTCAAGCGCGCGGTCACCGGGGAGGGGCTGCCGCTGATGACCGTGCGCGGGCAGGGCGAGGCCTGGTTCGCGCAGGAGGCACTGAACTGCTTCGTCGTCGAGGTCGGCCCGGGTGACGAGTTCACCGTCAACGGCCGCAACGTGCTGTGCTTCGACGCGACCCTGTCGTACGAGATCAGGACGGTGAAGGGTTCGGGCATCGCGGGCGGCGGTCTGTTCAACAGCGTGTTCACCGGGCAGGGCCTGCTCGGCCTGGTGTGCGAGGGCAGCCCGCTGGTCATACCGGTCACGCCGCAGCAGCCCGTGTACGTCGACACGGACGCGATCGTCGGCTGGACCGCGCATCTGAGGACGTCGCTGCACCGCTCGCAGTCGTTCGGCTCGATGCTGCGCGGCGGGTCGGGCGAGGCGGTGCAGCTCATGCTGGAGGGCGAGGGCTACGTGGTCGTCCGGCCGAGCGAGGCGACGCCGCACCGGCCCCAGCAGAACTGAGGCGGAAGAGGCCCCGTGGGCCGGATCCGGCGGAACCTGTTGACCCGCGCGACCCCGGCAGGCGAGGGTCGGGTCGGCGCGGATCACCAGCCGCGCCGGAAAGCCGGAAAGGTGGGACTGTCTTGATCGGCATCTCGGAGATCGAAGCCGCCGCCGAGCGGATCGCCGGACACGTCGTGCGCACCCCGACCGTGCCGAGCCCCGGCCTGTCCGCGCTGCTCGGCACCCCGGTGACCGCGAAGCTGGAGCTGTTGCAGCGCACGGGCTCCTTCAAGGCGCGCGGCGCCACGGCGCGGCTGCTGTCGCTCGACGAGGCGGAGCGGGCCGCGGGCGTGGTCGCGGTCAGCGGCGGCAACCACGGGATCGCGCTCGCCGTGATGGCCGCCGCGCTGCATGTGAAGGCCACCGTCGTCATGCCGCGCTCGGCGCCCGCCCGGTCCGTCGCGATCGCCGAGGAGGCCGGGGCGTCGGTGCGGCTGACGGACGGCATGGACGAGGCGTTCGCCGCGGCCGCGCGGCTGCGGGACGAGGGGCTCACCCTGGTCCATCCCTTCGACGACGAGGTGGTGGTCGCCGGGCAGGGCACCGTCGGCCTGGAGCTGGCCGCCGACGCCGGGGAGCTGACCGACGTGCTCGTCAGCATCGGGGGCGGCGGGCTGATCGCGGGCGTCGCCGCGGCCCTGCACGCGCTGCGGCCCCGGGTGCGGGTCTGGGGCGTGGAGACCGAGGGAGCCGAGGCCATGTCCGAGGCGCTGGCGTCCGGCGGCCCGGTCCCGGTCGCCCTCTCCTCGCTCGTGACGACGCTGAGCGCCCCGACGGTGTCGCGGCTGACGTACGAGCATGTCCGCGCCCTCGTGCACGAGGTGCTCGTGGTGCCCGACCGGGAGGCCGTGCGAGGCAGTCTCGACCTCGCCGAGCACGCCAAGGTCTGGGCCGAGCCCGCCGCGGGCTGTCTGCTGCCGGCCGCCCGGCAGGTACGGGAGCGGATGGGCCAGGACGTCCGGCTCGGCCTGGTGGTGTGCGGCGGCAACGCGGCGGTCGCCGACGTCATGTCCTGGGCGGACCGGTTCGAACTGCGCTGACCCGCGCCGGCGGTCCGGCCGTCGCGGCACCCGGAGATTGCTCCGAACGGCCGGGCATCTCGTGCGGATCAGGGGTACCAGAGGGGTCTATGTCCCGCAGTCGTCCTCGGAGGGCCGAATTCGTGAACGCCATGGTGCGCAAGAGTCTGGTGGTGCAGTTGCAGGCACATGGCACGGAACGCTTCCCTGTGCTGGCGCACCTGGATTACGACGCCGAGGACCCGTTCGCCGTCACGATCGTCTTCGCGCACGACGGGCGGGTGCTGGCCCGGTGGAAGGTGGACCGGGGCATGCTCGAAGAGGGGCTGGGGAAGCCCGTCGGCGTCGGCGACGTCCGCTTCCGCCCCGTCTCCGACGGCCTGTCGGAGGAACTGTGCATGGAGTTCTTCGGCGACGCCCACACCGACGGAGAACGGCAGCACGCGACGGTGTTCGTGTGGGCGGCCGCCGTCGGAGCCTTCCTGCGGGACACCTACGCCGTGGTGGCCCCGGGCGAGGAGGACGCCGGTGTCGACAACTTTCTCGCGGAGGTGCTCACCGGAAGCTGAGCGGGGCTGCCGTCGCCGCCGCACCGGATGGTGTGGCGGCGACGGATCGGCGTCGGCTACTGCTCCCGACCGCCGGGCCGGCGCCCGGGCCTGGAGGATTCCCGCGGACGGTCCGGCCCGCTGCTACCAGCGGGCCTCCACCTGGTCCTTGATCCGGCGCTCGTAGAGGTCCCGGATCGCCGCGAGGGTCTCCTCGGCCAGCGGGGGCAGCTTCGCGGCGGCGGCGTTGGCGCGGGCCTGCTCCGGCGAGCGGGCGCCCGGGATGACCGTGGTGACGCCGGGCTGCTGGATGATCCAGCGCAGCGCGAGCTGGGCCGAGGTCCAGCCCTCGGGGGCGAGTGCGGCGAACTCGGCCGCGGCCTCCACGCCCGTGGCGAAGTCGACGCCGGAGAAGGTCTCGCCCTGGTCGAAGGCCTCGCCGTGCCGGTTGTAGGTGCGGTGGTCGTCGGCCGCGAAGACGGTGTCCTTGGTGTACTTGCCCGACAGCAGCCCGGAGGCGAGCGGGACCCGGGCGATGATGCCGACGCCCGCCTCCCGCGCCGCGGGCAGCACCTCGCGCAGCGGCTTCATGCGGAACGGGTTGAGGATGATCTGCACGCTGGCCACGTTGGGCCGGGCGATCGCTGTCAGGGCCTCGGCGCAGGTCTCCACGCTGACCCCGTAGGCGGCGATCCGCTCCTCCTCCACCAGGGTGTCCAGCGCGTCGAACACCGCGTCGCTGGAGTAGACGGGGGTGGGCGGGCAGTGCAGCTGCACCAGGTCGATCCGGTCGACGCCCAGGTTGCGCCGGGAACGGTCGTTCCAGGCGCGGAAGTTGTCCAGGACGTAGCTCTCCGGGATCTGCTCGACACGCCGACCCATCTTGGTGGCGACCAGCACGTGGTGGTCCGGCCGGCCGGCGAGGAACGCGGCGACGGCCGACTCGCTGCGTCCGTCGCCGTAGACGTCGGCGGTGTCGAAGAAGGTCACCCCCGTCTCGGCGGCCGCCTCCAGGACGGAGAGGGCTTCCTTGTCGTCCACGTCGCCCCAGTCGGCGCCCAGTTGCCAGGTGCCGAGCCCGACGACCGACGCGTGCTGGTGCGACCTGCCGAATTCACGTTCGTCCATGGCGACAGTCTGTCATCAGACGTCCACCCGCGCGGAGCGGGCCGGTACCCCGTGCGCCGGCGGGCGCGGCTATCCGGCGGCCGCCGCGCGGCACTCCGGGTGGCCCCAGCCCTGGTCGTTGCGGGCGATGGACTCGCCGGCCGCGTAGGAGCGGCCGCAGACGCACTGGCCGGGGAACTTCGCCTTGATCGTGCGGGACGACGAGCCGCCGGTGCGCGGCCGTGCCGCCTTGGTCCCGTTCGTGCGGCGGCGCGCGGCGGCGGACACGGGGGCCGAGGGCGGCGGCTCCGGCGAGCCGAGGTCGCTGCCCGCGGACTGCTGCGCGCTCGCCGCCTGGCTGGCCGCCCGGTCCGCGAAGTCGTTGAGCGGGTCGCCGTCGACCTGGTGGGCTGGCACGTAGCGGAAGTCGACGGAACGGCCCTGGAGCAGCCCGTCGATCCGCACGACCAGCTCCTGGTTGGCGACCGGCTTGCCCGCGGCCGTCTTCCAGCCGTTGCGCTTCCAGCCGGGGAGCCAGGTGGTCACGGCCTTCATCGCGTACTGCGAGTCCATCCGCACCTCAAGCGGCACGTCCGGGTCGGTCGCCGTCAACAGCCGCTCCAGCGCGGTGAGTTCGGCGATGTTGTTGGTGGCGGTGCCGAGCGCCCCCGCCTCCCAGCGGACCGGACTGCCCGCGTCGTCCGAGACGACCCACGCCCAGCCCGCCGGACCCGGATTTCCCTTCGACGCCCCGTCGCAGGCGGCCACCACACGTTCACGCATGGGCTCGATCATGCCACGCCCGGGCGCACCCTCCGGACCGCAGTCCAGGACACGGCCTAGGACACGTCCGCGGCCTGCGGCTTCTCGCCCTGGGTCGTGGTGACGTCGATCACCGAGAAGTTCGCACCCTGCGGGTCGGTGAGCGCCGCGAGCCGGCCGAAGGGGCTGTCGTGCGGGCCGAACCGCAGCACACCGCCCCGCCGGGTCGCGGTGGCGACCGCGTCGTCGCAGTTCGCGACGGTGAAGTAGATGTTGATGTACGAGGGCACCTCGGGCGGGAAGTCGTCCGACATCCTCATGCGGCCGAGGACCGGGTCGCCGCCCACGTCGAACACGCGGAAGTCGATCGCCTCGTCCTGGATCTGCTTGGCGGTGTAGCCGAAGACGTCGGAGAGGAAGGTGTCCGCCGTCGCGGGCTCCCGGGTGAACAGCTCCGCCCAGCAGTAGGCGCCCGGCACCGCGATCGCCTCGAAGCCCTCGTGGGTGCCGCCCTGCCACACACCGAACACGGCGCCGCTGGGCTCCCGGGCCAGGCACATGGTGCCGAAGTCTCCGACCTGCATGGGCTCCATCAGCACCTCACCACCGTGGTCGCGGATCCGGCGGGCGGTGGCGGCGGCGTCCGGCGAGGCGAGATACAGGCACCACTGCGACTGCCCCTCCTGCCCGGGCATGGGCGGTACGACGGCGGCCACCGCTTTTCCGTCCGCGTAGGCCTGGGTGTAGTTGCCGTACTGCGAGGAGGACTCTCCGAAGGTCCAGCCGAGGACGTCGCCGTAGAAGCTCTTGGCCCCCTCGACGTCGCTGAACATCGCGTCCGCCCAGCACGGGGTTCCCTCGGGTTGTACCGCCATGGCCGCCGCCCTCTCCCGTTCGGTGACTGGTCCCTTCCTCACGCTATTGACTCCCCGGTCCGGTCGCGCGCCGAGCGGCCCCGCCTGTTCCACACTGGGACGGACGGCGAAGGACCGGGCGGTCACGGCGGACGGGACGCGAGATGGCGGACGGCACGATGCGGGCGTGGACGGTCACCGAACCACGGCCGGTGGAGGAGAAGCCGCTGCGGCTGACGGTGAAGCCGGTCCCCGAGCCGGGGGACGACGAGCTGCTGGTGCACGTACGCGCGTGCGGGGTGTGCCGCACCGATCTGCACGTCACCGAGGGCGATCTGCCGGTGCACCGGGCCGGGGTCACGCCCGGTCACGAGGTCGTGGGCGTGGTCGCGGGCCGGGGGCGGGCGGTCGCCGGCTTCGCGCCCGGCGACCGGGTGGGCGTGGCCTGGCTGCGCCGCACCGACGGCACCTGCGCGTACTGCCTGCGCGGCGCGGAGAACCTGTGCCCGGCCTCCCGGTACACCGGCTGGGACGCCGACGGCGGTTACGCCGAGTACACGACCGTCCCGGCCGCCTTCGCCTACCGGCTGCCCGGCGAGGTCGACGACGTGGCGCTCGCGCCGCTGCTGTGCGCGGGGATCATCGGGTACCGGGCGCTGCGCCGGGCCGCGCTGCCGCCCGGTGGACGCCTCGGCCTGTACGGGTTCGGCGGCAGCGCCCATCTGTGCGCGCAGGTGGCCCTCGCGGAGGGCGCCAGGGTGCACGTCATGACCCGCGGGGAGGCCGCGCGGCGACTCGCGCTGGAGCTGGGCGCGTCCTCGGCCCAGGACGCGTACGCGGTGCCGCCCGAGCCGCTGGACAGCGCGATCCTGTTCGCCCCCGTGGGCGACCTGGTCCCCGTGGCACTGCGGGCCCTCGACCGGGGCGGCGTGCTGTCCGTGGCGGGCATCCATCTGAGCGACACACCGCCGCTGCGCTACGAGAGCGAGCTGTTCTACGAGAAGGAACTGCGCAGCGTCACCTCGAACACCCGCGAGGACGGCCGGGACTTCCTCGCCCTGGCCGCCCGGCACGGGGTGCGCGCCACCACGCACACGTATCCGCTCTCGCGGGCCCCGCAGGCGCTGGAGGACCTCAAGGCGGGCCGCTTCGACGGGGCCGCGGTGCTGGTGAACGACCTGCCCTGACCGGGGCGCGCTTCCTCGCCCCGGCGCGGTGACCGGTGGGTCCGGTCCACTCCCCGGAAGGTGGACCGCCCCCGTCGCCCGCCGTCACTCGCCCGCGTACGCCCTTTCCAGGGCGGCGATGTCGAGCTTGCCCATGGCGAGCATCGCCCGCGTGGTGCGGTCCGCCTTCTCGGCGTCGGGGTCGCCGATCATGTCGATGAGCCGCTCAGGGACCACCTGCCAGGAGACGCCGTACTTGTCCTTGAGCCAGCCGCAGGGGCCGGGCTCGCCGCCGTCCTCGGTAAGCCTGGTCCAGTAGTGGTCGATCTCCTCCTGGTCCTCGCAGTGGATCTGGAAGGAGATCGACTCGTTGAACGTGAACTGCGGACCGCCGTTGAGCGCGACGAACTTCTGGCCGTTCGCCACGAAGTCGACCGCGATCACGGATCCGGCCGGGCCGGGTCCGGCCTCGGTGTAGCGGCCGATCCGCCCGATGCCGGAGTTCCTGAAGACCGAGACGTAGTGGTGGGCGGCCTCCTCGGCCTGGCCGTCGAACCAGAGACAGGTGGTGAATCCTTCGGTGGCCACGGGTTCCTCCTGGGGGTGTGGGACGCGCTCGTGTGTACCGACCGGCCCGCGCGGCGAAACTCATCGGCGGGTCCGAAAAAAAACCATGGGGCGCTTCACCGGCCCGGAATTAGCATCGCGGGCATGACGACGTCACCCCCCACCGACGGCATCCGGCCCTTCCGGCTCAGCGTCCCGCAGAACGACCTCGACGACCTGCACGACCGCCTCGACCGCACCCGCTGGCCGGACGAGCTGCCCGGCGCGGGCTGGGACTACGGCGTGCCCCTCGACTACCTGCGCGAGCTCGTGCGGTACTGGCGGCACGACTACGACTGGCGGGCGGCCGAGGAGCTGCTGAACCGGTGGCCGCAGTTCACGACCACGATCGACGGGGCGAACGTGCACTTCGCCCACGTCCGCTCGCCGGAGCCGGACGCCACCGCGCTGGTCGTCACGCACGGCTGGCCGGGCTCGATCGTCGAGTTCCTCGACATCGTGGGCCCGCTCACCGACCCGGCCGCCCACGGCGGCGACCCCGCCGACGCCTTCCACCTCGTCCTGCCGACCATCCCGGGCTTCGGGCTGTCCGGGCCCACCGCCGAACGGGGCTGGGAGGCGGGACGCGTCGCCGACGCGTGGGCCGAGCTGATGCGGCGGCTCGGCTACGAGCGGTTCGGCGCGCAGGGCGGCGACTGGGGCGCGGTGATCTCCCGCGAGCTGGGCCGCGCCCACTCCGGCCGGGTGATCGGTGTCCATCTGAATCTGCTGCCGGGCGCGCAGCAGACCACCGAGCCGACCGGGGAGGAGCTGGCCGGGCTCGGCGCCGAGGAGCGGGAGCGGACGCTCGCGTCGTGGCGGCGCTGGGACGCCTGGCAGCGGGAGGGCGCGGGCTACGCGGCGCTGAACGCCAGCCGCCCGCAGACCCTGGCATACGCGCTGACCGACTCGCCCGTCGGCCAGCTCGCCTGGATCGTCGAGAAGTTCCGTGAGTGGACGGACTGCGACGACCTGCCCGAGGAGGCCGTCGACCGGGACCGGATGCTCACCGACGTGATGCTGTACTGGCTGACCGGGACGGCCGGTTCGGCCGCGCGGATCTACTACGAGCGGGCGCACGCCACCGGCAGGGCCGCCGCGCCCACCGAGCCGTCGACCGCCCCGACCGCGCTCGCCGTCTTCCCCGCCGAGCTGCAACTCCCGCTGCGCCACAGGGCGGAGCGCACCGAGAACCTCGTGCGCTGGACGCGGTTCGACCGGGGCGGCCACTTCGCGGCGATGGAGGAGCCGGACCTGCTGGTCGCGGACGTACGGGCGTTCTTCCGGCAGCTCCGCGAGAAGGGCTGACGGGGCCGCTCCGCCCGTGGCGAATCTGCCACGGGCAGAGAAACCGTACGCGGCGGTGGCACCGGGCCGACAGTGGGGCCGACGGCATCCGTGCCACGACAAG
The DNA here is from genome assembly GCF_044750345.1 of Streptomyces sp. NPDC088817. Lineage (NCBI taxonomy): Bacteria > Bacillati > Actinomycetota > Actinomycetes > Kitasatosporales > Streptomycetaceae > Streptomyces > Streptomyces sp. NPDC088817. The sequence goes on from NZ_JBIVJN010000021.1 coordinate 11,575, forward strand.
GAGACCCGATGACGCCACCGACCGCACTGCTCCCGACCGGCGCGCTCGCGCCGCGCGCCGAGGAGCACGACACCCCGCCCAGCCGGTTCGACGACCATCTCGCGGCCGGGCTGCTCGCCCAGCGGATCGTGTTCCTCGGCACCCAGGTCGACGAGGTGTCGGCCAACCGGGTGTGCGCCCAACTGCTGCTGCTGTCGGCCGAGGACCCGCGCACCGACATCGCCCTGTACATCAACAGCCCCGGCGGATCCGTCACCGCCGGGCTCGCCATCTACGACACGATGCAGCTCATCCCGAACGACGTGTCGACCCTGGCGATGGGATTCGCCGCCAGCATGGGGCAGTTCCTGCTCGCGGTGGGCACGCGCGGCAAGCGGTTCGCGCTGCCGAACGCGCGGATCATGATGCACCAGCCGTCGGCGGGCATCGGCGGCACCACCGCGGACATCGAGATCCAGGCGGAGAACCTGGAGCACACCAAGCGCACCATCGAGCGGCTCACCGCCGAGCACACCGGGCAGAGCGAGGAGACGATCCGGCGGGACGGCGACCGTGACCGCTGGTTCACCGCCGAACAGGCCAGGGAGTACGGGATGGTGGACCGGGTGGTGGAGTCGGTCGCCGGCATCCGCCCGGCCGACTCGCGTCGGCGGATGGGGCTCTGACATGGGGTCGTACACGGTTCCGTACGTCGTCGAGCGCACCGCGCAGGGTGAGCGGTCCTACGACGTGTTCAGCAGGCTGCTGAACGAACGCATCGTCTTCCTCGGCACCGAGATCGACGACGGTGTCGCGGGCGTCGTCATCGCCCAGTTGCTCCACCTGGAGTCGGCGGCCCCGGACCAGGAGATCGCGATCTACCTCAACTCGCCCGGTGGATCGTTCACTTCGCTGATGGCGATCTACGACACGATGACGTTCGTGCAGGCGCCGATCTCCACGTTCTGCGTGGGGCAGGCGGCGTCGACGGCGGCGGTGCTGCTGGCGGGCGGCGACCCGGGGCGGCGGTTCGTGCTGGAGCACGCCCGGGTGCTGCTGGGGCAGCCGGCCTCCGGCGGCAGGCAGGGCACGGTCTCCGATCTGGCGCTCCAGGCCAGGGAGATGAGCCGGATCCGCTCCCAGGTCGAGGAGGTGCTGTCCCGGCACACCGGCCACGACCCGGCGACCCTGCGCGCGGACATGGACCGCGACAAGGTGTTCACCGCCGAGGAGGCGGTGGCGTACGGGCTGGCCGACGAGGTACTGAGCCGGCGCCTCGCACGGGTCTGACCCACGCGGGCCGGGGGCGTCGCGCGAGTCCGACGCGCGATGCACCGGCCCGCCTGTTTGACTCGCGGCTCCGGGGCGCCGGCCCGGTGCGGGTGTCAGGCGGCCAGGCACAGTCCGCCGTGGCGGGGGACGGAGGTACCGCGGCTGCGGACGGTGCCACGTGCCGCGGTGCGCGACAGCTCGTCCTGGACGAGGGAGAGCAGGTCACCGAGGCCGATGCCGAGCGCCTGCGCGGCGGCCGCGAGGATCTCCGAGGAGGCCTCCTTGCGGCCGCGTTCGACCTCCGACAGATACGGCATCGAGATCCGCGCCGTGTCAGCGACGTCCTGGAGCGTGCGCTCCTGCGCCAGCCGTTCGCGGCGCAGGACGTCGCCGACGAGATCGCGCCAGAGGGGTTCCCTGGGCGCGGCCGCCGGAGTGCGGCCCTGGGCGGGACGTTCGGGTGCCGGGCGGGACGGCGCCGGGCGCGCGGCCGGCGGGCGCAGAGGGATGACGGGGGCTCGGTTCGGCGCTCGTTCGCTCATTCCCCCAGCCTAGGAGTCCCGGACTCGGGCGGAAGGGAGGGCGGTTGCGCCCTGGGTGAATCCGCGGCCGGGTCCTCCCGCCCCACCGCCTCCTCCGCCCTCCCCGCACCGGCGAATTCGCGCCGCTCCGGGGCACGTAGGGAATGCCCTCGGTGACTGCGGGTATCCGCAGCTCCAACGGCCCGGCAGGCAAGGAGCGGTGCGCGACCCCCCGGGAACGGCGCGGGCATACATCCCGGCGCCCCGGGTACCCGGGGGTCGCACAACCGCTCGGTGCCTGAGCGCCGGGCTGAAGTACGCAGGCCGACAAGGCAGAGGGCGAACCTTGACGTACGTGGGAGAGGCGATGGACACCACCGTGATCCGGTCCGGGGCAGCGGTCGAGGAGACCCGGAAGGCCGAGACTGGTGGCGGGTCGCTGCCGGGGGTGGAGGATCCGCGGACGGTCGCTCCGCGTGACGCCCGCGAGCTGTCCCGCCACTTCTTCCGGCGTCTGACCGAACTCGACGAGGGCACGCACGAGTACCAGTACGCCCGCAACACGCTCATCGAGATGAACATGTCGCTGGTGCGGTTCGCGGCCGGGCGGTTCCGCAACCGCGGCGACGACATGGAGGACATCGTCCAGACCGGGATGATCGGCCTGATCAAGGCGATCGACCGGTTCGAGCTGGCGCGCGAGGTGGAGTTCACCTCGTTCGCCCTGCCCTACATCGTGGGCGAGATCAAGCGGTTCTTCCGGGACACCACCTGGGCGGTGCACGTGCCGCGGCGGCTCCAGGAGCTGCGGGTCGAACTGGCCCGGGCGCGCGAGGAGCTGTCCAGCCGCCTGGACCGGGACCCGACGCTGGCCGAACTCGCCACGCTGATGAACATATCCGAGGACCAGGTGGTGGAGGCCCAGATCGCCTCCAACGGCTACAACTCCGCGTCGCTGGACGCCGCCCTCACCGGTGAGGGACCGGAGGACGGCGAGGCGGTGCTCGCCGACTTCATCGGCGTGGAGGAGGACGGGATCAGGCTGGTCGAGGACTTCCACGCCCTCGCGCCGCTGGTGGCCGGGCTCAGTGAACGCGACCGGCAGATCATCCATCTGCGGTTCGTGGAGGAGGCCACCCAGGCGGAGATCGGCGAACGGCTCGGCTGCTCGCAGATGCACGTCTCCCGGCTGATCAAGCGGATCATCACCCAGCTCCGCCAGGGCATGCTCGGCGAACTGGGCTGCGCCTAGAGTCCGTCCGGACGGGAAGTCCTCGGGCTCGCTCAGGCGGTCACTCCGTCCGCGCGCTGGTCACTCGTTGCCGAGTTCGACCAGCGCGCGGACGCGCTTGCCCACCGGGACGCGTTCCACGGTCACCTCGAGCGCCAGCGCGTGCACGATCTCCAGGCCGTGCCGGCCCACCCGCCGCGGATCCCGGGGGAAGCGCCGGGGCAGTACGGCGCTGCTGTCGTACACGCACACGTTCACCGCGCTGCCCGTGCCCTCCAGCTCCAGGATGTACGGCCCGTCGCTGTGCCGGTCGGCGTTGGTGACCAGTTCACTGACCACCAGCAGGAGCGCGTCGCCGCAGCGGCGGCCGATCTCGGCGCACCACTCGGTCCTGAGCTGGTCCAGGAAGTGCGCCGCGAAGGAACGCGCCTCGGCGATGCAACCGGGTTCGCCGGTGTAGTGCGTCGCCCGCCGGAGCGGTTCCACGGGAACGTCGAAACCAGTCGCTATCACTGCCCCGTCCAGATGGTCGGTCATGCGTGTCTCTCTCGGAAGCCGGCCAGGCCGGACACTGCTGCACCTGTGCTGTTACCCCGAGCCGCGCCCGGCAGTCCCACCCGTCGGCGGACGCGGACGGACCCTCCGGCAGGCGCGGCGCCCGGGCCCTGCCTAGCGTGGCGGTGTGAGCCCCGCGAGCCCCCCGGTCCCGCCGAGCCTCCCGGTCCCGCCGAGTCCCCCGGCACCGCCGACGGCCCGGCACGGCTGGGCACAGGCCCTGGCCACAGTACTGGCCGCAGTGGTCGGCATGGGCGTGGTGGCCGCGCTCGGGCTGTGGGCGGCCGGTGCGGCGCGTCTTCCCGGCAACGCCTTTCCCCGGGTGGTCGCCGCGACCGTGGTGACAGCCGTCGGCGGCAGCGTCGACCTGTCGGGCGACGCAGGCCCGCTCGCCCGGACCCACGCGGGCATCACGGTGATGCCGCTCACGGTCACGCTGGTCGGCACGCTCATCGTCGCCGCCTGCTTCCTGCGGCCGCTCCGGCACCGTGCGGTGGCCGGGGCGCGCGAACTGGCCGGGTGGGCCGCCCGGATCGCCGCCCTGTGGCTGCTCGCGCTGATCGGCCTGGCGCTGGCCGCCCGGCAGACCTTCGCCGTCGACCTCGGCAACGGGATGCTCGGCGCCATCGGCGGGCTGTTCGGCGCCGCGCCGGAGGTCGGCTTCGCCGCGCGGGTGCCGCTCACCGTGCTCTTCGGGCTGCTGTGGCTGGCGGGCGTACTCGTGCTGGCCCTCCTGGTGGCGCCCGGGGCCCCGTTGCCCGCGCGGCTGCTGCGCCGGCGGGAGCCGGTGCGTCCGGCGGCGTACGCCATGGTGGTCCTGCTGCTCGCGTGCGTGGTCGTGGGCCTCGTCGTCGCGCTCGTGACGGCGGCCACCCGCGGGCGCCCGGCGGAGCACTTCGCCGTGATCCTGCTCGGGCTGCCCAACGTGGTCTGGCCGGTGTTCACCATCGGCCTGGGAGCCACCTGGAACGGCAGAGTGGACGGCCCGTTCGGGCTGCCGATGCCGCGTCTGCTCGACGAGGTGCTGCGCACCCCGGACGTCTCCACGCTCAACCTCGGCACGCTCGCCGAGCACGACGGCCGGGTGTGGTGGCTGGTGGTCGTGGACGCGGTGCTGCTGCTGGGCGCCGCGTTCCTGATGGCGGCGCGTTCCCCGGCCGGGACGCCGGCCTGGCGGCACGCCGTCCGCATGGCCGTCGCGTTGCTGCTGACGGTCATGACGGTCTGTGCCGTCGGCCGGATCTCCGCGCACTACGGTCTGTCGCTCCTCGGCATCGGAGACGTGGGCGGCGGCCTCTCCGGAGAGCTGCTGCTGCGTCCCCGGTTCTGGGGTGCGCTGGGCCTCGCCGCCGGGTGGGGTCTGGTCACGGGCTTCCTGGGTGCTCTGGCCGCGCGCCGGTCACGGCACCGGCCGGTCAGGCCATGGGCATGACGAGCGCGGGCAGGGTCCGGTGCATGCGGAGGGCGTCCACCGACTCGGCGAGCAGTTCGTACTCCGTGGTCTCGTCACTGGCGGCGATCCGCACCAGCCTCCCCTCGGTCAACTCGTCGGCCACGATCTCCTGTTGGGCCACGTCGGCGCACCAGGCGCGCAGGATGGCGGGGACGTCGGGCACGGACTCCGGCACCGGGACCAGCGCGCCGGACGGGACATGGGGGGTGTCGGGTCCGGGGTCGAGCCGCTCGGCGATCCAGGAGGCGCGGTCGCGCAGCCACCACAGGGCCAGGGCCAGGGTGGGCGCCCGGTAGGTGCCGAGCGGTACGCCGATCCGGCGGCCGCCGCACACACCGTACGCGGTGACATGGCACAGGAATTCGTCGTGCACTGCTCCTCCCCCGTGGCTTCGCCGCCCGGTCGGCCCCGGTCCGTGCGGCTTTTATGCGGTGAAGTGCCCCTGAATTCGAGTATGTTCACTACTGAACCACTGTCACCACGACTTTCCGGCCAGTCTCCGGGCATATTCCTCACGCCAGGTGGCCGAAATGCGACGTTCAGTGATCGCACGAGCATGACCCGCGGGGTAATCGACCCCGGCGGCGTCCGCGCGGCAGGGTGGTCCCATCGGGTCGCCGAGCACCGGGACCCGGGCTCCGACCAGCGATTACGACCTCGATGGAGGCTGATTCAGCATGTCCGCGCAGACCGACCGGTACACGATCGCCGTCACCCGTTACTTCGAGGCCTGGAACGCGCCGGACGCCCCGGCCCGGGCGAAGGCGGTGGCCGACGCCTGGACCCCCGACGGCACCTACACCGACCCCCTGGCCGACGCCGGGGGCCACGAGGCGATCACCGCCGTCATCAGTGCCGTGCGCGAGCAGTTTCCCGGGTTCGCCTTCCGGCTCACCGGCAGCGTCGACGGCCACCACGACACGGCCCGCTTCTCCTGGGAGCTCGTGAGCGAGGCCGGGGGTACCGGGGGAGACTCCGCCCCGGTCGCGGGCTCCGACGTGATCACCCTGGACGGTGAGGGCAGGATCCGCACGGTCCTCGGCTTCCTCGACCGGGTACCGGCGGCGGCCTGAGCCCCCGCCGTCCCGGAAGCGGTCCGGCCCCGGCGGGGTTTCCGCCGGGGCCGGTGCGAGCGCGCCCGTCGGCCCGCACCTCGGGCCGGACGGGGCGCGCGCTAGGACGCGATGGCCGCGTCGATGCGGGCCAGTTCCTCCGTGTCGAAGTCCAGGGAGCGCGTCGCGGCGACGCTGTCCTCCATTTGTTGCGGGCTGCTCGCGCCGACCAGGGCCGAGGTGACCCGTCCGCCGCGCAGCACCCAGGCCAGCGCCATCTGCGCCAGGGACTGGCCACGGGACTTGGCGATCTCGTCCAGCGCGCGCAGCCTGCCGACCAGTTCGCCGGTCACCGCGGCGGAGTCGAGGAACGGGCTGTCGCCGGCCGCCCGGGAGTCCTCGGGGATGCCGTCCAGGTAGCGGGCGGTGAGCAGGCCCTGCTCCAGCGGGGAGTAGGCGATGGAGCCGACCTGGAGCTCGTCCAGGGCGTCCAGCAGGCCCTCCTCCTCGGGGCGCCGGTCGAGCATCGAGTAGCGGGGCTGGTGGATCAGCAGCGGGGTGCCCAGTTCGCCCAGGATCCGCGCGGCCTCGCGGGTCTGCTCCGCGGAGTAGTTGGAGATGCCGACGTAGAGCGCCTTGCCCTGCTGGACCGCCGAGTGCAGGGCACCCATGGTCTCCTCCAGCGGGGTGTCCGGGTCGGGGCGGTGCGAGTAGAAGATGTCGACATGATCCAGGCCCATCCGCTTCAGGCTCTGGTCCAGCGAGGACAGCAGGTACTTGCGGGAGCCCCATTCGCCGTACGGGCCGGGCCACATCAGGTAGCCCGCCTTGGTGGAGACGACCAACTCGTCGCGGTAGGGACCGAAGTCGGCCCGGAGCGCGTCGCCGAGGGCCGACTCGGCGGCGCCGGGCGGCGGGCCGTAGTTGTTGGCCAGGTCGAAGTGGGTGACGCCGAGGTCGAAGGCACGGCGCAGGATCGCACGCTGGGTGTCGACCGGGCGGTCCGGGCCGAAGTTGTGCCACAGGCCGAGCGACAGCGCGGGAAGCTTCAGGCCACTGCGTCCGGTGCGCCGGTAGGGCATGTCCGCGTAGCGGTCGGGGTGGGCGGTGAACAACGCGACTCCATCGGGGTTGGCACGGAGGTGAACGGTTCCGGCGGAACCAGTGTCCCCAACTCTCGCGCGCCCCGGGGGCAGCGGTCCAACAGGAGAATCCGATGGGATTCAACGACTACGCTGCTCAATCATGGAACTGCGTCATCTCCAGCACTTCGTCGCGGTCGCCGAGGACCGGCACTTCACCCGGGCGGCGGAGCGCCTCATGGTCTCCCAGTCGGGGCTCTCGGCGTCGATTCGCGCGCTGGAGCGGGAGTTGCAGACCTCCCTGTTCGTGCGCACCACGCGCCGGGTGACGCTCACGGAGGCCGGGCGGGCGCTGCTCGGCGAGGCGCAGCGGATCCTGGCGCAGGTGCGGGCGGCGCACGAGGCGGTGGCGGCGGTGCAGGGCGTGCTGCGCGGCACGCTCTCGCTGGGCACCGAGCAGTGCATCGCGGGGGTGCATGTGGCCGGGCTGCTCGCCGCGTTCCGGCGGCGGCACCCGGATGTGGAGATCCGGCTGCGGCAGACGGGTTCGGGCGCGCTGGCGGAGGAGGTCGCGGCCGGCCGGCTCGACCTGGCGTTCGCCTACCGGACCCGCGCGGACACCGACCAGCTGCGCTCGGTCTCCCTGGCCGGCGAGCCGATGACGGTCCTGTGCCACCCGGGGCACCGGCTCGCGTCCGCCCAGGCCGTCCTGACGCCGCGGGACCTGGACGGCGAGGTCTTCGTCGACTTCCACCCGGACTGGGGGCCGCGCCGGACCACCGACGCGGCCTTCGCCGCCGCGGGGGTCCGCCGCACGGTGGCCCTGGAGGTCAACGACGTGCACAGCCTGCTCGACCTGGTCGACGAGAACCTGGGCATCGCCGTCGTCCCGCGCCACTTCCGGCACAAGCGGCCTTCACTCACCGCGCTGCCGCTCAAGGGCGCCACGGAGACGGAGTACGAGACCGTCGCCCTGCTGCCGCCCGAACAGGCCACCAGTCCGGCGGCCCGCGCCCTGATCACCCTGCTCGAGGCGGAGGAGCCGGGCACCGCCTGACGCGGGCCGGATTCCGGACGCGGGACGGCCGGCGATGCGCCAAGGTGGACGCATGCATGCGAAGGACATCCTCATCGAGGGCCATGCCCGCATCCGGGAAGAGGTCCATGCCGTCGTCGACGGTCTGCCGTCCGAATGGCTCAACGCCCGTCCCGCGGCCGGCGCCAACTCCGTGGCCTGGCTCGTGTGGCACCTCACGCGCGTGCAGGACGACCACGTCGCCGACGCGTTCGGGCTCGACCAGGTGTGGCTCGCGCGGGACTGGCAGAAGCGCTTCGGGCTCCACCTGGACCGCTATGACACCGGCTACGGGCACACCCCGGCGAAGGTCGCCGAGGTGCGGGTCGACGACGGCGAGCTGCTGACCGGCTACTACGACGCCGTGCACGAGCAGACCCTGACCGCCCTGCGCCAACTGACCGCCAAGGACCTGGAACGCGTCGTCGACGAGAACTGGGACCCGCCGGTCACGCTGGGCGTGCGCCTGGTCAGCGTCCTGTCCGACGATCTCCAGCACGCCGGACAGGCCGCCTACGTCAGGGGGCTGCTTCAGAGCGCGGACTCGTAGCCCGGCAGCACCACGTCCCGGATCAGGCTCACGCGCTCGTCGAAGGGGAGGAACGCGCTCTTGACGGCGTTGACCGTGACCGTGCGCAGGTCCTCGACCGTCCAGCCCGCCTGCTCGACCAGCAGGGACATCTCGCGGGTCATCGTGGTGCCGGACACCAGGCGGTTGTCGGTGTTGAGGGTGACCCGGAAGCCCAGGTCCTTCAGCTCCGTGATGGGGTGCTCGGCGATCGAGGTGGCGGCGCCGGTCTGGAGGTTGGAGGTCGGGCACATCTCCAGGGCGATCCGGCGGTCGCGCACCCAGCCGGCGAGGCGGCCGAGCTTGCCGTCGACGATGTCCTCGGTGATGCGCACGCCGTGCCCGATGCGCTGGGCGCCGCACACCTGGAGGGCCTGGTGGATGCTGGGCAGGCCGTGCGCCTCGCCCGCGTGGATGGTGAACGGCACGCTCTCGCGGCGCAGGTGCTCGAACGCGGCCAGGTGGTCGGCGGGCGGGAAGCCGTCCTCGGCGCCCGCGATGTCGAAGCCGACGACACCGGCGTCGCGGTGGGCGACGGCCAGGTCGGCGATCTCACGGGTGCGGTCGAACATCCGCATGCCGCACAGCAGCGTGCCGACCCGGACGGGGGTGCCCTGGGCGGCGGCCTTGGCCATGCCCGCCGCGAGGCCCTCCTGGACGGTCTCCACGACCTCGGTGAGGGTCAGCCCGCCGTTGACCATCAGTTCGGGGGCGTAACGCACCTCTCCGTAGACGACGCCGTCCTCGGCCAGGTCCAGGACGTACTCCTCGGCGGTGCGCAGCAGGCCCTCACGGGTCTGCATCACGGCGAGGGTGTGCTCGAAGGTGGCTATGTAGCGGACCAGGTCGCCGGAGTTGGCCGCGTCGTAGTACCAGGCGGCGAGTTCGGCGGGGTCGGTCGTGGGCAGGGTGTGGCCGACCGCGTCCGCGAGTTCGACGACGGTGGCGGGGCGCAGGCCGCCGTCGAGGTGGTCGTGCAGCACGGCCTTGGGGAGCCGGCGGAGGGTGTCGGTGTCGATGCGGGGCGCGGTCATGGGGCGTTTCCTAGGGCAGTCGAGCGGTGGTGGTGTGCGCGGTGGTGGTGTGCGGTGGTCAGCCCGCGTCGGGGGCGGGCTGGAGCAGGTCCCAGCGGTTGCCGTACAGGTCCTCGAAGACGGCGACCGTGCCGTACGGCTCCTGCCGCGGTTCCTCCAGGAAGGTGACGCCCGCCGCCCGCATCCGGGCGTGGTCGCGGGCGAAGTCGCCGGTGTGCAGGAAGAACGCGACGCGTCCGCCGGCCTGGTCGCCCACCCGGGCCTGCTGGGACGCGGTCCGGGCGCGGGCGAGCAGCAGCGCGGTCCCGGTCCCGTCGCCCGGTTCGACGACGACCCAGCGGGAGCCGTCCGGGCGCGGGGCGTCCTCGGCGAGACGGAAGCCGAGCGCTCCGGTGTAGAAGCGGATCGCCTCGTCGTAGTCGTCGACGACGAGGGTGATCAGGGCGATGCGTCTCATCGGGGCCTTTCGGAACAGCGATCGCGAGGAGCGATCGTCGGGTGAGGTTATACGTAAAACGTGCCACGACGCCAGTCATTCCGGACGCGGGCCGGCAGGGATCAGCGGGAGGTGTCGCCCTGGGCGACCTCGACCCGGTGATGGACGTCGATCATGCCGGTCGCCGAGGCGGCGAAGGAGACCGCGGCGCAGGCCGTCAGCAGCGCGGCGATCCGGGTCGCGGCGCGGCGCGGGACGTGCGGGGCGGCCAGGAGCGCCTTGACGCGGTGCGGGACCGGTCCCGAGGTGGCGGCGGGGGCGAACTCCGGGCGTACGGAGCGGGCCTCCTGGCCGGCCAGGGCGGCGCGCGCGATGGCGCGGGCGGTCAGCCGGCGGTCGCCGACGGCCGCGGCGGCGGCCTCGTCGGCGGCGCGCTCGGCCGCGAGGCGGATGGGCCCGCGCACCCGCCGCAGCGCGGGATGGCAGTGGGCGGCCAGCTCGGCGGCGGCCAGGAAGTAGTGGTGGCCGCCCCGGTTGTGGGCCCGCTCGTGGGCGAACAGCGCCTCGCGCTCGGCCGCGTCGAGGCTGCGGAGCATGGCGGTGGTGACGACGATGCGGTGCGGGCGGCCGGGCAGCGCGTAGGCGTCGGGGTGCGGGGAGTCCACCACGCACAGGTCGCCGGCGGCGGGCCCGCGGCCGGCCTCCGTATGGGCGTCGCGGAAGGCGCGGAACTCCCTCAGCGCGGCGCGCCCCAGCGTGCACGCGCACACGGCGAGCGCTCCCACGGAGATCGCGGCCGCCGGGACGACCACCAGGTCGGAGGGGGTGGACACGGGGTGCACGAGCTTGCCCAGCGCCGCGACGAAGGGCAGCTTGAGCAGACCGGTGAGGACGAAGGCGCCGAGCGCGGCGAGCGAGCAGCCGGCGAGCACGACCGCGAAGCCGGTGATCATCCACAGCGCGGTGACGGGGGCGAGGCGGTCGAGCGCGCGCCGGGCCAGCGCCGGCGCGGCGAACGGCAGCAGCAGGGACAGGAGCAGGAGCAGGGCCGCGGTCATCGCTCACCGGATTCGAGCAGATCGCGCAGGACGCGCTCGTCGTCCGGGCTGAGCTGGGCGACGAAGCGGGCGAGTACGGTCTCGCGGTCGGTGTCGCGGTCGAGTTCGGAGTGCATGCGGCGGGCGGTCAGGCCGTGCGCGTCCTGGACGGGGTAGTAGGCGTATCCGCGCCCCTGGCGGTGACGCTCGACGACGCCCTTGTCGTGCAGCCGGGTCAGGATGGTGGTGACCGTGGTGCGGGCCAGGCCGCTGCCGAGGCCGAGCTGGACCTCGCCGGGGGTGCGGGGCGCGCCGGCGGCCCACAGGACGGCCATGACGCTGGCTTCGAGCTCACCGGCCGGCCTGCGCTCGTCCCTGTCGTCGTCGGTCATGGGTACTTCCTCACCCCGTTGTCGCCCACGGTCGTAGATCGTCTACATGATTGTAGTCAGTCCGGTGCCGTGGTCCGCTCGCGGGCGCGCCCGCCCGCCCATTATGGAAGGAGCCGCCCGGGAATGACCGCGGGATCGCGCGCACCGCGCCACCCGGGTCCCGGCGCGCTCCGGCGGCCCGCCGCACGGCCGGACCGCCCGCCGTACCGTACGAAGGGGCGCGAACCGGACCGTGAACGGCGGGCGGCGTCGGCACGGCGAACGCGGTAAGGATCGAGGGAGGCCCCCGCCACGATTCGGCGGGCGCCGATCCGCGATCCGGCAAGGAGTTGGGCACCATGTCCGAGCGGTCCAGGCCCGCCGAGACGCCCGCCCGGCAGAACGTCACCTTCCCGAGCGCGGGAGACACCGCGCACGGCTACCTCGCGCTGCCCCCGTCGGGAAGCGGTCCGGGCGTCCTCGTCATCCAGGAGTGGTGGGGGCTGACGGACCACATCGCAGACGTCGCCGACCGGCTCGCCGCCGAGGGCTTCGTCGCCCTGGCACCCGACCTGTACGGCGGCAGCGTGGCACACGACCCCGACGAGGCCCTGCCGATGATGAAGGCCCTGCCGGTCTCGCGCGGTGTCGAACTGCTCTCGGGCGCCGTCGGCCATCTGCTGTCCCTGCCCGAGGTCACCTCCGGCACGGTCGGCGCGGTCGGCTTCTGCATGGGCGGCGGGTTCGTGCTGTACCTCGCGGCGGTCGATCCGCGGGTGAGCGCCGCCGTGCCGTTCTACGGCGTCATCCGCGGCGAGCTGCCCGACTTCTCCGGGCTGCGCGCCGGGCTCCTCGGCCACTTCGGGGAGCAGGACCAGGGCGTCCCGCCGGAGCGGGTCGAGGAGCTGCGCGAGACGATCGAGCGGCAGTCGGGCGTCTCCGCGGACTTCCGCATGTATCCGGCCGGCCACGCCTTCTTCAACGACCGCCGACCCAGCCACGACCCCGACTCGGCGTCCCGCGCGTGGCGGAGCACCGTCGCGTTCCTGCACGAGCGGCTGGACTGACCAGGACCGCACGCCGCCGGGACCGGCGCGGGGGCCCGGCTGGACGGTCCCCGCATGCGGTACGGGACGCCGCTCAGCCGGTCCCGTCGCCGGTCGCGGTGTGCAGCGCGTCGAGCCCCGCCATCTCCTCGTCGGTGAGGCGCAGGGCGCCCGCGGCCACGTTCTCCGCGAGGTGGTCGGGGTTGCCGGTGCCGGGGATGGCCAGGACGTGCGGGCCCTGCTGGAGGGTCCAGGCGATCCGTACCTGCGCGGGTGTCGCGTCGTGGGCCCGGGCGACGGCCGCGACCTCCTCGTCGTGGGCGCCGTCCGCCGCCCCCTTGGAGCCGCCCTCGCCGGCGATGGCGAAGAACGGGACGAAGGCGATGCCCTCCTCGCCGCAGACCCGCAGCACTTCGTCGGTGGCGGGGTCGTGGAAGTCGAGCCCGAAGCGGTTCTGCACGCACACCACCGGCGCGATGGCGCGGGCCTCCTCGAGGTGGCGCGGCTCCACGTCGGAGATGCCGAGGTGGCGGATCAGTCCCTCCTCGCGCAGTTCGGCGAGCGCGCCGAAGTGCTCGGCGATGGAGTCCTGGCCCATCCGGCGCAGGTTCACCACGTCGAGGTGGTCGCGGCCGAGCTGGCGCAGGTTCTCCTCGACATGGCCGCGCAGGTCGTCGGGGCGCGCGGAGGGGCCCCACTCCCCCGAGCAGTTCCGGAACGGGCCGACCTTCGTGACGACGACCAGATCGTCCGGGTACGGCGAAAGGGCGCTGTTGATCAGCTCGTTGGCGGAGCGCCGGGCGGAGAAGTAGAAGGCCGCCGTGTCGATGTGGTTCACGCCGAGCTCGACCGCCCGGCGCAGCACGGCGATCGAGCGGTTCCGGTCGCTCGGGGTGCCGAGGTGGAAGGCGGCGCTGCCCGTCAGCCGCATCGCGCCGAGGCCGATGCGGTGGACGGGCAGGTCGCCGAGTTCCCAGGTGCCCGCGGCGTCCGCGGTGATCGTTTCGGAGGTCATCGGCGGAGTCTCGCACACCCGCGTGTCGTGATCGCGTGCGCCGTACGGCCGGATGTCACGGATATGTGTGGGTGTTCAGCGCGTTCACGGCGGCCGCGGGGTCGCCGAGGTCGTAGCGGTCCACGGCCAGGAAGTTGGGCTTCTTGCGTGCCGCGGGCTCGCAGAACCGCCGGGCGCGGTCGGCGAGTTTGCCGTTGTCGGTCTGCACCGTGGCGCTGATCGTGCTGTCCCGGAAGTGGTTCATCACGAACAGCGGCCGGAAGCCCGGTTCGGTGTGCGTCAGCGGGATGTTGAGGTCGGCGCCGTACCAGCGGCTGTAACAGGACCAGTCCGACGCGCCGACGCCCGCGCCCATCGACCAGTAGTTCTCGACCGTCCACTCGCGCTGGTACATCACGCCGAAGCCGTCCCGGGTCAGGCCAGCCGCCTCGTCGGCCGAGCGGCTGTGGTCGGTGAGGATCAGCAGCCGGTGGTTGTCGGCGATCAGGTCGGCCATCCTGGGCCAGCCGTTGTTCCGGACGCCGGTCAGGTCGGGCCGGTAGAGCACGTCGGACAGGCCGCGCACACGGGCGAGTTCGGCGCGCAGGACGCCCGGATCGACGTAGTCCTCCAGAAACACGGTGACGAACTGGTCGGGGTGCGACGCCAGGAAGTCCACCATGCGCTGGAGGTCCACCCACAGGGCGACCGGCCTGCTGACCAGTGTGCAGCTGTTGTGGCAGAGGATCGCGCCGTCCGGTGTCTGATGGATGTCCAGCATGAAACCGCGGACGCCGTCGGCGAGTTGCTGGTCGATGCCACGGCTCTGGTTGGGGAAGAGGTTGACGAACGGCGGGGCGAAACCGCCGTCGACCCCGTTGGCGTAGGCGTTGTGGGCGGTGAGGAACGTGACCTGGTCGAGGGTGCGTTGGTCCGCCGGCGGCATGGGCCGGGTGTCCGGTGTCACCGGGGTGAGGTACCAGCGGGCCAGGTCGCCCGCGGGGCCGAGGGCGAGCGGGGCGGGGTAGTTGGCGCCGGACGGCTTGGCGGCCACGGTCAGGTAGCGGTCGGTGCCGGGCGTCTTGAGCGTGTACCGGTCGTCCCCGGCCGGGGCGATCTCCCAGGCCGCCTCCGCGTCGGCGCAGGCGACGGTGCGGGCCCGGTCGCCCGAGCGGCCGAGACAGGTGCCGGCCTGGTCGGCGCTCTCCAGGACGTACGACGGTCCGTTCGCCCTCAGGTTCCACTGCTGGTGGTCCTCGTCGCCCCTGGGGTTGTGCTGTTCCACGGCGCCGGCACCGGCGGCCGCCGCGGCCAGGCCGGTCGTGACGCTCTGGACGTAGTACGCCCCGGCGGCCGGAGCCTGCGCCGTGGCGCTCGCGGGAGCGGATGCGGGGGATGCCACGACGGCGGCGAGCGCCGCGGTCGTGGCGAGCAGCGCGTGGGGGGTGCGCATGGCGGTGTTGCCCTTCGTCCGGACGGTGGCCGTCGCCCAGGGGGGCGCCCCGGCGGTCGATGACACCGTCGGCCAGGATGGTCAGGGGCATGACATCACGAGCGGCGGCCGGACGTCAGCGGAACCGGCCGGCGTCCGGCGGGAGTCCGAGGGATCCGCGGAGCGCGGCCGCACCCCCGCGAGGCCGGACGGAGCCGGTTCTCGCGCGCACGCGCCGGTGGTACCGGGCACGGTCTGGGGGGCGGCCGCGGTGGGGGGTTGCGGGCACTCAACCGCACTGGTCTGTACCAGTCAAGGGTGTAGACCAATCGGATCCGACGCGCCGGGTGTCAGTCCCCGGCCGGGTGCAGGAACGGGCGCACCTCGATGGGGAGAGTGGTGGCCCGGCTCGCCTTGCGGCCCCACTCCACGGCCCCGTCCAGATCCGGCGCCTTGATGAGGCACAAGCCGCCCAGGTACTCGGCGCCCTGGGTGTAGGGGCCGTCGGAGACCCGTACCTGACCGTCCCCGGGACGCACGACGACGGCGGTCTCCGGGCCGTGCAGCCCGCCGGCGAAGACCCAGGCACCCGCCTCGCGCAGCTCCTGGTGGAAGCCCTCGACCTCGCGCATGATCCGCGCCAGCGCCTCGGCCGCGGGCGGCTCGCCCTCGGCCGGCTGGATCACGCTGAGCAGGTAGTACTTCATGACGTTCTCCTTGACGTCGTGCCGTCGTCCCACCTCTCGCTCGAACGGTGGGCCCCGCACCGGCACCTCGCCCGACGGCCTCGGCGGAATCCCTTCCCCGGCCGCCGCGGCACGTCAGCGGGGGCCACGCGATCGGCCCATTCGCGGTGCGGCGGCCACGGTCACACGATCGGCCCACGGAAAGCGCCGTCCACGCATCCGCGAGGGCCGCCTTGGTGGAAGTGATCCGGGGACGCACACGGCACCTACGTACGAGGGACCAAGACCGATGAACGGTGAGGACACGGGCGACGGCCCGCGCTGCCTGGTGACGGGCGCCACGGGGTACATCGGCGGCCGGCTGGTCCCGGAGCTGCTCGACGCCGGCAACCGGGTGCGCTGCCTGGCCCGCTCCCCCGGCAAGCTGCGCGACCACCCCTGGGCGGCGCGCACGGAGGTGGTGCGCGGCGACGTCACCGACCCGGAGTCGGTCGCCATGGCGCTGCGGGACGTCGACGTCGCCTACTACCTGGTGCACGCCCTGGGCACCGGCAAGGACTTCGAGGAGACCGACCGCCGGGCCGCACGCGTCTTCGGGGAACGGGCCCGGGCCGCGGGCGTGCGGCGGATCGTCTACCTCGGCGGCCTGACCCCCGCCGGTGTGCCGGAGCAGGAGCTGTCCCCGCATCTGCGCTCGCGGGCGGAGGTCGGCCGCATCCTGCTGGCCTCGGGGGTGCCGACCACCGTCCTGCGCGCCGCCGTCATCATCGGCTCGGGGTCGGCCTCCTTCGAGATGCTGCGCTACCTCACCGAGCGCCTGCCCGTGATGGTCACTCCCAGCTGGGTGGGCACCCGCATCCAGCCGATCGCCGTGCGCGACGTCCTGCGTGTCCTGGTGGCCGGCGCGCGGATGCCGGACGACGTGAACCGGGCCTTCGACATCGGCGGGCCGGACGTCCTCACGTATCGGGACATGATGCTGCGGTACGCGGCGGTGGCGGGCCTGCCCCGGCGGGTCATCGTCCCCGTCCCGGTCCTCACCCCCCGTCTGTCCAGCCACTGGATCGGCCTGGTCACCCCCGTGCCCGCGGCCATCGCGCGCCCGCTCGCCGAGTCGCTGCGCCACGAGGTCGTCTGCCGGGAGCACGACATCCTGCGGTACGTGCCCGACCCTCCCGGTCATCCGATCGGCTTCGACGAGGCCGTACGGCTGGCACTGCAACGGGTCCGCGACGCGCAGGTGACGACCCGGTGGTCGTCCGCCTCGGTGCCCGGCGCGCCCAGCGATCCCCTGCCCACCGATCCCGACTGGGCCGGCGGCAGCCTCTACACGGACCGACGCGAACGCACGGTGGACGCGCCGCCCGAGGCCCTGTGGCGGGTCGTCGAGGGCATCGGCGGCGACCACGGCTGGTACTCCTTCCCCCTCGCCTGGGCGCTGCGCGGCGGGCTCGACCGGCTGGCGGGCGGGGTCGGGCTGCGCCGGGGGCGCCGTGACGCGCAGCGGCTGCGGGCGGGCGACTCGCTCGACTTCTGGCGCGTGGAGGAGATCGAACCGGGACGGCTGCTCCGGCTGCGGGCCGAGATGCGGCTGCCGGGCCTGGCCTGGCTGGAGATGTGCGTCGGCACCGACGCCGAGGGCCGCACGCTGTACCGCCAGCGCGCGGTGTTCCATCCGCACGGGCTCCTCGGGCACGCCTACTGGTGGAGCCTCTCGCCCTTCCACGCGGTCGTGTTCGGCGGGATGGCCCGCAACATCGCCGGGGCGGCGGCCGAACAGGCCCGGCTCACCCGTTCGGGGGAACGCACCTCCGTGCGCTGACGCCCGCATCCGCCGGACGCCCCGCGCGGGAAACACTCCGGAACCTCCGGGGCATCCGGAGCGTCCGGGGCGCCCCGGACCGTCCGGAGCGGTCCGTCCTGCCTTCCCGTCCCCTCCACGGAGCCCCCACCATGAACGTCTCGGTCGTCCTGTTCACCGCCGACCTGCGGGTGCACGACCACCCACCGCTGTGCGCCGCCCTCGACGGCTCCCGGCACGTCGTCCCGCTGTTCGTGCGCGACCCGGCCGTGGACGGGGCCGGTTTCGCCGCCCCGAACCGGCTGGCGTTCCTCGCCGACTGCCTGCACGACCTCGACGCGGCACTGCGCCGGCGCGGCGGCCGGCTGGTCGTGCGCAGCGGCGACCCTGTCGAGCAGGTGTGCGAGGTGGCCCGTGAGGCCGACGCCGACGAGGTCCACGTGGCGGCCGACGTCAGCCGCTTCGCCCACCGCCGCGAGGAGCGGCTGCGGCGCGCCCTGGAGGCGGACGGGCGCCGGCTGCACGTGCACGACACGGTGACCACGGCCGTCGCACCCGGCACACTGACCCCGTCCTCCTCGGACCACTTCGCCGTCTTCACGCCCTACTTCCGGCAGTGGTCGCGGCAGCGGCTGCGCGCTCCACTGGGCGCACCCCGCACGGTCCGCGTCCCGGACGGCGTCGCCTCCGGGGAACTGCCCTCCCGGCCTGCCGCCGCCGACCTGTCGCCGGCCCTCGCGCCGGGCGGCGAGACGGAGGGCCGCAGGCGCCTGGCGGCCTGGGTGCGCTCGGGTGTCACCGCCTACGAGGAGCGCCACGACGACCTGGCCGGCGACGCCACGTCCCGGCTCTCGCCCCATCTGCACTTCGGCACCCTCTCCCCGGTCGAACTCGTGCACCGGGCGCGCGGCGCGGCCGTCCCGGGCGCGGAGGCCTTCGTACGGCAGGTCGCCTGGCGCGACTTCCACCGCCAGGTGCTGGCCGCGCGGCCCGCGGCGGCGAGCGCCGACTACCGCACCAAGCACGACCGGTGGCGGTCCGAGCGGTCGGCGCGCGAGGACGTCGAGGCGTGGCGCCAAGGCCGCACCGGCTATCCGATCGTCGACGCGGCCATGCGCCAGTTGCTGTACGAGGGCTGGATGCACAACCGGGGCCGCCTGCTGACGGCGAGCTTCCTCACCAAGACCCTCTACGTCGACTGGCGGGTGGGCGCGCGGCACTTCCTGCGGTACCTGGTCGACGGCGACCTCGCCAACAACCAGCTCAACTGGCAGTGGATGGCGGGCACCGGCACGGACACCCGGCCCAACCGGGTGCTCAACCCCGTCACCCAGGCCAAGCGGTACGACCCGGACGGCACGTACGTACGCCGCTGGGTGCCCGAACTCTCCGGGCTGGACGGGCCGGCCGTGCACGAGCCGTGGAAGCTCCAGGGGGCGGCCCGGGCCGCCCTCGACTACCCGGACCCGGTGGTGGAACTGTCCGAGGGGCTGGCCCGCTTCAAACACGCCCGCGACCGCGGCTGAGGAGCCGCGCTCCCCGTCCCCAGGGGGGAAACGATGCGGAAGCGACGCGAGTTGAAGGGGGCGGCCGGCGATCACACGATGGCGGTACGGGGGCGAGTCCCCGGGAACCGCCACAGGAGCCGTCGCCATGACACCGGAAGACCTCGCGCGTGGCCTCGTGGCGGGCGACGACGCCTGCCTCGCCGCCGCCTATCACCGCTGGTCGGCGCTGGTGCACACGCTGGCCTGGCGGTCCCTGGGAGACGCCAAGGAGGCGGAGGACGTGACCCAGCAGGTCTTCCTCGGCGTCTGGCGGGGCAGGCACGGCTACCGGCCCGAGCGCGGTCCGCTCGCGGGATGGATCGTCGGCATCACCCGGCGCAGGATCGCGGACGCGCTGGCCGCCCGGACCCGTCGCGGGGAGCTGGTCGCCGCCGCCGGGTCGGCTCTGGGCCCCGCCGATCCGGCCGACGGCCGGCCGGAGGCCGCCCTCGACCGCGTCCTGGTCCGGTACGAGCTGGACCGGCTCCCGGCGGCCCAGCGCCGTGTACTGCGGCTGGCCTACTTCGAGGACCTCACCCAGACCCAGATCGCGGCGCGCACGGGCTGGCCGCTGGGCACCGTCAAGAGCCACTCCCGCCGGGGCCTGCACGAGCTGCGCCGCCGCCTCCGGCAGCAGGCGTGCGCCGAGGAGCCGTACGCGCTGCCACGGGGGACCTGAAGAGGGACGGCGCCGGGCCGGGGCGGCGGAACCCGACCGGTGTGGCTCCGGTTCCAGCGGGCATCCGAAAGGGCGCGGGGGTCACGACGCAGAGGGGCGGAAGATGGAGATCACGGGCATCATCAGTGCCATCGTCATCGGCTTGATCATCGGTGTTCTGGGACGGCTCGTCGTTCCCGGACGCCAGCACATAGGCGTTCTCTGGACGATCCTCATCGGCATCGTCGCCGCGCTGGTCGGCGCGGCGATCGCCTCGGCGCTGGGCGTCGCGGACACCAAGGGGGTCGACTGGATCGAATGGCTCATCCAGATCGCCCTCGCCGCGCTGGGTGTCTCGATGCTGGACCGGGCGAGGGCGGGGCACCGCTGATCCGGCGGCCCCGCTCGGTCCGGTGGGCTCAGGGCTCGTACACGTACGGCGTCGTGGTGGTCAGGGCGGCGAAGCCGAGGCGTTCCAGGATGGGGCGGCTGCGGCTGGAGGCGTCGACCTGGAGGTAGCGGTAGCCGCGGGCGGCGGCGGCACGGGCGCGGTGGGCGACGAGGGCGCGGTAGACGCCCCGGCCCCGCCAGCCCTCGACGGTGCCGCCGCCCCACAGGCCCGCGAACCCCGTACCGGGCACCAGTTCCATCCGGGCCGCGCTCACCGGCTCGTCACCGGCGAGGGCGACGACGGCGACGAGCGTGTCCGGTTCGGCGGCCAGCCGGGCGAGCAGGCGGTGGCGCATGCGGGAGCCGTCCCTGCCGAAAACCTGCTCGTGCACACCGACCAGCAGCTCGACGCCCGCCTCGTCGGTGACCGTGCGCAGGCGCACGCCCTCGGGCGGCTCGGCGCCGAGGTCCAGCTCGGCGATCTCGGCGACCATCAGGGTTTCCTGAGGCTCGGGGACGAAGCCGGCGGCCAGGAGGCGCCGCGCGAGGTCCGCGGGGCGGTCGTGCCCGTACACCTTCCACTCGAAGGCGAGGCCGGACCCACCGTAGCGGGCCGTCTGCTCGGCGATCACGGCGTCCGCGCAGGACTCGTCCAGGTCCGACCACAGCACGCCGTTCCAGTCCTGAGCCGAGCCGATCTGGCGCACCACCTTCCCGGCGCGCTCCACGCGCGTTCCGGAACCGTCGGGCCCGACGCCTTCGCGCAGGTTCCGGTCGTACAGGGCGAGTACCGCGGCGTGATCCATACGCCAACTGGATCAAAGCGCGGACGTTCTCGGCAACAGGTTTACGGTGCGGGATCCGCGGCCGTCGGGCCCCCGCCGCGGCGGAGGCCCACCGGACACCGGTCCGGTGAGCCTCCGCCGCGCTCGCGGGTCCGTGTCAGCGCAGCGCGCCGGGCCGGAAGCGCCGGTAGAGGACGGCTCCGCCGAGCACCAGGGCGGCGCCCGCGGCCACCATCGGCGCGGTCTGGTCCGCGCCGGTGTGGGCGAGCGACACCTGCGTCCGGGGCACGGCCACGGGCCGGGGGTGCGTCACGTGCCGCGGCACCGGCTGCGGCTCGGACCGCACGGGCGGCGGAGGCGTCGGGGTGACGTGGTCGCCCGGCGTGTTCGTGGACGTGTTGCCGGAGGCCGGGTCGCCGATGCCCACCACGTTCACGCTGTTGCCGCTGACGTTCACCGGAGCGTGCACGGGCAACTGGATGCTGTTGCCGGAGACCACCCCGGGTGAGTCGTGCGTGGCGGCCTGCGCCACCGCACCGCCGGCCGTCGGCGTCCGATCCCTCCCGTCGGACGCGTTGGCGCACCGGTTGCCCGCCGCCGGGTTGAGAAGCCCCACCACGTCCACGGTGTTCCCGCACACGTTGATCGGAACGTCCACCGGCAGCTGAACGGTGTTGCCGGAGAGCACACCGGGCGAGCCGGCCGCGGCACCCTCCGCCACGGCGCCGCCGTCCGCCGCGAAGGCGGACATCGGCATCGCCATCGCCATCGCGCCGGAGGCTGCGGCCACGGCGATCACACTGTTCCGCGTGACCCGTTTCATAGGTTCCCTGCCTTCCAGACATGGTCGCGGGCGCTCACCCGCACCCCGTAAAACGCTGGTGAAAGGTTCAGGGTTATGGCCTGTCGCCCTTTCACCCCTTCGGGGGGCCCGTTATCGAACGGCGCGCGAAGCCGCCGGGGCGGGACCCTGGGCGCCGAAGGCGGTACCCGCGAGATGGGGGGCCGTGCCCACCGGGAGGCGGCGGCCGGACGGTCCGCCTACGGTGGGCGAAGGCCTGTTTCCGGTCCGTGGCGGACGTTGCTGGAGGCGCCCATGCCGGCCAAGCTGTCGCGGCACGCGACCCGGCGCGGCGCGTGCGTGGGGGCCGCCGCAATCGTCATCCTCGGCGCGGCACTGCCCGCGGAGACCGACGGCGGCGCACCGAGGGGCCTGAGCCGGTTCTACCGCCAGAAGGTGGCGTGGTCGGCGTGCGAGGCGGGCGCCCCGAAGGACGTGCAGTGCGGCCGGGTCACCGTTCCCCTCGACTACGCGCACCCCGGCGCGGGCACCCTCGACCTCGCCCTGGCCCGCTACCGGGCGACCGGCCCCTCACGGGGCTCGGTGCTGCTGAACTTCGGCGGTCCCGGCGTCGCGGGCGTGTCCGGGCTGACCACCGACGGCAAGCGGTTCCTGGACCTGACGAACGGCTACGACGTGGTCACCTTCGACCCGCGGGGCGTCGGCAGGTCCTCTCCGGTCGGCTGCGGGCTGGACACCGACGACCGGGCCACGCGGGCGACCGGCGGAAACGGGGACCTCGGCGACCCGAAGGTCGCCCGCGCGAAACTCACGGCCTGGCAGCGAACGGCCGCCGACTGCGCCCGGCGCTCGGGCCCGGTCCAGGCACACATGGGCACCGTCGACGCGGCCCGGGACCTGGACGTGATGCGTCAGGCGCTCGGCGACGACCGGCTCGACTACCTGGGCTTCTCCTACGGCACCCGGCTCGGCGCGGTGTACGCGGCGCTGTTCCCCGGCAAGGTCGGCAGGATGGCCCTCGACGGAGTCGACACGCTGACCGAGCCGCAGGCGCGGCAGGGCCTGGTCGCCGTCGAGGCACAGCAGACGGCGCTCGACCACTTCCTCGACTGGTGTGTGCGGGACATCGCCTGCCCGTGGGGCGACGACCGCCGCGCGGCCGGCGACCAGGTCGTCCAGCTCGTCCGCTCGCTCGACGAGAACCCGGTGCCGAACGGGTCCGGCGGGAAGCTGTCCGGCCAGGACCTCGCCCGGGCGATCGGACAGGCGCTCTACAGCAAGCAGTTGTGGCCCTCGCTGGAACGGGCGATCGCCTCCCTGGTGCAGGACGGCGACACGCACGGCATCGAGGTCTTCGCCGCCGGTGGCGGCACCCTGCCGGGACGGCGGAGCGCGCCCCGTCCGGCGGACGGCGGTCTGGTCGGCTCCGGCGAGATCCCGCCGGACAACCAGCCCGCCGCGACGCTGGCGGTCAACTGCGCCGACGATCCCGACCGGCCCGGCGCCGCGCGGCTCACCGGGGACCTCCGCCGGCTGAGCGCCGAGTACCGGCGGGCCTCGCCGGTCTTCGGCCGCGCCCGGCTCGACGAGCTGCTGATGTGCTACGGCCGTCCCAGGGGCACGGACTTCATCCGCGAGAAGGTGAAGAACGTCGACACGGCGAGGATGCTGCTGGTGGGCACCCGCGGCGACCCGGCGACCCCGTACCGCTGGACGCTGGAGACGGCGCGGCGGCTCGGTCCGTCCGCCGTGGTGCTCGACAACCGGGCCGACGGGCACACCGGGTACCTGTCCTCCCGGTGCGTGCACAGGAAGGTGAACGACTTCCTGCTGTACGGCTCCCTGCCGGCCGACGGCAGTTCCTGCGGCGCGGACCGGGAGCCGGACGCGGCCGGCTGACCGGTCGGCCGTGGGGCCGTGGGGCCGTGAGGCCGGACCGGGGTCAGACGGTGACGATCTGCGGCTGGTACATGTCCAGCCAGACGGCCAGGTCGAGGATCCGCTCCAGACCGCGCCGCGCCGCCTGGTTGCCGCCGAGGTCGGTGTCGCTGTGCGCGAGGCGGCGCAGCCTCTCCGGGTCGACGAGGTCGAAGACGGGGTGCCCGGGCCGGCCGAGCAGGTCCTTGGCGTGCTCCTGGAGGGCGAGGGCGTACTTGGGGTCCTGGGTGGACGGGTACGGGCTCTTGACCCTGTCGTACACCGACTTGGGCAGCAGGTCCGCGGTCGCCTCCCGCAGCAGGCTCTTCTCCCGGCCGTCGAAGGACTTCAGGGCCCAGGGCGCGTTGTAGACGTACTCGACCAGGCGGTGGTCGCAGTAGGGGACGCGGACCTCCAGGCCGACCGCCATGCTCATCCGGTCCTTGCGGTCGAGCAGGGCCCGGACGAAGCGGGTCAGGTGGAGGTGGCAGATCTGCCGCATCCGGAACTCGAAGTCGCTCTCGCCGTCGAGACGGCCGACGGCGCCGATGGCGGTGCGGTAGCCGTCGGCGACGTAGGCGCGCAGGTCGAGGGCGCGGGCCAGGTCGGGGCGCAGGACACCGGCGTCGTCGCCGAAGTCGCGCCGGAAGCGCACCAGCCAGGGGAAGGTGTCGGCGCGGCGCGCCTCCTCGTCGAAGAAGTGCTGGTAGCCGCCGAAGACCTCGTCGGCGGACTCGCCGGAGAGGGCGACGGTGGAGTGGTCCCGGATGCTGCGGAAGAGCAGGTACAGGGAGGCATCCATGTCGCCGAAGCCCATCGGCAGGTCGCGGGCGCGGACCACCTTCCGGCGGATCTCCGGGTCGGCCAGGGTGTCCGCGTCGAGCACGATGTCCTGGTGGTCGGTGTCGGCGGCGCGCGCCACGTCGTGCACGAACGGCGTGTCGGGGGTGGCGCGCAGGTCGTCGGCGACGAAGTGGTCGCTCTGCCCGACGAAGTCGACGGCGAAGCTGCGTACCTTCTCGCCCTGCTCGGCCAGCCGGCGGGCGGCCAGCGCGGTCATGGCGGAGGAGTCGAGACCGCCGGAGAGCAAGGTGCAGCGGGGCACGTCGGCGACGAGCTGACGGCGCACGATGTCGTCCAGCAGGGTGCGCACGGTGGCGACGGTGGTGTCGCGGTCGTCGGGGTGGGGCAGGGTCCGCAGCCGCCAGTAGACGCGGGTGCGCAGACCGTCGCGGCCGACGGTGACGACGGTTCCGGGCTCGACCTCGCGCATGCCGTCCCAGACGGCGTGGCCCGGGGTCTTGACGAAGGTGAACAGCTCGCGCAGCCCGTCCAGGGTGACCCGGGGGCGGACCATGGGGTGGGCGAGGATCGCCTTGGGCTCGGAGCCGAAGAGGACGCCGTCGGGCGTGGGCCGGTAGTAGAAGGGCTTGATGCCCATCCGGTCGCGGATCATGACGAGCTCGTCGTGGCGGCCGTCCCAGATCGCGAAGGCGTACATGCCGTTGAGGCGTTCGGCCACCGAGTCGCCCCACTCCAGGTAGCCGCGCAGGACGACCTCGGTGTCGGAGTCGGTGGCGAAGCGGTGGCCGCGGGTGGTGAGTTCGGCGCGCAGCGCGGTGAAGTTGTAGGCCTCGCCGGAGTAGACGAGGGCCACCGTGCCATCCGGTGTGCCGGCGGTCATCGGCTGGCGGCCGCCGGGCAGGTCGATGATGGCGAGTCTGCGGTGTCCCAGGGCCGCGGGCCCCTCGGCCCAGGTGCCGCGGTCGTCGGGGCCGCGGCAGGCCATCGTCTCGGTCATGGCGCGCAGGGTCGCGTCCTCGGCCCTCAGGTCACGGTCGTAGGAGACCCAGCCGGTGATGCCGCACATCCGCTACCTCCCGCCCTCCGGCCCGCCGGAGAACCAGTTGCATGGAGCACCTATATGTCGAGCGTGTGCCACCGGGGCCGTGGCGGTCAACGCGTGCTTCACCCGGATGCCGTCGTGCCCCGCTCGTTCCGGCCGCGCTTTGCTCCCGGAACAGCATGGAAAGGGCCCCGCACCTGGGGCGCTGCGGTGGGAACCGGCCAAGGGCAAAGACTTCTCCATGTCCGCGCGCTCCTCCCACGTTCGCGCACCAGGTCGGTCGCACCGGTCCCGGGCAGGCGCGTCGCCTGGCGTGCCGGGTCTCGGGGGCCCCTAGAGGGCCTGTTGCGAAAGTCCCGCCTGCCCCACGACGCCATGCACGCTCCCCCAAGCTCTTCGAGCAGGGGGCGCCCCCACTCGCCGCGCCGGGCCCTGCCCCAAGTACATCCAGTACGAGGGCCAGGGCCCGGCACACCGAGAGCACGCACCTGACGCCGCGAGGCCCGCCCTCCGGGCGGACGACGGGACTATCGCAACAGGCCCTAGCAGCGAATGAGCCCGCGCGCCAGCCGAGTTGCCCCGAATGCCTGAGGTGCGAATCGGACCTATCGTGCTGTCATGGAGCACGAGCTGAGTCCCTCGATCCTCGCCGAGCTGCGGCGTCCGCGCCCCTACCCGGCGGTCTCGGTGCTGACGCCGACGCACCGCCGCGAGCCCGACAATGCCCAGGATCCGGTGCGGCTGCGCAATGTCGTGGCCGAGGCCAAGCGGCAGCTTGACGCCAACCCGCAGGTTGGCCGGGAGCAGCGCAACGACGTCTTCCGGCAGCTCGACCAGGCCCTCGCGGAGGTGGACCTGACCTATGCCGAGGACGGGCTGGTGATCT
Organism: Streptomyces sp. NPDC088817; assembly: GCF_044750345.1. Classification (NCBI taxonomy): domain Bacteria; kingdom Bacillati; phylum Actinomycetota; class Actinomycetes; order Kitasatosporales; family Streptomycetaceae; genus Streptomyces; species Streptomyces sp. NPDC088817. Next base: position 38,031 of record NZ_JBIVJN010000021.1, read on the forward strand.
TCGCGGCCCCGGGCGAGCACCAGGTGTGGTCGCTGTCCCGTGCCGTTCCGGAGCGCGTGGTCCTCTCGGACACCTTCCTGACCCGCAACCTGGTCTCCGCGCGTACCGCCGAGCGTCCGTTCTGGGTCCTGTCCGTCTCCGCGGACCGTGTGACGCTGTGGAGCGGCGGCGTCGACCGGGTCACGGAGGACCACACCGGCGGCTTCCCGCTGACCAGAAAGCTCGTCGAGAACTTCGACGCCGAACGCCGGATGCAGATCGGCGACGAGCCGAGCACGTTCCGCGACCAGAGCACCCGCCAGTTCCTGCGGGAGGCGGACAGTGCCATGAGCACGGTCCTGCGTGAGCATCCGCGCCGGGTGTACATCACGGGCGAGCCGGCCGCGCTGTCCGCGCTGGAGGAGGTCGGCAGCGTCGCCAAGTACGCGGTGCCCGTTCAGCACGGCGGTCTGGCGCACGCCACCCCCGAAGCGGTGTGGCGTGCGATCGGCCCCGTGCGCGACGAGCGGATCCGCGGTGACGCCGAGGCGGTGGCGCGCGAACTGGAGGGGGCCCGCGGGCGCAAGGAGTACGCGGCCGGTGTCGACGAGGTCTGGCAGAGCGCGCGGGAGGGCCGCGTCCGGCTGCTGGCCGTCGAGGAGAACTACCGCGTGACGATGCGCGAGTCCGCAGGCGGGCATCTGGTTCCGGCCGGGAGCGGGGAACCGGGCGCCCGCGAGGACATCGTGGACGAGATCGTCGAGCAGTGTCTGGAGACGGGCGCCGACGTGCGCTTCGTCCCCGACGGCACCCTCGGCGACGCGCAGGGGATCGCCGGAGTGCTGCGCTACTGACGCCGGGCGCCGGGCCTGCGGGGAGGCCCGTGGTGGTGCCCGGCGTGCGGGGTGGCCGGCTCAGACGGTGCCGAAGATCGTGCTCAGGCCGTGGTCGACGGCCGCGGTGAGGTCCTCCTGGCCCGGGGCGACCACGGCGTAGCTGCGCAGCAGGAAGCGGTGCAGCGCCGGGGTGTCGAACTGGAGCAGGGCCAGCCCCGAGGGCGAGTGCAGCTCCAGCACCGTACGGGACCCTCCGCACGGCCACAGGTGCACGTCTCCGGCGCCGGCCCGGCCTTCGATGCCCTCCTCCAGCAGGACGCGGGCGAAGGTCCAGGAGACCGCCTCGCCGTCGAGGGAGACCTCGGGCGGGAAGTCCATGTGCACGGCCAGCGGGTCGGTGGACACGTAGCGCAGGACGGCGGGCACGGAAAGCTCCTGTCCGTCCGCGGTGATCAGACGGGCGCGGGCGGTCTGCTCGAGGGTGGTGTCCATGGTCGGTCTCCCCTGTGGGTCGTCAGGTCGGCCGGTTGTGCCGTTGTCCTTGGGAGTCCGCAGGTGCCGTTCGCATTACGCCTGACGGCCCACCAATCCATGTGAGCTGCGTCACTCTCCCGGTGATCGGCGGTGCGCGGCCCGCGACAAGGGAACAGACGGCCGTAGAACACACGCTTGAGTGTCCGCGCACCGCCTCCGGCCGACCGTCAAATCGCGTACGTCGTCTACGCCTCGGCCACCGGTGCGGCTACACAGAAAGTGCCGGTCAGCCACCCTGGGGAGACGGTGGCATATGCCAGGTGCACCCTCGCATCGCGTCTTGCCAAATCCCTTACAGGGCACCGTCGGCTGTGCCACAGTCTTAGGGCCTGCTGCGAAAGTCCCCAGCGCCCCTCACGCCGCCCCGGCCGAACCGTTCCCGCATCGGAGTGCGCCATGCCGCCCCATGTCTCCGCGGACCGCTCCCCCGCCCAGTCACCCGGGGGCGGCCCGGTCGACGCGCTGATATCCCAGGCGCGCCGGCTCAGAGGCGAGGTGGACGCCGTGCGGCGGGACGCGCGGGGCGACGCCTCGGATCCGCGGGGTAGGTGGGAGCGCGCCCTGTGCGATCTGGCGCTGCGCCAGCTCAACGATCTGGACGCGCACTTGGCGCAGTTACGGGACGGGCCGCCACCGGCGCCCGCCGGGCCCTCCGCCGTCCCGCGCGGCTCGCTGCTCAGCCGTGTCGGCAGCGCCGAGTGGAATCTGCTGACGGACGAGGCCGCCTGGTCGGGCGAGCTGTTCCGGATCCTCGGCCGCGACCCGGCCGTTCCCCCGCTCACCCTGGACGAACTGCCCTGCGTGGTGCTGGACGAGGACCGGCCCCGGCTGACCGCCATGGTCACCGACTGCCTGGTCGACGCCAAGCCGATCGACGGGGAGTTCCGCATCGTGCGGCCGGACGGAACCGTCCGCGCGGTGCACATGATGGGCGAGCCCGTGCTCGACGCCGACGGCGGCACCGCCTCGATGTGGGCGGTGCTGCGGGACGTCAGCGAACTGCGGCTCAGTCAGTCGGCCGTGCGCGAGACCCGTGACTCGCTGCACCGCCACCGGCATCGCGCGCAGACCGAGCACCGGCTCGCGGTCGAGCCGCAGGAAGCCGCGCTCCCCCCGTGGCGTGGCTTCCTGCGGCTCCCGCACCGGGGCCGCCCGGGACTCGACCTGGCCGCCCACCACCTGCCGTCCTCCACCGGCACCCCGGCCGGGTTCGACTGGTACGACGCGCTGGGGCTGCCCGACGGCGGCACCCTGCTCGGCACCGGAAGACTCACCGGCCGCGGGCCGGACGCCACCACGGGCGCGGCGATGCTGCTGGGCGCCCTGCGCGGCATGGCGATGGCGGGAGCCCGGCCGGAACAGCTGATGACCTGGCTCGACCAGTTGCCGGCCGCGACCGAGCAGCCCGCCGCCGGCAGCGCCGTCTGCTGCCAGTACCGGCCCGCCACCCGCACCCTGACCTGGGCGCGGGCGGGACACCCCGCCCCGCTGCTGTACCGCGGCGGGACGGGGCGGATGCTGGACGCCCCGGACGGCGCCCCGCTCGGCACCGTTCCCGGAGCCTCCTACGGGCAGGCCGAGGAGACCCTGGAGCCGGGCGACCTGCTCCTGCTGCACACCGACGGACTGGCGCCCCGGTGCGGGTCCCCGCGCGCCGGCACGGCCGCGCGTGAGGGACGGACGGCCACCGCACACCACCTGCTCGGCCTGGCCCCGCGGTTCACCGCGGCGCGCGACGCGCAGGAGTGCGTACGGACGGTCGTGGAGGAGTTCACCGGAACCGGGCGCGAGGACGACGCCTGTGTGCTGGTCGCCCGGGTGACGTCGTAGCCCGCGTACGGAACCGGAACCCTACGCCGGTGCGCTCCCGGCGTTCCTGCCCTTCGGCCCCGGCAGCGCCAGCCGGATCTCCTCCCTCAGCTGGCCGACCTTCGGATAGGTGGCGTACTCGGCGGTGAGCCGGTACATCTCGCGCAGCCGGTCCCAGGTGCGCCGGGAGGAGTTCGAGCCCATCGCCATCAGAGCCAGCCGCGCGTACCGGTCGGCCTGTTCGGGGTCGTCCGCGATGAAGCAGGCGGAGGCCATGGACAGATGGTCGAAGATCTTCGACCGCTCGCGTCCGTCGACCCGCAGGGCCAGTGCCTTCTCCGCGTAGTGCTGGGCGTGCGCGGCCGCGTCCGGGTCGTGCTCGGCCAGTGTACGGTAGGCGAGCGCCTGCATGCCGTACAGGTCCTCGTCCTTGAAGGTCTGCATCCAGTCGAGCGGCTCCGCGTCGCCGGTGTCGGAGACGAAGAGGTCCTCCGCCCGTCCGAGGGTGCGGCGCATCGCCTGGCCCTTGCCCATCGAGGCCTGCGCCCAGGCCTCGATGGTGTGGAACATGGCCTTGGTGCGCGGCTGGAGGCGGTCGCCCGCGCCGGAGTGGGCGAGCTTCATCAGGTCCAGTGCGTCGTCGGGCCGGCCCAGGTGCACCATCTGGCGTGCCGCGCGGGACAGTGCCTCCCCGGCCCGCGGCCGGTCGCCGCCCTCCCTGGCGGCGTGGGCGGCGATGACGAAGTACTTCTGGGCGGTGGGTTCCAGGCCGACGTCGTGGGACATCCAGCCGGCGAGGACGGAGAGGTTGGCGGCGACGCCCCACAGGCGCCGCTGGAGGTGGGGTGGGTGGCGGTAGGCGAGCATGCCGCCCACCTCGTTGAGCTGGCCGACCACCGCCTTGCGTTGCAGCCCGCCGCCGCGGGCGGCGTCCCAGGCGCGGAACACCTCCACCGAGCGTTCGAGTTCCTCGATCTCCTGCGACCCGACGGGGGCGGCGTCGTAGCGGTCGAACCCGGCGGGGTCGGCGTGCAGGGGACGGTCGAGGGCGGGTGTTTCGGCCTTGAGTGTCGGATCGGATTGCAGCCAGTCGTGCATGGCGCTGCTGAGTGCGGAGCCCGCGGCGAGCGCGGCGCCCGCGCCCACCAAGCCGCGTCGGTTGAGCATGAGGTCCATTCCCGTGAATTCGGTGAGGACCGCAGCGGTGCGCTCGGGCGCCCACGGCACTCCGTCGGGATGTTCCTCACTCCCGTCGCCCTGCCGTTTCCCTGTACGCCCGTGCCGCACCAGACCGAGGTCCTCGATGGTCACGACACGGCCGAGACGCTCGGTGAACAGGGCCGCCAGCACCCGTGGCACCGGATCGCGCGGGATCTCTCCCATGTCGATCCAGCGCCGCACCCGGGAGGTGTCGGTCGCCAGCTGGGGGTGGCCCATGGCCGCCGCCTGCCGGTTGACCAGCCTCGCGAGTTCCCCTTTGGACCAGCCGGCCAGGCCGAACAGGTCCGCGAGACGGGTGTTGGGTTGTCCTGTCACGTCAAGCCCCCAGGTACTCGGCTGAGTTGACAGTAGACCCGCCGCGACTTGCCGGGCGACTATTCGCCAGGGTTCGCCAGGGTGCGCCACATGGTGTGCCAGTGCGCGCCGGGTGTCAGGTAGGAACGCGCCACCCCGACCCGGTCGCCGAGGGACATTCCCCAGGGTGCACCCGGGCGTCCGGGCCGGGAGGCGCTGAAGCAGCAGGCACACGAAGGGATCGGTCCCGCCACATGTACGCAGCATCGTCCTCCGTGTCCGCCCCGCCCCGGTCGCTGCGTCCCCGTCCGGGCGTCGGCGGCCCCTACCTCGACCCCGTGCGTCCGGCGGCCCCCGCGCTCGGTGCCGGCCGGACGCGCCACGCCGTGGGGCCCGGCACGCAACCGCTGAGCGGGAGACTCGACCTGTCCGGCCCTCAGGGCGCGCAACTGCGTACGGCGATCGCCTCGGTGCACCGGATCTGCCCGGAGTTCGCTCCGGTGCAGGTGCTGCGCCGCAGCGGGCGGTCCGTGCTCCTGGTCGGCACGATCGGGCGCGGCACCGCTGTCGCCAAGTGTTTACTCGACCACTCCCCCGCGTGGGCGGAGCGCTACCGGCACGAAATAGCCGCATACCGCTCGTTCGTCCGGCACCGGCCACCGGTCCGTGTGCCCCGGCTGATCGCGGCGGACCCGGACAACTGCACGCTGGTGATCGAACGGACGCCGGGTCGGGTGGCCGCGCTGCAACGGCACCCGGTCGAGGCCCCGCCGCGGGCGGACATCGGGGCGGCTCTGAGCGCGATCTGCCGGCTGAACGCCTGGCGGCCCCCGGCGGGCACCTTCGACGCCCCGCTGGACTACGCGGCCCGTATCTCCCGGTACCACGAGCTGGGTCTGCTCACCGACCGGGACCTGGGTGACCTGCAGAAGCTGCTGCGCGGCATCGCGCACGCCGCCGGCCGGCAGGGCATGGGCCAGTTCTGCCACGGCGACGCGCTCCTCGCCAACGTCCTGCTCTCCCCGGCCGGTCCCGTACTGGTGGACTGGGAGCACGCGGGCTGGTACCTGCCGGGCTACGACCTGGCGACGCTGTGGTCCGTGCTCGGGGACGCGCCGCTCGCGCGGCGGCAGATCAGCCAGCTCGCCCAGTCGGCGGGCCCGGCCTCGCGGGACGCGTTCCTGGTGAACCTGATGCTCGTGCTCACCCGGGAGATCCGCACGTACGAGACGGCCGTGCAGCGTTCCCTGCACGACACTACCCCGGCCGCACCGGGCACGGCCCACCCGGGTGCCGTGCCGTCCGGCGAGGAACAGCGGCTGCTGCTGCGGCGGCTCCACGACGACTGCCAGCTGGCCCGCCGGGCCGTACGCGCGGCCGTCGGCACCCGCTGACCGGAACGACGGTCCGCGGCGCACCCTGCGACACGGGTGCGCCGCGGACCTTTGCCGTGCCCGCCCTTGACCGGCTCCCGTGCGGCTCCTTCCGCGGACGTCGCACTCGGGTCGGAAGTTCACCTCTTTCGAAGCAGTGGCCGCGGGAGCCATTGGTGTAAGCCACTGACGCCGCGCAGGCCTCGGGCACGCCGCGGCGAAACTCGCCGAGATGCTGCTTGACATGGGAAATCGCCTTGCTGTGCGCATGATTGACGGATCGTCGGGCAGCCGGTACCACTGATCCACGCCGGCCCCGCACGCCCCGCTACGCCCGAGCGCCCCAGGAGGCTGCATTGCGAGGATCCGCCACCACCGACCCCAGAACCATGCCGGGACGCGGAAGCGCGCGCGCCGCGGCGGGAGTCGTCGCCTCGGCCGCGCTGCTGCTGCCGCTGCTCGGCGGCGCCCCGTCCGCGGGCGCCGCCACGGACGAGACCGGCCGGTTGCAGCAGGCGTTCGCGTCCGCGTCCGCCGAGTACCACGTGCCGCTCAGCGTCCTGCTGGGCGTGTCCTATCTCCAGTCGCGCTGGGACGGGCACGGCGGCGCCCCGAGCGTGACCGGCGGCTACGGGCCGATGCACCTGACCGACGCGCGCACCGCGCTCGCCTCGGCCCCGCACCACGCCGAGGGCTCGGAGGACGCGCGCGGTGACGACGCGCGGGCCGCCCTGCACCCCGAGGCGGAGGTGCCGTCGGACTCGGCCCTGCCCGCCCGACTGAAGACGCTGCCCCGGGCGGCGGGGCTGACCGGGATCCCCGCCGAGCGGCTGCGGGAGGACGAGTCGGCGAACATCGCGGGCGGCGCGGCCCTGCTGGCGGCCGCCCAGAAGAAGCTCGGCGAGCCGCTGAGCGCGGATCCGGCCGACTGGTACGGCGCGGTGGCCCGGTACTCCGGCGCGGACGACAGCGCGACGGCGGCGGCCTACGCCGACGACGTGTACAACGTGATCCGCTCGGGTGAGCGGCGCACCACCGATTCGGGGCAGCGGGTCGCCCTGGCCGCGCGGCCCGGCATCGCCCCCCGCAAGGCCCAGCTGACGCGGGCGGCCCTGCCCCTCGCCTCTTCGGCGGGCACCGAGTGCCCGGCCTCGGTGTCCTGCGAGTGGGTTCCGGCGCCGTACGAGGAGTTCGGCGGGAACGACTACGGCAACCACGACGTGGGCGACCGGCCGAAGACGCAGTCCATCCGGTACATCGTCATCCACGACACGGAGGGCAACTGGGACGGCGTCCTCAACCTGATCCAGGACCCCACCTATGTGTCCTGGAACTACACGCTGCGGTCCACCGACGGGCACATCGCCCAGCATGTGAAGGCCAAGGACGTGGCCTGGCACGCGGGCAACTGGTACATCAACGCCAAGTCGATCGGCCTGGAGCACGAGGGCTTCCTCGCCTCGCCGGACGCCTGGTACACGGAGGCGATGTACCGGTCATCGGCGCGGCTGGTGAAGTACCTGGCACGGAAGTACGACATCCCGCTGGACCGGCAGCACATCCTCGGCCATGACACCGTGCCCGGGACGACCACCGGGAACATCCCGGGCATGCACACCGACCCGGGCCCGTACTGGGACTGGCGGCACTACTTCAAGCTGCTCGGCCACCCGTTCCAGGCGTCCGCGGGCAAGAAGGGCGGTCTGGTGACGATCCGCCCCGACTACGCGGCCAACCGGCCCGAGTACACGGGCTGTGTCACCAGCGGCAAGCCGTGCGCGGCGCACGGCTCCAGCGAGGTGCGGCTGTACTCGCAGCCCGACACCTCCTCGCCGCTGATCAAGGACATCGGTCTGAGGCCGGACGGCAGCCCGTCGACGATCGACGTGAACGACGTGGCCTCGCGGGTGGAGACCGGGCAGCAGTACGCGGTCGCCGACCGGCAGGGCGACTGGACGGCGATCTGGTACCTGGGACAGAAGGCCTGGTTCCAGAACCCGGCGAAGCAGCCGACGGCGGTGAACGCGGCCGGCACGGTGGTGACGCCCAAGGCGGGGCTGGACAGCGTGCCGGTGTACGGCAGGGCCTACCCGGAGGAGGGTGCCTATCCGGTGGGCGTGCCCGTCCAGGCGGTGTCGCCGCTGCCGTACAAGCTGCTCGCGGGGCAGAAGTACGTGGTGGGCGATCTGCTGCCGGGTGAGTACTACTACTCGGCCACCTTCACCACGGACTCGCACCGGGTGGTGGTCGGCAAGGACATGTACTACGAGGTCCAGTTCGGGCACCGGGTGGCGTTCGTGCGGGCCGCGGACGTACAGGTGAAACGCTCGTCCCGGTAGCGGGCCGAGAGCGTACGAGAACGACGTGAGGGGCCGGTCCCGTGGGGGCCGGCCCTTTCGCGCGGCCGGTCAGCCCTGCTGGAACAGCTCGGCGGGCAGCGGCTTGAGCAGGGTGTACAGGTCGTCGGTGATCGGCCGGTCCCAGGCCGCGATGGTGACCAGGACGCCGTCGCTGCGGTCGAACTGCACGCAGGAGACACGGCTCTCGGAGAGCCTCAGCCGCCGCACGATCAGCAGGTTGTCGCCCTGGAGCACCGGCATGTCCTCGCTGCCGACGACGGTGACCTCCTCGTCGTTCTCCAGGGCCAGCAGGAGCTGCGCCACCTCGAAGGGGACCTCGCCCTCGGCGACCTCACGGGCCGCCGAGCCCTCGGGCAGGTTGCCGATGATCATCGCGGTGCCGCGGCCGCCGAACAGGTCGTAGCGCAGGAACACGCCCTGGCAGGTGCCGTCGGGCGCGGGCAGCAGACCGGCGCCCAGGTTGCCGGGCCAGTCGCCCGGATCCATGGCCAGGACGTCGAAGTCGGGCCCGGCGGGCGTGGCGTGGCGGCGGCGGAGGAACGACATGCCGCCATGGTACGTTCCCCGCCCGGCCCCGCGGCGTGAGGGAGGCCACCGACCGGGGGTGGAATCACCCGGTGCCCTTCCCGGGGTGCGACGCGTGGTGCGACGCGTGGTGGCGGCGTCACGGGCGCGGCCCCGGAGCACGAGGTGGCCTGCTCGGAGAGGGGGCGGTGCTCCGGGACGCGTCGCGCTGCGGGTGCGTGGTGGGCGGCGGGTGCGCGGCGGGTGCGCGGTACGCGGCCGGTGCGCGGTACGCGGCCGGTGCGCGGTACGCGGCCGGTGCGCGGTACGCGGCCGGTGCGCGGTACGCGGCCGGTGCGCGGTACGCGGCCGGTGCGCGGTACGCGGTACGCGGCCTGAGGGCGGAGCGCCGTACGGCTGGGTGAGGAGTGCGGCGGGCAGCGGAGTGACCGGCGTCACTCCTCCGGCGGTGACGGGGGGATCACCGCGACGGGGGCGGCCACGTGCAGGAGGACGGCCTGGGTGACCGAGCCCATCATGCGGGCGGGTGCCAGCAGGCGCCGGCGGTGGCGGCCGACCACGACCAGCTCGGCGTCGCGGGAGGCGGCGACCAGCAGGCCGGCCGCGTCGCCGGGCACCACGTGGGGCTCGGCGGGCACCTCGGGGTGGCGGGTGCGGTGCGGGGCGAGGAAGCCCTCGGCCAGGGTGCGGGTCTCGTTCTCCACGGCGTCCCGGTCGGCCATGAGCGTGGTGACCTCCGCCGGGGCCACCCAGGCCGGAGGCGGCCACGGGTAGGCGGCGACCACCTGGAGCCGGGCCCCGCGCAGGGCGGCCTCCGTGAAGGCGAAGTCGAGCAGGGCGTCGTCGGGGCTGTCGACGTTGACGCCGACGACCACCCGCGGCCCCGGGCCGGCCGCCGTCTCGCCGTGCACCTCGCGGCCGGGCCGGGGCACCACGACGACCGGGCACTCGGCGTCGCGGGCCGCGGCCAGGCTGCTGGAGCCGAGGAGCAGGCTGGCGAAGCCGCCGCGCCCCCGGGAGCCCAGCACCAACAGCTGGGCGCTGGAGCCGAGTTCGGGCAGCATCGCGCCCGGAAGCCCGTCCAGGCCGGCGTACTCGACCTGCGTGCCGGAGGCGCGCTCCCCCAGATGGGCGCGTGCCTGGTCGAGCACCGGATCGCCGTCGTCGCCGGGCGGTCCGGCGACGAGGACGTCGGGCTGGGCCATGGGCGCGTACTGGCGGACATGGACCGCGCGCAGGGGCGCCCCGCGCCGCCGGGCGGCGTCGAGGGCCCAGTCCAGGGCGCGCAGGCTGTCGTCGGAGCCGTCGACGGCGGCGACGACCGGTGGGGTGCTCATGAGGTTCCTCTCCTCCGGACGGAGACCTTCCCGCGGGCCCGGCGTCGCCCGGCCGCCGGCCCGGCGGGGCTTTCAAGGTCTGCTGTCCCCGGAGGCGGGGGAAAACACCCCTGGCGCGCGTCCGGTCAGGTGAGGTTGAACTCCCCCTGCCGTGCCCCTGACATGAACGCGCCCCACTCGGCGGGGGTGAAGATCAGGGAGGGGCTTTCCGGGCGGCCGCCGTTGCGCATCGCGATGAAACCCTCGACGAAGGCGATCTGGACATCTCCCAGGCCACCGCTGCTGGACTGCCACTTCGCGCTGCTGAGATCCAGATCCGGCTTGTCCCATCCCGCGAGCGCGTGCTGCTGGACAGTGCTCTCGGCCACGTCCGTGCTCCTCCCCAAATCGTCGTCCGCGGGTCAGCCTAGCGATCGAGTCCCGGCGTCAACAGGCCACGTGAGGGGGACTTTTCAGCGCAGGCGCCGGGCCGCGCGCGGATGTGCAGATGCCCGTCGAGCGGGTAGCCGGGCGGCGCCGCAGGAAGGATCCCGGCCTGCTCGTACCCGCATTTGAGCGCGACCCGGCAGGAGGCCGTGTTGTCCACCTGGTGCAGCAGTTCCAGCCGGTCCGGCCCCCGGTTTCCGAACAGGGCGAAGGCCCAGTCGGTCAGGGCCAGCAGGGCCCGGGGCGCCACTCCCCTGCCGCGTGCGTGCGCGGCGGTCCAGTAGCCCACCTCGGCGGACGGGACGCCGGGACGCAGGCCCTTGACGACGGCGTGCCCCACCAGCCGCTCGCGCCCCTCGGGACCTTGCGCCTCCAGGACGGCGAACGAGAACCGGTCCCCCGTCTCCCGGTCCCGCTGCCGCTCCCGGATCCACCGGGCCGCGCCGTTCCGGTCGTCCACGACCTGACCGGCCCAGCGCGCAGCGCCTCGTCCCGGTACGCCTCGACCAGGTCGGCCGCGTCCGCCGTGTGCCAGGGGCGGAGGGTCAGTGTGGGGGCCTCCGGGGTCGCCTTTGGTGTCGGGTGTGTCGTCATCGTGCGGTGAACCGGTCGCGCAGTTCCCTCTTGAGGATCTTTCCGCTGGCGTTGCGCGGCAGTGCGTCCACGAAGATGACTTTCTTGGGGGCCTTGAACGACGCGAGCTTCTCACGGGCGTGGGCGATCAGATCGGCCTCGGTGACCTCGCCGTGCGAGACCACGAACGCGGTGACGGCCTCGATCCACCGCTCGTCGGGGAGCGCGACCACGGCCGCCTCGGCGACACCCGGGTGCGCGTAGAGGACGTCCTCGACCTGGCGTGAAGCCACCAGTACGCCACCGGAGTTGATGACGTCCTTCACCCGGTCGACCACCGTGTAGTAGCCGTGCGGGTCGCGGACGGCCAGGTCGCCGGAGCGGAACCAGCCCGCGCGGAACGCCTCCGCGGTCTCCTCGGGCATGTCCCAGTAGCCCTCGCACAACTGCGGTGAACGGTAGACGATTTCGCCCGGTGTGCCGTCGGGCACGTCGTCGCCCTCCTCGTCGACGACGCGGGCGTCCACGAACAGCACCGGCCGACCGCACGAGTCCATGCGGCCCTTGTGCTCGTCGGGCCCGAGGACCATGGCCAGCGGGCCGATCTCGCTCTGGCCGAAGCAGTTGTAGAAGGCGAGTCGCGGCAGGAGCTCCCGGAGGCGTTCCAGGACCGGCACCGGCATGATCGACGCGCCGTAGTACGCCTTGCGCAGTCCGCCGAGATCACGGGTGGCGAAGTCGGGGCGCCCGGCCAGTCCGATCCAGACCGTGGGCGGCGCGAACAGGCTGTCCGCGCGTCCGGCCTCGACCAGCTCGAGGATCCGGTCACCGTCGGGCGCGTCGAGGACGATGTTCGTCGCGCCGACGGCGAGGTACGGCAGCAGGAACACGTGCATCTGCGCCGAGTGGTAGAGCGGCAGCGCGTGGACGGGGCGGTCCCCCGCGCTGAAGTCGAGCGCGGTGATCGCGCTCAGGTACTCGTGGACCAGCGCCCGGTGCGTCATCATCGCACCCTTGGGCAGCGCGGTGGTGCCCGAGGTGTACAGCAGTTGCACCAGGTCCTCGGAACGCGGCTCGGGGCCGTCGTACGGGAGTGTGGCCGGCAGCCGGGCGAGCAGCGAGTCGTCCGCGTCGCGCAGCGGCAACGCCCTGACCCCGGCCGGGAGCCGTCCGGCCAGGTCGGGATCGGTGAGCACGAGGGAGCTGCCCGACTGGCCGACGATGTGGGCGAGATCGTCGCCGGTGAGGCTCTGGTTGACGGGCACGTGCACCAGGCCGGCGCGGGCGCAGGCGAGGAAGCCGATGAGGTAGGCGTCGGAGTTGTGGCCGTAGGCGGCGACGCGGTCGCCGCGGGCGAGGTCCTGGCCGAGCAGGACGTTCGCCGCGCGGGAGACGGCGTCGTCGAGCTCGGCGTACGTCCAGGTGCGCTCGCCGTACTCGACGGCGACGCGTGCCGGGGTGCGCCGGGCACTGCGCCGCAGGACTCCGTCGACCGTACTGCCGTGTCCAGGCGTCATGACACATGATCCTCGTTCCGGCGCGGCGGAAGGTCAAGAAACCCCGTGAACACCGGCCGCACGAGCCTGCTTGACGCCCAGTCAGGTTCGCACAGGACACGCACGCACCGTTGACACAGCCCTCACCTGACACGAAAGTTTCACCCCGCACGACCATCCCCGAAAGATACTTTCAGACGATGGGCGGAGGCCTCATGACGACCGAGGACGCGGCAAGCAGAGCAGCGGCAGGCGGGCTGACACGCCGCCAACTGGGCAGGACCACCATGGCGTTGGGAGGGGCCCTCGCGCTCGCGGCGCTGCCCGCGGGACCGGCCGCCGCCGCCCCGGCGAACGGCAGCCCCACCCTGCGGTACGGATCCCCCGAGCGGGCCGGTCTGCTGGCCGCCCCGCTGCGCCGACTCGTCGAGGACGCCGAGGCCTTCCTCGGCCCGTCCCCCACGCACCCCTGGTACGCGGGCGCCGTGCTGCTCGCCGGGCGCGGCGGGACCGTGGCGCTGCACGAGCCGATCGGCATGGCGGTGCGCTACTCGGCGTACGACGAGAAGACCGACACCGCCGTGGAGTTCCCGGCGGACCAGCGGATCCCGATGACCCGGGACACCGTCTTCGACCTGGCCTCGGTCTCCAAGCTGTTCACCTCGCTGCTCGCGGTGCAGCAGCTCGAACGGGGCACGCTGGAGCTGGAGGGCAGGGTCGCGTCCTACCTCCCGGACTTCGGGCGGGCGGGAAAGCAGGAGGTCACCATCCGCCAACTCCTCACCCACACCTCGGGATTCCGCGCCTGGATCCCGCTGTACGACGCGCCCACGTACGAGGGGAAACTCGAACTCCTCCGGAACGAGGCGCTGATCAACCCGCCCGGTACCGCGTACCTGTACTCGGACCTGAACATGATCTCCATGCAACTCGTCCTGGAGGCGGTCACCGGACAAACCCTCGACACCCTGCTGCACGAGCGGATCACCGGGCCGCTCGGCCTCGACGGCACCCGCTACAACCCGCCCGCCTCCTGGAAGCCGCGGATCGCGGCCACCGAGGACGCCCGCAAGCCCTGGTCGGGCCTGGACCGCGGCCTGGTGTGGGGCGAGGTGCACGACGAGAACGCGTTCAGCCTCGGCGGTGTGGCAGGGCACGCGGGCGTGTTCTCCTGCGCGTGGGACCTCGCGGTGCTGGGCCGTACGCTGCTCAACGGCGGCGCGTACGGGCGTACCCGCGTCCTGCGGCCGGAGTCGGTGGAGCTGATGTTCACCGACTTCAACACCGCCTTCCCCGGCGACGCGCACGGTCTCGGCTTCGAGCTCCACCAGCACTGGTACATGGGCGCGATGGCCACTCCGCGCACTGCGGGGCACACCGGGTTCACCGGCACGTCGCTGGTCCTCGACCCGACCACCGACTCGTTCCTGATCGTCCTCGGCAACTCCGTGCACCCGGTGCGCAACTGGCGCTCCGGCTCCGCTCCGCGGGTCGCCACCGGCAACGACCTGGCCCGGGCCGTACCGGTCCGTGCGACGCGCGGCCGCACGGCGTGGTTCTCCGGGATGGCGAGTTCCACGACGGCGACCCTGACCCTCCCCTCGCTCGACACCTCCGCCGGCGGCGCACGGCTGCGCTGCGACCTGTGGTGGGACACCGAGCCCGGATCGGACGTGCTCGTCCTGGAGTGCACGCCGGACGGCGGCGCCACCTGGCAGCCGGTGCCGTTCACCACGACGCGCCGCGGCGAGGAGCCCGAGCGGCACCCGACGGGCATCGCCACCGGTTACTCGGGCCGGGTCTGGCACGGGCTCACGGCCGACCTCCCGGCGGCCGGACGGCTGACCCTGCGCTGGCGGTACACGACGGACCGCCTGTACGTGGGCCGTGGCGCCTACGTCGACGCCCAGCGCGTCGGGACCGGCCGCGCCGTCCTGTTCGACGAGGCACGCCCGGCGGACTCGTCCCGTATCGAGGCGAAGGGCTGGACGGCCTCCGCGGACTGAGGAAATCAGCACCGGTCGACTTCGATCAATTCCGGCCTACCTGCACTCGGGAAATCAACAACAATCGCCAACAGCGGAAATAGACGAATACCATTCCCCTTCCTTTCCCTCAGGCCCCATTCACCTCCCCCACCAGCGGCGCGGCGACGGAAATAAAAAGCTCACGAATGCGGGTCCCATCCGCATCACGGGCGATAATGTGAATCCGCAACCGGATGGGGGATTCCGGGTCTGCGATCAGTCATGGCTGCCTCTGTTTCAGAGCCGTTCCATGTCTGAAACATGTGCGACAACGGTCGCCGGCCGCCTCCGGGCGCCGGCGGCCGTATCGGGGGGTGAGGAACAGTGCAGTCGGACCACGCTGCGAAGACCGGGGCGGCCGACCTTCGGGCCGCGCTCCGCGTCGCGGACCTGCTGGCCGGCGGGCCCGCCGCGCGCGGCACGGAACCGGACGGCGAACGGGGCGAGCCGCCGGCGCCGCCCGAACGGCACCGGGTGGCGCGGCTGCTGTCCGCCGCGGCCCCGCCGCCCGCCCACGCCTGGCGATCCGCCTGGCAAGACGTGCTCGCCGAGGAGCGCGCCGGGCGGTCGCCGGCCGGCCTGGGCTGGGTGCTCACCCGCCTCGCTTCCAGCGCCTTCCCCGCCCTGGACGTCCTGGAGGTCGGCTGTGAGCGGCTGCGCCTGAACCGGCTGGCCTACGGCCCCGGCGCGACCGGTCCGGAGCTGATCCGGCTGGCCGAGTCGTCCTGGACCGAACTGGCCCCCGCCTCCTCGGTGCTCCCGCCGGAGCGGCCGGGCCGGCTCTTCCTGCTCGCCGGCGGGAGGCCCCGCGCCGCTGCCGGGGTCGGCGCCGCCCTGCGGACCTCTCTTGCCGCCTTCGCACGGACCGGGCACCGCGATCCGTCGGACCCGCTCGTGCTCGCCGTCAGGGCCGCCGGCTGGCGGTCGCTGGAGCGGGCGGCCGAGGCGGTGCGGGCGGAGTCGGGCGCGCTGCTGTGCCTGCGGATGCCCGCGCACTGGCCGCCGACGCCGGAGGACCTGACGGGCGAACTGCCGCTGCGCACCACGGTGTGGCTCGCCGCCGCCCACGTCGACGGCGCCTCGGGGACGGTGGGCCTGGTGCGCCGGCCGCTGTTCCCCGCGGGCAGCCGCGCGGACGGACGCACCGCCGCCGGGCCCGTCGTGCGGATCCCGGTCACCGCGCCGCCGCCCGGCGCGACCACCGGCGAGAGCGTCGCCGCCGTCGTCGCCGCCGGGCGGGACGAACCGGCGTCCCGGTGGCGCTCGCTGCGCATCGACCGGCTCGTACTGCCGCCCGGCTCCCGCACCACGCTGTCCTACGCCCTGCACGGAAGAAGCCGGGTGGAACTGCGCTACGACGGCCACCACGAACCCGAGACCTCCCCCTGGCCCGCGCTGGCCTCCGGGACGCCCCGGCAGCTCTCCCGGCCCTGCCCGGTCGACCTGATGGTCGCCGTGGAGGTCTCCGGGCCGCAGTCCGACGGGGGCACCGCGGTCGAGGAGCGCCTCCAGGAGGCCGCGGCCGTCGTCACCGCCGTGCAGGACGCCGTCGGCGGCGACGACACGCTCCGGGTGGGCCTGATCGGCTACCGCGACCACGATCCGCTCCACCGGCCGCGCGACCACGACCCCGTGGTGCACCGGGTCGGCATGTCGGCGGCACCGGACGCCGCGCGGGTGCTGGAGTCCTGGCGCCCCTGCCCCCTGCGGCACGACTTCGCCACGGGGCTGGAGCACGTGCCCGGTGAACTGCCCGGGTGGCGCCACCAGTGGCGGGCCGACAGCCACCGGGTGCTGCTCGTGGTCGGCTCCCGGCCGCCGCATCCACGGGCCCGCCCGCCCCAGGTGCTGCGGCGCGGCGCACCCGTGCGCATCTGCCCCGACCGGCTGGACTGGCAGGCCGAACTGGACGCGGCACGCCGCCACGAGGGCGTCGCCTGCGTGGCCGTCGTCGACGAACCCGCCTGGATGGACGAGCTGGTGGGCGAACCCCACCTGGCGCACTGGGCAGACCACGCCTGGGGCGCGTTCGGCACCGAGGGGCGGTTCGGCGCGGGGCACGACCCGCGGCAGATCGCCGCCGCCGTCGCGGCACCCGCGCTGTGCCTGCCGCAGGACGGCGCGCCGATCCGGCTGGTCGTCGCCGACGGCACGACCGCCGACTGGCAGCACGCCGAGGCCGGCTGACAAGGACGAGGCCGGCGAGGAACCAGGCCCACGAGGACCCGGGGGCCACGAAGGCCGCACCCGACGAAGACCCGGCCGACACCGGCCGAACCCGACGAAGGCCGACGCCTGCGAGGAATCAGGCCGACAGGACCCGAGGCCCACAAGGATCGGACCCGGCGAAGAAGGCCGAAGTCGGTGCGGGTCTCGCCCACACCGGGGCGCGCGTGTGCGCGGACCGGACCACCATCGCGCGGCGGACGACGTCCGCCGCCGCCCATCGAGCGGGAGCACATCCATGGTCGACGACGACGCGCGGTCCGAGCGCGCCAAGGACGCCGAACCGGACCGCAGGCAACAGGACCGCGAACAGGGGCCGTTGGACGTCCTGGGCAGGTCAACCCTGGTCGGGGGCCTGGCCGCCCTGCCCCCACCGCCGACCGCCCCGCCCACGTCCGCACCCCCGCGCCCCCGCCCGGGCCCCCCGGGCTCGCGGCAGGACCGGGCCCGCGCGACCGCCCCGCCCGCGCCCCGGTCCGCGCCCGAGGACGGGGCGCTGCGCAGCGTCTTCCTGGAGAAGGTGGACGAGCCGGCCGCGCCCGCACACGCCGACAAGCCCGCCAAGTCCGGCCGGAAAGGGGACGTGGAGCAGCGCGAGAAGCAGGAGGCGTCCTCTCAGGAGCCGGAGGACCGGTCCTCCTCGCCCGAGTCGACGATCACGCTCTGGGGCGGTATGCAGAGCGGCAAGTCCACGCTGTTGGCCGCCCTCTCCCGGGCCGTGCAGGACCCGCTGTACGGAAAGTGGACCATCTATCCGGACGACCACGCCTCCCAGAAGTTCCTGGGCGACCTGGCCCGCCTGCTGTACCGGGAGCGCAAGTTCCCCAACGCGACGCTGACCGAGCAGCGTCCGGTCCGCTTCACCCTGGCCGGCGACCTCACCGGTACCCGCTTCTCGCGCGCCGGACGCAGACTCTTCCGGCGCGGCGCCGAACGCGCACGCGATCTGACGGAGTTCAAGGTCACCGTGCGCGACCTGCCCGGCGAGGCGTTCGACCTGCGCTCGCAGACCGGGGCCGCCTACGGAAGCAGGCTGATCAAGGACCTCGGTGCCGCGCGATCCATGGTCTACGTGGTCGACCCCGTCCGCGAGTGGCAGGTCAACGGCGACGACGGACCGGTGACCAAGGACGCCCGGCAGAACGCGGACTTCTTCACCGAGGTCCTCGGCGGGGTGGCCACCGAGATCAACATGCGCCGTGAGCGCCAGGGCAACTTCCTGCCGCACAGCATCGCCGTGTGCCTGGCGAAGTTCGACGACGACCGGGTGTTCCGGTTCGCCTGCGAACAGGGCAACGTGCGGGTCAACCCCCGTACCGGGCAGCCCGAGGTCGTGGACGCCAAGCGGCTGTTCGACGGGCTGTGCAACGCGTTCCCGCACGGCAGCCTGCGCGAGATCCAGCAGCAGATCGAGCAGTTCTTCGCGCCGGAACGCGTCGGCTACTTCGTCTGCTCGGCCGTCGGATTCTGGGTCGACCCCGAACGGGGCTTCGACTTCGAGAACCCGTATCTGATCAACCACGTCGAGGACAGCGTGCGCTTCGTGGCGCCGCCCCGGCCGGTCAACGTCCTCGAACCGTTCCTCTTCCTGCGGGGATTCCGCCCGACGCAGTCCTGATCCGCACCCGAACACCCGCATGAGGAAGGACACGCCATGGCACCGGGGCTGATCGCCGACTGGGCCGTGTGGGGCAAGGAGCCCCACACCAGCAGCGGATACGGGGTCCTCGTCGCGCACCCGCCCGGCCGCAGCGCCGAGTTCAACGCCGCCGTCCACCAATGGTCGCCGGGTACTCCGGAGCCCGGCGACCCGTTGCCGTGGATCACCATGGGATGCGCCAGGGGCCCGGACGGAGCCCGCGCGGTCGGGGTCTTCCTGCTGGACCGCACGGACGACGTGGACGCCAGCAACCGCGCGATCTACCGCATCACCCACTTCGCCGTCCCCTACGCGGAGGTGGGCGCGGCGGGCGTGGGCTGGTGCGCGCTGGCCCGCGCCGCCCACGCCACCGCCGCGGGCCTGCCCGGCTCCGGCGCGGGACCCGCGCACCTGGCCTTCCACGAAGAGGACCTGCTGGTCTCCGACGTCGGTCACAACATCACCCCTTCGGTCTCGGAGCGCACCCGCTGGCTGGCGGCCGCGGCGGCCCATCTGCTGGACGGCCCGGTGGCGGTGACCGGCGACCGCCACCACGAGCCGTTCCAACTGCTGGGCGTCCTCGACTCCGTGGCCGCCCTGCTGCCCTTCGGCATGCGCAGCACCCTGTCCGCGGCCAGCTCGACGTCCTCCGGCTCCGAGGTGCCCATGCGCCTGTACTGGGGTGACGCCGAGGGCTCTCCCGGGGTGACCGCGCTGCCCGTGAGCGCCTCGCTGCCCGATCTCGGCGAGCTGTCCCCGCAGGCGCGCGGCTACCACGATCTGCTCCTCGACAACTGGGCCACACACGGCGGGGAGGCCGTCGTACGGCATCTCGCGAACGCCCGCGAGCCGTTGGAGATCGAGGGGCCCGACGCGCACGAGCGGGCGCTGGAGGTACTGGCGGCCCTGGACCCGTCGCTGGCGGTCGCCCAGGCCGTCACCGCGGGCCAGGAGGTGGACGCCGACCGGATCAACCAGGCCCTGCGCACGCCCGACATCAGTTCCAGAGCGCTCGCCGTCCTCGCGGAGAGGGCGCTGACCCACCCGCACACCGGAATGGAGGCCCTGGCGCCCCTGATGTCGAGCCCCGAGGTCTCCCAGGCCTACCGCGACCAGCTCTTCGCCGACCTGCTCCACGGGCGGACGGACGTGGCCCGCCGCGACTTCGAGAACATGCGCGCCGCCCTCACCTCCACCGGGCAGAGCCTGGACCCGCTGGACGAGGTCCTGGCCGGCGCTCTGGCCGAACTCCGGGCCCGCTCCCCGAAGGGCGTGCCCGACCCTGTGACCGAGGGGCTGCTGCCCGCCGTCGCCCCCTTCGGCGAGGGCACCATGCGCTTCACGCACTCCATGCTGTGCCAGGTGCCCGGCCTCGCGGGCGGCCTGGTCCGGGCCCTGTACGCGGAGGCCGACCCGGGCGCCCTCGTCCGCGCCTGGCTGCGGTGGCTGTGCGGCGAAGCCGGGCCCGAGCAGCGTACGGAGATCGCCGGAGGCCGCGAACTCCCCTTGCTGTACACCCTGTTGAGCACGGGCGCCGGCCCGGTCGAGGCCGACCGGAAATGGGCCGCGGGCCACCCGGAGGAGGCGGCGACTCTCCTGGAGGGCGCCGTCGTCTGCGGCGCCGTCGACCAGGTCCTGCTGCCCGGCTTCTTCCAAGGGCTCCTCGACCACGTGCTCCGCTCCCCCGCCGCGGCGGACGGCGCCCCGCTCCGATCACCTCTGCAGCGCACACTGAGCCGGCCGCCCGCCCGGATGCGGCCGGAGACGGCCGCCCACTGGGACGTGCTGTGCCTCCTGGCCGGTCTGCCGCCGTCGGGCTTCCTCGCCCTGGCCGCGACCGCGCCGCAGCCCGGCACCGCGGGCGTGACGGGACGGGTCGACACCTATGTCTCGACGCTGCGGGCGGCGCTCCAGACGCGCCCCGCGCAGCAGCACGCGACCGCCGTGGTCGACCTGCTGCTCGACCGGGCCCTGACGGTGAACAAGGCCACCGGTGCCGGTCCGGGGCAGGCGGGCCGCGACCTCGCCTGGCATCTGTCGCACTGGCCCGGCGCCTTCCAGCAGATCGTCCTGGACGCCGTGTACCGGCTCGCCGCCGACGAGCCCAACTGGCGCGAGACGTCCGAGGACCGACGGTGGCTCCTGCGCGTCGCGGACCGCCTGCCGTCGCTGCGGCCCCTGATCGGCCTGCGCCGGGTCCACGGCCTGGCGTCGCGGTGCTCGGGCACCCCGGAGGACTGCGAGAAGCTGGCCGTGCAGGTCTGCGGGGCACGACGGGCGGGCGCCGCGAACAACCAGCTCGCCGCCGCCCTGCGGGCCTGGGCGACCCACGGACGCGTCGGCGAACGCGTCCTCACCCTGCTCGAGGCCTACGAGCAGGTCTGGACCTCCTACGACGCGACCGGCCGTGCCGCCGAGGAGCGCGAGGACCTGGAGCTCGCCCTCATCCGGTGCAGCACCGGCCACCGGATCTGGACCCAGTACCGCGACCACGCGATCAGCCGGCAGGCACGGCTCAAAGACGACCTCGACCGGCAGAGCCGGCAGTGCGAGCGGGAGATCACCCGGCTGCGCAAGCTCGACGCCGTCGCCGCCCGCGCCCGTACCTGAACGACGCCCAGCCCCACACCTGAACGACGTACGGCCCCACGACAGACACGACAGACACCGCGCGACGCACAACCGCACGACACCAGGGGGACACCACCTCATGCCCACCACCCGGGCCACGGCCCACCGAGCCGCGCTGCTCGCCCTCGCCTTCGCGTTCCTGCTGGCCCTGTGCGGCGCGGCGCCCGCCGCGGCCGCGGACCCACCGGTGCCGCGCGACGACATCTACCGCTCGCTGAAGGTCGACGACGTCCCGGCGGCCTACGTCGTCCTCGTCGACGTCTCCAGCTCCATGCAGGACCGGGGCCCGGACGGCGTACCGCTCTACACCACGGTCAAGCGGCGCCTGGCCGACTTCCTCGGCTCGCTGACGCCCGCCGACCAGGTGGCCGTCATCACCTTCGGCCGGGCGACCGGGGTCGTCCACCCGATGTCCCCGGCGAACCGCACCGACAACCTGTTCACCAAGGAACTCCCCCAGTCCGCCAAGGAGTCGGCGAGCGACCACGGCGCCGCGCTGGACGCCGCCGCCGACCAGTTCGACCGCAGCACAGCCCCGGTCGGGGCGGTGCTGATGCTCACCGACGGCGCCGTCAACGCGCCGGGCAGCCCGTACGCCGAGCTGGGCAGCACCGCCTGGCAGCGGCTGAAGTCGCGCTACGCAGCGCTGGGCGAGGACCGCAAGATCATGGGCTACGGGCTTCCGCTCGCCGAGGGCACCGGGGTCTCCGAGGTGCTGGGCAGCGCGTTCGGCGCCCCCCGCATCCTGCCGGTCGACCCCACGGCCCTCGGCTCGCAGCTCAGCGCCGCCAAGGACCAGGTCCGTACGCAGAAGGCCGTCTCACGGCTCCGCGCCGACCAGGGCGGCACGGTCACCGTGTCGATCGCCGGAGACGGCGTGAGCGGAGCGGGCGCACATGTCGCGGTGGCCACCGGGGACCGCGCCGGCGCCCGCACCCGGACGCTGCGGGTGACGCTGCAGTCGAAGGCCACGCACGTGCCGCTGACGGTCCGCCTGACGACCGGCGGGGAGTCCGGCGGTCCGCGGCTGACCCCGGACGGACCCGCCACGCCCGTCACCCTGCGCCCGGGCGAGAAGAAGACCGTGCCGATGACACTGACCTGGCGTCAGGACGCCCGGTTCAGCCTGTTCCCCGGCTCCAGCGACTTCCGGGAGCGGGTGGACCTGCGCGCCGAGATCTCCTCGGCGTGGACGACGACGGTCCGCGGTTCCCTCGGCGAGTCGAAGTTCTCCACCGGCGAGCCGGTCGTCACCACGCTGGACCTGCGGGGCTCCGTGCCCGGCCGGCCGCCCGGCTGGCTCTACCCCCTCGTCCTGCTCGTCCTGCTGGTGGGCTCCGCCATCGTCTGGCGGGTCCACCGGCAGCGCAACCCCGAACTCGCCGGGCTGCTGGTCGTCACCGACCTGCGGACCGGTAACCGGCAGACGATCCCGCTGCGCGGCCGGGAGGTCACCGGGGAGACGGACGCCGGGCAGGTGCGGGCCCGGGTCACCGTACGCGGCCGGCAGGAGGCCGGACGCCCGGTCCTCGTCCTGCGGTGCGAACGCGACGCCCCGCGCGCGGGCGGGGATCGGCTGAGCGACACCGGCACCTGCGAGCTGGGCAAGTCCACCGTGCTGTGCGGCATCGGGTTCTCCCACGAGACGGAGAACGAGGCGGCCGTCCTTCAGTGACCCCTCCCCCGGCGGGCCGCGGAAGGCCCAGAGAAAGGACGTCGACATGGTGATGCCCCTGGACCCGGAGAGGGACCCGCCGGAGGCCGCCGGGTTCCGGCTGCTGGGCAGACTGGGCACGGGCGGGTTCGGCACGGTCTACCTCGGCCGGCGGCCCGGTGACCGGCACGGGCCGGACACGCTGGCGGCCGTGAAGCTGCTCAAGCACGAGTTCACCGAGGACGCCCAGCACATGCAGCGCTTCCACCAGGAGAGCAAGGCGCTGGAACGGTGCAGGGGCGCGCGCATCCCGGAGCTGCTCGCGCTCGACTTCGCGGCCGGCCGGCGACCCACGCTGGCCACCCGTTTCATCCCCGGTCTGTCGCTGTACCGGGTCGTGGAGGCGCACGGCGGCCCGCTGCCCCGCGACACGGTGCACACGCTCGCCGCCGAACTCCTCGACACCCTCGGCACCGCGCACCGCAAGGGGCTGCTCCACCGGGACCTGCACCCGGGGAACATCCTGCTGACCCACGACGGGCCGTGGATCATCGACTTCGGGCTCACCCGGATCCGCGGCCAGCGGGTCACGCTCACCCTCGACATGGTCATCGGCCAGCCCCACTTCTGCGCCCCCGAACAGGTGCGGGGGCTGGCCAGGACCGGGCTGGCGACCGATGTCTTCGCCTTCGCCGGCATCGTCCTGTACGCGCTCACCGGCCACCCGCCGTACACCGCCGAGGACGACGCCCGGGCCATGCTGGTGCGCCGGGTGAGCGGGGCCGCGCCCGATCTGTCCGGGCTGCCGGACGACGCCACGGGCCGGCTGATCCGTGCCTGTCTGGCCGAGGACCCGGCCGACCGGCCCCACCTGGACGAGGTCGCCGAAGGCTTCGGCCGGCCGGGGGCGCTGCGGCTGCCCGAGGAGGTGGGCCGCACCCTGACCGCGTACCGCGCCGAACTGCGGGACTTCCTGGCCGGGGTGGGCAACACCGCGGATCTGACGGTGCCGTTCCGTCCGGGGCGGCGCAGTTGGAGCGCCGGGGTCGGGGAGTGGCCGCAGTGCGTCGTGGCGACCGAGGAGGACGGGGTGGTCGTGGCCGACGGCGGGGGCGCGGTGCGCTGGCTGGACGCGGCCACGGGCGTGGAGAAGGTGCGCCGGCCGGACTTCACGGCTCCGGTGCAGCTGTGCGCGGACGGCGACGTGCTGCTGGTGTGCGACGCCGACGGGCGGCTGGAGTCCTGGGACACGCGGCAGCACCGTCTGTGGTGGTCCTCCACCGCGAGCGGACTCGCCCAGGCGCGGGTGCTGCTGCGCGGGCGGAGCGTGTTCCTAGGCGACGCGACCGGCCGGCTGCACCACTTCGACGCGGTGACCCGGCGTCTGTGGTGGGAGACCGATCCGCTCACCGACACCTCGGGCGCCCCGGCCGTCCCGGTGGTGGTCGGGGCCCGGCACGTGTACCTGTCGGCCGTGCGGGGCGCGGAGATCCTCGCCGTCGACGACGAGGACGGCGCCCTGGCCTGGAAGGCGCCCGTACGGCTGCCGGCCCCGGTCCTGGCGCCGCCGCTGCCGCTGGAGGAGCACCTGGTGGTCGCGGACGGCGAGGGCACGCTGAGGTGCCTCGCGGCAACCGACGGCTCCGCCGTGTGGGAGGTCCGGCTCGGCGCGCCGGTGGTGGCCGCGCCGGTCCGGGTGCTCGACACGGTGGTCGTCGGGGACGTCGCGGGCACGGTCCACTGCCTGGGCGCGGCGACCGGCGAGCCGGTCTGGCGCGCGCACCACGGGGAGCGCGAGGAGTTCTTCGCCCTGTGCTCCGACGGGGCCGCGGTGTACGCGGGCGGCTGGAGCGGCCGGCTCCATCTGCTGGACGCGGCGGACGGCGCGTCGCTCCAGAGCTTCGACCTGGGCGGCCAGATCCTGGCCGCCGCCTGCTCCCCCGGCGCCAACAGCGTCCACGCCGCCTCCTCGGGCGGCACCCTGCACACACTGCCGGCCGCGGCGATCCGGTAGCCGGCGGCGGTCGGTCGGGGGCGCGTCCCCTGCCTGCGGCGGCGCACACCACCGCGCTCCGAATCCGGCCGCCCGGGGCACGGCCCCGGGCACGGCGTGCAGGAAGGAGTCGACGGGCCCCCACCACCACCCGGGGCGCCGACCGCCCGCACGGCGCGCGAAACGCGGACACGGGGTCCCCATCGCCCCCGGCCGCGCGGCGCGTCAGGTGGCGTGGGCCTCGAGTAGCGCCATCGCCGCGTTGTGGCCCGGGACCCCGCTGACTCCGCCGCCGCGTACCGCGCCCGCGCCGCAGAGGAGGACGTTGGCGTGCCGGGTCTCCACGCCCCAGCGGCCCGTGCCCTCCTGGGCGTACGGCCAGCTCAGGGCGCGGTGGAAGATGTTGCCGCCGGGGAGGCGCAGGTCCCGTTCCAGGTCCAGGGGGGTCTTCGCCTCGATGCAGGGCCGGCCGTCGGCGTCGGTGGCGAGGCAGTCGGCGAGCGGTTCGGCGAGGTGGGCGTCGAGCTGCGCGAGTGTGGACTTCAGCAGTTCCTCGCGTACGGCGTCGTTGTCCCGGGCGAAGAGCCGGGCGGGGGTGTGCAGGCCGAACAGGGTGAGCGTCTGGTAGCCCTGTTCGACCAGGCCGGGGCCGAGGATGGTGGGGTCGGTCAGGGAGTGGCAGTAGATCTCGGAGGGCGGCGCGGCGGGCAGCTCGCCCGCGGCGGCCCGGGCGTGGGCGTCGGCGAGCTGCCGGTACCCCTCGGCGATGTGGAAGGTGCCGGCGAAGGCCTCGCGCGGGTCGACCGCGGTGTCCCGGAGCCTGGGCAGCCGCTTGAGCAGCATGTTCACCTTGAGCTGGGCGCCCTCGGCGGGCTCCGGCGGCTCGTCGCCGGTCAGCGCGGCCAGGGCCTGCGGGGAGGCGTTCACCAGCACGTGCCGGGCGCCGACGGTGCCCTCGCCGTCCCGGGTGCGGTACGTGACCTCCGCCGCGCGCCCGTCGCTCACCACCCGTATCGCCTCGTGGCCGGTGGCGATGACGGCTCCGGTCCGGCGGGCCGCGGCGGCGAGCGCGTCGGTCAGGGCGCCCATGCCGCCGACCGGCACGTCCCAGTCGCCGGTGCCGCCGCCGATCACGTGGTAGAGGAGGCAGCGGTTCTGCGCGAGGGACGGGTCGTGGGCGTCGGCGAAGGTGCCGATGAGGGCGTCGGTGAACACCACGCCCCGTACGAGGTCGTCGGCGAAGCGGTCCTCCACGGCGACGCCGAGCGGCTCCTCGAACAGGATCCGCCAGGCCTCCTCGTCGTCGACGCGGCGGCGCAGTTCCTCGCGGGTCGGCAGCGGCTCGGTGAGCGTGGGGAAGACCCTGCGGGCGAGGCGTCCGGTCATGCCGTAGAAGCGCTGCCAGGCCTCCCACTCGCGGTCGGAGCCGGTGAGCCGGGCGAACGCCTCGCGGGTGCGCTCCTCGCCGCCGCCCACGAGCAGTCCGGTGGGCCGTCCGCCGCGCTCGACGGGCGTGTACGAGGAGATCGTGCGGGTGCGCAGCCGGACGTCCAGGCCCAGGTCCTGGACGATCTTCCGGGGCAGCAGGCTGACCAGGTAGGAGTAGCGGGACAGCCGGGCGTCCACACCGGCGAACGGGCGGGTGGAGACGGCGGCGCCCCCGGTGTGGTCCAGCCGCTCCAGCACGAGCACCGACCGTCCGGCCCGGGCCAGGTAGGCGGCGGCGACCAGTCCGTTGTGCCCCCCGCCGACGATGACGGCGTCGTACGTACCGTGTCCCTCGTGTGCGCTCATGGTTCTTCGTAACACGCGGTGATCCACGGCGGCCAGGGTGCGGTCCGCGGCGGACCGCGGCCTACGGGCCGTCGGCCGTGCGCTGCCCGCGCAGGACGGCGACCCTGCGGTACAGCTCCGCGGCCTCCTGGCCGCGGCCCAGTTGTTCCAGGCAGTGGGCCTCGTCGGTACGGCTGACGAGGGTGTCGGGGTGGCCGGCGCCCAGGACGCGCTCGCGGGCCTCGGCCACCGCGCGGTACTCGGTGAGCGCGTCGGCCCAGCGGCCGAGCCAGCCGAGGCTCACGGCCACCTCGCGGCGGCTGACGAGGGTGTCGGGGTGGCCGGCGCCGAGCACGCGCCCACGGATCGCGCACACGTCGCGGGACTCGGCGAGTGCCTCCTCCCAGCGGCCGAGACGGCCGAGGTTGACCCCGAGACCGTGCTGGGCGCGCAGGGTCTCGGGGTGCGCGGGGCCGTGCACCCGGGTGCGGTCGTCGATCAGGGCCCGGTACAGCTCCAGCGCCTCCGCGCTGCGCCCGAGCCGGCCCAGGCAGATGCCGACCTCGTAGCGGGCGGCCAGGGTGTCGGGGTGGCCGGGGCCGAGCGCACGGGCGCGTGCCCCGGCGACCTCGTGGTAGGTGTCCAGGGCCTCGGCCCACCTGCCCAACTGACCCAGGGCGTAGGCGACTTCGAATCTGGTGACCAGGGTGTCGGGGTGCTGCGGCCCCAGCACCCGGGCGCGCGCGGCGGCGACCTGGCAGGCCATGCGGTACGAGTCGTCGAGGCGGCCGAGCCGGCTGAGACTGAAGGCGAGGTTGTGCCGGCAGCGCAGGGTGTCGGGATGGTCCGGGCCCATGGTGCGCTCGCGCGCGGTGAGCACCGCCGCGTACACCTGGTGCGCGTCGAAGTGGCGGCCCAGGCGGCCCAGTACGTACGCCATCTCCTGGCGCACGGCGAGTGTGTCCGGGTGGTCGGCGCCGAGCGCCCCGATCCGTGCCTCGGCCACCTGCTTGTACTCCCGCAGCGCCTCGGCCGGGCGACCGGTACGGCTGAGGCCGAAGGCGTATTCGTACCGGCTGGCGAGGGTGTCGGGGTGGTCGCGGCCGAGGAGACGGGCCCGCTCGTCGGCGATGCCGCGGTGTGCCTCGCCCGCCTCCTCCCAGCGGCCGAGCCGTCCGAGGCCCAGGGCCGCCTGGTGCCGGTCGGTCAGCGCCCTGACTGCCTCCGGCGGCGGGACCGGCCGCCCGCCGGGCGTCCGCCCGGTCTCCGCCGGGCCGTCCGTGGCGCCGCGCGGGGTCCACTCGCCGGTCAGGCCGCCCGCGTCGGCCGGAGGTGCGGTGCGCGGTGCCGCGCCGACCGCCTTGTGACCGGTGGTCATGCCCCTTGTCCACGACGGCAGTCGCCCGTCACGACCGGCCGGTCGTGACGGACGCGGCCGTGGGAGTGGCGTGACCACGGTGGGCGCGTACCGCGGCTCCGTCGTGCGGCCGACGACGATGCGGCGGCTCAACGCGCGGGCGTCGTGCGGCCGTTGCTCGGGCAGTTTGGCGAGCAGGTCGAGGATGACCCGCTCGAGGTACTCGGGGAGTTCGGCGCGTCGGCGGCGGGGCGGCTCGGGCGGGGTGTCGCGGTGCCCGACGAGGATCGCCCAGGCGTCGTCGAAGTCGAACGGCGGCGCCCCGGTGGCGAGTTCGTACAGCACGCAGCCCAGTGAGTACAGGTCGCTGCGCTGGTCGACCTCGGTTCCGCCGATCTGCTCGGGCGACATGTAGTGCGGGGTGCCCATGGCGACGCCGGTCCCGGTCAGCCGGGCCGTGAAGCCGATGTCGTGGCCGAGCCGGGCGATGCCGAAGTCGCAGATCTTCACCGTCCCGTCGGTCAGGCGCATGATGTTCGCCGGTTTCAGATCCCGGTGCACGATGCCCTGTTGGTGGGTGTAGGCGAGGGCCGCGGCGACCTGTTCGGCGATCTCGACGATGTCGGGCACGGCCAGCGGCCGGTGGTCGTTGTCCTCCAGCAACTGTCCGAGGTTGCGGCCGTCGAGCATCTCCATCACCAGGTAGAGCACGCCGTCTGACTCGCCGAAGTCGTGGACGACGGTCACCCCGCGGTGCTGGAGCGCGGCGGCCACCCGGGCCTCGCGCCGGAACCGCTCGCGCAGCACCCGGGTGAAGGACGGGTCGCGCTGGGGGCCGAGCGGCTTGAGGCACTTCACCGCGACATGGCGGCCCAGCGACTCGTCCCGCGCCCGCCAGACCTCGCCCATGCCGCCCCGGCCGATGGTGTCGAGCAGCCGGTAACGGCCCTGGATCAGCATGGTGTCCGACATCTCGCGCCGCCGCCCCCGTCGCCGTGTACCCCGCCTCTCCGGGGCGTACCCCGTCCGGGCCGCCCCCTGGCCCCTTCCCGGCACCGGCCTGATCCGCGGGAGGGCCCCCGTCCAGTATGGCGAGCGACCGCCCGGCTTTGTACGGTGCGGAACGGACCCGGGGGCGCGGGACTCCGGACCCGCGCGCCGCCCCAGGGGGGAGCCCGAACTGCGCATCCCACCGTGCGAAATGACCCCGTACGACGCTCCGGACGCCTGCGGCACCCGCCCGCCGGGCCCGGTCCCGGCCCGCCCACCAGCGCTGATGCAAGGGCCCGAGGGAGGGACGAAAATGGGCAACGTACCTGATTCCCAAGCGAAAGGGAGCCAGTAATGCGACGTCGACTCACACGCGCACTGGCCACCGGCCTCGCTGCGGGCGTCATGGCGGGTGGCGCCGCCGTGGCCTCCGTGGGCACAGCATCGGCAGCGCCCGCCAAGAGCACCACCTCGTACGGGACAGCGCACCACAACTGTCACAAGGTCAAGGGACACTACTTCACGACCCGCCACGGCAAGAGGGTCTGGGTCTCGGAGCACATGGTCTGTACCACCAGGATGCGCTGAGGCCCGGCCTCGCCATCAGTGAAGGAGGGCCCTTCTCGTCCACGGGCGGGAGGGGCCTGGGCACGCGGACGACGAGGCGCGAAGGGGGTGCCCGCGCTCCCGGTGTGCCCGTGCGGGACAGCGGCGCGACGATGGAAGTGCTGAGGGGCGGCGCACCGCGCAGGTCCTTCCCGGAACCTGTCGGACCCACGCCTGCCTGTGGTGCGGCCGGGCGGACGGGTCGCGATGTTGGGTTTGCGCGGGCCGGGCGCCGGTCACCCGTGCCCCGGAGAGGAGGCGCCGTCGCCATGTCATGTCCCACCCCGTCCCCTCCGGCGTCGAGCGGCACCGGCCTCCGTGACGGGCGTTCGCGGCGGCCGAGTTGAGCAAGCGGAAGTCCTCCGACCGCCCGACGACTCACCTGGGGTGGGCCGCTGAGCTCTACCGGCGCGGCAAGCGGCTGGAGCTCATGCACCGGGCGATGGGGTTCGCCACGCTCTCCCTGGTCACCCTGGCCCCGCTGCTGATCGTGGTGGCCGCGCTCGATCCGCTGCACCACGGCGGGTTCGCGTTGTGGCTGGTGGACGGCATGGACCTGTCCGGCCGGTCCGCCGACGTGCTCTCGGAGGTCTTCAGCCCGGCCCGCAAGGTGGCCGGCAGCACCAGCGCGTGGGGCCTGGTGCTGCTCGCGGTGTTCGGCGTGTCCTTCGCGTCGAGCGTGCAGAACGCCTATGAGCGGGTGTGGCGGCTGCCCGCCGGGCCCTGGCACCGGATCTGGCGGCAGGCCGTCTGGCTGGTCGCGCTCATGGTGTACCTGTACATGCAGGTGCTCACCCGGACGGTGTTCGACGGGACCTACCGCATGCTGCTGAGCGTGGGCGTCGGCGTGCTGTTCTTCTGGTGGGGCCCGCACTTCCTGCTCGGCCGCCAGGTGCGCTGGCGGCTCCTCTTCCCCGGCGCCCTCGCCACCATGGTCGGCCTGGTCGGCCTGCGCGCCTTCTCGTTCCTGGTGTTCACCCCGCTGATCGTGACCAACGCGTTCAGCTACGGCGCCATCGGCACCATCCTGGTGGTGGAGTCCTGGCTGGTCGGCGCGGGGTTCGTCGTCTACGGCGGCGCCCTGTTCGGCCATCTGTTCTGCGACCGCATGGGGCATCTGCTGGAACACGAGGAGGGCCCCGTCGAGTGAGTCCGGGCCACCGGGGGCGGCCGGTCGGGGCGGGGCGGCCGGTCGGTCGCCCCGCGGTCTCACCTGCTCCGCAGCGTCTCGAGCGTCGCGTCGAGCCGGGCCGCACGCGGCCGGTTGTGGGGGAGTTTCGCGAGCAGGACGGCCATGCCGCAGGTGTCGGTGAGGGCGGAGAAGACCAGTCCGCCCGCCACGCCCGCCGGAAGGATCAGCAGGGCCGGGTGGACAAGCAGTCCGAGTGCGAGCCCGAGCAGCACCAACGTTCCGGCCGTGAAACGCACTTGGCGTTCCATGCTCCAGCCGGCCGGGGTCTCGCAGGCCGTCGGCCGGTGCAGCTCGTGACCCGCCGCCCCCCAGGCGCCCGTACCGCCGGTGAGGGTGGCGGTGGCGACGCCCTGCCGTGCCAGGTAGACGCAGGCCTTGGCCGAGCGGGCGCCCGAGGCGCAGACGACGAGGATCTCGCGGCGCTCCGCCGCGTGCCGTATCTCGGGCAGCGCCTGCCCTACGCGGTCCAGTGGGACGTTGAGCGCGCCGGGGAGGTGTCCGGAGGCATACTCGCCGGGCGTGCGCACGTCGATGACGGTCAGCTCGTCGAGCCGTGAGCGCGCCTGCTCGACGGCCAGGGAGACGGGGGTGGAGGGAACGGTCACGGCGGAACGGGTCCTTTCCGGTCGGTGGGGTGGTCGACGTCGTCCCGAGGACGGACGTACAGTACCCCCAGGGGTATTTTGCGAGGAGTGATCGTGGAACTGGAGCTCGAGGGCACGGACCTCAAGGCCGTGCTGAACCGGTTGCGCCGGGCGCAGGGCCAGATCTCCGGGGTGATCCGGATGATCGAGGAGGGCCGGGACTGCGAGGAGGTCGTGACACAGCTCGCCGCCGCCTCCCGCGCCCTGGACCGCGCAGGTTTCGCCATCATCGCCACCGGCCTGCAGAAGTGCGTGGCCGACATCGAGGCGGGGCGGACGAACGGCCAGGACCCCGCGCAGATGCGGGCCCGTATGGAGAAGCTGTTCCTGTCGCTGGCGTGAGAGCGGGCCCCTCAAGTGGCCCGGCCGGGCGGCGCTCATCAGGCCACCGCGTCGACGAGCATGAAGGCCCCCACCGCAAGAAGCGCCACGGCGAAGATCCGCTGCAGCACCGGCCCGGACACCTTGGCGGCCAGCCGCCTGCCGTCCCAGGCGGCGAGGACCGCCGCACCGGCGAACGGCGCGATCACCGCCCAGTCCAGCCCGTCGACCGTTCCGGCCCGCAGCGCCAGCGCGGCCAGTGAGTTGACGGTGATGACCAGCAGGCTGGTGCCCACGGCCTCGCGCATGCGCAGGGAGACCACGCCCACCAGGACGGGGACGGCGAGGAAGCCGCCGCCGACGCCGAGCACTCCGGTGACCGCGCCGAGTCCGGCGCCGGCGGCCGCCGCCCGCCCGTGCCGTACCGGACGATCTTCCTCCCGCGCCGGGCGCGGGCGCAGCATCCGGGCCGCGGCGACCGCCGCGACCAGCGCGAAGGCGGCGGTCAGCACGGCGTCCGGCAGCCGTCCGGCGACCGCGCCGCCCAGCATCGCCGGGCCGATGCCCGCGGCGGCGAACGCCAGTCCGGTGCGCCATCGCACATGGCCGTCGCGGGCGTGTGCGACGAGCGCGGTGGCGGAGGTGACGGTGACGACGACCAGGCTCGCGGTGGTGGCCGCGGCCGGGGTGAAGCCGAGCAGGTAGATCAGCGCGGGGACGGCCAGGACGCTGCCGCCGCCTCCGAGCGCGCCCAGCGCCAGGCCGGTGACGGCCCCGGCGGCCAGGGCGAGAAGCAGAGCACTCACGCGATCGTGCCGTCCTCGCCCCGCTGGTCCACCACGGGCAGTCCGGCCCGTACCCGGTCGCGCATCCCGCCGATCACGTCGACGGCCTCGGCGCCTCGGGCGGTCAGCAGTTCGACGGCCTGCCGGGAGCGGTTGCCGGAGCGGCAGACGACGACCAGGAGCCGCCCGCGCGCCTCGGGTGGCACGCCGGCGCCCGAGGCGAGCGCGCTCAGGGAGAGGTGCAGCGCGCCGGGAGCGTGTCCCGCGCGCCATTCCCGCGCTTCCCGCACGTCCACGAGCACGGCGCCGCCGGGCGCGCCGCCCGTCGGAGCGTGGTCCGTGCGTGCGGCGGCCTCCGGGGCGGTGATACGGGAGGGACCGCGGCGGACCTGGCTCATCGGCACTGTCCCTCCGGTGCGGTCCGTACGGTGAGTCCGGCCTTCTCCGCGGACTCGAACCCGTCGTCCACGGCGACCACGTCACGGCCCGCCGCGTCGAGCAGGGAGGCGGCCACGGCGGCGCGCATGCCGCCCGCGCAGTGCACCCACACCTGGCCGTCGGGCACCTCGCCGGTCCGCCGGTGCAGCTGGTGGACGGGGATGTGCACCGAGCCCTCGACGAAGCCGTCGGCCCGTTCGGAGTCGCGCCGCACGTCCAGTACGACGACGCCCTTCGCCGAGTGCCGCTCGGCGAGGTCCGCGAAGGTGGCCCGCGGGAAGGAGGCGGGCTCCTCGCCCGGGCGGAGCCAGTCGGACGGCCCGCCGGTGGCCGCGGCGGCCGGGCGGTCGATGCCGACCCGGGCCAGCTCGCGCTGCGCGTCGGCCAGTTGCGCGGCCGTCGCGGCGAGCAGCGTCACCGGCTTGCCCCAGGGCACCAGCCAGGCCAGGTAGGTGGCGAGCTTGCCCTCGGCCTCGAAGTTGAACGACCCCGCTACGTGCCCTTCGGCGAAGGCGACCCGGTTGCGCAGATCGACGACCCACTCCCCCGCGGCCAGCCGGCCGCCTATCTCCTCGGGGTCGGCGACGGCGGGCGGGGTGAGGTCGACCGGCTCGGGTCCGGCGGCGTTGGCCGGGCCCATGTGCGTGTAGTACGCGGGGATGTCGTCCAGGCCCGCGAGCAGGTCCGCCACAAAGGCGTCGACGTCGCGGGTGAACGCGTCGTTGACCACCCGCTCCCGGCCGATGGTCGTGCTGTCGCCCTCCGCCTGCCCGGAGGAGCAGAAGCTGCCGAAGCCGTGGGTGGGCAGCACCTCGGTGGCGTCGGGCAGCGCGTCGGCGAGCCGGTGGGCGGAGGCGTGCTGGGCACGGGCCAGGTCCTCGGTCAGCCGCGGTTCGACCAGGTCGGGGCGGCCGACGGTGCCGATCAGCAGCGAGCCGCCGGTGAACACGGCGAGGGCGGTGCCGGCCTCGCGCAGGACGTACGAGGTGTGATGCGGGGTGTGTCCCGGGGTGGCCAGGGCGTGCAGGGTCAGCCGGGCGTCGTCGTCGACGATCACCGTGTCGCCGTCGCGGACGGGGGTGCGCGCGAAGCTGACGCGGGCGCCCTCCGGGACGAGGTAGTCGGCTCCGGTCAGCCGGGCGAGTTCCAGGCCGCCGGAGACGTAGTCGTTGTGGACGTGGGTCTCGACGACGCAGGCGATGCGCACTCCGCGCCGGGCCGCCGCCGCGAGCACCCGGTCGACGTCCCTGGGCGGGTCGACCGCCACCGCCGCGCGCTCGCCTCCGGCCAGGTAGCTGCGGTTGCCGAGTCCTGCCAGCTCGATGGTCTCGACGAAGAACACAGGACGCTCCCTTCCTAGCGAAGAATTACCCCCGGGGGTATCTCGTGCCGACAGTAGCACGAGTACCCCCGGGGGTATTTCCGCGCCCCTTCGGGGCGGTGGCGAGGAGAGTCCGGGAGGGTCCGGGAAGGGGGTTCAGTCGGGCAGCACCAGGACGCACGTCTCGCCCGGCTGGACACTGACGGCGCGGTCGGCCAGACGTACGTCGATCGGGGAGCCGTTGGACTCGGGCACGGCGATCCGGATCCGGCCGTGCTCAAGACGCAGCCCCACGCCCCAGTGCTCCCGGTAGCGGATCGAGACGCCGTAGGAGGACAGTTCCGGCAGCGGGGCGGGGTCGAGCCACAGCGCGCCCTCACGGGTCTCCAGACCGGTGAGGCCGCGCTGCACGAGGTCGAGGGTGCCGCCCATGGCGCCGAGGTGGATGCCCTCGCCGGTGGTGCCGCCCTGGAGGTCGGCGATGTCGCCGCGCAGGGCCTCCTGGACGAAGGTCCAGGCCTCCGCCCGGCGGGCGCGGGCCAGGACCCAGCCGTGCACCAGGCCGCTGAGGGTGGAGCCGTGGCAGGTGCGGTCCAGGTAGTAGTCGACGGTGCGCCGCCACAGGTCGTCGTCGAGGCGGTGGCCCAGGCGGCCGAGGAGCGCGCACAGCTCGGCCGGGGAGAACAGGTAGCCGAGCATGAGCACGTCGGCCTGCTTGGACGCCTTGTAGCGGTTGACGCTGTCGCCCTCGGCCTCCAGGATCCGGTCCAGACGGCGGATGTCCCCGTAGCGTTCGCGGTAGCCGGCCCAGTCGAACTCGGCCAGTCCGCCGTACCCCTCGAACTGACTGACGACACCGTCGTGGAAGGGCACGTGCAGCGTGCGGGAGACGTGCTCCCAATGATCGAGTTCGGCGTCGTCCACGCCCGTGCGCTCGACGAGTTCACGGCGGCGCGGCTCGGGCAGGACACGCAGCACTTCGAGCGCGCGGTCGAGCACCCAGGCCGCCGTGACGTTGGTGTAGGCGTTGTCGTCGAGGCCGGGCCGCTCTGCGTCCGGGTAGGCGTCGTGGTACTCGTCGGGGCCCATCACGCCGAGGATGCGATGGCGTCCCAGATGTTCGTCCCAGGTTGCCGAGTCGGCCCAGAAGCGGGCGATCCGGAACAGCGTCTCGGCGCCCTTGGTGTGCAGGAACTCCGCGTCGCCGCTCGCCTCGCAGTACCGCCACACGTTGTAGGCGACCGCCGAGCCGACATGGCGCTGGAGGTGCGAGTGGTCCGGCAGCCAGCGGCCCGAGCGGGGGTTCAGGTGCAGTCGCTGGGTCTCCTCCCGGCCGTCGCTGCCGCTCTGCCACGGGAACATCGCGCCGCGCCGGCCGATCGCGCGCGCCGCCGAGCAGGCCCGCTCCAGGCGACGGTGCCGGTAGTGCAGCAGGGCGCGGGAGACCTCGGGGAAGTGCAGGTTCAGATACGGCAGGACGAACAGCTCGTCCCAGAAGACATGGCCGCGGTAGGCCTCGCCGTGCAGACCGCGGGCGGGTACGCCGACGTCGAGGTCGGCGGTGTTCGGGGACAGGGTCTGGAGCACGTGGAAGAGGTGCAGACGCAGGATGCGCCCCGGCTCCCCGGGGACGTCGATGGCGGCCCGGCGCCACATGCGCCCCCACGCCGTCCGGTGGCTCTCCAGCAGCTCGGCGAAACCGGGCGCCGCGGCCACCCGGTCGATCGCCGCGTCCAGCGGATCGCTGATCGCCGGGTCGCGGGAGGTGTGCAGGGCGACGGTCTTGTCCAGGGTGGCGGTCCGGCCGGGTGCCAGGTCGAGGCGCGTCCGCTGGATCGCGCGCGGATGCTCGTGGCGGGTGTCGACCGGCCCGGCCGGCGGGTCGCAGGTCAGTCGGGCGGCCAGGCCGATCCGGATGTCGGAGGTACGGGTCCGGCAGCGCAGCCACACCGTGTCCGCGGCCGCGCCGCCGGTGTGCACCTGGGTGAGGTGGCGGCCGTCCAGGTCCTGGTAGCGGCGTACCCCGGCGTTCGTCACGCCGCCGTCGAGCGCCGCCTCCACCTCCAGGTCGGCCGGGCCGCCCTCGGCGGTGAACTCGGTGCTCAGGGCGGCCAGATACGGGTCGGCCATGTGCACGATCCGCTGCTGGCGCACGGTCAGCGTCCGCCCGTCGCCGAGCCCGTAGCGGGTGCGGCGTTCCAGTACGCCCGGGTCCAGGTGCAGGACCTGGTGGTGATCGAGGACTGGCGCCGTGTCCGGGGTGAGCCAGGTTCCGCCGGTGAGGCGGAAGCGCAGCGGCAGCCAGTCGGGCAGGTTGACCAGATCCTCGTTCTCGACCTGGCGGCCGGCGACGTGGGAGACGAGCCGGTTGTAGCAGCCGGCCAGATAGGTGCCCGGGTAGTGCGTCTCGTCCGCGGCGCACTCCGGCAGGGCCCCGCGGGTCGCGAAGCGGCCGTTGCCCAGGGTGCACAGGGCCTCCCTGAGCCGCTCCTTCGCGGGGTCGTAGCCGTCGTACGCCCAGGTCGGCGCCGTCCGCGCCGGCACCGCGCGGTCACACCCCCTGCGGTACGACGGCCACCGGGCAGTGCGCGTGGTGCAGGAGGGTGTGAGCCGTCCGGCCGAGCTGTAGACCGAAGTGGCCCTCCCTGCGCCGCACCCCGACGACCACCAGGTCGGCGGCGGCCGAGCGGTCCACGAGCACCCGGTGCGCCGGGCCTTCGACCGTCGCGGGGCGCACCCGTACCGTCGGGTGTTCGGTCTCCGGTTCGCGCAGCAGCTCCTCGAGGACGGCGGCGGCGTGCTCCTCGTGCCGCTGGGCCGGCTCGTCGGCGAGCTGCGGGTTGCCGACGCCCTCGTGCACGGGACGCCGCCAGGCACGTACGACGTCGAGGACGCAGCCGCGCACCTCGGCCTCCCGGAACGCGAACCGCACGGCCTCGTGCCCGGTGTCGGCGTCGCCCGCGGCGAGCAGGATCCGCTCGTGGGTACCGGCCAGGCCCGCCGGGTCGCCGCGGACCACGACCACAGGGCAGTGCGCCCGGGCCGCCACGGCAAGGCCGACCGAGCCCAGCAGCAGCCCCTTCAGCTGTCCCCGCCCGCGGGAGCCGGTGATCAGCGCGGAGGCGTTGGCGGCCTCGCCGAGCAGGGCGGTGACCGCGTCCTGCGGCAGGACCTCGGTGGACACCTTCACCTCCGGGTCGCGCCGCCGGGCGCGCTCCGCGGCGGACGCGACGACGTGATCCGCCATCACCTGCTCCGAGGAACGTTCCACGGTCCCCGACGGCATCGCGCCCTCGTACCGCTCCCACAGGGACGCGTACACCAGGCGCAGCGGCAGTCCGAACCGGGCGGCCTCACCCACCGCCCAGTCCACCGCTGTCAGGCTCGGGTCCGACCCGTCGACACCCACCACCAGGGGCAGTTCCATCGACCCCACCGCCTTCCACCGGGGCTGCCGCCCTTCTGCGGCAGCGTCCGCCACCTTCACCGTCGCATCCGGCACGGCACGGCGCGAGAGCGGTTCGGTCCTTCGAAGGGCCGTTCGGCCCCCCTGCCGTCAGGTCTCGGGTCCGGTCCCCGTCCCCGTGGCGCGGGACGACGGCTGCTCGTGCGCCAGATCGGGTTCCAGGAGGGGGCGGCGGCGTGGTCCCGTGAGGTCGTCGCACCGCACGTCCACCACTCCCCCCACGGCGCGCGCCAGACGGACGACGAGCGGGATCAGGGAGGCGTCCGGGAGCCGGCCGGTGAGGGCGACCACGCCCTCGCGCACCGCCACGCCCACCGAATCCGCCAGAAAACCGGCGGCGACTATCTGGCGGCGCACGTCCTCGGCGATGTCCTCGTCGCCGCGGAGGAACACCTTGAGCAGGTCGGAGCGGCTGACGATGCCGACGAGCACGCCGTCGTCGCCGACGACCGGGAGGCGCTTGACGCCGTGCCGGGCCATGAGGCGGGCGGCCCCGCCCAGGGTGGCGGCGGGGTGGACGGTGACGGCCGGGGTGTTCATCAGCTCCTCGGCGGTCACGGCCCGGGCCTTGGCCGAGCCCGGACCGGCCACGAGCCGCGGCGGCCCGCCGGGCAGGTCCTGCTCGTCCTCGCGCAGCTCCTCCTTGCGCAGCAGATCGGCCTCGGAGACGACGCCGAGCACCCGGCGCCGGCCGTCCAGCACGGGCATCGCGCTGACACCCCACTCCTCCATGGTCCGCACGATCTCCTTGAACATCGCTCCACCTGCCAGGGCGACGACGGTCGGGGTCATGACGTCGCCGACGGTGTACTGGGAACCCTGCATGGCGTCCTCCGGCGGGTTCGAGGAAAATTCGAGGAAAATTCGAGGAAAAGAGGAAGAGGGGACTGACAAGGGGGCGGGCCGACGAGGGGGACGGTCCGGGGGTCAGACGACGGAGTCCAGGCCGTACACGCTGAGTCCGCCGACGAGTTCACGGCCCGTGACCAGTTCCGGTTCGATACGGACGAACACCACCCGCGGCGAGGGCACCCAGGAGCGCGGGCCGCCGTGGAGCAGGCGCCGGTGCTCGGCCGGGTCGGTCACCACCGAGGCGGGACCGGTGACGACGACGCTCCATCCGGAGTGCGCGACCGCGTCCACCTCGTCGGCCTCGAAGGCGACCACCGCGCCGTCGATCGCGCGGACCAGTTCGGAGGTGGCCGAGGTGCACAGCAGCACCGCGCCGTCGCCGTCCAGGGCGAAGTTGACGGGGAGCACCGCGGGCAGGGCGTGCCGCGTGTGGACGATACGGCCCACCGGCGCCTTGGCCAGCAGCCGAAGGCACTCCTGCCGCCCGAGCTCACGGAACCCGTCGTTGCGATACATCAGTCATCCGTCTTTCCGCCTGGCGGAGCGCGTGCGGCCGTTCCGCACCGCGTCTCCTGGGTGTCTCCTGCGTGGGTGTCTCCCGCGCGTACGCGCCCGCGGTCCTGCCCGTCAGGCCGCGGGCACCGGGACGACCTCGCGCCGCGGCCCGCCGAGCACGACCTTCAGGGCTCCCGTCTCGGCGGCGTGGGCGAAGACGTCGTACGCCTCCTCCATGCGCTCCATCGGGAACGTGTGCGTGACGAGCTGGGAGGTGGGCAGCCGGCCGGCCGCCGCCATCCGCAGCAGGGTGGGCGTGGAGCGGGTGTCGACCAGGCCCGTGGTGAGGGTGACGTTCCTGCTCCACAGGTCCTCCAGATGCAGGGTGGCGGGCTTGCCGTGCACTCCGACGTTGGCCACGTGCCCTCCGGGCCGCACCATGCGCGTGCACAGCTCGAAGGTCTCCGGTACGCCCACCGCCTCGACGACCACGTCGGCGCCGAGGCCTCCGGTGAGGTCCTCGACCAGTTGCTCGGGGGCCTCGCGCGCGTCGGCGACGGCCTCGGCGCCGAGTTTGCGGGCGGCCTCCAGACGGGCGGCGGCGAGGTCTACGACGATGATCCGCTCGGGCGCGAACAGCCGGGCGGTGGCGATCGTCGCGAGTCCGATGGGCCCGGCGCCGACCACGACGACGGTGTCCCCGGGGCGTACCCGCCCGTTGAGAACGCCGACCTCGTAGGCGGTGGGGAAGATGTCGGCCAGCAGCACGGCGTCCGCGTCGGTCACCGCGGCGGGCAGCGGATGCACGGAGAGGTCGGCGAAGGGCACCCGGACGAACTCCGCCTGGGTGCCGTCGACCAGGTGGCCGAGGATCCATCCCCCGCCGCCGCGGCACTGGCTGTACATGGCCTCGCGGCAGAAGGGGCACCGGCCGCAGGCGGTGATGCAGGAGACGAGGACGCGGTCGCCGGGCCGTACGGTGCGTACCTCGGCGCCGACCTCGACGATCTCGCCGACGGCCTCGTGTCCCAGCACCGTGCCGGGGCGGACCTCGGGCACATCGCCCTTGAGGATGTGCAGGTCGGTCCCGCAGATGGTCACGGCGTCGACGCGGACGACGGCGTCGGTGGCCTCGTCGAGGTCCGGGTCGGGGACCTCCTCCCAGGCGGACTGCCCGGGGCCGTGGAAGACGTAGCCTTTCATGCCGAAAACCTCACCCTCTTCGTTCCGGGACCGGTGGCCTTCGCGGACGGACGGCCCTCCGGTCGGGCGGCCGTCGTGAACGGCCTTCTCGGACGACCGTCCAGGTCGGACACCCGACGCGTCCGGACGTCCGCCGTGGTCGAACGGCTTTCCCGGTCGGCCTTCGCGGTCGGACCGCCTTCCCGGGCGATCGACCTTCTTGATCGGCCGGCCGGGTCCCGGCCGTCCGCGGCCGGTGGGCGTGGGCCGTGCTCGGGGCGTGGCACCGGCACCGGGACCGCCCACGCCTTCAGCTTCTCCGACGTCCGGGGGTTCCGCATGGGCCGGTCGGCCCCATCGACCACTCACCGGGGGGCGCGTACCGGGAAGCGGGGTCGCCCGCGGGCTCCTCGGCCGCCGCGAAGAGGACCGAACGGCCCTTCCGCGCACCCGGCGGGACCGGCTTGGCTGGCGGCATGTCCGAACGTCCCACCGGGCCCGCCGACAGCCATGCGGAACGCACGGTCGGCACCACGACCGTCGTGACCCTGAGCGGCGACGTCGACCTGGTCACGAGGCTGTCCCTCGCCGCGCGCCTCGACACGCTGACCGACGGGCCCCGGCCGGACCTGGTCCTCGATCTGCGGCCGGTGCCTTTCATCGACTGCGCCGGGCTCGGTCTGCTGTGCCGGGTCCGCAACCGTGTGGCCGCGCGCGGTGGCCGGCTGCGGCTGGTCAGCGGCAGTTCTTCGTTCCGGCGGATTCTGCGCCACACCGGCCTGACCGGTGTCTTCCAGGTGCTGCCGGAGTTCGGGGAGTCCCCGGGCGCCGGGCCGATCTCCCGGCAGGGGGTGGTCGCCGCGGGACCGGGATGACGCATGCGCCGGGAACGTCCGGTGAGCGGGAGACGCGGAGGAGAGAAAGGGAGGCGGCACCGGTGAGCGGCAGGACGCGCCACGGGCGCACGCGGCGGAGGCTGTGGCGATGGCGCCGCAGTCCGCTGCGCCGTCACGAGGACATCGTCGAGGCGTGGGCGATCCTCGTGATGTGGG
This sequence comes from Streptomyces sp. NPDC088817, assembly GCF_044750345.1. Lineage (NCBI taxonomy): Bacteria > Bacillati > Actinomycetota > Actinomycetes > Kitasatosporales > Streptomycetaceae > Streptomyces > Streptomyces sp. NPDC088817. Next base: position 79,438 of record NZ_JBIVJN010000021.1, read on the forward strand.
TGGTGATCGTGGTCGGCGGTGTGGTCGCCGGGACGGCGGCGGGACGCGCCGCGGGCCAGGAGTTCGCCCGGCAGCGTGCCGACCGGCAGCCCGTGCGGGCCGTGCTGCTCACGGCCGCCCCGGGGACCGCGTCGACGGGCGACGTGAGCTACCAAACACCGGTGAAGGTCCGCTGGACCGGCCCCGACGGCGCCACCCGCACCGGGCAGGCCCTGGTGGGCACGGACCTGCCCGCCGGTGCGGCGGTCGCCGTGTGGCAGGACGGCCGGGGCTTCCTGGCGGCCGAGCCGCCCGGCCCGGCGGAGGCGACCGCGCAGGCCGCCCTGTTCGGCACCGCGGCGGCGCTCGCCTTCGGCGGACTGACGTACGGGACGACGGCTCTGGTCCGCCGGCGGCTGGACCGGCGCCGCCACGACCTGTGGAGCGCGCAGTGGGACGTCGTCGGCCCCCGCTGGGACCGGACGGCGAGCTGACCGCCGAGGCGACGCGGCCCGCCCCGGAGGCGGGCGCACGCCGGAAGCGTTCGAATGGAGTCGAGGCGGTTTGCCGCCGCGCCGCCAGGACCATGTACGAGGAGGTGGCGGCGCATGCGCTACGAGAACCGCGCGGACGCGGGACGGCGCCTGGCCCGGTGCCTGGAATACCTGCGCGACGAGGACGTGGTGGTGCTCGGAGTGCCCCGGGGCGGCGTCCCGGTGGCCTTCGAGGTGGCCCGGCACCTGGACGCACCGCTGGACCTGGCCGTGGTGCGCAAGCTGCGCGTGCCCTGGCAGCCGGAACTCGGATTCGGCGCCCTCGGTGAGCACGGCGTACGCGTCATCGACCGGGCCGTCCTGAGCGAGAGCGGCCTCGATCCCGCCGGGCGGGAGACCGTCGAACGCGCCGAGCGTGCCGAACTGGAGCGCCGGCTGCGGCACTTGCGTGACAGCCTCCCGCCGCTGTCCGTGGCCGGGCGGACCGCGCTCGTCGTGGACGACTCGCTGTCGACCGGCGCCGCCGCGGAGGCCGCCTGCCGGGTGGCCCGGACCCGCGGCGCCGCGGAGGTGGTCCTCGCGGTCCCGGTCGGACCTGAGGCGGCGCTGCCGCATCTGCGCGCGGTGGCCGACCAGGTCGTCTGTCTCCAGCCGCTGCGCCACCTCGGTTCGGTCGGCGCCTGGTACACGGACTCCGGGCACGTCACCGACGCCGAGGTCGCCACGCTGCTCGCCGAGACCCGGCGGACCACCGCGACCGCCACGACCGCCGCCGGACCGCTCCCCGAGCCCGCTGCGGAAGCCCCCTCGCCGGACCGGGAGGTGGAGGTCCCGGCAGGACCGGTGCGCCTGGCCGCCCGGCTCGCCCTGCCGCCCACACCGCCGGTGGCGGTGGCCTACGCCCTCGGCGGCGGCAGCGGCCGGCACCGCCCGCCCCACCAGCGCGTCGCCGCCGTCCTGCGCCGGGCGGGTCTGGGGACGCTGCTGATCGACCTGCTCACCGAGGACGAGGAGCGCACCCCGCACAACGTCTTCGACATCGTGCTGCTGGCCGGGCGCCTGCGGGCCGCCACCGACTGGCTGCGCCGGGAGACCGGGCTGCCCGTCAGTCACTGCGGGGCGGGTACGGGAGCCGGCGCCGCGGTGGAGGCCGCGGCGCACGACGACGTCCGCGCCGTCGTCTGCCTCGGCGGCCGCCCCGATCTGGCCCCTCCCTCGGCGCTTGCCCGGGTGCGCGCACCCTGCCTGTTCGTCGTCGGCGCCCTGGACACACGGCTCCTCGGCCTCAACCGGCTCGCGGCGGACTGGATGTGCTGCGACCATCGCGTGGTCCCCGTCCGCGGCGCCGCCGACCTGTTCACCGCACCGGACACGGTGAAGACGGTGGCGGAGCTGGCCCGGGACTGGTTCACCGCCCATCACGCCCGGCCGGAGGGGGCGGCGAGGCCCCTGACGTCGGCATGAGCGGCGCCCGTCGTCAGCGCGTCCGCCCGGGTGCGTCCGCGCCCGCCGGAACGTACGGTGTCCTGCTGTGACGGCCGACAACAGGGCGGCGCTGCCGCGCAAGACCTACGAGAACGAACTCCTGCGCCTTCAGACTGAGTTGGTCAAGCTCCAGGAATGGGTGCGGGTCACCGGGGCCCGGCTGATCGTCGTGTTCGAGGGGCGGGACGCGGCCGGAAAGGGCGGCACCATCAAGCGGGTGACCGAGCACCTCAACCCGCGCATCGCCCGGATCGTGGCACTGCCCGCGCCGACCGAACGCCAGCGCACCCAGTGGTACTTCCAGCGGTACGTCGAGCAGTTGCCGGCCGCCGGGGAGATCGTGCTGTTCGACCGGTCCTGGTACAACCGGGCCGGGGTCGAGCATGTGATGGGCTTCTGCAGCAAGGAGGAGCACCAGCGGTTCCTGCGCCAGTGCCCCATCTTCGAGCGGATGCTGGTGGAGGACGGGGTCCTGCTGCGCAAGTACTGGTTCTCGGTGAGCGACGCCGTCCAGCAGGAGCGTTTCCGGCGCCGTCTGGAGGACCCGCTGCGGCGCTGGAAGCTGTCGCCGATGGACCTGGAGTCCATCACGCACTGGGAGGCGTACTCGCGGGCCAAGGACGAGATGATGGTGCACACGGACATCTCCGAGGCACCGTGGTACGTCGTCGAGAGCGACGACAAGCGCCGCGCCCGGCTGAACATGATCGCCCATCTGCTCGGCACCGTGCCGTACCACGAGGTCTCACCGATGGTGCTGCGGCTGCCCGAGCGGCCGGCGCCGACCGGCTACGAGCGGCCGCCGCGCGATCTTCAGACCTACGTCCCCGACCGCACGGCGGACCTGTGACCTCACGCCCGTTCGGGCACCACGGCCACCGGGCAGGCCGAGTGGTGCAGCGCGGTGTGGGCGACCCGGCCGAGCTGGAGCCCGAACCGTCCCGACCTGCGCCGGGTCCCGACCACGAGCAGGTCCGCGCCCGGCGAGGCGTCCAGCAGCACCCGGCGGGCGGTTCCCTCCGCGGTGCGCCGGCGCACCTTCACCTCCGGCGGCACGTCCCGCAGCGCCGACTCCAGGGCGTCGACGGCCCGTTCCTCGTACACCCGCTCGGGCTCCCCGCCGATCAGCGGATGGTCGAGGGCCTCGTGCGCGGGGCACCGCCAGGCCCGTACGGCCTCCAGTTCGGCCCCGCGGCGCAGGGCCTCCTCGGCGGCGAAGCGCACCGCCGCCGCGGACCGGTCCCCGACACCGACGACGACACGGCCGTGCACCGGGGTGCGGGCCTGGTTGTCGTGGCTGCCGCGGATCACGATCACGGGACAGTCGGCGTGCGCGGCCACCCACAGGCTGACGGAACCCAGCAGCAGATCGACGACCGCGCTGCGGCCGCGGGCGCCCACGACCAGGGCGGAGGCGTTCTTGCCCTCCCGCACCAGCGCGTACTCGGGCGCCTCGGGCAGCGCGGCCCTGCTGATCGGCAGGTCGGGGTGGCGGGCGCGGGCGCGCCGGGCGGCGGCCGCGACCACCTCCTCGGCCTCCACCTGGTCGTCCGGCTTGCCTAGTTCGCGGGCGAGCGCGGCGCCCTCGTAGCGCTCCCAGAGCGAGGCGTAGACGACCCGCAGCGGCACCGCGCGCAGGGCGGCCTCGTCTGCGGCCCAGTCAGCGGCCCGCAGGCTGGATTCGGAACCGTCGACTCCGACGACCAGCGGCAGATCCATGGTCCTCAGCCTCCCTCTCCGAGGTCGAACACGATGCGGGCCTTGACCTGACCGCGCAGCACCTCGTCGATGGACTCGTTGACGGCGGCGAGCGGGCGGCTCTCCCTGATGACCCGGGTGCGGCCCTCCGCGTGCAGTTGGAAGACCTCGGCGAGGTCCTGCCGGGTGCCGACGATCGAGCCGATCACGGAGGTGCCGCCGAGCACGGTGTCGAAGATCGGCACCCGGACCGTGCCCTGCGCCGGCAGGGCCACCATGACGAGCTTGCCGCCGCGCCGCAACCCGGAGGCGACCGCCTCGAAGGCGGCCTCGCTCACCGCGAGCGCGATGGCCGCGTGGGCGCCGCCGTACCGCTTGAGTTCCCGGCCGACGTCCTGGGCGCGGGCGTCGATGAGGAGGTCCGCGCCGAGTTCGGCGGCGAGTTCGAGCTTGTCGTCGGTGACGTCGATCGCGGCGACACGGGCGCCGGCGATCCTGGCGTACTGCACGGCCAGGTGGCCGAGTCCGCCGACCCCGGAGATCGCCACGAGCTGGGCCGGCCGGACGCCGGCGACCTTGAGCGCCTTGTACGTGGTGACGCCCGCGCAGGTCAGCGGGGCCGCGTCGAGGGGGGAGACACCGTCCGGCACCGGCTGCGCGAAGTCCGCCCAGGCCGTCATCTTCTCGGCGTAGCCGCCGTCGCAGCCGTATCCGGTGTTGATCTGCTGCTCGCACAGCGTCTCCCAGCCGGACAGGCAGTGCTCGCAGCGACCGCAGGCGTGGCCGAGCCACGGCACGGCCACCCGCTGTCCCACTGCCAGGTGGGTGACGCCCTCGCCGAGCTTCTCCACGAGGCCGACGCCCTCGTGGCCGGGCACGAACGGCGGGTTCGGTTTGACCGGCCAGTCGCCGTGGGCGGCGTGGATGTCGGTGTGGCACAGCCCGCAGGCCTCGACGCGGACGCGCACCTGGCCGGGTCCTGGCTCGGGGTCCGGGCGCTCCTCGACGACCAGGGGTTCGCCGAAGGTCCGTACGACCGCAGCCTTCATGATCCTCACTCCTCGGATGGGGGTCCTGTGGTGTTCGGTGGGCTGTGCTCGTGGTGCCGGTGCCGGTGGCGATGCCCGTGTCGGTGTTCGGGCGTCGGTGCTCGTGCGGGTCGGGGCGGCTCGTGTGCGGCTCGGGGGCGGTGGTTCGGATGGCGGTCAGGGGCCGACCGGTCGGCGGTCAGGGGTGGGCGACGACCGCGACGGGGGCGGCGGCGTGGTGCAGGACGGCGTGGGTGACGTGCCCGACGCGGGCGCCCAGGGGGTTGCGGCGCACGCGCCGGCCCACGACGACGAGGGATGCCTCGCGAGAGGCGTCGACGAGCAGTTCCGCGGCGCTGCCGGGGCGGGATACCTCGGCGACCTCGACGTCCGGGTACTTGCGCCGCCAGGGGCACAGCGCCTCGGTCAGCGCGGCGGCCTCGGCCACCGCGGGCGAGGTGAGCAGTTCGGCGTCGGCGGGCACGCCGTAGCCGTAGTACAGCGGCGGGTACCAGCCGTGCACGACGCGCAGCGACGTGCCGCGGCGGGCGGCCGCCTCGAAGGCGAACCGGATCAGGTCCTCGTCCGGGTGCGCGGTGTCGAGGCCCAGGACGACGGGCCGGCGAGCGGCCGCGGCGGAGGGGACGTCGGACGGGTTCGATTCCTGCTCGTCGGCCGTCTGTTCCCCGGCCCGTACGAGTACGACGGGTCGCTCGGCGTGCGCGAGGACGGACAGTCCGACCGAGCCGACCAGGAAGCCGCCGACCCCGCCGAGGGCGCGCGAGCCGAGCACGAGGAGTTCGGCGCCGGCCGCCTCCTCGGTGAGCACCTCGGCGGGACGTCCGGACAACTGCTCGGCGCGCACCTCGACACCCGGATGGCGCAATCGCAGCCGCTCGGCGGCCTCGTGGGGCACCCTCCCGGTCCAGTGCTGGTGCGTCTCCGCACCGAGCAGCGGTGCCTGCGCCAGGGGCCCGGGCGCCGGCTCCCGCACGTGGACGAGCCGTACCGGCAGTCCGAGCATCGCGGCCTCCCGCGCCGCCCATTCGGCGGCGGCCCGGCTCTCGGGCGAGCCGTCGAGACCGACGGTGACGGTGCGGGGCATGGACTCCCACCTCCTGCGGCGCTGCCGCGACGGGGCACTTCGATGATCAGGTGATCCGTTGATCAGGTGATCTGTTGGTCCGTTGATCAGGTGATCCGCTTCCGAGGATTGCCGTCGGCCGCCGTGGCGGCCATGGGCCGCTGGTCCCGCGCCAGGGCCGACCGGCCCCCTGACCGGGACGGGTCCTGGCTGGCACGGTCGCCCCGGGCCGGGCAGCGTGGACGTAGGCACAACGACTGCTCAGTGAGGTGGCCATGCAACCCTCCGAACCGCGACGCCGGGTGGTCGTGGGCGTGGACGGTTCGCCGTCCTCGTGCGCGGCGCTGCGCTGGGCGGCGGACTACGCGCGGCTCGTCGGCGGTGTCGTGGAGGCGATCCACGCCTGGGACACGCCGTCGGCCATCGGCTGGACCGGCCCCGCGATCGATCCCGAGTTCGACCTGGAGCAGGCCCGGGAGCGCTTCGCGGAGGGCCTGCGGGGTGTCTTCGGCGACGACCGCCCCGCGCACCTCGCGGAGTACCTGGTCGAGGGCGATCCCTCGGAGGTGCTGATCCGCGCCTCGGCGGGCGCGGACGTCCTCGTCGTGGGCAGCCGGGGCCGGGGCGGCTTCGCCCGCGCGATGCTGGGCTCGGTCAGCCAGCGCTGCGCCCAGCACGCGGCCTGCCCGGTGGTCGTGGTGCGCCCGGACCACGAGGTGCGCCCCGATCACGACCGGCCCGGCTGATCCGTCCCGCGGCCGTGCCGCGCCCACCGGCGCCGCGGTCACTTCCCGGGTGAAACCCCGGTCACTCCCCCGACGCGGCCCCGGTCACGCCTTCGACGAGGACCGCGTGGACTCCGCGGAGCCCACCGGCGCGTGCCAGACCAGCTTCGTGCCGCCGCCCTCGGGTGTGGTCCACTCCAGGCCGCCGCCGAGCCGGCGGGCCCGTTCGGCCATGTTGGACAGGCCGCTGCGGCGCCCCCCGACGGGGATCCCCACGCCGTTGTCCGTGACCGTCAGCCGTACGCTGCGGCCGTCGGTCTCCAGCGCCACCTCCGCGCGGTCGGCGTGCGCGTGCCGGGCGACGTTCGTCAGCGCCTCCGACAGGACCGCCACCACCTCGTCCGCGGTCTCCCGCGTCACATGGGTGTCCAGCAACCCCTCCATCCGCACCCCGGGGGCGAACCCGAGCACCGGCGCGGCCTTTCCGACCACCTGCACCGCCCGCGTCCGCAGTCCGGCGCCCGCCTCCTCGTCGTGCGCCCGCAGACCGAAGATCGTCGACCTGACGATCTTGATCGTCTCGTCCAGGTCGTCGACCGCGCGCAGCACCCGTTCCTTGGCCCCCGGATGGTCGATGAACCGGCCCGCGCTCTGCAGGGTCATGCCCGTCGCGAACAACCGCTGGATGGCGAGGTCGTGCAGGTCCCGGGCGATCCGGTCGCGGTCCTCCAGCAGCGCGATCTGCTCCGCGTCCCGCCGCCGCCCGGCCAGCTCCATCGCCACGGCGGCCTGCGCCGCGAATCCCTTCAGCAGCTCCAGCTCCTTGCTGGAGAAGTCGTTCCCGCCGGCCTCCCGCACGAGCAGGACCACCCCGCGCACATGATCGCCCGGGCCTCCTACCGGCACCGCCACCGCGGGACCCAGGCCCGCGAACCGGGGCGGACCCGCCGTCACCCGCGGGTCACGCGAGATGTCCGGGCTGCTCACCGGTACCCCGCCGGCGAAGGCCTCGCCGGTCAGCGTGCCCTCCACCGGCAGCACAAGGCCCCGGTGCGCCTCCGACTCCTGGCCGATCGCCAGCTCCACGCTCAGCGTCCCGGTCTCCCTCACCGGCGTCGACATCGCCGCCAGCGCCGCCCCCGTGATCTCCCGCGCGCGCTCGGCTATCAGCCCCAGGACCTCAGCCTGGTCGGCACCCGACATCAGGCTCTGCGTGATCTCCGCCATCGCCCGCAGCCAGCGCTCCCGCAGCCGCGACTCCTCGTACAGCCGCGCGTTGTCGATCGCCACGCCCGCCGCGACCGCCAGCGTGGCGAGCACCGCCTCGTCGTCCTCGTCGAACTCCAGGCCGCCGCGCTTCTCGGTCAGGTACAGATTGCCGAAGACCTGCTCCCGCACCCGGATCGGAACGCCGAGGAACGTGTTCATCGGCGGATGGTGCTCCGGGAAGCCGTACGACGCCGGGTGCTCCGACAGCTTCGTCAGCCGCAGCGGTTCCGGATGCCGGATCAGCTCGCCCAGGATCCCGTGGCCTTCGGGGAACGGGCCGATCCGCGCGATCCCCTCCTCGCTCACCCCGACGGTGTGGAACGCCGACAGCCGCCTGCCGTCCGGACCGATCACGCCCAGCGCCGCGTACTCGGCGTCCACCAGCGTCGCCGCGGCGTCCACAATGCTGTACAGCACCTGCTCCAGGTCCAGCTCCCGGCCGACCGCGAGCACCGCCTCCAGCAGACTGTGCACCCGGTCCCGGGTGCCCCGCGCCGCGTCGAGACGCGCCTGCAGCTCCCCCAGCAACTCGTCCAACCGCAATTGCGGCAGCCGCACGCGGGCCTCCCCCGACTCCCCGGAACCACTCACCGGCGACCCTCCAAACCCCCACGCACCACCGAAAGCCGTCTCACCGACCTGGCAGCCACATTAACGGCCCCGGCAGGCGAGGGCACCGGGAGCCCGGCCGGTTCCGGTGGTGGCGCGGTGACGGCCCGTCCACAATGGTCGTCTGTCCCGCAGGGGAGGACCGGATGACCCGTTTCCTCATGGCCGGTATCGACGCGTCCCGGGAGAGCCTCGTCGCGGGCGAGTGGGCGGCCGAGGAGGCGGGCCGCCGCGGTCTGGAACTGCGGCTGGTTCTCGCCGTGCCCGACCCCGCCGACGGCGTCGCCGAACCGCCGTTCGCCCTTTCCTGGCAGCGGTCCGGCGAGGAGGTGCTGGGGCGCGCCGAGGCCGCTCTCGCGGCGAGCCGTCCCGGTGTGACGACGAGCTGCGCGCAGGTGACCGGCTCGGCCCCGGACGCCCTGCTCTCCGCGGCGCGGACGGCCGAGCTCCTCGTCGTCGGGGCGCGCGGGGACGGCGGATTCGACGGTCTCGTGGTCGGATCGACGGCGCTGGCGATGGCGAGCCGCGCGCCCTGTCCCGTGGTGGTCGTGCCCCGGCCGCCCGCCGCCGCACGGCACGAGGCGGAGGTGGCCGTGGGAGTCGACGCCCGCAGGGCGGCCGAGCCCTCCGTGGACTTCGCCTTCGGCGCGGCTCGGCTCCGCACGGACCGACTGCGTGCCGTGCACGCGTGGGCCCTCACCGGCGCGCCGCCGTGGACCGCGCTCGCGGTGCCCGAGGAGGACCGGGCGGCGTGGGAGGACGAGGAGGTCCAGCGGCTGTCCGACGTGCTCCGGGAGCCGCGGGAGAGGTATCCGGACGTCTCCGTGCTCCCCGATGTCGTCCTGCTCCACCCGGCCCACGCGCTGGTGCACGCCTCGCAGCGGGCGGGCCTGCTCGTCGTCGGCCGGCGTACGGGCCCGCGGGCGGCGGAGCAGCGGCTGGGTCCCGTGGCCCACGCCGTGCTGCACCACTCCCACTGCCCGGTGGCCGTCGTGCCCCACGGCTGACCACGCGTACGGTGAGCGCGCGTCAGGTGCCGAAGAAGACGTCGAACTCCTCGTACAGCTCCATGGGGACCCGCTTGTTCGTGCCGGTGACGTCGGCGAGCGGAACACGTACGACATCCGTGCCGCGCAGCGCCACCATCGTGCCGAAGGCCCCGTCCCTGAGGGCGTCCACGGCGTGCAGACCGAAGCGGGTGGCGAGCCACCGGTCGTAGGCGGACGGCGTGCCACCCCGCTGGACGTGGCCGAGCACCGTCGTTCGGGCCTCCTTCCGCGTACGGCTCTCCAGTTCCCGGGCCAGCCAGTCGCCGATGCCGGACAGCCGCACGTGCCCGAACTCGTCGCGCGACTCGTCCTGGACCACCATCTGACCGGCCAGCGGGACCGCGCCCTCCGCGACGACGACGATGGGCGCGTAGTTGATCTCGAAGCGCCTCTCCACCCAGGCGCACACCTGGTCGACGTCGAACTCCACCTCCGGGATGAGGATGGCGTTCGCGCCGCCCGCGACGCCGGCGTGCAGGGCGATCCAGCCGGAGTGGCGCCCCATCACCTCGACGACCAGCGTGCGCTTGTGCGACTCCGCGGTGGTGTGCAGGCGGTCGATGGCCTCGGTCGCGATGCCGACGGCGGTGTCGAAGCCGAAGGTGTAGTCGGTGCCGCCGACGTCGTTGTCGATGGTCTTGGGCACACCGACCAGGTCGACCCCCGCGCCGGACAGCGCGCTCGCGACGCCGAGCGTGTCCTCGCCGCCGATGACGACGAGGGCGTCGATCTCATGGTCGCGGAGCGTCTCGCGGATGCGGTCGACGCCCCCGTCGATGCGGAGCGGGTTGGTGCGGGAGGAGCCGAGGATGGTGCCGCCGAGCGGCAGGATCCCGCGCACGGCCGCGACGTCCAGGGGACGGGTGACGCCCTTGACGGCGCCGCCCCAGCCGTCCGCGATCCCGACGAACTCCCAGGCGTACTCCTGCGCGCCCTTGCGCACGACGCTGCGGATCACCGCGTTCAGACCGGGGCAGTCACCGCCTCCGGTCAGCACTCCCACCCGCATGGTCACTCCCTCGCAGATCCCCCTCCAGCTTGGACCCGCCGCCGACGCGCCGCACGGCACGGAGGGGGCGTCCGGGTCCATGGCACCGGAGACGGCTCGTGGGGCCACCGTTCGACGGTGCACTCGCCCGGCGGCGACTTTGTCGCAATATGGTCCTGTATGAGCCTTGTATGTTCCGGCGGCACCAGCCTGGCGTGGGCGCCGATGGCCGCGGGGTGAGGGCTGAGTGAGGGACATGGGAGCCAACGGACTGTTCGTGGGGGTGCGGGGGCGGCCGAGGCGTGCGCTGGTGGCACTGCCGTTCGCGATGATCGCGCTGATCTCCCTCACGGACGCCCTGACTCCGGCGTACGTCGAGCTCGGACCGCTGCTGATGGCGGCGCCCGCCGTCACCGCCGCGTTCGCCGGACCCCGGCTCACCGCGCTGGTCGGTGTCCTGGCCGTGGGAGCGCGGCTCACGGTGGCCTCGCTCCAGCACACGGCGGGGATCGCGAGCCGGAACGGGGAGATCGCCGCGCTGGCCGCCGGCGCGATCGTGGTGGTCGCCTTCACGGCGGTGCGCGACCGGCACAGGCGCGTGCTGAGCCAGGTGCGCTCCGTGTCCGAGACCGCGCAGAAGGTGCTGCTGCGGCCACTGCCGGACCGGATCGGGCCGCTGACGGTCGCCTCCGTCTACCTCGCCGCCGAGGCGGAGGCGCAGATCGGCGGCGACCTCTACGCCGCGGCGCGCACCCACACCGGCACCCGGCTGCTCATCGGCGACGTCCGGGGCAAGGGGCTGGCGGCGGTCGGCGACGCCGCGATGCTGCTCGGATCCTTCTACGGGTTCGCCCACCGGCAGGAGAACCTGCCCGCCCTCGCGGCCCACCTGGACGGCAGCGTCAGATGGGATCCGCACACGGGCGAGGACAGCGGCGAGGAGCGCTTCGTCACGGCGGTGCTCCTCGACTTCCCCGACCACGGCGGTTGCGTCCACATGGTCAACTGCGGGCACCCGCCACCGCTCATGCTGCACCGCGGCACGGTCGTGCCGCTCGACCGCAGCCCGTCGGCGCCGCCGCTCGGACTGGGCGAGTTCAACGGCGGCGACTACGTCCTCGACAAGTTCCCCTTCGAGGAGGACGCCCTGCTGCTGCTCTACACCGACGGTGTCGTGGAGGCCCGTGACAAGTCCGGCGCCTTCTACGTGCTGACCGAACGTCTCTCCGCGTGGGGCGACCGCACGCCCGACGAGGTGCTCCGGCGTCTGCGCGGCGACCTCCTCGCGTACGTCGGGGGCCGGCTCACCGACGACGCGGCGGCCGTCGCGGTCATGTGCACGCCGCAGCAGCCGTCGCCTGCCGCGCGGGACGCCCGACCCGAGTAGCGGAGCACCTGTCGCACCGGCGGTGCCGTCGAAACCCGGAGGTGTCGCGGCCGGGGAGAGTGGCACCCGACGGTCACGACCGGCTCCCGCACCCCGAGGAGACCAGGTGGCCCGTATGCCCGACGACGTGAGCGCCGACGTCCACGACAGGCTTCGCACGGCGGTCGGCGAGCGGGCGGACCTGCTGTGGGAGGTCGCCCTCAGTCTCCACGCCGAGCCCGAGTACGCCTTCGCCGAGCACCGGGCCGCCGCCCTGCTGACGAACGAGCTGGAACGGGCCGGTTTCACGGTGGAGCGCGGGGTGGCCGACATGCCCACCGCGTTCACCGCCCGCACGGGCCACGGCCACCCCGCCGTGGCGCTGCTCCTGGAGTACGACGCCCTGCCCGGCCTCGGCCACGCCTGCGGGCACAACCTCATCGCGGCCGCCGGCCTGGGAGCGGCGCTCGCGCTGCACACGGTGCTGGACGGCTCGGCCGGGTGCGTGATGGCGGTGGGCTCCCCGGCCGAGGAGGGCGGCGGCGGAAAGGTCGTGGAGGTGGAGGCCGGTGTGTTCGACGACGTCGACGCCGCGCTGATGTTCCACCCGGGTGTGTGCAGCTGGACGCGGGCGCCGCTGACCGCGTCGGTGCAGTACCGGGTGGCCTTCCACGGCCGCGCCGCGCACCCCACCGGCAACCCGGCCGAAGGCATCGACGCGCTCCTGGCCCTCGTGGAGCTGTTCAACGTGCTGACCACGCTGGGCCGGCGCCTGCCGGAAGCCTCCCATGTCCAGGGCATCGTCACCGCCGGGGGCACGGCCACGAACATCGTCCCGGAGTACGCGGAGGGCCTGTTCGGCCTGCGCGCGGAAACGAGCCGTGCGCTGCGGGACCTGACCGGGCATCTGCGCGCGTGCGCCGAGGGCGTCGCGCTGGCCACGGACAGCAGGGCCGAGGTGGAACGCACGTCGCTCCGCTACGAGCACTTCCGTGACAGCGGCGTCCTGTCCGAACGGTTCGCCGAGCACCTGTCACGGGCCGGGATCACGCTGACGCCGCCCGTGCCGGGCGTGTACCTGGGTTCGTCGGACATCGGCAACGTCAGCACGCGCGTGCCCGCCATCCACCCCTTCGTCGCCATCACCGACGAAGGGTCCGACCACACCCCCGAGTTCGCCGCGGCCGCCGCCTCCCCACGGGCCCGCGACACCCTCGTCGCGGTGACCGGCGCACTGGCGTGCACGGCGGCGGACGTACTGTCGAGCGCGGCCCTGCGCGAGAAGGCGTGGACCCACCACCGCCACGAGGACCACTGACCCACGCCCGCGCCCCGGCCGCGACAGGACTCACTCGCCACCGACACGGTCAAGCTGCGCCGGGCCCGCCGCGACGCGCGTGACGAGCAGCTCGGCGACTGGTCGTGGTGGGGCCCCGTTCGCGCCTGAGGCGGCGTGCGACGACCGTCAGGTCCAGCGCGGCCAGGAGGGTGAGCACGCCGCACACGGCGGCGACGGTGGTCAGCGGGCCGGATCCCGGGCTGTCCCCCGGGCCCGAGTCCGCCGCCCACACCGCGAAGTACGCGGTCGCCGCGGCGAAGACCGGGACGAACACGGCGGACAGCAGCAGTCGCAGCCCGAGCGGGCTCTGCGCGGTGACCGGTTCCGTGCCGGTCCGCGGGGAGCGGCGGCCGATCGTTCCGGAGTCCTCGCGGGTCGTCCGTTCCTCGGGGCGGTCCGGATTCGTTCCGCTCATGACATCGCTCCTCGGGGATTCTCGGCGGCCGGGCGTTCCGGTCGGGGTTTCCTGCCGGACAGCGCTGAAACGGCGGCCCGCGGAGCGGCGGTCGTGTGCCGGACGGCCGGGCACACACACGCGGCTTTGCCATCCCTTTACAACCTGGTCCCGCCCCGCCTCGTCTCTCCGCTCGATCCGCAACCGCCCGCCGACCCGGCGGGCGCCGACGAAAGAGAGCGAATCGATGCGCCGAACCATCCTCACCGTCGCGGCAGTCGCCTGCACTGCCGTGCTGGCGGGAACCGCACCCGCTTTCGCCGACGGGGACGCTCCCTCCCCGGTACCGGCCCGGGGCGCCGCCCCCTCGCCGGTCCCCACTCGGGCCGCCACCCCCTCCCCGGTCCCGAGCAGGGCCGCCACGCCCGCGCCGGTCGCCGAGCCGACCCGTGCCCCGGCCCGCGGCCAGGTCCGCGCGGTGCCCGCGGGCGCGCCCGACACCGGTGTCACCACCACGGCCCAGGACTCCGGCTCCCGGGACGGCCTGATCGGCGGCGGCGCCGGCCTGGCGCTCGTCGTGGCCGGCGGGGCCTTCCTCATCGTCCGCAAGCGCCGGACGACCGGCGCATGACACCGCTCTCCAGGCGCGCGTTCGGCACCGCGGCGCTGGCCGGACTGCTCGCGGGCTGCGGCGGCGCGGGGAGGGACGGGTCCGTGACTTCCCACCCCACCGTCGAGGGCGCCACCCCGGACGCGGCCGGCACCACGCCGGCCGCCCCGGGTGCCATCGGCTCACCGCGCCCCCTGCCGCGTTCCGTCCCGGTCCGGCTCCGTATCCCGGCCATCGGGGTCGACACCCCGCTGCTGAGCCTCGGGCTGGAACAGGACGGCACCGTGCAGGTGCCCCCGGTCACCGCACACGACCGGGCGGGCTGGTACCGGGACTCCCCCACACCGGGGCAGCTCGGGCCGTCGGTCGTCCTCGGCCATGTCACGGTCGGCCCCTACGGCGACGGAGTCTTCCGTCACCTGGACCGGCTGCGGACCGGCGAGACGATCGTCGCCCGCCTGGAGAACGGCACACAGGCGCAGTTCGCCGTCACGTCCACCCGGACGGTGGCCAAGGCGCGCTTCCCGACCGACGACGTCTACGGGAACGTGGACCGCCCTGAGCTGCGGCTCATCACCTGCGGCGGCCCGCGCGACGGTGACGGCTACCGCGACAACGTGATCGTGTTCGCCGCCCTCACCGCCGCCTTCCGCTGACGGCGACGGCCGAGACGGCGACACCGGCCGGGCCGGCGGAGACGAAGCACCGCCGGCCCGGCATCCTTCCTCGGGAGCCGCCGCCCCCGCCCGCAGCCCCCACACACTCGTGCCCGAACCGGCACCCCGACCCTGGAGAGCGTTGAAACGGTCCCGCGACAAGGCAGCGGCCGAACTGTTCGCCGCCCTGTACCCGCGCCTCGCCGGCTGGTGCCGCCGTCTCGTCGACGACGACGAGACGGCCCACGAGATCGCCTCCGAGGCGTTCACCCGGCTCTGGGCCCGCTGGACGTCCGTGGAGGAGCCGCACGGCTTCCTGTACGTGACCGCGGCCAACATCGTCCGCGACCACTGGCGCAAGCAGGAGCGCGAGCGGCGCGCCGTGCGCCGCGCCACCACCGAGGCCGCGATCCGCCCCCACACCGAGCAGACGGACCCGTCGGTACGCCTGCTCGTGCAGTCCCTGCCCGAACGGCTGCGCGTCCCGATCCTGCTCCACTACTACGCTGACATGCCGATCCGGGAGGTGTCCGTGCTGACCGGACGCAAGGAAGGAACCGTCAAAGCCGACCTCCATGCGGCCCGAGAACTGCTCCGCGTCCACCTCAGGAGAAGCCTTGACCACTCGCTTTGACCACGACCCGGAGTTCGCGCCCGACGACCCGCTCGCGGTGATCCTGCGGCCTCCCGCCGACCGTCTCGGCCCGCCTCCGGGCCGCTACGAGGCGATCCGCCGCGCGGCCGGCCGCCGCAGGCTGCTGCGGGCCGCGGCCGGAGCGGCCGTGACCTGCGCGGCGGCCGCCATCGTCGTGCTGCCGCTGCATCCGTCGGCCCCTTCCGCCCCCGTCACACCCACGGTGGTCCCCCTGGCTCCGCCGCCCCCTGCGCCCTCCGCGAGCACACCGGCCCCCTCCCCCACGAAGGCACGGACCGCTCGCCCCTCGGACTCTCCCACCCCCAGCCCCCGCGAGGACACCTCGACCAGGAGGACCCCCGACGCGCCGAGCCGCACCACGGAGGCCGGCACGCGCGGGGCGGCCGGGCCCGGCCCGGTCCGCACGATTCCGGTCACCCCGGAGCGGTCCCGGGTCGTTCCCACGCCCGGGGCGGCGACTCCCCGCTAGCGCAGGCCCGTTCACCGGGCCGCGGACGCGAGGAGAGGGTGCCCGGGGCCGTCGTGACGGACGGCCCCGGGCGCCCTCTCGTGGTCGGCTACCAGCCGACGGCCACCAGCAGCCACTGCGGGCTGCCGTGGGAGACGAACGAGGACTGGCCCGCCACGTCGTCGTAGGGGAAGCCGTAGGCGAGCCGGTTGATGGCGTTGTCGTGCCAGAACTTGGCGTAGTAGTTGGCCGGTGCCGCCTTGTAGTACTGGGCCGGGTCGGACTGCTGGGAGGCCGGCAGCGTGGCGACGTGCCGGTTCAGGGCGGCGCACATGTCGGGGTTGCCGGCCAGGGAGGCGGCGCAGCCGAAGATGTCGGAGGTGGCCGCGTTCACTCCGACCGACTGGGCGTAGGACGTGAAGTAGTTGGCGTTCGCGCCGCCCGCGCGGAAGCTGGGGTCGCTGCCGGGGGCGATGATCCGGTACGGGGCCTGGGTCTGGGCCAGTACCTTGAACTGGTCGGGAACGGCGCTGGTGAACCGCTGGAAGGTGGTGGCGCGGTCCTCGGCGAAGGTCTGCCGGTTCTCGCCGACCTCCACGTCGTAGCCGTCCTTGGAGTGCAGGCGCATGGCGAGCTTCAGGCCGAAGGCGTCGACGCGGGTCGTGTTGCCGTTGAAGACGTTGTTGCCGACGGTGAACTCGATGAAGTCGTAGTAGGAGCTGTTGGGCGAGCCGAGGTAGAAGTACATGCGGCCCGCCGAGTTCGCCGGCATGTCGAGGTAGGGCTGCTCGGCGATGGAGTGGACCTGGCCGTTGAAGCTCCAGTACACCTGGCTGTCGGGGTACTTGCCGTTGGTGCGGTTGAGGATCTTCACCTCGACGGCGTTCTTCGCGGCGGGTATGTCACCGGTGCCGCCCCAGAAGTCGTCCGGCGGTGTGGTGGTGCCGCCGGGTCCGTAGACCTGGAACTCCCACAGGGAGTAGCCGTAGGCGGTGGCCCGCTGGGTTCCGTAGACGCGCACATAGCGGCCGCTGCCCGTGACGGCGAGGTTCTGGATGCCGCCGGTGGCGTTGGTGGTGGAGTAGACCGTGGTCCAGGTGTTCGCGTCGGTGGAGGTCTGGATCTGGAAGGACTTGGCGTACGCGGCCTCCCAGTTGAGGGTGACGCGGGTCAGGCTCTGCACGGATCCGAGGTCCACCCGGAGCCACTGCGGGTCGGAGAAGGCGGAGGACCAGCGGGTGCCGGTGTTGCCGTCGACCGCGGCGGCGGCCGGGAAGGTGTCGTTCTCGACCGAGGACGCCACGGCGGGGCGCCCCTGGGAGAGCAGTTGGTCCGCGGCGTGCGCGGACGACGGGGTCAGAGCGGCGAAGCAGGCGGCGAGCAGGACGACGGCCAGGCCCAGTGCCGTACGGGCACGGGCGGTGGTCGCCGGTCTGCGGTCGAGTACGCCGGAGAAGGACTGCATACAGGTCTCCTCAAGCCGGTTCGGCGTGCGTGGGGGTGGAGCGGTAGCAGACGTGAGAGCGCTCTCTCCGGGTTGTATCCCCACCACCGGCAGGCGTCAACAACTGAAGCCGAAATCCCATGAGTTGGCGATGGATGCCTTCACTACTTGATACGAGCCGCCCGGTGCGGCGGACGGCTCGTGGGAGGACCGCACCGGCGGCCGGCCTGAGCCCGGCCGGCCGCCGGAGTGTTCCGTGCCGTCAGTCCTTGATGAAGTCCGGCACCACCTTCGGCGGCCAGACGCCGACTTTCAGCACGCCCATGGAGTACGCGCGGGACACCAGCGCCGCCCGGTTCGGCACCCGGAGTTTCCGCAGCAGACAGGTCACGTGGTACTCGATGCCCTGCCGGCTCAGGTGCAGCCGTGAGGCGAGCGGGATCGTGGAGAGTCCGGAGGCTATGCCTTCGAGGATCCGGGCGTCGATCTGGCTCAGGAGCTTCTTGCCGCGTCCGCCGACGACCTCCGAGTCGGCGGGCTCGTTCTGCGCGCTGGGCATCATGACCAGGATCGAGGACTCGTCCGGGAGCCCGCCGCGCACCATGAGGGCCGTCAACGGGACGGTGAACGTGGCGTCGTCCCGTCCCACCGCGATGACGTCGGTGGCGAAGCGGTCACGCCGGCCCTCGATCAGACCGGTGAACTGCCGCATCAGCGGCTGCTGGACGCTGGGGTGGACGAGATCGCTGAAGGTCCGGCCGCACAGGTCCGCGGACGAGCCTCCGAACTGCCAGAAGAACCCCTCACTGGCCTGCTGGATGGTCAGGGCCCGGTCGAGGCGGGCCATGTTGAGGCGGCTCTCGTCGAGCAGCGCGGTCTGCGGCGATCGACCGCCCTCCGAAAGGTCGCGGGTGTTCCCCTTGCCCGAAGCGGCAAGGGTGGACGTGAACGGGATCGTCTCACGTCGTGAGTTGGTGACCTGCGGCATAATCGCCTCTCGTGCGGTGGGGGGTGTACTCCGCGCGCGGTGGACCCGATGGGTTCGGGCCCGGCAGGACGGCTCGGCACGAGGGCGCCCGGGCGCCCCTGCGTGGAGGGCGCACGCCGACGTGGAGGGCGGCGTGCAGTGCCTCACGCGTCTGACAACGTTGCCGGGCAGCGGACTCTCGTCGCCGTCACCGGACCGTCGGTCTGCGCAGCGGTTGGTACTCATGAGATGGGTGAACAGGTAGCGGGTTCCCGTGGCCTTCCTGGCCGGGACAGTCACCGGTCCTCCAGGGCTTTCCCCTCTCCTCCCTCACGGAAGAGGAAAGCCGAGAAGCACTCGGTTTTCCCGACCAATCAATTCGCCATTACCACCGGAACCACACCAGGGACTCTAGAGAGTTGACGGCGACCGGGTCAACGTGAACCCGCCCGATCCCGCCGATTCTGTGGAGTTGCGCGAGAAGGTTCGGTCTCTCGCCCGGGCACCGCACACAAGGTTCGGTACGGTTGCTAAGCCCCAGTTCAGAGGGCACATCACCGGAACGCGGCGACCGAATGCCCGATCAGCCGGGGGCGTGTACACCGGATTCCTGCACAACTGCGGCCAACTCTCGCCTGCCCGTAATGCCGAGTTTACGATAGGAGTTAGTCAAGTGCTTTTCCACAGCCCGTGCACTCACTTGAAGTTCAGCTGCAATTTCCTGATTGGTGAGGCCGTTGACAACCAGTGATGCCACCCGGCTCTCGGTACGGGTGAGCGCCGTCCGTACGGCGGGCGCGGAGGGCCTGCCCTCCCCGGTGACCGGCCCGGGCAGCCAGGGAACGCCGCAGGACTCCGCCAGTTCACCGGCCTCGCGCAAGGACTCCCGGGCCTCGGCGCCGTCACCGAGCAGCCGTCCCAAGTCCCGTACGGCCATGAAGAGTTCGAGTTGGTTGGCGGAGTCGCGGAGTGTTCCCACCGCCTCCCGCAGCAGATCGACCCGCTCTCCCGCCCCGTCGGTGCGGGCACGCAGCCGCAGCGCCCGGCCGACGGCCACCGGCGCCCCCCACTCCTTCGCCCGCGCGTACTCCTCCGCCGCCAGCGTCCGGGCCAGATGATGGTCGCCGAGCTGGTGGGAGAGGGAGACCGCCCAGGGGCGCCAGGGGAACAGAACGGGATTGCGCCAGCCCGCGCACTCCAGTTGCCGGCCGCACTCCATGGCCGTCTCCAACGCCGCGTCGGCATCGCCCTCCTGCGCCTGCTTCGCCATCCGGAGCAGGCTCAGCAGCGCGGACGGGACCGGTCCGAGGCACCGGCCGGCCGCGTCGTCCACGATGCGTGAGCCGAGCTGCACATCACGGGTCGACAGCGCCAGCGCGCCCAGCACACCGTAGACGAAGCAGCGGCTCTCCTCGCCGATCGTGCCGGCCAGTTGGACGATGCGCTCCGCCTGCTCGCGGGCCTGGGGCAGCCGGCCGCGCGCGATGTGGAACAGCGCGCGCCGCGCGTGCGTCATGGCGTCGGCCCCGCCCCCGTCTCCGCGTCCGCCGCGCTCCGCCGCGTTCAGCCAGGACTCGGCGGCCTGCAGGGCGTCGGCGCCCACCAGGGAGAACATCACGAGCTGCATCACCGAACCACCACCCGCGGTGGTCGCCGGTTCCCAGTCGAGGACGGCGCGGGCCTGGCGCACGACCTCCGACGCCTCCCCGTCGGCGCTGAGTGTCGCCGCGTGCAGCAGCACGGCAAGGAGTTCCCTGCCGCCGCGCGAGCGGACCGGGGGTTCCAGGACGCGCAGTCTCGCGACGGCGTCGGCGAGTTGGGCGTAGTCGTCGAGCCCCGTGTACCGCAGCCTCGCCTCCAGACTCAGCGCCTCTTCGCCTCCGGAGTCGTCGCGCACGCAGGGGTCGACGAGGTCGTCGGCGGCGCGCCTGAGCAGGGCGGCGCCCGACGGGGTCACGGGGCTGGTCACGCACGGCGAGAGCCGCAGCACCGCGGCGGCGCGGTCACGGGCCGTGGGAAGCAGCGGGAGCGCCTGCGCGACATGGGATTCGGCGGCCGGGGGGTCGAAGGACCGCTCGACAGAGGCCAGTTCGACGAGCAGTTGGGCCCTGGTCCGGTCCTGCTCCACCGCTTCGAGCAGCGCCCGGCGCAGATACCGGACGGCCAACTCCGGCTTCCCTTTGCGGCGTACGCTGTCGGCCGCGCTGCGCAGCACCGGGACGGCCCAGGCGTACCGGGGCGTCGGAACCGCCATGAGCTGGGCGGCGACCTGCTCCGCCGGGAGCCCGCTGTCGTACAGGACCCCTGCGGCGGTCTCCTGCCAGCGCTGCCGTTCGGCGGCGCTCATCGAGCATTCGACGGCCTCCCGTACGGACGGGTGGGCGAAGCGGATCTCGTCCTCCTCGGCCGTCAGACCCAGTTGGCGCAGGACGCGCAGCGCCGTCGTGAGGCCGACGTCGTCGAGTCCCGCGAGGCGGCCGAGGAGCGCGGGATCCTCGTGCCCGGCCAGCGTGGCGATCGCGGCTGCCGCGTCCCGGACCGGTCGGGGCTGGAGGAGCAGGCAGTTCACTAACCGGTCGCGGAGTTGGGCGGGGTGCGCCGTGTGCAGGAGGCCGGTGCTCGCGGCCACGGGCGGGCAGCCCGTGAGGGCGGCTTCGGACAGTACGGACCGGAGGAACAGCGGGCGGCCCCGGGAGAGGTCGTGGCAGGCGTGGACGAAGTCCTCGTCCGCGGGTTCCCCCAGGTGGGCGCGGACGAGTTCCCCGGTGGCGGCCGGGGACAGGGACGCGGGTCGCAGGATGCGGGCCGAGGAGCTCACCAGTTCCCGCACCAACGGGTCGCGCGAGCCGGGATCGCCGTCCCGCAGGGTGCACACGAGCAGCAGCCGCAGTCCGTCCAGCCGCGGGGCGAGCCGGGCGAGCCAGCTCAGCGACCGGGAGTCCGCCCACTGGAGGTCGTCGATGAGGACGAGCAGGGGCGCCGTGGCGCTCAACGTGGCCAGGAGGGTGCACAGATCACGGAGAACCGTCCCCTCCGAGGCGTCGGGGCCGGGCACCACGTCGTCGCCGAGCACGTGCCGGGCGGCTCCCGCGTCGGCGAGCAGCCGTCTTCGTACCGATCCGGATGCCGTGGTCAGCAGGCTGTCGAACAGCTGACGCACCACACCGTGGGCGAGCCCCTGTTCCGTCGGTGCGGCGTTGGCCCGCAGCACATGCACCGTGCCGTCGTCGGCGCAGCGCGGCAGCTCGTTCAGCAGCGCCGAGCGGCCGATGCCGAGGGGGCCGGCCAGCACCATGAAGGAGGAGCGGCCCTCGGCGGCGGCGCGCAGGGCCTGTCGCACCGCCGCGAGCTCGGCACCTCGTTCGAGCAGCATCCCGTTCAGTGTCCTTCCATCGCGCGGACCAGTTCCCGCAGTTCCTGGCGCCCGTTGATCCGCAGCTTGCGGTAGACGCGGGCGAGCCGGAGTTCGACCGCACGGCTGGAGATCTCCAGCAGCGCGGCGATGTCGCGGTTGCTGCGGCCGCGGCCGGCGAGGAGCGCCGACTGCTGCTCGGCCTCCGAGAGGGAGTCCCAGCCGGGGACCGACACGGTTCCGGTGGCCGCTCCGGCCAGGGCGCGGGCCCTGACCGCCATGGGGGCGGCCGGATGAGCGGCGGTGAGCGCGCTCAGTTCGGCGAGCGACAGGGCGGCCATCCGCCGGTCACCGCCGGTCTCGGTCATCTCCAGGGCGGTGTACTCCGCCAGGACCCGGGCGTACTCCGGGCCGGTGGGCGCCGAGCGCACCGCTCCCATGGCCGAGCGGATGCCCGTGAGGCGGTCCTCCCGTCCGGCCACCAGCACAGCCGTCAGCTGGGCCCAGGCGAGGGTGCTGCCCGTGCCCCAGCGCCGGGCGAGCGCCAGTTCCTGTTCGCTCAGCCGCCGCGCCTCGGCCGACTCGCCCAGGGTGTGGCAGGTCAGTGCCGTCAGCGAACGCCACGGTACCAGTGCGGAGTTGAGGTGATGGCGGCTCAGCAGCCGGCGGCCGCACTCCTGGAACTGGTCGCGTGCCTCGACGGGGTCGCCGCCGCGCAGCGCGATCACGCCCCGCGCGAACAGCAGGCGGGGCCAGTGCTCGCTGTCCTCCGCGGCGGGCGGCAGGGGCGTGGCGGCACGCTCGCGTGCGGCGTCCTCACGGCCGCTCTCCACGTCCACGATGACGCGGATGCCGTACAGGTGGGGCAGCAGGGCATCCGATCTGCCGAGCCGGCCCGCCCCCTGTTCGGCGGCCTCCAGGTCGCGATCGGCCTGGGCGTGCCGGCCTCGGCGGGTGTTGAGTTCGCCGCGCAGGGCGAGGATCTGGGGGGCGGCGAGCCGGCGCCGGTTGCCGTCGAGTGCGCCGAGCAGCCGGTTCAGGCCGGACTCGGCGTCGTCGAGCGCGTCGGTGAGGCAGAGGGCCTTGCAGGCGGCCAGGGCGGGCTGGATGAGTGGGCCGTCCGGCCGCCGGCCGTCGGCGAGGGCGGCCCGGGCCAGGCTTCCGACCTCGTCCAGGCTCTCGCCGTACAGGGCGAGTTGCCAGGCGCGCACGGCGGCCTGCGCGGGTGAGGCCGGGCGCTGCGGCAGCGGCGGCACCGCGGGTACGGAGGGCGCGCCGACTGCCTGACCGGTGGGGTCGGCGGCCCAGAAGAGCGCGAGCAGGTCGTCCCGTTCGGCCCCGGCCGCGGTGGTCAGCGCGTCGGCGAGCGACCGGCGCACCACGTCGGTGCCGCCGCCGGTGAGGCCGAGGTCCGCGGCGTGCAGGCGTACGGCGGCGGGGGTCCGCGGTGTGCGGATCAGCCGCTCGATCCGCAGGTCGCCGGCCTCGGGTTCGGTGACCAGGTGGACGGCGGCCAGTTCGAGGCGGAGGCGGGCGCGCTCGTCGGGGTCCCGTTCCACTTCCGTCGCGCGCGCGAGGAGCAGGGCGGCGCGGTCGTGCTCGCCCTCCCGTACCGCGTGGTCCGCGTCGCGTCGCAGGGTGTGGATCGCCCAGGCGGACCGGGTCGGGCGGGCGGCGAGGAGCAGGTCGGCCACGGCACGGTCCTCGGCTCCGGTGCGATGGGCGAGTTCGGCGGCCCGGACGTGAAGGTCGGTCCGGTCGTCGGCGGTCATCTCCTCCAGCACGCGGACGCGCAGGGCCGGGTCGACCCGGAGGCGGCCGTCCGGCAGCACCCGGATTCCGGTGGTCCGGGCCAGGGCGGCCCGCAGCCGGTGTTCGTTGAGCGTTCCGGCGCGGGCGAGTGTGCGCGCGAGGGGGAAGTCGAGCAGGTCTCCGCAGACCGCCAGTACCCGCACCACCTCGCCCGCCTCGGCGCCGAGTGTCCGCACGGCGCTCATCAGGTGGTCGCCGAGCACGGCGGTGCCGGTCGCCCGCAGCACCGGCACCCGGGCGGCGGCCGGCCGGTGGCCGAGCGCGGCGAACCGCTGCAACAGGTCGTGCAGGACCGCCGGATGACCGCCGCTGATCCGGCCCGCCTCGGCCGTGAACGCCTCGTCCGCGCGTCCGCAGACCCGGGCCACCTCGGCGGCGATCTCGTCCGGGGGCAGCGGTGCCAGGGTCAGGTGGTGGGCGGCCGGGCCGGGCACGGAGCCGAGCGCACCGGACCATCCGGGGTCGGCCGCCGCCGCGTCGTCACCGCCGCACACCACCGCGAGCGGTGTGCCGGCGGATCTTCGCAGCAGTGCCTGGAGCCAGTGCAGCGACTCCCGGTCGAGCCAGTGCGCGTCCTCGACGGCCAGGACGGTCGGACACGTCCGTGCCGCGCGCAGCAGCCCGGCCGCCCTCGGGAAGGGCTCGCGCCGCGTCGGTCCCGGGTGCGCGGCCGGGAGGCCGAGCGGTTCGAGGAGCTGTGTGACCACTCCGTACGGCAGCTCCGACTCCGACAGCGCCGCCCGGGCGCGCAGCACGCGGCGGCCCGACGCGGCGGCCCGGTCGGCGGCCCAGCGCACCAGGGCGGACTGGCCGAGGCCGCTTCGGCCCGACAGTGTGACGAGCACCGGGCCCGAGGTGTCGAGCCCGTCGAGTACGTCCGTCATCATCGACCGTTCCCGCGCGCGGACGCGGGACGGCGGATCCTCGACGGCCGCCGTCGGCCGCGTGCGGTACCACACGTGGGGAGATGGGGTCCACCCCGTCATCCGTCCATCACCCTGTCTTCCTGCCCCCGTTCGTGTCTGCGGCGCGTGCGTCCCCGACAGGACTGACCCTCACGCCCCTTCCAGCACCGGCCGGCCCGGCCAGGAGCCGCCGTGCACGGCGCGCAGCGCGTCCATGAGCTGGTCCCGTCGGCGCACGCCGAGCTTGCGGTAGACGTTGGTCAGATGGGACTCCACGGTGCGTACGGTGACGAACAGCCGTTGCGCGATCTGGCGGTTGCTGGCCCCGGACACCGCGAGACCGGCCACCTTGAGCTCGGTGGTGGTGAGCAGGCCCCCGGTCGGCGCGTCTGCTGCCTGGCCCATGCGTCCCCCGGCGGAGACCAGCAGGCTGCGTGCCGACTCCGCCAGCGCGAGCGCCCCGCAACCCCCCGCGATACCGGCCGCCTGGCGCAGCCGCTCCCGCGCGCCGGCCTCGTCGCCATGCACCAGCAGGGCCCGGCCCAGCGCGTATTCGGCGCGGGCGTACGCGGACACCGCGGGCGACCGGGACAGTTCGTGGGCCGCCTCGGCAAGCAGGTCGAGCCCGGCACGGCCCGGTGTGAGGACGCCCGCCGCGAGGGCGGCGAGGCCGAGAGCGCGGGGCGTTCCCCAGCGGCGGGCGCGTTCGGCTCCCTGTTCGGCCAGTTCCCTGCCCTCGGCGGGCCGGATGGCCGCGAGGATCAGGCAGGTGTCCACCCACCAGGACGTCAGCACCGGGTTCAGCACACCGGCGGTCTCCTGCACGGCGCCGCACTCGCGCATCAGCCGCAGCGCCTGACGGGGGTGGCCGGTCGCCCAGCGGGTGCGGGCGCGGGTGTGCAGGTACACCAGGTAGGCGAGGGCCGAGCCGGTCGCCTCGCCGTGCCCGATCCGGTCGAGCAGCCGCTCGGCCTGCTGCGGTTCGTCGCGGTCGACGAGCACCGACGCCAGCACCGCCCGTGCCGTCACCAGCCGGGCCTCGCAGTTTGTCCGGCCCACCGCGGCGATCGTCGCGCGGGCCTCCGCGGCGGCGTCGACGATGGCGCCGTCACGGTGCAGCAGATGGGACCTCAGGGAGCCGGCGAGCACCCGGACCCAGGTCGTCGGTTCGTCGCCCGCCTGCCGCAGCATGGCGTCCAGCGCGGCGTGCGCCTCGGTGGTCTCGTCCGCGAGGACGAGGGTGGCGGCGGCGGTGAACCGCAGCCAGGGCGGCTGCTGGGGCGAGGTCGTCTCCAGCGCGCGCCGGGCGCCCTTCACGGCCGCCTCCCGGGAGTGGCCGGCCAGCGCGGTGCGCAGCGCGGCCAGTGCCTCCGTCTGGTGGCGGTCGGTGCGCAGCCGGTACGAGGCCGTCACCGTGCCGCGGTGCTCCCGCGCCGCCACGCCGGTCCCGCGCCGTCCCATCATCAGCAGTACGGCCGCCACCTGGTCGCGCAGGTGGGGGGAGCGCTCGGGGCCGGTCGTCAGGGCGTCCCAGGCGGTCTCCAGGGCGCCCAGGATCTCCGCCCGGGAGACCGCGGGAAGCGGTACGGCCAGGCAGGCCATGGCGTACTGGACCGCGATGGCGGCTCGCGCGTGTGTGTCGGCCGTGCCGGCGAGTGCCGCGCGGAACAGCGGAACGGAGCTCAGGGGGTCGCCGGGTGCCACGGCGAGCGCCAGCCGGAGTCGCGCCTCGGTGTCGTCGGGCTCGGCCTCCAGGACCCGGCGCAGGAAGTCGGCGGCGTCGGCGAAGGCGCCGCGCTGCTCGGCCCGGGCGGCGGCGTCCCGCAGGACCGCGGTCATCCAGGGTTCCAGGGCGCCCGGCATCCGCATCAGATGGCGGGCCACCTCTTCGGCGGGCCGGCCGGCGTCGCTGAGCAGCAGCGCGGCACGGGCGTGCATGTCGGTGGTCCGTTCGGCGCCGAGCGGTTCGCGCAGCGCGGAGCGCACGGCCTCGTGGACCAGCGCGGTGCCGTCGGGGGTGAGGGCTCCCTCGCGGCGCAGCACGGCGATCGCCTCGTCGGCCTGCGCGCCGTCCACCTCCGCCAGGGCCGCGACGCGCTCCGGGGGCCGGGCACCGCCGAGCAGCGCGACCGCCGCGGCGACGCCGCGGACGGCGGGCGACTCGCGGTCGAGGACACGCCGCACCGCCCGGGCGGCCATGCCGCCGCCGAGGTCCCACGCCTGGCGCGCCCCGGCCTCGTCCGGAGCGGCACCGCGTCTTCTCAGCTCGCGCAGCAGTCCTACGGCGGTGCGCGGGTTGCCGCCGGTGACGGTGGCGACGCGTTCGGCGAGTCGGGGGTGCACCGGCCGGCCGAAGACCTCTTCGGCGAGGCCGCCGACGGCGTCGGTGCCGAGCGGCCCGAGGCGCGCCACGGACACCGCGGGGTGGGCGAGGAGGTCGGCCCAGGCCCGGGGAGCGCGCGGTTCGGTGCCGGAGTCGCGGGCGAGGACCACGAGAAGCGGTTGCCCGGCCGCTCGCCGCAGCAGGAACTCCAGCCAGCGCAGGGAGTGTTCGTCGCAGTGGTGGGCGTCGTCGAGGGCGAGCAGCAGGGGCCGTCCCGCGGTGAGCCGCAGCACGTGCCCGACGAGCCGCCGGAACACCGGATAGGCCGCGGCGAGGGCGAACTGCTGGTCGTCTCCGGGGCCGGGCAGGTACATGGCCGGGCTGTCCGTGCCCGGTTCCGGCTCCTGGCGGTCCGGGGCCGGCGCGCCCGCAGGCGTGAACAGCGCCCTCAGGCCCGCGTAGGCCCCGGCGCCTCCGGCCGCCTCGCCGCAGTGCGCCCGCAGCACCGTCATGTTCCGGCAGGCGGGGGTACGCAGCAGGGCGTCGAGGAGCACGGTCTTGCCGTAGCCGGGCGGTGCGGTCAGGACGACGCACCCTGTTTCGCCGCGGCGTGCGGCGTCCGCCCCGGCGCCGAGTGCGGTCAGCTCGTTGTCTCGGCCGTGGATCACGTCGTACTCCGGAGGCGGTCGAGCAGATCGTCCAGGACGGCCAGGTCGTCCTCGCTGAACTTCGCGAAGGAGGCGCGCAGGTTGCGTACGTGTCCGACGGCGGCCCGGGCGAGGATGTCGTGCCCGGCGTCGGTGATGGCGGCGTAGGCGATCCGCCGGTCCCTGAGACAGGGGCAGCGCTCGACGTAGCCGACCGCCTGGATCCGGTCGATCAGCCTGGTGACCCCGCTGGTGGTCAGGGCGATCTGGTCGGCCAGCGCGCTCATGGTCAACTGCCCTCTCTCCGCGCGGGCGAGCCGTATCAGCACCTCGAACCAGAGGTGGGGCAGGCCGACTTCCGTCTGCATGGCCGTACCCAGGCGCCGCTCCAGATGGCAGTGGGTCTCCACCAGGCGGCCGAACGTGGTGATGAGGGGGTGGTCGATCAGGTCCGAGGAAGGCACTCAAAGATTCTATGCCAGAACAGTTGTGCAGTCAGCTATTGCCAAGTCAGAGACATGCGTTTCACGTGTGAATGTCCGGCCGAACAGCATTGCGCGCCGATGTCTGTGTTGACACGAGTAGAACCCTCATGTCCGGTGGCTTGCTTTGCGATAGTCAACGAGCATGCGCCTGCTCGGCGAGGGATGTCGCGCGGTGCGAGCGGGCCACCGGGACCGACTGGAACACGCTCACCGATCCCGCCGCCCACCGGGCACCACGGCCCGGCGGCGACCCGAACGTCCCGCCGTCGAGCCGGCGTCGGCCGAGCCGGAGGCAGTGACTCGCGTCACCCCGCCAACACGCTGCCCACACGCCCCTTCACTTACCTCAGCCGCGCGATCGACATTAGGGAATTTCCGGTGGCGCGCATGAGATCACATAGGGAGGCGATGCACGTCCAGACCGGAAGGAGCGGGAGTCCGATGAGAACCACAGGACCGTCGAACCACCCCCGCCGCGCTCGGGTTTCCGTGCACGTCCACACCCTGAAACCCGAGCCCGGATAGACCATCCAAGTTCCCGACAGCAAATACTTTTGGTTGAATCGCGCGTGAACAGCGCAATTTCGCCCACGCAGTTCCTCTCAGGCAGAGGAACCGCCTTGTCATGGTGTCAAGAATAGGGACTGCCCGAGCGGTGCCCGCTTGATGACCGAATTGCACTCGGCCGGAATCCACACACTTCTCCCACCTTCCGGAAACCGAGCCGCCCAATCCGCAGCACGGGGACCGACGCGTGCCCCGGTTCCGGCTGACGACGCTCCCTCTCCGACGCCCTGGTCCCGGTCCCCGCACCAGTGGAGCGAGGACCCGCGATGCGCACTCTGCTCGTCGACCACGACGATTCCTTCACCCACAACCTGTTCCACCGCCTCTCGGAGATGAACGGCGTGGAGCCCCAGATCGTTCGATTCGACGATCCCTCCTGGCGCCCCGGACTGCTGAGGGGCTTCGACAACGTGGTGCTGTGCCCCGGCCCGGGCACCCCGCACGACCGGCTGGGCAACGCCGTCAGTGCCGAGGTCTGCCGTCAGGACCGGCTGCCCGTGCTCGGCGTGGGTCTCGGCCACCAGGCGATCGCGCTGCTGCACGGCGGTGCGGTGAGCCGGGCCCCCTGGCCGTGCCACGGGCGGATCTCGCCCGTGCGGCACACCGGTGCCGGGCTCCTCCGGTATCTGCCCAATCCCCTGGAGGTCGTCCGCTACCACTCGTTCGCGGTCACCGGCCTCTCCCCCGCCCTTGAGCCCACCGCCTGGGCGACGGACGACGGCGTGGTCATGGCGCTGCGCCACCGGAGCCTGCCTCTGTGGGGAGTGCAGTTCCACCCGGAATCCGCCGGGACGGACACGGGTCGCCAACTGCTGGCCGCTTTCGGTGAACTGACCGAGCGGCACCACGCTTCACGCCGCGGGCCCTCCCTGCTCACCACCGGGCCGTCCCTGCTCACCGCCGGGCCCTCGCCGTTCACCGCCGGGACACGCAAGGCCGCGGCGGTCGGCACCGGTGCGGGAGAGAGACCGGCGGCCGCCGCGGGTACGAGAAGGGCATCGGCGGTCACCGCGGGTGCCGGAAGGACGCCGCTGCGGCTCCCGGGCGCCGGCCGGTCACGGCCGCCACGCCGCCGGCTGCGGGTGCTGGCCGAACCGCTGGAGACGCGTTGGGAGGCGGAGACGGTCTTCGACCACCTGTTCCGCTCCGGTGACCATCCCTTCTGGCTGGACAGCAGCCGGGCGGACGGCGGCCCCGGCCGGGTCTCCGTGCTCGGCAACGCGGACGGGCCGCTCGCCCAAGTGGCCACCGCGAACGTGGTCAGGGGCACCGTCTCCGTGCGGAAGCCGGGTACGGCGCCTGAGGTGGTCCGCGATCCGTTCCTGCGCCTGCTCGACGAGGATCTGCGGTCCCTGACGGCGGAGATCCCCGAGCTGCCGTTCGATTTCGCGCTCGGCTGGGTCGGCTTCCTGGGCTACGAGTTGAAGGCCGAATGCGGCGGCACACGGGCACACCGTTCACCGGCGCCGGACGCCGTCATGGTCTTCGCCGACCGTGCCGTCGTCCTCGACCACGGCACGGACACCACGTATCTGCTCGCCCTCGCCGAGGAGGGGGACGAGGGCCCCGCCCGATCGTGGCTCACCGCCGCCTCGGCACGGCTTGCCGCCCTGCCGCGGACGCCCGTTCCGCCCGTCCCGGCCGCCCGCTTCCCGGCACCCGCGCGCCCGGTTCGGCCGCGTCTGCGGCTGCGGCATGAGCGCGAGAGGTACCTCAGACTCGTCGCCGCCTGCCAGGAGGAACTGGCCTCGGGGCAGGCTCACAGGCTGTTTCTCGCCAACATGGTCGAGGCCAGGACGGACCTCGACCCGTGGGAGGCGTACCGCGCCCTGAGACGGCTCGCCCCGGCGCCGTTCGGGGCGTTCCTCGGGTTCGGCGCGCTGTCCGTGCTCAGCTCCGCCCCGGAGCGTTTCCTGCGCGTCGACCGGCACGGGTGGACGGAGTCCACGGTCACCAACGGCTCCCGTCCGCGCGGCAGCACGCCGGAGGAGGACGCTCTGCTGATCGCGGACCTCGCCACGAGTGAGCCGGAACGGGCCGCGCATCTGACCCTCGTCGACCTGGCGCGGCACGATCTGGGCTCCCGCGCCGAGGCGGGCGCCGTCACCGTCGATCCGCTGTTCGACGTGGTGACCTGCCCCGAGGGTCACCGTCTGGTGAGCACGGTCAGGGCACGGCTGCGCCAGGACACCACGGCCGTGGCGGCGTTGCGTTCGGCGTTCCCGGGCGGTTCCGTGACCGGCGCACCGAAGCCGGGGACGATGCGGGCCCTGGACCGGCTGGAGAGCGGGCCGCGCGGCATCCACACCGGGGCGATCGGTTACTTCTCCCTCTCGGGAGCGGCCGACTTCGGCCTCGCCACCCGCACCGCGGTGTTCAACGGCCAACGGCTGCGCTACGGCGTCGGGGCCGCCGTCACCGCGCCGTGCGACCCGGACGCCGTGTTCGAGGAGACCGCGCGCGAGGCCGGGCCGCTGCTGTCCCTCCTGGGCGCCCGCTTCCCCGGCCACGGCACACCGGAGCCCTCCGGCGTAGGCCCGCACGGCTCGCGCCCCGCCGCTTCCAGGGCTTTTCCGGGTGCCACGACCGAATACGGGCACTGACCACGGGTGCGACGGGCCCCGTCGACGGCCTCGTCCGGCGCCGGCGGGAGGTCTAAGGATCTTCCGGCACCCGGCATGAGATCACAGTGCCGGGCGATGATCGCCCCGGGAGTGCTCCCCCGCCCCGCGGCCACCGACGAAAGGCACAAGGCTCTTCATGGAATCCGCACGACGGCCGATCCTGTTCGTCAGTCTCCCCGAGTGCGGTCTGCTGAACCCGCTGCTGGTCCTGGCCGGTGAACTCTCCCGCCAGGGCGTCGAGGACCTGTGGTTCGCCACCGACGAGCCCCGCAGGGAGGACGTGAGCGCGACGGTGCACCGCACGCCGGTCCGGTTCGCCTCCCTCGGCGAGGTGATTCCGGAGCTGTCGGCCGTGACCTGGCCCGACGACATCTACCGTGAGGTCACGCAGCCCTCCCGCTTCCGGGCCCACCGCGCGGTCATCCGGCAGTCCTACAAGCCCGTCCTCCAGGCCGAGAAGTTCCGCCGGCTCCAGGAGATCGTCGACGAGGTCCGGCCGACGCTCATGGTCGTCGACTGCATGAGCGGTTTCGCCGTGGACCTGGCGGTCTCCCGGGGCATCCCGTTCGTGCTGAGCGTGCCGTTCCTGCCCAGCAACGTGCTGACCTCGCACCATCCCCTCACCAAGGGGCACACCCCGCGCGACTTCCCGGTCCCGCACTCGGGGCTGCCGCGCCGGATGAACCTGGCGCAGCGGGTGGCCAACCAGCTCTTCAAGCTCCGCACCCTGGCCATGTTCCTCAACCCGGCCATGGGCAGAGTCCTCCAGGAGGACGCCCGTATCCGCAAGAGGCTGGGGCTACCGCCGCCCAATCCGATGACGCGGATCGACAAGGCCGAGCTGGTGCTGTGCAACTCGGTGGCGGAGCTGGACTATCCCTTCGACATCCCGGAGAAGGTGCGCCTCGTCGGCGCGGTGCTGCCGCCCCTGCCGGAGACCCCCGGAGAGGATCCGGTACGCAAGTGGCTCGACGACCAGTCCTCCGTCGTCTACCTGGGCTTCGGCACCATCACCCGGCTGACCCGGGAGCAGGTGGGCTCCCTGGTGGAGGTGGCCCGCCGGCTCGCGGACGAGCACCAGGTGCTGTGGAAGCTGCCCGCCGAACAGCAGCACCTGTTGCCGCCGACCGGCGAACTGCCGCACAACCTGCGCATCGAGAGCTGGGTGCCCTCCCAACTCGACGTCCTCGCCCACCCGGCCGTCAAGGCGTTCTTCACCCACGGCGGCGGCAACGGCTTCCACGAGGGCCTCTACTTCGGCAAGCCGCTGGTCGTACGGCCCCTGTGGGTCAACTGCTACGACCAGGCGGTACGCGGCCGGGACTCCAGGGTCTCCCTCACCCTCGACCACCCGGAGACCATCGCCGTCGACGACGTCGTGGACAAACTCACCCGGGTCCTGACCGAGCCGTCCTTCCACGAGAACGCGGAACGGATCGGCGCGCTGCAACGTGCCGCGGGCGGCCGCACGGCCGCCGCCGACCTGATCCTCGGCCTGCCGGCCCTGGTCTGACAAACGGCGACTCCCGGCGCCCGGTCCTCCTCGACGGCCGGGCCGCTCCACGGCAGCCCTCCACGACAAGGGGGCGCGCCGGCGGTGCGCGCGCCCCCTTTGCGAGGACGGGGTGATCGGCGGGTGGGTGTGCCTGAACCCCGCTGAGCCCCTCGCTCCCCGGCTCCTACTCGCCGACGGCAACCCTCGGCGACAGAGCGGACAGCGCCTTCTCGTAGCACACCGACGTCGGATCCTGGTCGTGCGGCGTGTAGTTGGCGATCCTGCGGTACCCGGTCCGCTCGTACAGGCGCATCGCGGCGGGCTGCCGCACTCCCGTCTCCAGGCGCATCAACCGGCCGCCGAGCCCCGAGGCGACCTGCTCGGCCTCGGCCAGCAGCAGGTCGGCGACTCCCGTACCCCGGGCGGCCGGGGAGACGAACATCCTCTTCAGCTCCCATGTCTCCGCACCGATCGGCTGCACCGCACAACAGCCCACCGCCTGGCCGTCGTTCCGAGCCAGCAGATACCGGGCCGCCGAAGCCAACGGAGCGGGCCGGACGTCTGGAGGAAGCTCGTACACGGGAATCAGTTCCGCCGTCATCGCATCCACCAGCGCACGCAGAGCGGGGTCATCGGCCATACAGGAGGAAACCATCAACATCGCGCCATCCTCACACCACCCTCCGCTCTCCCGCTACGACCCGATCGCCGTCGGCCTTCCCGCGTTCGCCGGCGCTCCGGACGCGGAAAGGTCACACGACCGACCGGACAGGTCCTGGCGGCCGGATCACTGACATACGGACCGGCGCAGGACGCCGCGGCTCACTCGCCGGAAGCGTCCCGCTCCTTGGCGACCAGTTCGAAGGCCGTGGCCCCGTCGAGGGATTCGCGGATGATGTCGGCGTGGCCGGCGTGCCGCGCGAACTCGCGGATCAGGTGCAGGGCCACCCAGCGCATGGAGACGCGTCCCTCGGGCGGGAACCAGGGCTGGGACGGCAGCGGGAAGGTGTCGTCGAGACTGGGCACCGCGCGCAGGAACGCCTCCGTCTCGGCTGCGACCTTCTCCCAGTGGGCCAGTTGCGAGGCGACGGTCTCGTCGCCGACCAGCTGGAAGCACTCGTGCCAGTTCGACTGGTCCCGCGCGACCGCCGGCGCCTCCTGTTTGGCCCGGGCGATCCAGCTCTGCTCGACCTCGGCCACGTGCTTGACCAGCCCGCCCAGCGACAGCTCACTGGCACTCGGCCTCGAGGCGGCCTGCTCCTCCGTGAGGCCGAGCACCGACCGGCGGATACCGCCGCGCTGCTCCTCGATGAACGCCAGCAGCGCTCCACGCTCGTCGCCGTGCGCCTCCGCGGAAACGTGAGTGACCATTGTCCGGCCGCCTTTCGTCGATCCACGCCGGGACTTCTGCCCCGACCGGAACGACGCTACGGACCATTGAGGTCAGATCCTGTCCTCAACGGCCCGGCCCCGGAGAATCTCCGCGAGCCGACCCGGTGTTCGCCCAAGCACCGGCCGGGGTGCCGGGGCGTGTCCGACCGACCCGTTCCGGGGCCCTGGGCCGGGCCCCGGAACGGGATGAGTAGCGGTACTCATGCCGCCGTACCGGCGCCGCACCAGGATGAGGGCACCTGTCGCGCTCCCGCCACAAGGAGCGCCCTACGGCGAGGAGTCCGCCCATGTCCGCCCCGACCCTGCCCGCTCCGGCACGCCCCTCCCCCTGGCGCGTTCCGCCGCTCCTGCTCGCCGGGATCGTGGTGGCCGGGCTGATCGTGTCGGGCTGGGCCCCGCGCGACCGCGTCACCTGGCTGCTGGAGACCGTGTGGGTGATCGTCGGGCTGCCGCTGGTCATGCTGGCCTGGCGGCGTTTCCCGCTCACCGACCTGCTGTGCTGCCTGCTCGCCGCGCACGCGCTGGTGCTGGCGACGGGTGGCCACTACACCTACGCGCAGGTGCCCCTCGGCGACTGGATCCGGGACGCCTTCGGCCTCCAGCGCAATCCGTACGACCGGCTGGGCCATCTGCTGCAGGGCTTCGTACCGGCGGTGCTGGTACGGGAACTGCTCAGCCGCACCTCCCCGCTGCGCGGCAGCCGTTGGCTGGCGCCGCTCACGGTGTGCGCGTGCCTCGCGTTCAGCGCGCTCTTCGAGCTGTTCGAGTGGGCGGCGGCCGTGATCGGCGGCCACGACGCGGACGCGTTCCTCGCCACTCAGGGCGATGTGTGGGACACCCAGTGGGACATGTTCTGCGCGCTGATCGGGGCCACCGTCTCGGTGCTGGTCCTCAGCCGCCTCCACGACCGCCGGATGGCGGCCCTGGAGACCGCGGCGCACTAGCGAACGCGCGCTCGCGGCCGGTCAGTTGCAGGGCGGCCGGGGGCTCGTTGGCGGCAGAGCGGCGAGGGCGGGTCCGCGCCCATGTGGTCGGCGCTCGACCAGCGTTGAGGAACTCCCCATTTTCCAGGGGAAAATGGGTGATGTCGCCCATGCGGTGCGGCCCCGGCACGTGGACTCGCGCAGGACCCGACATCCGACCCTGAACCCGTCGCGGGACAGCGACCGGAGACCCGGGCCGGACACGGCTCAGTACGCCGCCGCACCCGTCGGATCGGGCTCACCACCGGTTATGTCGTCGCGCGCTCCGGCGCCAGGCGCGCCGGGTGTCGGATAACAGTTTGCCAAGTGTTGGTCCCGCGGCCTTTTTTCGGACGCATCTATGCGCGTAGCTTGACCGCGTGCCAGACCCCGGCCGTCCAGAGCGGATCCGGGGCGGTCGGCGCTTCCCCAGGCGCCCTCATGTTTTCCCGGCTCCCAAGGAGACCCTTCCTGTGTCGAATTCCAGCGCTGAAACGCCCCGCCCGGCAAGACACCGCGCGACCCCTCTGCGCAAGCGGCTGATACCCCTGGCGATCACCGGCTCGGTCGTGCTGGCCGGAGTGGGCGTCCACTCCGCCTTCGCCACCCCGTCGGCCGACGCCGTCATCTCCGAGGTCTACGGGGGCGGCGGCAACGCCGGCGCCACCTTGACGAACGACTTCATCGAGCTGGCCAACGCCGGATCCGGTTCGCTGGACCTCTCCGACTACAGCGTCCAGTACCTCTCGGGCAACCCCGGTCCGACCACCAAGTGGCAGTCCACGCCGCTCACCGGCTCCCTGGCCGGCAACGGCCGTTACCTGATCCAGGAGGCCGCGGGCACCGGTGGCACCACCGCGCTGCCGAGCCCGGACGCCACCGGCAACATCAACATGTCGGGGACCACCGGCACCGTCGCGCTGGTCAAGGGCACCGACCTGCTCACCTGCGTCACCAAGGCCGACTGCGCCGCCGACTCCCGCATCAAGGACCTGGTCGGCTTCGGTACCGCTCTCGTCCACGAGGGCTCCGGCCCGGCCGCCGGCGCGAGCAACACCGCCTCGGTCGCCCGCAAGACGCTGGTCGACACCGACGACAACGCGGCGGACTTCGCCGCGGGTGACCCGACCCCGGAGAACTCCGGCGGCCAGGGCGGCGGCACGGGCGGCGGCGACACCTCCCCGTCGCCGAGCCCGACCGCGAGCGCCCCCGCCGACGCGATCTCGGCGAAGATCCACGACATCCAGGGCACCACCCGCCGGTCCCCGCTGTCCACCAAGAACGTCAAGGACGTCACCGGCATCGTCACCGGTGTCCGCACCACCAGCACGTCCTCCACGTCCAAGGGCTTCTGGATGCAGGACCCGAACCCGGACAACGACCCCCGCACCAGCGAGGGCATCTTCGTCTACACCAGCTCCAACCCCACGGTGAAGGTCGGCGACAGCGTCACCGTGTCCGGCGTCGTCACCGAGTACTACCCGGGCGGCTACGACTCCGGCATCCAGTCGACCACCGAGATCATGAAGCCGACGGTCACCGTGCTGTCCAGCGGCAACGCGCTGCCGGCCCCGGTCGTCCTCGACAAGCACAGCATCCCCGCCGTGTGGTCGCCCAAGGCCGACGCCAACGGCAGCATCGAGTACTCCGACCTCGAGCCGACCAAGTACGCCCTGGACTTCTACGAGTCCCTGGAGGGCATGAACGTCCAGGTCTCCGACGCCCGCGTCGTCGGCGCCACGGACGCCTACCACGAGCTGTGGGTCACGGCCGACCCCACGCACAACAAGACCAAGCGCGGCGGCGTCTACTACCCGTCGTACGACGACCCCAACGTGGCTCGCCTCCAGGTCCAGGCGATCAACACCACGGACCCGTTCCCGATGGCGAACGTGGGCGACGAGCTCACCGGCGTCACCGCGGGCCCGCTGGACTACAGCCAGTTCGCCGGCACCTACATCCTCGCGGCCCGCCAGCTCGGCACCCACAAGGACAACGGCCTCAAGCCCGAGGTCACCAGCGAGGCGAAGTCCAACGAGGTCACCATCGGCACGTACAACGTGCAGAACCTCGCCCCGAGCGACCCGCAGTCCAAGTTCGACCGGCTCGGCCACAACCTGGTCACCAACCTGCGCGCGCCCGCCATCGTCGGCGTCGAGGAGATCCAGGACAACAGCGGCGCCATCGACGACGGCACCGTCGACCCCGACAAGACGCTGGCCAAGCTCACCGACGCCATCGTCGCCGCCGGCGGCCCGCGCTACGAGTACCGTCAGATCAACCCGGTGAACGACAAGGACGGCGGCCAGCCGGGTGGCAACATCCGCACCGTCTTCCTGTTCGACCCGAAGCGGATCAGCTTCGTCGACCGGCCGGGTGGCGACTCCGTCACCGCCGTCGACGTCGTCGGCAAGAACAACAAGACCCACCTGACCGTCTCGCCCGGGCGGATCGCCCCGACGGACGAGGCGTGGAACAGCAGCCGCAAGCCGCTGGTGGGCGAGTTCCTCACCAAGGACAACAAGACGATCTTCGTGATCGCCAACCACTTCAACAGCAAGGGCGGCGACCAGAACGTCGCCGGCCGCGTCCAGGAGCCGGTCCGCAGCTCCGAGATCCAGCGCAACAAGCAGGCCGCGCTGGAGAACGCCTTCGTCAAGAAGCTGGAGGCCGCCGACCCGAAGGCCCTCATCGTCTCCCTGGGCGACTACAACGACTACCAGTTCTCCTCCGCGATGAAGACCCTGACCGGTGACGGCAAGCAGCTCACCGACCTGGTGAACACCCTGCCGGCGGACGAGCGCTACTCCTACGTCTTCCAGGGCAACTCGCAGGTGCTGGACCACATGATGGTGAACCCGAGCATGCTGAACCACGTCACCTACGACGTGGTGCACATCAACTCCGAGTTCGCCGACCAGGTCAGCGACCACGACCCGCAGGTTCTGCGTGTGAAGCCGTAAGGCCCTCGCAAGCCCGCCCGTTCCCGCGCTCCACGCAGCGGGGCGGGCGGGCTTGTCCGCGTTTCGGGGCCTGTCATGTTCTTGGGATCCTCGATGCTGTCCCCGCATCGGGGCCGGTCGGCCCTGGTGGACCGGGAGTCCCGGTGGTGCGCTGACAGGGGTGAGAAGGACGGTCGGAGAGGAGGAGAAGCGGGTCGGCAGCCGCGCACCTGACACCTGGGTGCCGAGGCGGTGTGCCCGGTGCGGGCCTGGGACTTCGACGCCGAGGCGGTGCGCGCGACATGCGTGCAGGACGCCGAGTTCGGTCAGAGGAGGAGCGCATGCACAGCAGCCCGCACCGGGTTGGTGACGTGATGACACGCGCCGTCGTGGCGGTGGGCCGCAAGGCCCTGTTCAAGGACATCGTCGAGCGCATGGAGCAGTGGAAGGTCAGTGCCCTTCCGGTACTTGAGGGCGACGGCCGGGTGATCGGCGTGGTCTCCGAGGCCGACCTGCTGCCCAAGGAGGAACTCCGGGACGACGCCCCCTCCCGGTTCACCCAGTCGCACCGGCTGACCGACCTCGCCAAGGCTGGGGCGGTCTGTGCCGAGGAGCTGATGAGCACGCCGGCCGTCACCGTCCACATGGACGCCACGCTCGCCGAGGCGGCACGCATCATGGCCCTGCGGCACGTCAAACGGCTGCCCGTCGTGAACACCGGGGGTGTCCTCGAAGGCGTCGTCAGCCGTGGCGATCTGCTGATGGTGTTCCTGCGCCCGGACAGCGAACTCGCCGACGAGATCCGCCGCGGCGTCGTCGACGTCTTGTTCCCGGCCCCGCTCGAGCCCGTGCGCATCATGGTGACCGACGGCGTCGTGACCCTGACCGGACACGTCGGCGAGTCCGCTCGAATTCCGCTGGCCACCCGCATGGTCCAGAGTGTCGAAGGGGTCGTGGGCGTGGACTGCCGTCTCACCGCGGCCGACGCCGAATGACCCGCTTCCTCCGCAGCGATTCGCTTGACTGCACCCCGCCGTGCTTCTCGGTCAGGTACAGATTGCCGAAAACAAGACCACGGACGCGGATCGGCACGCCCAGGAAGCTGTTCATCGGCGGATGGTGGTCCGGAAAGCCGTAGGAGGCCGGGTGCTGGGAGATCTTCTCCAGCCGGAGCGGCTCCGGGTTCCGGATCACCTCACCGAGGACGACGTGGCCCTCTGGCAAGTTGCCGATGGCGGCGACCTGCTCCTCGGTCACACCGATGGTGTGGAAGGCCGACAGAGCGGTGCCTTCCGGGCCGATGACCCCCAGGGCTGCGTACTCGGCGTCGACCAGGACGGCGGCAGCCTCCACGATGGAGCGCAGTGCCTGTTCGAGGTCCAGTTTCCGACCGACGGAGAGCACTGCTTCCAGCAGGTTGTGCACCCGATCCCGCGTGTTCCGGGCCGTGTTGATCCGGGCCTGCAACTCCTCCAGCAACTCGTCGAGCTTGAGCTGAGGCAGCTGTACGCGGGGCTCCGCCGGGCCCCGACCCTCCATTTCGCCCTCCAGCGCGGGTCCGGAATGTTGGGGTCCTCCGAAATGTGGGGGCACTCTGCCACGGTAACCGTCCAGGTGGGGGACGGCAGCGCGGCGGCCTCGCGACCGGCAACCGCCGTCCGGCACGGGGAGCCGACACAACTTCGGCGCTCGGGGCCGTTGACCCACCCTGCTGGATCGAGGACCCCCCGGGCGCAGCCCTCTCATTCACCCCCATCACGATCAGGACCATCACGAAGGCGCTGCGGCGGGTCAGCCGTGCGCGACGACCGCGACGGGGGCGGCGATGTGGTGAAGGGCGGAGTGGGTGACATGGCCGATGTGGGCACCGAACGAGCCGGTGCGGATACGCCGGCCGACGACCGCGAGAGAGGCGTCACGGGAACCGTCCACGAGAACCTGCGCGGCATTGCCGGGCCGGCTCGCCTCGATCACCTCGACATCCGGGAACTTCTGCCGCCAGGGACGCAGCACCTTGCTCAGGAGGGCGGCCTGCC
Source organism: Streptomyces sp. NPDC088817 (assembly GCF_044750345.1). Lineage (NCBI taxonomy): Bacteria > Bacillati > Actinomycetota > Actinomycetes > Kitasatosporales > Streptomycetaceae > Streptomyces > Streptomyces sp. NPDC088817. The sequence continues at coordinate 119,267 of NZ_JBIVJN010000021.1, forward strand.
CGCGCCCGAGGGAGTCGTGGAGTTCGGCGCGACCGGAGGACCAGTGGGAGGAGGCCGGCGGCTCGGGCCAGCCATGGACGGCCCGCAGGGCGGATTTCCGGCGCGCGGCGGCATCGAAGGCGAACTCCAGCAGCGTGTCGTCCGGGTGATCGATGTCGAGGCCGAGCACGACGGGCCGGAAGGGGGTGGCAGCACTCGGTACGCCCGCCGGATCCATCGTGTGCTCGTCAGCGGCCTGCTCTCCCGGCCGCACCAGCACCACCGGCCGCTCGGCGCGGGCCACGACGGCCAGGGTGACCGAGCCGACCATGAACCCGCCGAGCACGCCGAGGCCCCGTGAGCCCAGCACCAGCAGTTCGCAGAAGCCCGCTGCCTCGCAAAGGACGTCGGCCACCGTCCCCGTGAGCTGCTCGGTGGTCACCTCGATGCCCGGATGACGAAGCCGGATGCCGTCCGCGGACTCGTGTGTCATCCGCTCCACCCAGTGCCGGTGGCCCTCGAGGTCCAGCAGCGGGGTCCGGGCCACGTACCTCGGCGCGGGCTCCCGGACATGCACGATCTTCAGGGGCAGGCCACGAAGCAGCGCTTCGCGCGCCGCCCACTCGGCCGCGGCCCGGCTCTCGGGCGAGTCGTCGAGACCCACGGTGACGGTTCGGGGCACGGTCTCCACCTCCCGGGTCGAGGCTTCCGATACCAACGTGACGCCGCGACGTTGCCGGGATCAGGGGCCAACCGACCCCATCGGGGCCCGACCGGCCCCCTCCAGCGCAGAAGCCGAGTGGCTCGCCCGAAGGCCGGGCGCCCCCTGGCCCGTCCCCGGCCTCCCGGCACACCCTGGAAGGAGCCGGACATTCCATCGAGGCCCTTACGGAGTCACCATGTACGGCAGCACACCACGGCACCACCTCGTACGTCGTCAGCGATGTCATGACCCACACGGTCGCCGCCGTCGGCCCTCGGGCCCCCTTCAAGGAGATCGTGCAGCTGCTGCAGGACTGGCGGGTCAGCGCCCTGCCCGTGATCGAGGGTGAAGGCCGGGTGGTCGGGGTGGTCTCCGAGGCCGACCTGCTGCACAAGGAGGAACTCAGGGACAGCCCCGATGCGGACTGCCTCCCTCGGCGTCAGCCGGTCACCATGACGAAGGCCGGCGACCTCACCGCAGCGGATGTCATGTCCTCCCCCGCCATCACGATCCGGGCCTGCGCCACCCTCGCCGAGGCCGCGCGCATCATGGCGCGTGAAGGGGTGAAGAGGCTGCCGGTGGTGGACGACGCCGGTCTGCTGGCGGGCGTCGTCAGTCGGGTCGACCTGCTCAAGGTCTTCCTGCGCGGGGACGAGGAAATCGCCGAGGAGGTGCGGCGCGAGGTCGTGTCGTACCTCTTCCTGCCGCCGTCGTCGGCCGTGCAGGTGGACGTGCACGACGGTGTCGTGACGCTCACCGGCCGGATACGTGACCCCGCCCTCGTCCCCGCCGCCGCACGGCTGATCAGGGCGGTCGAAGGTGTGGTGGACGTGGAGTTCGACCTCTCGCACGCCGGCACGCCGCGATAGCCGGGGAACATACCGCGACGTCCGGCCAACCGCGAGATCGGCCAGAAGCGGTACCTCTCGGAGAAGACCGTCAAGAAGCACGCCTCGGCTGCCGGCCAGGCTCGGGGCGCAGCACCGGGTCCAGGCGGCGGTCCTCGCCTCGCGCCTCGACCAGCGCGAATCCGGCCCGCACAACGCACACCGCGCCAAGGACCACGCTGCCCGTGGTCCGATGACGGCGGCCGAGGTCAGGCGGTGGTGAGCAGGTTCTTCACCTCGACGACGTCGGCGATCTCCTCGACCTGGGCCACCAGCCGGGCCGTCGTCGCCGTGGGCAGCCGCCCGGTCAGCTCCACGATGCCGTCGTGCACGGTCGCGTCGACGGTCTTCCGGTCCGCCGGGGGACAGCAGCCTTCGATCCTGGCCCGCACCTCCGCCTGGATGTCGGCATCGTCCCTGATCAGCGCCTGCAGCAGCGCGTCACGCCGCACGACACCCACCAGACGGCCCTTGCCATCGGTGACGGGCATCCGCTTCAGCCTGGCCAGCGCAGCGAGCCAGCCGGCCTCGGCGAGCGTCGCGCCGGGCAGAACCGTGATCGCGGGGCTTGTCATCAGGTCGGCGGCCGTCTCACCACGCGCCTTGCCGTGCATGCGGCGCTCGCGGAGCCTGCCGATGTGTCCGGGCCGGTGCCCGGAGGCCTCGAAGGCGACCTTCGCCAGCAGATCGGACTCCGAGACAACGCCGACCACATGGTCCTCGGCGTCCACGACCGGGAGCGCGCCCGCATGCTCGCGTGCCAGCAAGCGGGCGATGTCACGATACGGCAGGTCTTCGCGGAGGAAAGTGGCCGGCACGTCCATCACGTCCCGCACCAAAGGCATCGTGGGTGCCTGCCCCTCCGTGCCGGGCTGTTCGGCCGTGGTGCCCGCGTGCTTCGCGGCAGTGGCCACGGCACCCAGGTAACGGAGCAGCCTCTCCTGCCATGCCGTTTCCTCGGGGCTCCAGGAGCGGGAGGGCACATCCCGCCGGGCCTCGGCCTCCGCGCGGAAGTTCTGGTGCGCGTCCACGGCGGCCTCCTGACTCCGTCGAGTTGCCTGCCGTCCCAGTATTTTCGCTCTCCCCGACCGTGCCAAGAGCCGATCGGCCCTGGTGGAACGGCGTGCCGGCCCTATCCGGTGCGGGGCGGACGAGGAACGGTGAAACTGGAGGAACAGCCGATCGGCGGGAGGCCGTGTCGATGAGCCTGCGGGACTTCCTGGAGCAGTTCCGTCCGGCGGGCACGCCGGGAGCGTCCGCCACGGGCGTGCCCGCCGACCGGGCGGCGGAGCGCGCCGCCGAACTGGAGCCTGCCCTTGACCGACTGACGGACGTTCAACGCCAGGCGGCACGGATCCGGACCGCCGCTCAAGAGGCGGCCGAGGCCCTTCGGCGGGACGCCTCGCACGAAGCCGAACGTCTGGTGGCGGCCGCGCGGGACCAAGCTCCGGAGGTCCGCCGACAGGCCGCTGAACCACTTCTCCGGGAGGCGCGGCAGGAAGCCGAGGCCCTGCGCATCGCCGGTGACCGCGCGGCCTCGGCGATCCGCGCGCGGGCGATGGAGCGCATGCCGTACCTGGTGGACCTCGCGGTGGCCGATGCCCTGCGTCTGGCAGGCGGGGCACGAGGAGAGCCATGAGTGCCGGTTGGGTCGCCGGAGCGGTCCGGGCGAAAGCCCTCGTCGGCCGGTATCCGGGTGCCGTCGGGGTGCGGGAGATCGCCCGTGGCCCCACGCTCGACGACGCCCTGCGGCACCTGGCCACGACGCCGTACGCCCGCTACGCGCGGACAGCGGCGGGCTTGCCGCAGGCGCAGCGGGCGGTGGCCGCCACCGTGCTGTGGCATCTGCGGGTTCTGGCCGGATGGCTGCCGCCGGGTGGTGCTCGCCTGCTCGTTCCACTCGCCGCCGGGTTCGAGATCGCCAACGTGGCCGCCCGGCTGCCCGCACCGGAGGGCCGCCGGGCGGAGGTGCCTGAGCCGTACCGGCTCGGGGCGCTGGAGACCGCCTGGCGAAGTCTGGAGCGGGCCGGGACGCCCGCGGAACTGCGCGCGGCCCTCACCGCCTCACCCTGGGGCGACCCGGGCGGCGATACGCCATGGGCCCTGCTCACGGGCATGCGGATGGCCGCCGCGCGGCGCACCGCTGTCGCCGTACCGTCCGCACGCCGATGGGCCCGGGGACGCGCGCTCCTGCTCGCGGCACGTGAACGCTTCGTACACCACCGCTCTCTTCCGGAGCCCGCGCGGCGCGACGCGGCACGGCTGCTCGGGACCCGGGCGCCGGGCGCCGCCTCGTACCAGGAGTTCCGTGAGCACCTGCCGCCGACGGCCGGTTGGGTCCTGGCGGATGTCGACGAGCCGGGCGAGCTGTGGCGGGCCGAGGCCCGCTGGTGGCGGACGGTGCAGTCCGACGGGACGGCGATGCTGCGCGAGGGCCGGTACGGGCCCAGGATGGTCGTCGGGGCGGTCGCCGTGCTGACCGTGGACGCCTGGCGGGTGCGGGCGGCGCTGGAATCCGCGGCTCGCGGTGGACGGCCCGGGGAGGCGTTCGATGCCCTGGTCTGAGGCGGTGACGCCGGTCCGGATGCGCCGCGTGGCGGTGGTCGTGCCGCAAGTGGCCCTGCGGGACACACTCGTGCGAATCGCCGAAGCCGGCTGCGTGGAACTGGACCGCGCCGAGACGGCTGCCCCGGGAGCGGCGGCCGTGCGGCTGCAGCGGTTGCGCGGACGGGGACCGACCGCCGGACCCGAGAGCGCGGCTCCAGCTGTTCTTGCGGCCGCCGCGCCCGATCTCGATCTGCTCGAACAGCACGGCAGCGTCGCTCTGCTTGCGGGCGAGGCTCAGTTGGAGGAGCGTTCGGTAGGCGCCGTACGGCGTGGGGAGGTCGTCGCGCTGGCGGGATGGTGCCCGGCCGCCGAGGTTCCCGGCGTGGCGGGGCGGCTGGCCGCGGCGGGCGGTACGCTGCTGCCGCTTCCCTCCCCGCGCGGTACCGATCCCCCGACCCTGCTGCGGCCGGGCCGGACCGCCTCCTTCACCCCGCTGGTGACGACGTACGGCACGCCCGCCTACGCGGACCTCGACCCCTCCTGGCCGGCGGGCCTCGCCTACGTCGCGATGTTCGGGATCATGTTCGGTGACGTGGGGCACGGCGCGCTGCTGTTGCTCGGCGCGTTGGCGTTGCGCCTCGGGTGGCCCCGGCGGTGGGCCCGGCTGGGCAGGTTGTGGCCCTTCCTGGCCGGCGCGGGAGTCGCCGCCATGCTCGCGGGGGCCGCCTACGGCGAGTTCTTCGGGCCCACCGGGCTGCTGCCGGTGCTGTGGCTGAGCCCGCTGGAGGATCCCACTCGTCTGCTGGCCGCCGCCGTGGCCCTCGGGGCCGGTCTGTTGGCGCTCGCGCACGTCGCCGGCGCGGTGAACCGCGTGCGTGAGGGCGGCTGGGGCACGGGACTGTACGCGGCGACTGGTTGTGCCGGACTGCTGTTCTATCTGGGGCTCGCTCTGGCCGCGGCGGGGCTGCTGCTGCACCTGCGCGCCCCGGCCGTCGCCGGGGGCGCGCTTGCCGTGGCCGGGCTGGCGGTGGTGGCGTCGGGCTTGTTCCGGGCCACGGCGGGCGGCGGCGCGGGACTCGCCGAGACGGTGGTGCGGTTGTTCGACGTCGTCGTGCGCACCGGCACCAACACCCTGTCGTTCGCCCGGCTAGCGGCGTTCGGCCTCACCCATGCCGCGCTCGCAGGCCTGGTATGGCGCGGTGCCACGGCCCTGGCAGGGCGCGGGGCCGCGGGAGTCGCGGGCGCCGTCCTGCTGTTCATCGTGGGCACGGCCGTGACCTTCGGCCTGGAGGCCCTGGTGGCCGGTGTACAGGCCCTGCGGCTGGAGTTCTACGAACTCTTCTCCCGGCTCTTCGAGACGGAAGGCCGACCGTTCCGTCCCTGGCACGTTTCCCCGGCGGAACCCGCCGACCCCGCTACGAAGGTGGTCCCATGCTCACCTGGCTGATCGTCCTGCCGGTCCTGGTCGCGGTGCTCGGCGCCGTCCGGCTGCTGCGGCGACGCCGGACCAGACACGCCTTCCGCTGGCTGCTCGCCACGAACCTCGCCCTGCTGGGCGGCGCCTTCGCCGTTCTCGCCACGGCGCTGGCGGGCCCCGCGCAGGCCTCGACGCAGGCCGCCGCGCACGGCGGAGTCAACGGATCCGCCTTGATCGGGGCGGCCATCGCGGTGGCCGGCGCGTCGATAGGAGCCGCGATCGCCGTCGCCTACACGGGAGCCGCGGCGCTGGCCGCGCTGAGCGAACGGCCGGAGATGTTCGGACGGGCGATGGTCATCGTCGGTCTGGCGGAGGGCATCGCCGTGTACGGGCTGGTGGTCGCGATCCTGTTGATCGGAAAGGCCTGACGATGAGCACCGTGGCCGCCATCGGCGCACGAACCGACGTGTGCGGGCTGGCCCTGGCCGGGGTCGACGTCCTCGTCGCGGAGGAACCGGACGCCGTCCGCGAGGCTTGGCGGACGCTGTCCGACACGGTCGGCCTGGTGATTCTCACGCCCGAGGCCGCCGAGGTGCTGGGGGAGGCGGCGACGGCGCCTCACCCGGCCCGGCCGTTGACGGTGGTGATGCCTTCATGACCGCGCCCGTGGATGCGCTGGACCCGGTGCGGGCCGAGTTGCTGCGCGCGGCACGCGCCTCGGCCGACGCGGTCCTGGACCGTACACGGGCCGCCGCGGCTGAAACCCTGCGCGCGGCTCGCGCCACGGCTGAGGCAGTGCTCACGCGGGCCCGGGAACTCGGCGAGGCCGACGGTGCCGCCGAGGCGGCCCGGGAACGGGTTCGTGGGAGGCAGGACGCCTGGGCGGTGGAACTCGCGGCCCGCGCCGACGTCTATGCGGCGCTCGGGGCCGCGGTTCGCGCGGGCGTGCGGCGGGCCCTGGCCGAGGACGCGGTTTCGCAGTCGCGCCTGGCGGAGGTGGCACGGGCCCTGCTGGGAGCGGAGGCGCGGGTCGTGGCCGCCGCGGAGGGCGGGGTGACGGCCGAAGTGCCTGGCCGCCGGGTTGATCTGTCGGCGGACGCCCTCGCCGACCGCGCCCTGGACAGGCTGGGTCTCCAGGCCGAGACGCTCTGGGGGCCACCGTGACCGCCGTCGGCAACCAGACGTCGGACTCAGCCGGCGTGGGCTCGCTTGCACGGGTCACGAGCAGTGCTCCGGCAACCGGCGGGACCGACCGCCCCCGGATTCTCCGCGTCGCCGGTCCCCTCGTGGAGATCACCTGCCCTCCCACGGTCGCCATGCACGATCTGGTCGCACTGGGCGACGCCCGGCTGCCGGGCGAGGTCGTCGCCATCCACGGCGACACGGCCACCGTCCAGGCCTACGAGTACACCGGCGGGCTGGCCCCCGGCCATCCCGCGGAACCCCAGGGGCGACCGCTGTCGGTGCGGTTGGCCCCCGATCTCCTCGGCGGTGTGTTCGACGGTCTGCTGCGCCCTCTGGCCGGCACCGGCGACCTTCTCACCACAGGCGGGCCGACGACCGGTGAACCGGGCCCGGTCGACTGGTCGTTCACACCAAGGCAGTCGGAGGGTACGCGGGTCGCGGCCGGAGACGTCCTCGGGGAGATCGGCGCGAGCGTGTCCCTACGGCTTCTGGTGCCTCCGGATGTGACGGGCCAGGTGACTCGGATCGCGTCGGCGGGCGAGCATTCCTCGGACGCCGTGCTCGCCGTGGTGGACGGCCATGAGGTGCGGATGGCGCAGTCGTGGCCGGTGCGCAGGCCGCGACCGGTGGCGCGGAGACTGACGGCGGACGTGCCACTGAACACCGGCCAGCGCGCCGTCGACCTGCTCTTCCCCGTGGCGCGGGGCAGCACGGTCGCCGTTCCCGGTGGCTTCGGCACCGGCAAGACCATGCTGCTCCAGCAGATCGCCAAGTGGTGCGACGCGGATGTGATCGTCTACGTCGGCTGCGGCGAGCGCGGCAACGAGATGGCGGACGTGATCGAAGAGCTGGCGGAGCTGACTGATCCGCGGACCGGGGGCCGTCTGGCGGAGCGGACCGTGACGATCGCGAACACCTCCAACATGCCGATGATGGCCCGCGAGGCGAGCGTGCACACGGGGGCGACGGTTTCGGAGTACTTCCGCGACATGGGCCTCGATGTCGTCCTGATCGCCGACTCGACGTCCCGCTGGGCGGAAGCACTGCGCGAGTTCGCTTCCCGCATGGGTGAACTCCCCGCCGAGGAGGGCTATCCGGCAGGGCTCGCCTCCCAGCTGGCCGCGTTCTACGAGCGGGCGGCGGCCGTACGCACGCTCGGCGGCGCGAACGGCTCCGTCACCGTGATCGGCGCCGTGTCCCCACCGGGCGGCGACCGCACCGAACCCGTCACCGCGCACACCGAGCGGTTCGTGCGGTGTCTGTGGAGTCTGGACCGAGGTCTTGCCTACGCGCGGCACTATCCAGCCGTTTCCTGGTCGGAGTCCTTCTCCCGGGACGCCGCCGGTCTGGTCGCCGCGCACGCGCGGGCCGACGACCCCGAGTGGGCCGGGCGGCGGGGGCGGGTGGCACGGCAGCTGGCGGAGGCGGACCGGCTGGCCGAACTCGTCGAACTGGTCGGCATCACCGCCCTGCCGCCCGGGGAGCGGATCAGTGTGCTCGCCGGACGGCTGCTGCGCGAGGCCGCGGTCCAGCAGAACGCGCTGTCCCCGGCGGACACCTACAGCACCCCCGAGAAGACCGCGGCCCTGGTGGAGGCAGTGCTGACGGTGATCGACCGCTGTGCGGAGCTGGTGGACTCCGGTACCCCCGTGGACGCCGTCGAGGCGGTCGACTTCACCCCGCTGCTGCGGGCGCGCGAGACGGCCGGCCCGGCGGAGACCGCTCCGGTGACCGCGGCACGCGACACCGTGATGGCCCGGCTCAAGGAGGCGGCATGACTGGTCCCCAGGTCGTCGAGTACACGAGCGTGCCGGAACTGCGCGGCCCGCTGGTGGTCGTCGAAGGGGTCGGCGGGGTCGGCTGGGACGAGTTCGCCACGATCGTCCTCGACTCCGGTGAACGACGGCACGGGCTGGTCCTGGAGGTGGACCGCGACCTCGCGGTGGTCCAGGTCCTGGAGGGCACCGCCGGTATGAGCCGCGCCGGCACCCGGGTCGCCTTCTCGGGCTCGCCGCTGCGGATCCCGGTGGGTGCCGGATGGCTGGGACGGGTGTGCAACGGCCGGGGCGAACCGGCCGACGGCGGGCCGCCGGTGTTCGGCGGGTCGTATGCGGCAGTCGGCGGCGCGCCGATCAATCCGGTACGCCGGGAACCGCCGAACGAACCGGTACTCACCGGCGTGGGCGCGGTGGACGTGCTGACCACGCTGGTGCGCGGCCAGAAACTGCCGGTGTTCTCGGCTGCGGGACTGCCGCACTTGGAACTGGCGGTGCAGATCGCGGCTCAGGCGACCTGTGGGGGTGAGCCGTTCGCCGCCGTGTTCGCCGGCATGGGGCTCACCCACGCCGACACGGCGTTCGTCCGAGAAGGGCTGGCCGCGCGTTCCGCCGCGCGGGAACTGGTCCTGTTCCTCAACACAGCCGACGACCCGGTGATCGAACGGCTGCTCACCCCGCGACTCGCCCTGACCGTCGCCGAACACCTCGCGTTCACGGAAGGCCGCCACGTCCTGGTGGTGATGACGGACATGACGGCCTACTCCGAGGCGCTGCGCGAAGTCTCCGCCGCGCGCGGCGAGATACCGGCCCGGCGGGCCTACCCCGGCTACCTCTACAGCGACCTCGCCTCCCTTTACGAACGCTGCGGACGAATCAGGGGCCGACCGGGATCGGTCACCATCCTGCCGGTGCTCACCATGCCGGCGGGCGACATCACCCACCCTGTCCCCGATCTCACCGGCTACATCACGGAAGGGCAGATCGTGCTGTCCGCCGATGTCCAAGCCCTGGGCACCTATCCGCCCGTGGATCCGCTGGCCTCGCTGTCGCGTCTGATGCGCAAGGGAACCGGAGCCGGACGGACCCGCGCGGACCATCCGGCCGTCGCCGCACAGTTGATCGCCGCGCTGGCCCGGTCCCGGCAGGTGGCGGAACTCGCCGACCTGATCGGGCGGTCGGCGCTCAGCCCCGCCGATCTGCGCCTCCTGGACCTCGAAGACGTCTTCCGGAACCGGTTCCTCGCCCAGGGCACCGCCGAGGGCCGGTCGTTGGACGATTCCCTCGACCGGGCCTGGGAGGTGCTGCTGACCCTGCCGCGCAGCCAGCTCGGCATGCTCCCGGCCGACCTGCTCGACACCCGCACTCCGCCGCAGGGGGCGCAATGAGCCCGCGCAGGCGCCGGGTTCCGGCGGGACGAGCCGGCCGCCTGCGGCTGCGACGCGGTCTCGCCGCCGCCGTGCGCGCAGCGGACCTGCTGGAACGCAAACTCCGGCTCCTGCTGGACCGGGAGCGCACCGCGCGACGGGCGGCTGAGGACGCGGGCCGGGTGTGGCGGAAGAGGCTGGCCGACGCGGAAACCTGGCTGCTGCGCGGGGTACTGCTCGGCGGCGAACACGCGCTGGCCGTGGCGGCACCCGCGGACCGGGCGCGCGTCGACGTCGCGTGGGCCACTCTGATGGGCGTCAGCCACCCGGCACGAGTGGACTGGACGGACCCCATGCGCTCCCCGGCGGAACCGACAGCTTCCAACACGGCCCTCGCGCACGCCGAGACGGCCTATCGTGCGGCGGCCCGCGCCGCGGCGGACCTTGCCGCCCACCAGGCAGCCGCCGCGCTCCTGGCCGCCGAGACCGAACGGACGCGGCAGCGGGTCCGGGCCCTGCGCCGCCACTGGATCCCACAGCTGCAGGACGAACTGGCAGCGATGGAACTGGCGCTTGAGGAGGCCGAACACGAAGAAGCGGTACGACGCCGCTGGGCCTCCATCCGCACGGACCAATGAAACCCCGCGCAAGGCGCGCCGACGGCGGGCCCGAGCGGGAGCGCCGGCCGGCGGGACGCGGGGACCAATGGCCCCTGGCGGGTCCCGCCTCCCAGGGGCTTCCATGGAATCGGAGGCGCCTCTCCGCACCACCGCAGGGAGGAGGCGAGGGCATGTCAGCTCCCGCACCAGCGAAGAACAACGACCGGCTTGTACGGAGTACCGGCTCCGAAGCAGGCGAGGCCTGGAAGCGCGCCCGCGTCGGCGACGAGATCGTCGTACGTGGAACCGCGGCCGGGGTCATCGCCCGAGACGGCGAGATCGTCGGTCTCCGCCATCCGGACGGCAGCCCGCCGTACGACGTACGCTGGGCCGACAGCGGACTGGTGACCCTGTACTTCCCCGGCCCTGATGCGTACATCAGGCATTTGGTGACCGGGGGCGACGATGTCACGGGCCGGTGACCGCCGGCCGGTCGTGGTGGGCGTCGATCCTGATCCGGCCCACCGGATGGCAGTGGCCTGGGCCGCCGACGAGGCCGCCCGCCGACGGCTGCCGTTGCGCCCTGTCCACGTCGAGGGCGTGCCGACCAGGGGCTACCGCAAGCCTGACGTCCCGCCGTCGTGGGAGGAATGGAACGAGGCGCTGCACAAGGCCGGGAAGCAGGTGCTCGAAGAGGTCACGGACTTCGTCGTGGCCCGGCACCCGCAGCTCGAGGTGGACGCCCTGCTCGCGGAGGGCGACCCGGTGTGGGTGCTGCGCGAGGAGAGCCGCGACGCCACCGCCGTCGTGCTGGGATCACGGCACCTGAGCCGGAGGCAGGAGGCGTTCGGCTCCGCGTCGGTCGCCCTCCCGGTGATGGCCCACACCCACTGTCCCCTGGTGGTCGTCCCCGAGCCGGAACACATCACCCAGGACCCCGCGTACTACGTCGTCGGCGTCGACGGCAGCGAACACTCCGCCGCCGCGGTCGATCTGGCGTTCGAGGAGGCTGCCCTGCGCGGCGCCGAGCTGCGGGCCGTGCTGGCCTGGCAGCCGGGGCCGCTCAGGATCTTCGACGAGCACGAGCCGCAGCAGGAGTGCCGTCGGCTGCTCTCCGAGATCGTGGCGGGCCGGCACGCCCGTTTCCCCGAGGTGGAGCTGCGCCACGAAGTGGTCGTCGGGCATCCGGTCCGGGTGCTCACGGACGCCTCGGCGCACGCGCTGGGCCTGGTGGTGGGGACCCGGGGCCGGGGAGGCTTCGCGGGCATGCTCCTCGGCTCGGTCAGCCAAGGCGTGCTCCACCACGCCGGCTGCCCTGTCATCGCCGTCCCTTCGCCCGGGTGAGTGGCCGGGCCGTCAGGAAGGGAGACCACCGTGACCGCAGAACCTCCCGGCGTGAACGCCGTCGAGGCGCTCGTCGAGGCCGCCGCCGCGGCCCCCTCGCTGCACAACGCGCAGCCCTGGGCCTTCCGCTATCTGCGGGACACCGGTGTCGTGCGTCTGTACGCCGATCCGCAGCGCGCACTGCCGCGAACGGACCCGGTGAATCGCGGCATGCGCATGGGGTGCGGCGCCGCGCTCCTCAACCTGCGCGCGGCCGCCGCCGCGGCGGGGCTGGCGCCGGTCGTCCGGTTGCTGCCCGACCCGAACCAGCAGGACTTCCTCGCCGAGGCGGATCTGTGCGGCACCGGACCACCCGACGGGGCACTCGCCCGGCTGGGCCCCGCGATCGGCCGACGTCACTCCAGCCGTCTTCCCTTCCGTGACGAGGCAGTCCCGGCCGCCGTGCGGGAGAGGCTGCGTGAAGCGGCCCGCGCCGAGGGGGCCCAGCTGTCGTTTCCCGGTGCCTGGCACGTGCAGGCGATCCTGGAGTTGGTGCGGGATGCCGAAGGCCGGGAGGCACTCGACCCGGAAGTACGCGGGGAGACGGAGCGCTGGACGCACACGGAGCTGTCGGGTGCCGCGAGGGCGGCCGACGGCGTTCCCGGTGAGGCGTTCGGTCCTCGCCCACGCGGTACCACGGCACCGTTGCGTGACTTCGCCGTCGGCCGTCCGATGCCCGGGCGGGGCTGGGCGGCCTTCGAGAAGGACCCGAACATCGCCCTGCTGGGTACGGCCCGCGACGAGGCTGTGGACTGGCTCCGCGCCGGTCAGGCACTGGAGCGGGTCCTGCTCCGGGCCACCGCGGACGGTCTGGTCGCCTCGGTCACCTCCCAGCCCCTGGAGTGGCCGGAGATCCGGTGGGCCGTCCGCGATCCTGTCTCGGCCATGGCCCACGTCCAGATGGTGATCCGGCTCGGCTACGGCCCCGAAGGCCACGCGAGCCCACGGCGGCCGGTGGCCGACCTGCTCGACGTCCTCTGACGGACCGACGGGAGCGTGCAGTCGCGTGAAGGTTTCCGAGGTGATGACTGCTCCGGCGGTGTGCGTACCACCACACGTCTCCCTGGCCGAGGTGTCCCGGCGGATGGCCGAGTGCGCCGTCGGCTCCGTCCTCGTGGTCGAGGACGGGGCACTGCGCGGCATAGTCACCGACCGCGACCTGGCCGTACGGGGCATGGGCGGCGGGCTGGGCACGGAGGCCCGAGTGGAGGCGGTCATGTCAGTGCGCGTCGCCACGATCGAGGCAGCCGACGACCTCCAGTCGGCCTACCGGTCCTTCCGTCGCACGGGGGTACGCCGGCTTCCGGTGCTGGCCGCGGGACGGGTTGTCGGCGTGCTGACGATCGACGACCTGTTTCTCGAGGTCTTCCGGCGACTCGCCGACCTGCTGGGCCCGGTCGCCTGGAGCGTCCTGCAGGAGCCGCCCGGGCCTCCCTCGGAAACCGCGTCCCCGCAATGATCAAAGGCCGTGGATCCGGCGGCCGCTTATCTCGGCCGGGACGACGCGGATCCACAGGTTTCGGACGCCTCCGGCCCACGGCTCGCCGACGGGCCGCTCAGCGAGGCGCTCGACGGCTTCAGGATCGGTGACGTGCTCGGCGGAGCCGGCGAGCAGGACGCTCCAGCCGACGCTCCGGCTCTCGTCGACGTGATCGACCTGGAAGGAGACCTCGCCGCCGGGTTCGGGCACCGCGGCGCCTCGGGGATCCGTGCGGTAGGCGACCGTCATACCGTCGACAACGTAGTTGACCGGAAAGACGCCGGGCCCCGGATGCGCGGGCAACGCGACACGCCCGATCCCGTGGGTGCCGAGCCGCTCCCAGCATTCCTTGGTGGTGAGCCTCATGAGCACAGGGTGCTGTGCCGCTCCGCCCTGGCCGGCGGGGGCGTCGCTCCGGCCTCCGAGCAACTCCTGGTAGGTCATCCCGAGCGCGACGGCTATCCGCAGGAAGCCACCGGGGTCGAAGTCGGCCCCGGACGCGATCAGGTGCCGGAAGTAGCGCGGCGACATGCCTGCCCGACCCGCCAGCTCCTCCTCCGTGAGACCGAGCTGCGCAAGTCGCACCTCGATGCGACACATGAGATCGCGGTCAGCCCGACCTGCGGTGTCCTCATTCACGGTCTCCTCCCCGAACCGATGGGGCAGTGAATCTCGTGGTCATTGGCCCGGGTCTCGGTTGCCCATTCCGGTGATGATCCTGACATCCAAGGATATCTTCTCGCCGAACAGCAGGAGTCGGGGCTTGTCGCGAGGCCACCACCCGGCCGCGGTCCGGGGAACCGGGTCATACGGGTCCGCCGGACTGCCCTCCTCGCGATTCCGGGCGCACGACGACAACCGGGCACCTGGCATGCGCGGTGACGTGCCGGCTGACGGACCCCAGCAGAGCTCGGGCGAACCCGCCGCGCCCCCTGCTGCCCACCACCAACGCCTCAGCCCCCTCGGCAGCCTCCAGAAGTACCTCGACGGTGTTACCACGGACCACAAGCGCCCTGACCGAGGCGGCTTCCTCGGCTCCCAGTACCTCGCTCAGCTCCTGGCTCAGCCATTGCCGGGCGACAGCCTCGTCGAAATCGGCATCCACGGCCAGAGCCGCCCAGCCGTAGGCTCCGGGCATATCCCAAGCCGCCACCACGTCCACGGTTCCGCCGATCAGTCCGGCGTACCGCACGGCCCAGCGCAGCGCCGCGTGCGAGGACGGCGAACCGTCGACGCCGACCACGACACGAGGCCTCGCAGTGTCCGTGCCCATACGTCACACCTCTCCCGCGGGCCTCCCGCCGGCCACGCCGAATTCCGCCTCCCTCACCTCCACGCTGCGCCACTCCGCGGTGGCGCGCCAGGGAAGGACGGCCGAGATGGCGGTGTGAGCCGTTCGGCCCTTGGCGCGCCACGAGAAGTCCGCTGGACCGCGGAAACCGGGTACATCATGAAGGGGGTACGCGGCGAACGGTGCGAAGAGCCGGCGGGAGCCCGGGGATGGCGCGTGGACGGTTGCAGATCTACCTGGGGGCGGCCCCCGGCGTGGGCAAGACGTACGCCATGCTCGAAGAGGGCCGGCGCCTGCGCACCTCCGGCACCGACGTGGTCGCGGGTTTCGTCGAACCACACGGGCGGCGACCGACCGCCGCCATGGCCGAGGGCCTGGAGACGCTCCCGCGGCGTACGGTGACCCACCGGGGAGCGGAGTTCACCGAGATGGACCTCGGCGCGGTGCTGGCTCGTCGCCCCCAGGTCGCGCTGGTGGACGAGTTCGCCCACACCAACGCGCCCGGCGACGGCAACGGCAAGCGGTGGCAGGACGTGGAGGAGCTGCTGGACGCCGGGATCGACGTCATCACCACACTCAACGTCCAGCACCTGGAGTCCCTGAACGACGTCGTCCGGCAGATCACGGGGGTGCGCCAGCGCGAGACGCTGCCGGACGAGGTGGCCCGCCGAGCCGATCAGATCGAGCTGGTCGACCTTCCGCCCGAAGTACTGCGCCGGCGCCTGGCGCACGGCGACATCTACCCGCCGGACCGGATCGAGGCGGCTCTCACCCACTACTTCCGGGTGGGCAATCTCATCGCGCTGCGCGAGTTGGCGCTGTTGTGGCTCGCCGACCGGGTGGAGGAGGGACTGCAGCGTTACCGCGCCGAGCACGGCATCGCCATCCCCTGGGAGACCCGTGAGCGGATCATGGTGGGGCTGACCGGCGGCCCGGAGGGCGAGACGCTGATCCGACGAGCCGCCCGGATCGCCGCGCGTACCCCGGGCAGCGAACTGCTGGCGCTGCACGTCGTGCCTGTCGACGGGCTCACCCACGCCGATCCGGCGGCCCTCGCGGCCCAGCGCACCCTGGTGGAGTCATTGGGCGGCACCTACCACCAGACGACGGGCGAGTCGGTGGTCGAGGCGCTGCTGCAGTTCGCCCAGGCCGAGAACGTCACCCAGATCGTGCTCGGCGCCAGCCGTCGGGGCCGGCTGTCCCTGCTGTTGGACACCGGGGTGGGGCATCGCACGATCCGTGGCTCCGGCCCCATCGACGTCCATGTGATCACCCACGAGGCGGCCGCCGGCTCGGCCTTCACGACGCGGCTGCCGCACCCCGGCCGCGGTATGGGACCACGGCGGTTCTGGTCGGCGGCGGTCGGGGCCACGCTGCTGCTCCCTGTGCTGACTTTGGTCCTCACCGCGCCAGTCCCCCGGCTCGGCCTGTCCGGCGTGCTTCTGGTCTACCTGCTCGCCGCCGTGGGTACCGCCCTGGCCGGTGGGCTGGTTCCGGCGCTGGCAGCGGCCCTCGCGGCGGCGCTGCTCGCCGACTACTACTTCACCGCGCCCCTTCACTCGCTGCGGGTCGAACACGGCGGCGACGCCCTCGCGCTGGCGAGCTTCGTCATTGCCGCCATCCTGGTGGGAGCGGCTGCCGACGCGGCCGCCCGGCACACCCGCCAGGCTGTCCGCGCGACATGGGAGGCGCGGGTGTTGAACCGGCTGGCAACGGCCATGATGCACGGCCAGGACCTGCCGAGCCTCGTCGAACAGGTGCGGGAGAGCTTCGGGCTGACCGGCGTCAGCCTTCTCGAACGCGCACCCGAGACAGCACCGGGGCCACGCTGGTACGTGGTCGCAAGCTCCGGTGCACACCCACCGGAGCACCCGTTCGAAGCCGACGTCGAAAGTCCGGTCAGCGACACCCTCACGCTGGCGGCCCGAGGGGTCCTGGCCACCCACGACCAGCGGATCCTCGGCGCGTGCGCGGCCCAACTCGGCATGGCCCACCTGCACGGCACGCTCGCCCGGCACGCCGCCGCGACGGACACCTTCGCCGACGCCGAACGCACTCGCGCCTCCCTGATCAGGGCAGCCGACCGCGACCTGCGGGAGCGGTTGCGCGCGGCGGAGGAAGCCCTCGCCCGCCAGGACACGGGCGCGGCCCGCACGTCGGTCCACCGCGCCGCACAGGTCGTCGCCGACCTCGCCGACCTCGACCGGCTGCAGGGCGGAGCTCTCGACCTCTACCTGCGCCCCGTCGGCCTCGACGAACTGCTGATCGCCGTACTGGACGACCTGGGCCCCGGCGGCCGCACCATCCAGGTCCGGCTACCGGAGCAGGCGCCAGACGTGATTGCCGACGGTGCCCTGCTCACCCGGGTCCTGACCGCTCTCGCAGCCGACGCCCTCGTCCACAGCCAGGCCGGGCGGCCGCCGACGCTGACCGTTGAAGTCCTTGACGGCAGGCTTCGCATCCGGCTCACGGGCGGCGCCGGCGGCGCCCGGCGTGCCGACAGCCTGACGCTGCGGCTCTCCCAGGACCTCACCGAGGCGATGGGCGGCACGCTCGAACCGACGTGCGACGACGGACGGTTGTTCTCGGTGACACTCACTCTTCCAGCGGCCGCCATGGACTCCTGCCCCCACCCTGCGCAGTCACCCGACCGCAGAAAGTAGGCCGTACCCGCCGCGCTGCTCCCGGGTCCCCACGACGAAGCGCACCGCCCATCGGAGGGTCAGCGCCATGTGGCGTAGCGGCTCACCGGTCCGAGTGCCGCAAGGCGCAGCAGTGGACGTCATCGACGCTCCGTCGAAGTTGCGGTCCCAGGCAGCCACAGCCATGGTGAAAAGGGGATGCCAAGTGTGACCGGGCAGGTACGTGATGAGTGACGAAGCGACGTCAGTTCCGCGGATCGTGGTGGGTGTCGACGGCTCCGAACCCTCGAAGGCAGCCCTGCGCTGGGCAGTCGACCAGGCAAGGCTGACGGGGGATGTGGTCGACGCGATCATCGCCTGGGACTTCCCGACGCCCTGGTTCGGCCTGACCCCGCCTACGGACACGGATCCGACCGACTACCAGAAGCAGGCACGCCAGATCCTCGACCAGGCGATCGACGACGCCCTCGGCCCGGGCCCGGGACGGCCCGTCGACCTCCGTCCTGTCTCAGCTCACGGACACCCGGCCGCCGTCCTGCTCGATGCCGCCGCGGGAGCACAGCTGCTGGTCGTAGGCAACCGAGGGCACGGCGGATTCAGCGAGGCACTGCTGGGGTCGGTCGGCCAGCACTGCGTGCAACACGCCCCATGCCCCGTCGTCGTAGTCCGGGGTCGCAGCGGAGCCTGAACGGCGCGGTGACGAGCGCCTCGTGACCACCTCACGCCGGACGCACTGCTCTCTCGGACAGGCGCACGGCGACTGACGTCACGTTCGGTGCGGCCCCGACGGTTCCGGACCGCACCGAACTCCGGCCAAGGCGGTAGGGCGAACCGGCCCACGAACCGGCCCACGCTTCTGGCCTGCGGTACCGCCCTGCTGGTCCTTTCTCCGCGCGCTTCGGCGCGGAGACCCGGCCGGTCCGACACCGACGCCGGCCTGCGCGATCACGACCTCGCCTTCCGTCCTGAACACCACCACGCTGATCAACAGCCGCCGAACACCCGCAGCCCACAGGATCCGAGCCGTGCGGGTACGAGGTCGCCGACCCGGCAGCCGTCGCGCATGATGGAAACGGAGGGAGTCACATGGCTCTTCGAGTTCGAGTCCGCGGAGGTGAGCCGCATGACTCTGCCCGTACGACACAGGCACGGCAGCCTGCTGGAGCGGGCCTACCCCTGGCGTGAGCCGATAGCCGCCGAGTTCGACGAACTCTTCGAGCGGATGAACCGGTTTCTGGAGTCAGCCGCTCCGTCCTGGACCGAGCCCATGGCCTGGGCGCCATTGGCCGACCTGAGCGAGACCGACGAGGCCTACAAGGTCGAGTGCGAACTGCCCGGCATCAAGCGCGAGGACGTCGACGTGGAGGTCGGCGGACGGGAACTCCACATCACCGGGGAGCTGAAGGAAGGCGAACGGGAAGGTGTCCTGCGCCGCGGCACGCGCCGCACCGGGCGATTCGAGTACCGGGCACTCCTGCCCACCGAGGTGAAAGCCGAGAACGTCCACGCCAATCTCGCCGACGGCATCCTCACCGTCGTCGTCCCCAAGTCTCAGGCAGCCAAGCCCCACCACGTCGAGATCGAGGGCTGAACCACCACCCCTGCCCGGGCACGTTCGACGGGTGCGGACGACCGACCCTCGATCCGCATCCGTGTGGTCACCAGCAGAAAGCTGGCACAAGAACGTGGTAGGACACTCACGATTGCCCGGGCCGACTGGCCGGCTCCCGGGACCGAAGGGCGTGGGACCGGTGATCACACGAGTGCGGATGCCGCACCGGCATCTGACGCGACCCGCCAAGCCGGGGCCGTCCCGTGAACCCTCCACATCCCGGCAACCTCAGCCGGTCGGCGGACGGTGGATCTTCTGGTGGATACTTACGACGCTCGTCATCGTCCTGCTGCTCTCTCGCGCCCGCTCCGGGCCACACACGACATCACTGTCCTACACCGACTTCGTCGGCAAGGTCGGCGCCAGCCAGGTGCAGATGGTCGACATCAACGACAAGGGCGGGGTCAGCGGCACTCTGAAGGACGGGACGAAGTTCACCACACAGATCCCCACCGCACTGGGCACCGGGGCCCAGCTCCAGCAGCAGATGACATCGCACCACGTGCGAATCGAAGCCAGCCAGAGCAGCGGCGGCGGCTCGGCCTGGTTGTCCGTGCTCTTCACGTTCCTGCCGTTCCTGCTGCTGATCGGCTTCTTCGTGTGGATGGGACGCCGTGCCGCAGGAACAGTGACGGGCGGACTGAGCGCCATCGGACGCTCGCGCGCAAAGATCATCGAGGCAGAGCGGCCCACCACCGGCTTCAACGACATCGCCGGATACGACGGCGTCAAGCAGGAGATCAGCGAGGTCGTCGACTTCCTGCGCAATCCCGCGCGATACACCGCCGCGGGGGCCAAGGGACCACGGGGCGTGATCATGGTCGGGCCTCCCGGTACCGGCAAGACACTCTTCGCGCGGGCAGTCGCCGGCGAGGCTGACGTGCCCTTCCTGTCGATGACCGGCTCCGCGTTCGTGGAGATGTTCGTCGGGGTCGGCGCCTCCCGAGTACGCGACCTGTTCGACGAAGCCCGCAAGCGCGCCCCGTCGATCATCTTCATCGACGAGATCGACGCACTCGGATCGCGTCGCGCGGACGGGGCACGTCTGGGCGGCAACGACGAGCGCGAGCAGACCCTCAACCAGCTGCTGGCCGAGATGGACGGCTTCGACCAATCCAGCGGCATCGTCGTCCTCGCCGCCACCAACCGGCCCGATGCCCTCGACCCGGCGCTGCTGCGCCCCGGACGCTTCGACCGGCAAGTCACCGTGCCGCTGCCCAACCAGGCCGAGCGCACCGCGATCCTCGCCGTCCATGCCCGCGACAAGTTCCTGGCACCGGACATCGACCTCGGCGCCGTGGCACGCGCCACTCCCGGTTTCTCGGGCGCGGATCTCGCCAACCTGGTCAACGAAGGCGCCATCAACGCCGTGCGGGACAATCGCACCCGGATCGAGCCGCGCGACCTGGACGCCGCCCGCGACCGTGTGTTGCTGGGACGCCGGGAGTCCTCCAACGCCCTGCTGCCCGAGGAACGCCGCTCCGTCGCCGTCCACGAGTCGGGCCACGCCCTGGTCGCGGCACTGTGCGAGCACGCCGACCCGGTGGCGAAGGTCACGATCCTTCCGGCCGGCGTCACCCTCGGCGTCACCGAGCAACTCCCCGAGGCGGAACGCCACTTGTACAGCGAGGGCTATCTGACCGACCTTCTGGCGGTACGCCTGGGCGGGCGGGCAGCCGAACTCGTGGTCTTCGGCGAGGGATCGACGGGGGCCGCCGACGACCTGTCCGGGGCAACTCAGATCGCCACCCGCATGGTCCGGGAGTTCGGCCTCTCCCCGGAACTCGGCCCCATCGGGTACTCCTCCTCCGACCCGCACTTCCCCGGCCGGACCACGGACGAGCCCAGCCGTCCGCCGTACTCGGAGCAGACCCAGCGCATCGTCGACGAGGAGGTCACCCGGCTGCTGCGCCAGGCCGAACAACGCGCGATCACGCTGCTGCGCGGCCACCGGTCCGCCCTGGAGCGCCTGGCCGAACGGCTGGTCGCCCACGAGACCATCGACGGCTCCGTCGTCCTCGACGTCCTGCGCCAGGAACACAGCGAGGCCGACGGACGAGGCGATGACCTGGCCGTCAACACGTCCTGACTCACGACGATCCGGGGCATCGCGTCATCGCCGGGTACTTGGATTCCTCCATGGCGTCCCCCTGGATCAGAAGTCGGTCACCACCGGGTCGGAGTCGGTGAAGACGACCCTCCGCCCGGTGCCCGGGAGTCACGTCCACCTCGTCGGCCTCGAAGGCGACACGCCGGTAACCCGGTTCGGAGGCTGCCGACGAGCGCAGCGCCGTGCGCCGTCGCCGTCCCGATCGTCACCGTCGGTCGGCCGGGACCTCCGGAGGGGGACCGTCAGTCCCAGTCGCCGCGGTGAACGGCCCTGGTTCGGACCGTTGCCCACCGGCCGGTGTGTCTGCGGCAAGGTGGCCCGCTTCCTGTCACCGTCCGTGCAGTCGGTCCTCGCCCATACCGTGCGGGGTCCGGGCCCCGGGCCGACGCGAGTCGTCCAGCCCGTGGGTGAGCCTGTCGACCACGTCGACCACGCCGTCGATCTGCCGGGTCATCGAGACGGCGATCTCGGCGTCGCTCCGGCGTTCCGTGGTGCCCTCCAGGGTGACGACGCCCTCGGTCACCGAGACGGTGAGGCTGCGCGGGGCCAGCCCCAGCACGCGTACCAGCACCTCGCCGACGACCTCCTCACGGATCTCGGCGTCCGGGCGCAGGAAGACCCTCAGCAGGTCACGCCTGGTGACGATGCCGACCAGGCGCTCCTCGTCGTCCAGCACCGGCAGCCGTTCCACTCGTCGCTCGGCCATGGTCCGGGCGGCCTCCACGATCGTGTCGTCGGCGTGCACGGTGACGGGCGGCTCGGTCATCAACTGAGCTGCCGTACGCGCCTTCAACCTCGCCTCCCGCCGGCGGGCGGCCATGGTCACCACCGCGCGGAACCGGCGCGCCGACTCGTGTCGGC
This sequence comes from Streptomyces sp. NPDC088817, assembly GCF_044750345.1. Taxonomy (NCBI): domain Bacteria; kingdom Bacillati; phylum Actinomycetota; class Actinomycetes; order Kitasatosporales; family Streptomycetaceae; genus Streptomyces; species Streptomyces sp. NPDC088817. The sequence goes on from NZ_JBIVJN010000021.1 coordinate 141,105, forward strand.
CGGGCGTGTCCGCCTGGCGCGTCATGAGGTCGGTCCCCGACACCACACCCATGACATGCTCGTCGGCGTCGATCACCGGCAGTCCACTGATCCGGTGGCCTGCGAGCAGGCGGGCGATCTCCTTGAACGGGGTTCCGTATTCGGCCCGGACGACCTCGGTGGTCATCACTGAGCCGATCTTGTCGTGTTTCACATCCGATCCCTCCTCGGCGAGTCGGCGCGGATGACGGCTCCCGGTGCTCCTCTGACGCACGCGACGTCATCACCTCGACGTTTCAAGCGTCGGGCGCCGCGGGCCGCCCGCCCATGGGCTGAACGGGGAAGCGCCGGGGCCGGTAGTCCCAGGCGGTCACACGATGTCGTCTGGGGTACGGGGCGGTGGTCCCACCCCCCGCCGCTCCAGCGGGCCCTGCCGCCGACGGACGGCGCACGGATTGACGTCGGGGATGGTTCCCGCACTCCCGGCCCGCCACGCGGCGCGAAGGCTGGGCTCAGCCATGGGGAACGACGGCGACAGGGCAGCGTCCGTGATGGATGGCGGCCTGTGCCACAGGCCCGAGGTGGGGCACCAGGCCGGCACGGTGCCGACGCCGGCCCAGGACCAGCACAGCGGCTCCCTCGCCGGCCTCCACGACCGCCTTGGCGGGACTGTCGGGACTGATACTGCCGGCCACGCCCACCTGTGGGTACTTCTCCCGCCACGAGTGCAGCTCTCGGCTCATCTGCTCGTGCGCATCCCGGCTCATGTCCTCGCTGATGCGGTGGTCCACTCCCCAGGGCACTCGTGCGTGGAACGGCACGGCGCGACCGTGGACGGCGAGGAGAGGGACGTCCCTGGCCGCTGCGGTGCGGAAGGCGAAGTCGAGCAGGTCGTCCGACGATCCGTGCAGTTTCAGGGCCACGACGACACGGCTCGCCGACGTCGGTGGTCTCCGCCCCGGTCGCTCGGCACGCACCAGCACCACGGGCCGCTCGGCGCGCGCCACGACAGGCATGCTGACGTCCCCCAGGAAGTAGCTCTCGACAGGCTCGAGCCCCCGGGAACCGAGAACGGTCATCTCCGACTCCGAGGCCGCTTGGAGCAGGGCGTGCTGGGCGTCGTCGGCGACCAGGTTCCCGACGACGGACAGGCCCGGATGGCGTGCTTGCAGCTCCGCCTGCGCCGTACGGACGAGACGCTTCGCCCAGTAGTTCTGATCGACTTCGGCGGCGACCCGGGTCGGTTCCGGTGCCAGCAGCGGCCACGCGTGCAGCAGCCGCAGCGCGAGCTTGCGTCTCACCGCTTCGTCCGCGGCCCAGCGGGCAGCGGCCAGACTCTCGGGCGAGCCGTCGAGGCCCACGGTGACGACTGGTTGCATGGCGGCGGCCTCCGTCTCGTATGAAGCTGAATGAGGACGGTGAACGTCCGATCGAGCGTGCGGTCGGGACGTGGCCTGCATACCGGGCGCGATGAGCTTCTCCCCTTCGAGGATCCCCCGGCCCCGACCGCGGCGCATGCGGACCCGCGGAGGAGCGATCGGAGCCGTGGAGTCCGACTCGAGAGGAGAAGGGCGCGTGGGGATTCCCCTGGTGGTGGGCGTCGACGGGTCCAAGGCGAGCCTGGAGGCAGTCGGCTGGGCGGCCAACGAGGCGGCACGGCACGGAATCCCGCTCCATCTCCTGCACGCGGCGGCCGATGAGCAGGAAGCCTCCGAAGTGATCGGCTCTGCTTCGGCGCGTGCCAGGCAGGATGCTCCAGCGGTGCGGTTGTCCAGCGAGGTCTCGTTCGAGGACGCGGCCTCTGCTCTGCTCGACAGGGGACGCAGTGCCTTCGCTCTGGTGCTGGGGGCCAGGGGGCACGGGGATCTTTCCGGCATGCTCCTGGGCTCGGTCAGCCTCTCCGTGGCAGCGCGTGCAGGCTGTCCGGTCGTCGTCGTCCGCGGCAGCCAGGAGCATCGCGCCGCCCGGTTCGGGAATGTCGTCGTGGGAGTCGAGGACGGGGAGGGAAGCGGCACGGCGGTGGACTTCGCGCTGCGCGAGGCCCATGTGCGGGGTTGTCGACTGGTGGCGGTGCACGCCTGGAGCGCACCGTCCGGTGCCTGTACGACACCGCGAGCGCCGTCGTGGTTCCTGGAGGCCCACCGGCGTCCGCCGGCGCAGGTACTCGATGACGCCCTGCGCCACCCTGCCGAAAAGTACCGGGACGCCGCGGTGAGCCGGCGATTGATGGAGAAACCGGCGCGCCGTGCCCTGCTGGAGGCCGCGTCCACGGCGGATCTGCTGGTCGTGGGCGCCCGGCGGCGACTTGGGTATTCGGGCTTGCAGCTGGGCCTGATCAATCACGCGTTGCTGCATCACGCGCCGTGTCCCGTCGCGGTCGTGCCGCAAATGTGACCATTCGGACGTCGCCGAACATGCTCCCTGATCAGGTGCCGGCGGATGCGTTCCCAGGGCCGTCCGTGCGGTGGGCGAGGTTCCCGGAAACGGACACGACGCCGTCGACGCCACGGCACAACTGCTCGATGACGGGAATCAGGCTCCGGTACTCCACGGTGCCGGCGAGGGTGACCCGCCCGTCGTGCACTTCCGCGGTCACGTCCCGTGGATCGAGCCCCAGGGTACGCCGCAGCAGATCCCCGGTGATCTCTTCTCGGATGGCCTCGTCGCGGCGCAGGAAGATCCGCAGCAGGTCACCGCGGCTGACGATGCCCAGCAGCCGGTCCGCCTCGTCCACCACGGGAAGCCGTTTGACGTGCTGGGTCTCCATGAGGCGGGCGGCCTCCACCACTGTCCACTCCGGCCGCGCGCACACCGCGGGAGCGGACATCAGTTCCTCGGCCCGTGAACCCTCGGCCTTGGCCCGCTCCCATGCCTCCAGGTGCGGGATCGGGGTCCTCCCCGACGGGTCGGCCTGGTCGGTGGTCTTCCGCAGCAGGTCGGCCTCGGAAACCAACCCCATCGGGCGGTCCAGCTCGTCCACGACGGGCACGGCGGTGACGTCGTTCTCCTCCAGCAACCTGACGAGCTCCTTGAACGGCGTGTCACGCCGTGCCCGGACGACGTCGCGGGTCATGAGTTCCTCGACCGTTCGGTGGTGCACAGTGCCTCCCGGATACGGGCCGCCCACCTCGCGGCGCGAGACCTCTCGCCTCGTGCGGCGTGCGTCGAGCGGCGCAGGCTGGCTACAGCACCATTCTGTGAAGAATGCGGCGATCACGCGCGCCGGTCGGACTCGGACACCACACCGACGACCCGCCCTTCCCCATCGACGACCGGTACGCCGGCGGTACGACGGCCACCGGCCCCTCAGGTCCCCCGGCTCTGTTCGTGAGCCTGTCGCACGGAGGCGGCGGCGCGGTCGATCAGCTCGGGGAGCGCTGATCGCACCGCTTCACTCAGGCCCGTGCCGAGTTCGATGTCGGCCACTTCCATGGCGTGCACCACGAGCGTCGGCGGCAGTTGACCGAGGGCCTCTGCCAGCGCGAGGCACTCTCCGAGGCCGAGCGCGTGCGTGCTCGCCGTACCCGCCGTACGACCGGTCGCCTCCGCCGCGGTGAGAGTGTGCAACTCCCCCGGCCGGGCCGACCCGGGGCGGAGGGCTTCCAGCAGGACCACCGTCTCCGCGCCGTTCCACAGATCGAGCATGCGCGCGGGTTCCCCGTCGCTGACCGCCAGGACGACGCTGTCGGGAACGCGGCCCGGCAACGCCTCCACCGCCGCCGGGCCGACTCCGTCGTCACCGCGCAGCGAGTTGCCCACACCGATCACCACGATCCGGCCGCTCATGGGCGTTCCACGGACACGTCGAGGAAGTGGGCGGCGCAGGAGATGCAGGGATCATGATTGCGGATGGTCCGTTCGCACAGGTGGGTGAGCTCCTCGTCGTCAGCGGCGGGTCCGGCCGTGTCCAGACGCGCCTGGACGGCCCGGCGCACGTCCTCCTCGATGGCGGTCTGGTTCTGAGCCGTGGGCGGGACGATGCGGGCCTTGGTGAGCGTGCCGTCCTCCGTGAGGGCGTAGCGGTGGTACAGCAGGCCTCGGGGAGCCTCGGTCGCCCCGGCGCCGACACCCTGGCGGGGCGGGACCTCGATGGCAGGCCGGGGAGGGCGTTCGTATCCGTCGATGATCCGCAGGGCCTCCTCGACGGCGTGTACGACTTCGACGGCGCGTACGACGATGCTTCGGTAGGGGTTGTCGCAGACGGCACCGGTCAGCGGGTCACCCAGGCCGGCGTCCTTCGCCGCCTCGGCGGCCACGGGGTGCAGCCACCGGCCGTTGATCGCGTAGCGGGCCAGCGGGCCGGTCAGATGGCGACGGCCGTCCAAAGTGGCGGTGAGAGCGGTGGAATGCGGTACCTGCTCTTCCCGGACGTGCTGTTCGAAGTCGGCCACGGGGAACTCGCGCAGCGCCCGTCCGCGGCCGTGAGCGGCCATGGCCGCCGGCGTTCCGGAGTCGATGGCGTAGCGGCCCGGGTCACGCAGTGCGAGAAGGTCGTGATCGCACACGGCGTCGGGAAAGTCGAACGCCGCGACCCAGCGGACGGTCTCCAGCGCGTCTTCCCGGGTCCGCAGCAGCCGTGCCGCGAGCGGGCGGAGTTCTTCCGGCGCCGGCGTGCGGTAGAAGCCGCCGACCCGAACGTTGACAGGATGGATGGGGCGGCCGCCGAGCTGCTCGATGATCGCGTTGCCGGTCTGTTTGATCCTCAGTCCGCGTTCGACGACGGCGCGTTGGTCACGGGCCAGCTGCACGATGTCCGCTCGCCCGAGGAAGTCCGGGGCGTGCAGCAGGTGGATGTGCAGGGTGTGGCTCTCGATCCACTCGCCGCAGTACAGAAGGCGGCGCAGTTCCGCGAGGGGGCCGTCCACCGTGACACCGCAGGCGTTCTCGATCGCCTGGCAGGCGCTCATCTGGTAGGCGACCGGACAGATACCGCAGATACGGGCGGTGATGTCGGGCGGTTCGGTGTGGCCCCGGCCGGTCAGGAAGGCCTCGAAGAAGCGCGGCGGCTCGTAGATGCGCAGCCGCGTCTCCGTGACGGTGTCCTCCTGGATGCGCAGGTGGAGGGCCGCTTCGCCTTCCACCCTGGCGAGCGCGTCCAGGCGCAGGACGCGGGTTCCGCGATGGTTCATGCGGGCCTTTCCGGGCGGGATCCTCGCCTGGCACGAGGGCTGTGCTGCTCCTCGGCCGCGAGGTCGGGTACGGGGGCATATTCCGGCGACGCGGCGTTGAAGGTACGGAAGACACGCTGGATGTCCTGTTCGCTCATCCCGTCGTGGCACAGCTGCGCGACCATGGAGCGCAGGTTGGGTCGGCTCGTGGGTCCGAAGCAGCCGTAGCACCCGCGTCCGTAGGCGGGGCAGATGGCTCCGCACCCGGCCTGCGTGACCGGGCCCAGACAGGGGGTGCCGTGGGCCACGGTGATGCAGGTGGTCCCGCGCCTCTTGCACTCGAAGCAGACGCTGTGGCTCGGGATCCGGGGCTTGCGTCCGGCCAGGAAGGCGGTGATGACTTCGAGGAGCTGGCCGCGGTCGATGGGGCAGCCGCGCAGTTCGAAGTCGACCGGAACATGGGCCGAGATCGGCGTCGAGGTCTCCAGCGTGGCGATGTACTCCGGCTGGGCGTACACCGCGGCGAGGAACTCGTCGACGTCGGCGAAGTTGCGCAGCGCCTGGATGCCGCCTGCGGTGGCGCAGGCTCCGATGGTCACCAGGTACCGGGAGACGCGTCGTATGCGCCGGATCCGCTCGGCGTCCTCGGCGGTGGTGATCGACCCTTCGACCAGGGAGAGGTCGTACGGCCCCCGGCCGTCCGGCCGTACGCGCTCCCCGCCGGCGCCCTCGACCGGAGTCATCTCCACGAAGTGGTCGATCCGGACGCGTTCGGTGAGGCCGAGGAATTCGTCCTCGCAGTCGAGCAGGGTCAGTTGGCAGCCGTCGCAGGAGGCGAACTTCCACACGGCCAGCGCCGGCCGTGCGTCGGGCGCCGATCCGGGCTCCGTGACCATGTCACAACTCCCTTACGAGGAGGAGGTGTGCCACGCGGTCGTAGCCGACGACCGGCCCGTCGCGGCACAGCAGGAGCGGGCCGAGCTGGCAGTGGCCGCAATGGCCGGTGGCGCAGCGCATATTGCGTTCCAGGGACACCTGAACGCTCTGCGGGACCAGGTCCCGGGCCAGGAGGGAGCGTGCGGTGTGCCGCATCATCACCTCGGGCCCGCACACGAGCGCGCGGGTCCGTTCGGGGCGCAGGTCGAGGCGGTCGAGGAGCGTGGTGACCACGCCCACCTCACCGCGCCAGCCGGGCCCGGGGCGGTCGACGGTCACCGCCACCCGGGCCGGGCCGCGCCAGCTCTCGATCTCGTCCCGGTAGATCAGATCGGCGGGGGTACGGGCGCCCACGAGGACCGTGAGCCGGCCGTAGATGTCCGGCCGGTCCAGGACCGCGTGTACGACCGGACGCAGCGGGGCCAGCCCGATGCCGCCGGCGATCACCAGCACGTCGTGGCCGACTGCCGAGTCGAGGTCCCAGCCGGTGCCGTACGGCCCGCTGAGTCCGACGCCTGCCCCCGGGCGCAACCGGCACAGGGCGGTCGAGACCGCGCCGACCGCGCGCACGGTGTGCACGAGTCCCCCCTGGCGGCCACGCAGGGCACTGGCCGAGATGGGCACCTCGCCGACCCCGAAGGCGTAGATCATCGCGAACTGCCCCGGTGAGAAGGGCGCGAGTGCTCCGGCGGCCGGCGTCAGCTCGATCGACCGGGTGTCGCCGGTCTCGGCCCAGGTGTCGGCCACGTGGTACGGCAACGGGGCGGCCATGGTGGTCATCGCTCCCCCGGGTCCGACGGCGGTACGCCGGACCGGGTCCAGTCGTGCAGGGCGGCGGCCTCCTCGGTGATGTCGATGCCGACCGGGCACCACACGATGCACCGTCCGCAGCCCACGCAGCCGGACGAGCCGAACTGGTCGTACCAGGTCCCGAGTTTGTGGGTCATCCACTGCCGGTAGCGGCTGCGCGCCGAGGCGCGGACCGGGCCCCCGTGCAGATGGGAGAAGTCCAGGTCGAAGCAGGAGTCCCACAGTCGCCACCGTTCCGCGTGGTCGCCGGTGAGGTCCGTGACGTCCTCGGTGGTGGTGCAGAAGCAGGTGGGACAGACCATGGTGCAGTTGCCGCAGGTCAGGCACCGCCCGGCGACGTCGTCCCAGCGGGGCGCGTCGAGAGTGCCGGCCATCAGCTCCCGCAGGTCGGCTTCGGGCATGCTCCGTCCCATGCGGCTCGCGGCGGCCGTGACGTCCGCGCGCGCCGCTTCCCGGGTTTCCGGGTCTGCCGGACGCGCGGGCAGTTCGGCCAGGATCTCCTCGCCCTCCCGGCTGCCGCCGCGGATCCAGAAGCGGTGCCCGTCCTCGTCGGCCACTTCGGTCATCACCAGGTCGTAGCCGGGACCGGCAGCGGGTCCGGTGCCCATCGAGACGCAGAAGCAGGTGGCGCCGGGCTCCGTGCACTCGACCACGATCAGCAGCGCCCCGGAGCGCCGCCCCTCGTAGACGGGGTCGCGGTACGTCCCACCGGTCAGCACCCGGTCCTGGACGGCGATGGCCCGAAGGTCGCAGGGGCGCACCCCGAGGAAGGCGTATCGAGGCGGTGCGGCCTGCTCGGCCGTGAGGACCAGCTCGCCCTCCACGCGATCGGCGCTCCACTGCCGCACCCGCGGCGGATGCAGGAACGGCTTCCACGACTGGGGACCCGCCGCGTTCGCGAAGGCGGCACCGTCCGATCGCTCCCGCAGCCGATACCGCCCGGCCTCCGACTCCACGCCCCACCCGTACGGCAGCTCGTCGGCCGACCGCAGTTCGGCCAGCACGATCGCCCCGTCCCGCACAGTGGGGCCGACCACGGTGAATCCTCGCCGCACCAGCACGTCCACGAGCGCGGCCACACCGTCCTTGCCCATGACGAGCCCGTCGGACGCGGGGGCCGGGGAGACGTTCACTTCGGCGTCGGCATCCACGACCGACCTCCTTCGGCACCGCGGACAGCGCAAGAGGCCTGCTGTCCTCCGAGCCCTACGATCGCAGCATTCCGGCCACCTCGTCGTGCCGACAGAGCCATGCGGGCAAGCCCATGGGGTCCATCGGCCCTGTTCCCCCCGTCGGCCCCAGCAGGTGATCAACAGCCGCCTCTGGCTGCTGTCCGAGCGCACGGGGGACCGCCAACACGTCGTGAGTGGCTCCGTGGCGGAGATGAGCGCCGGTCCCGCTGGTCCCCGCGATCGCGTGAGGCGTTCGCCGTCCGTCCGCGCCGCCCGCGCCGAAGCAACCTCGCCGCCGCGGCGATCGCGGCGGGGTTCTCACGCATCAGTTTCCGCGGAGGTCCTCCAGCACCTCACGGGCCGCCCGCGCGCCGGAGGCGAGGGCGCCCTGGACGGAACCCGTGCCGCGGTGATCCCCGCAGACGTAGCGGCCCGGCCCGGTGCGGCAGGTCCGGGTCAGTGGCCAGGGTGGCGGCATGGCGGGCAGCGCGTTCTCGACGGTGCGCGCGACCAGCAGGTCCCAGGCGGTGGCGTCGGCGCCGTACATCTCGGACAGGGCCGCGACCACGGCCGCCCGCACGGGCCCGGTGTCGCCGCCCAGGACCGAGGTGGCGATCAGGGCACTGCCGCGCGGGGCGTACTCGGGCGCGACGTCACTGAGGACGCAGGTGTTCAGTACACGGCGGCGGATGTCGACCAGCAGGACGGGACGGCCCAGCGGAGAGCGCGGGGCGACGTGGTAGTACGTGGTGACGGTGCGCTGGGCGGGGACGTCCAGGCCGGGCAGCAGCCGTGCGGCAGCCGCGGCGCCGGTCGCCACGACGACGGCGCGCGCCGGCAACTCCGCACCGTCCGCCACGACCACGCCCCGGCCGACGAGCCGTGACACGGGTGTGCCGAGCCGTACGGTGCCCTCGGGCAGGGCAGCGGCCAGGGCACGCGGAACGGACTGCACACCGAAGGCGGGCAGGCACAGCGCGCCGCGCAGCATGCTGCGCCACACGAGGTGGAACACCCGGCTGGAGGTCTCCAGGGAGTCCTCCAGGAAGACGCCGGAGAGGAACGGCCGGAAGAAGCCCTCCACGAACGGCGCGGAGAAGCCCGCTTCGGCCAGCGCGTCGCGGGTGGTGCGCTCGGGCGCGTGCTTGAGCGCGCGGGCCGGGGCGAGCGCGTCGCGGGCGCCGAGTGCGGCCAGCGCCACCAGGTCGCGCGGCCGGGCGAAACGCGCGGACAGCAGCGACGCCACCGCGTCGGGGCGGCGGCGCGGGTCGGCCAGCAGCACGCGCCGGTCACCGGTGTGCACCAGGACGCCCGGCAGAAAGGGGCGCGGGTCGAGGAACGGTGCGGGCAGGCGGCGGCGCAGCTGCGGGTACGCCGGGTTGACGACCTGGAAGCCACGGTCCACCGTGAAGCCGTCCAGGCGGTCGGTCCGCATCCGCCCGCCCGCCGCGTCGCCCGCCTCCAGCACCGTGACGCCGAGTCCCGCGGCGGCCAGGTCGCGGGCGCACGCCAGCCCGGCGACCCCGGCACCCACCACGACGACGTCCGCGACCGCCGTTCCCTCCGCCACGCCCACCACCTCTCCTCGCTTCTCAAGGGCCTGTTGCCGAGCGGAGCCCGCCACGCTCCCCGCCGCCCCCAAGGACGTCAACAGGGGCCCGGCGTCCTCATCAGCTACTTCCCCGTCGGCCACCGCAGCGGATGCGCCCGCACCCGAACGGGCGACCACCGGCGGCCCGCCGTATCCACCGGGGCAGGCGGTACGACCCGGACGGAGCACATGTGCGGCGCCGGCCGGAGGAATTGGCGGGCGTGAAGGGGCGCTTGTGCACGAGCCGTGGAACGGCACCCCACACAACACCTCGTACGTGTACGCCACCACACCCGTATCGCACGGAAGGTGCCCCTGCCATGACCACCCCGCACTGGATCTTCGGCGACCAGCTCGGCCCGCACTTCCTCACGTCCGCAGGCGAGGACGGGCCCGACCACGGGGCGCCCGTGGTGATGATCGAGGCCAGGTCGGTCTTCCGGCGGCACCGCTTCCACCGTGCCAAGGCGCACCTGGTGCTCTCCGCGATGCGGCACCGCGCGGCGGAACTGGGCGGGCGGGTGACATATGTGCGCGCCGACACCTACCGGGAGGGCCTGCGCCGCGCGGTGGGCGGCGCGCCGGTCACGGTGTGCCACCCCACCTCGTACGCGGCGCTCCGGCTGGTGCGGTCCCTGCCCAGGGTGCGGGTGCTGCCCGCCCGGGGCTTCCTGGTGGCCAGCGAGGAGTTCGCCGGCTGGGCCGAGGAGCACGGTGGGCGGCGGCTGCTCCAGGAGGACTTCTACCGCTGGGTGCGCCAGGAGCACGACCTGCTGATGGAGGGCGGCCACCCGGCCGGCGGCCGGTTCAACCACGACCACGCCAACCGCGAGCCTCCGCCGGGCGGCGCCCATGAGCTCGACGTGCCGGCCCCGTATCGGCCGCGGGAGGACGACATCGACGCCGAGGTGCGCGACGACCTCGACCGGTGGGAATGCGAGGACGGGGTGCGGTTCGTCGGCCGGGACGGGCCCCGCCTCTTCCCCGCCACCCGACGGGAGGCGCTGTCGGCGCTGCGCCGTTTCGTGGCACACCGGCTGGCGTCCTTCGGGCCGTACGAGGACGCGATGCTCACCGGCGATCCCGTGATGAGCCACAGCCTGCTGTCGTCGTCGCTGAACCTGGGGCTGCTGCACCCGGCGGAGTGCGTGGAGCGAGCCGAGCGGGCCTGGCGGGAGGGCGCCGTCCCGGTCAACAGCGCGGAGGGCTTCGTTCGGCAGGTCGCGGGCTGGCGGGAGTACGTCTGGCAGCTGTACTGGCACTTCGGCGAGGACTACCGGCACGACAACACGCTCGGGCACACGGAAGGGCTGCCGGAGTACTTCGCCGAGCTGGACGCGGACGCGGTCACCGCGCGCTGCCTGGCCACCGTGCTCGCCCAGGTGCGCGACACCGGGTGGACGCATCACATCCCCCGGCTGATGGTGCTGGGCAGCCACGCCCTGCAGCGCGGCTGGGACCCGGTCGCGGTGACCGACTGGTTCCACCGCTGCTTCGTCGACGGCTACGAGTGGGTGATGGTGCCGAACGTGGTGGGCATGTCCCAGTACGCGGACGGCGGCCGGATGACCACCAAGCCGTACACGTCGGGCGGCGCCTACATCCACCGCATGAGCGATCTGTGCGACGGCTGCGCCTACCGGCCCACCGAGCGCACCGGTCCGCGGGCGTGCCCCTTCACCGCCGGGTACTGGGCCTTCCTGCACCGGCACCGGCGGCTGCTGTCCGGCAACGCCCGTATGCGGCGCTCGGTACAGGGCCTGGACCGGCTCGGCGACCTCGACGAAGTGCTGCGGCAGGAACGGCGGCGGGCGGGCGAGGTGCCGTGAGGCGGCAACGCGGTCCGGCCCCCTGGGCCGGCGGGGGCCGTCGTCACACGTCGTTCCCGGTGAGGGCGAGACGGACGCCGAGGCCGACCATCAACGTCCCTGACACCGCGCCGATCCCGGACAGACGGCGGGGCGATCCGCTGATCCAGCCACGTGCGGTCCCGGCGAGAAGCCCCCAGGCCGAGTCCGAAACCAGGGCGACAGCGACGCAGACGATGCCGAGGATCAGGAGCTGCAGCGTCACGTGCCCCGCCGAGCGGTTGACGAACTGGGGCAGCACCGCGGAGAAGATCAGGAAGCCCTTCGGATTGCTCACCCCGACGACGAAGCCCTGCCGGACGTCGCGTCGCACGTTCGCGGGCGGACGCTGCCGCGCTTCCGTGACGGCCAGTTCCCCGCGATGCCGCCACGTCTGGACGCCGAGGTAGATCAGATACAGCGCGCCGGCGAACTTCAGCACCGAGAACACCACGATGGATCGCGCGACCACGGCTCCCAACCCGAAAGCCACCAGTACGGCTTGGACCAGCACTCCGCCGTTGTTGCCCATCGCGGTGGCCAGCGCCGCCCGGCGCCCGAGCGCCACCCCGCGCCCGACCACGAACACCACGCTCGGCCCCGGAACGGCGATCAGCGCAGCGACCACGGCGAGAAAAGCCCAGAAGTGCCCGATACCTAACACGCCGTCAGGCTATGAGGATGGGGCAGTGCCCGGCAACCCTTGTGTGCCCGTCGACCACTCGTACGGGATGATCCCGGTCATACGTGATCAGGAGAGGTTGTGAGGAGATCATGATTGAGGCGCTCTGGGCGGCCGGAGAGATCCCGCACCATGACGGGCTGTACCGGCCGGACGGCACCGGCTTGGAGCTCCATGTCGACGGTCCGGGGGCGTACCACCCGGATGCCGGGCAGCCGATTCCCTTCCGTGTCGGAGAACCGCTCGATGTGGCCCGGGCCATTGAGAGGCACGGCGTCGACGGGGTGGACACCTACTTCGAGAGCCCGCTACCGGACGGATCAGGGTGGATGTCCGGCGGGGGCGCGGACGGGATGGGCAACATCGGCCACCTCGCCCGCATCAACGCCGACCGCTCGTTGCGGTGGGTCGCCGTGATGTGCCGCTCCAACCCGTTCGTCGGAGTGCACTACGAGGGCACGGGCGCCGTCTTCACCAACGACTGGGGCAAGCGGCTGAAGCTCGACCTCACGAGCCCTGCCCTTGGGCGCCGCACGCCGCAGTCGCCGCCTGGTCGGCACGCCTGATCGCGCTCGGTGCGCTTCGCTCCTGCGTTGGCTGCGGATAGCCGTGGGCGGTACGCTTCTGGGGATAGTCAACGCGATTGCCTGCGCGCTTTTCCTGAGACATTGATGGGCACAACATCTCTCAAGTAATACTGACGCGCTGAAAAATGCTGAACAGCATGCGGATTTATTCGGCGTCAGCAAGTTGACGTTCGACCAGTAATGGGACTCCCATGGGCTGGCTCTCCTTCGGATACTTCGTATCGTACATTCCTTACGCCATGCCGGTGAAGGCACTGGCCAGCGGGGTGACGCCACTGTCGTCCCAGCGGATCAGCGGCTTCGAGATGCTGCCCGCGTCCGTCCTCGGGCAGCTCGCCGCGATGATGATCTTCCTGGGCGTGTCGGGCCGATGGCAACACATGCGCCGGAGCGGGATCGGCGGGGGCCGGATTCCGGTGGCGGGGCAGGAGACACTGGCGGCCGGCCTCTTCACCTCGCTCATCATCGGCACCACCACGATGAATTACACCTTTGCCGGCGTCTCGATCCTCTTCATGCTGTTGTTGATGCGGGGCGGGGTTCTCATTCTCTCCCCATTGATCGACAGAGCGGGAAATCGTCCGGTCATGAAACATTCCTGGCCGGCGCTGTTCGTCTTCGCGTCGATGATCCACCTCGACCGGCGCGAATACACCTGGGGCGTGCCGGCCTGGGCGTTCGCCAGTCTGATGTCCGGCCTGGTCGCCTCCTACACGCTCGCATGGCCGGCCGGGCTCCCGGCTCCCGGGAGCAGCCAGCTGATCGCGCTGGTGTTCGGGGTCGGCGCGGCCGCGGCCCTGTCCTGCCCGTCGGCCGTCCTCTGGCGGCGCACCCGCGGCACCGGCGCGGCATGCCGGGTGCTGTTCGTCTGCGGTGGGAACACGTGCCGCTCGCCCATGGCGGAGGTCATCGCATGGGCCGAAGCCATGGAGACGGGCGTCGCCCACGCCTTCCGGTTGTCCAGCGCGGGACTCGCGACGCCGTTGCCCGGGCGGGCGATGGCTCCCGGCGCCCGGTCCGCGCTTGCGCAGTCTCCGGAGGCGTACCGCCGGTGCGCCCAGCACATCCAGCGCTCCGTACGCGGTCGCCTGTGCGAGCTCGCCGAGTCCTACGGCGCTTGCGGCACCACTCCGGGACGGGGGTGAGGCGGGGATGCCAGTGGCGCGAGTGACGAACGGATACGGCGCCGCCCTCGGCCGGCGGGCCCGGCTGGTGGCGGTGGCCGCCGAACCGGAGGACCTCACCCCCCGTTCGCTGCGCGACCTCGCGGGAGTCGCGGACGAGCTGGAGGTCAGGGCCGATCTGGTCGGCGATCCCGATCCGTCCGGGCTGCGTCGGCACTTCGGAGGGCAGCTGACCTACTGCCTGCGCTCCGCGCGACATGGTGGCCGCTCGGTCGCCGGCCCGGTGGAACGGCGCACCCGGCTGCTGCGTGCGGCGGACCACTACGAACTGGTCGACCTCGAGGCGATGGACGACGTGCGGCCGGAACTGCTGGCAGCCGTCCCGGCCCGGCAGCGGCGTGTCTCCTGGCAGGCGTCCGGGCCTGCGGGGCGGGCCGAGGGGCGCTGTCGAACGGGGCTGCGGCAGGCACAGGGAAGGCTCCGGGAGCGGTTCGCCGCGATGTCCGCCGTACCGGCGGCGCTGTACCTCCTCGCGCCGTCTGCGGGCGAACCGTACGGGTCCGCCGCGCCGCTGCTGCTCACCGGGCTCGGGCGCACCGACGTGACGGCGTTCGCGTCCGGTCCGGCCGGCACGTGGACCCGGGTGCTGGCCCCGTGGCTGGGCGCGCCCGTCGTCTTCGGCCGGATCGGCACGGAGGGGGAGGACGGAATGCCGAGTGTGAGCCGGCTCCTGACCGACTACGGCCTGCCCGCGTTGCCCCCGCTCGGCGGACTTCTCGGCATTGCCGGGCGTGCGCCGGGAGGGTCGTTGTCGCCCCGGCTGCACAACGCGGCGTTGCGGGAACTCGGGCTGCCCGCGCTGTACCTGCCGTTTCAGGTGGACAGGTTCTCCCGGTTCTGGCAGGGGGGCTTCGACTTCGGGTCGCTGGGTGGGCTCCCCCTCCACGGGCTGACCGTGACCGCCCCGCACAAGGAGAGCGCCCTCCAAGTGGCCGGCGTCGCCGACCCGGAGGCGCTGGGGTGCGGTGCGGCCAATCTGCTGCGGCTCGACCGGGGGCGCTGGCGGGCGGCCACCACTGACGCCGTAGGTGCCCTGCGCGCCCTGGCCCTGGGCGGAGTCGACCCGAGCGGCCGTACGGCCGCCGTCATCGGTTGCGGCGGTGCCGGACGGGCCGTCGCCTGGGCCCTGCGCGGGACCGGAGCCAGGGTGACCCTGGTCAACCGGGGAATCGCACACGGTCTGGAAGCCTCCGCGCGGCTCGGACTTCCCTACGTACCGCTGTCCCGGTTCTCCCCGGCGGGGTACGACCTGCTCGTGCATGCCACACCCCTGGTGGAGCGGGAGCCGTTCCCGGTTGCCGCGGCCGACCGGGACGCGGTGGTGCTGGAGATGGCCTACCGCGATCCGCCGACCGCGCTCACCCGCGCCGCCCGTGCTCGCGGGCTGGTCTGCGTCGACGGCTGGCAGGTCCTGTTCGTCGAAGTGCGTGAGCAGTTCCGGCTGATGACGGGCCATTCGATGCCGGACACACTGCCCCTGCGGTCCATCTGCTTCGGACCGGCCGAGCAGGCCGCTGTCCACGGCCTCACCGCGTCAGGAGGACCGGCACGGACACACCGCAAGGGGCGGGAGGCACCATGACGAGCCGTGCGACGCCCTCGTCCGGACCGTCGGGACCGTCCGGACCGCCCACCGCCCGCCTGGCGAACGTGACATGGCGCTTGGAGGCTGTCTCCACATGACCGACGACCTGCCCCGCGCCGCCGGATCCGTCCGCGTCCCGGCGATCGGAGACGACCAGGCTGTTCTCGTCACCACGGCCAGGCTCGCCGCGGACACATTCGCCCCCCGCGCGGTGGAGTACGACCGCGAGGCGGTCTTCCCCACCGAGGATTTCGACGACCTGTTCTCCAGCAATCTCCTGGGCGCCACCGTGCCACGCGAATACGGGGGCCTGGGCTACGGCCCTCAGCAGCGCCACACCCTGCCCCTGTGGGAGATGACCACCACGCTGGCCAAGGCGGATCTTTCACTGGCCCGCTGCTGGGAAGGGCACGCCAACGCACTGGTCCTGATCGACGCCCTGGGCACCCCCGAGCAGAAACGACGCTGGTTCGCGGGCGTGGTGGAACACGGGGAGAAATGGGCCGCCTGGAGCGGCGAACCCCAAGCCCCGAAGCCGGGCGAGAACCTTCGCTTCGGCACCACACTGGTCCCCGTCCGCGACGGCTGGGTCCTCCGTGGCAGCAAGGCGTTCGCCACAGGGGCCACCGGAGCACAGTGGGCGATCCTGCTCGTCGATCCGGAAACACCCGGCGGAGCCCGTCAGACCCCGGATGCCCGCGGGAGGCTCCTGCTGCTGGCCTGCGACCTGTCCGACCCGACCGTGACCGTGGACGCCTCCTGGTGGGACCCCGCCGGCATGCGTGCGACCGTCAGCCACGCGGTGTGCTTCCACGACACCTTCATACCGCGCGAGCATCTCGTCGGGGGTCCCGGCAGCTTCTTCGAGGGGCAGTGGCAGACCGCGTTCGTACCCCATTACGCTGCCAGCTTCCTCGGCGGCGCCCTCGCCGCGTACGAGTACGGGCTCGCGTATCTGAAACGACAGGGCAAGGGCGGCGACCCCTATGTGCAGCAGCGAGTGGGCAGCATGGCGGTCAATGTCGAGACCGGGCGCCTCTGGCTGCGCCATGTCGCCGCTCTGTGGGACGAGGGCAGGGACGACGAGGCCCGGATCGCCGGCGCCAGGGCCTGGCACACGATCGCGCGTCTGGCACAGGAGACGGTGCAGCACGCCATCCAGGCCTGCGGCGCCCGCAGCCTGATCCGCCCGAGCCCCGTGGAGCGGGTCCTGCGCGACCTGACGCTGTACGGACTGCACGACAACAACGATCACGTTCTCGCGACCATAGGCCGTGCCGTGCTCGGCGAGCAGTACGACCTGTCCTTCCACAGACTCTGAGCGAGGCCCGGAGCTTCGCAGAGTGGGCGGTACCGCTGCCCGGAGCCTCCCGGGGAGCAGCCAGAACCCCGCGCTTCGCCCCAGCCGGCCAGGGCCTCACCTGTCGTTGATCACGGACAGCCATGCCGTGTCCTCCGGGCCCGGCGCTTCGAGGTCGAGCGCGGGCAGCCGGCGCACCTCGCCCGATCGCAGGGCGACCGTGGCCCGCGGCCGCATCGGCCCGTCGCCCCTGCGTGAGAGCAGGACGACTTCCCAGACTGTCGCCGTCATGGCGTCGAGCCGGGTGGCGCAGTCGGCGGTGACCCGCCGCGGATCGCGGGTCCGGCCCAGGGACAGATGCGGGGTGAAGTCCTCGGTGGGCCGACCGCAGCGCGGGAACCGCTGCCGCAGTGCGTGGTGCAGGTCAGCCCAGGGCGCCTTGCCGGCTGCCGCCGGGTCGAGCCACACGGTGGCGTACGCCCTGTGCCGGAAGGTGCGCACTCCGTCCAGCCGGGCGGTGAAGACGGGCGTCTCGGCCGTCGCCGCGGCGAGCAGTGGGGCGGCCCGCTCGAAGTCGGACTCCGGCACGAAGCCGAAGAGCACGTTGACGTGCGGCGGCCACCGGTGGATCTGCGGATCGTAGTCCTGGCGGATGTCCTGGAGCGGCGGCCACAGTTCCGCGGGCGGGATCCAGGCCACCGCCGTACGGGGTGTCGGGAACACGTCGAGGACGTGCCCGGCCCCGTGGGACCTCGTGTCGCGGCTCGGGTCCGCTCGCGGGGTACGCACCCGGCCGACGCCCGACGCGTCGATACGGTCCACACCCGTGGCCCGGTCCCAGACCACCTCGCCGTCCGCCTCGATGAACACCACCCGGTGCCACGGGATGTCGCCGCCGGGCACGAAGGAAGGCAGGGGGACGCGGTCGATGCCGTCCCCGCGCCGGCTGATCCCCAGCACGAACCGGGCCGGGTCGAACCGCGGATCCCAGCGGACCCGGTGATAGATCTCGTCGCTGGTACGCACCACGCCTCCTCTCCCACCATCACACCTCGGCCTCCTCCAGCGCTTCCCAGCGGCATCAGTGATGCGCGCCGAGCGAGCGTCACAGAACGCTGGCGAGTGCCAGGCTCAGAATCACGAGGCCAATCGATGATGATGAGGAAGTCGCCGATCCGCTGCCCCGGCCGAGCCTGGCAGGGGCAGCGGATATCGTGCCTTCGGCTGAATCGGTGATCATGCCCCGACGGTATCCGCATTCGATGTCCCCCCGCCGGATGACGCCGCTACGGTGCCGGTGGATCAGCTTTCGCGAGAGGGCTTGTCGACGGCCTTGTCGCCCCCGCCTTTGTCCGGCCCTGGGAACGGCTGGCCGTGGAACTCGACGTGGACCTCCTGGAAGCCCTTGAAGCTCGCGGTGGTCGCATACGACCGATAGGCCCGGCGGTCGGCCTCGGTGAGGAGGACGTCGTCGGTGAAGGGGGTGAGCAGGCTGCGCGGCCAGAGCCGATGTGCGCGCACTGCGGCGGCCTCGACCGTCAGGACGAAGCCGAGGGCCGCGAGATACAGCCAGGCAACGAGGCCGAGGACGATCGCGAACAGGCCGTACGTCGCGCTGGCGCCGTTGAGGTAGTGGCGCACGTAGTAAGCGCCGCCCCATTGCAGTGCTTGCCATGCGCAGGCGCCGCCCACGGCCGGGCCCCACAGGTACCGCACGTCGATCCGTGCGCGGGTGAGGACTCTGACGGTCAGCACCAGCAGGGCGGCGTTCAGCAGGACGACGCCGAGAACAGCGCCCACCCGGACCCCACCCTCGAAGCGCAGGCCGAAGGCCCGCGCCGAGGAGGCGACGACCGAGACTCCGGTGGTGGACAGCAGGCCGACGGCCAGCAGAGCGATGAACAGCAGCCCCCGCACCCTGGACCGCACGGGATCGGGGCGGGCGTGACGCGGCACGGCCCACATCTTGTTCAGGGCGTGCTGCACGGCCTGGGTCACGCCCAGGCCACCGTAGAGGCTTCCGAGCACACCAACGGCCAGGGCGACCCCGCTGCCGCGGAAGGAATGGATGTTGTGCTTCAGCTGGTCGCCCAGCACGGGGAAGTTCCGCAGGGCCGAGTTCAGGACCTGCTGCTGCAGGGTGGGGTCGTTCTGGAGCACCGCCGCCAGGGTGGAGACCAGGAGCAGAAGAAGAGGGAAGAGGGACAGGAAGCCGTAGAAGGCCATGAGGGCGGCCAGATGCATTCCCTGGTCATCGGCGAACTTGTACACCACGGCCAAAGGCATGCCCAGCCAGCGATGCCGTCGCTGGAAGCCGTCGAGACGGTCCACCGCACCCATGACGTCTCCCTGATGCCGACCCCGCGCCCGGCGGCATGGGGCGCCGTCACGACTTCGTATGCGGAAAGACCCTCTGCGCAGCAGATTCCGCCGTTCGGGTATCCGGGGTCTCACGTTCCCAAACGGGTGCGCACCAACCTGGCCCTGATCGCGGCGTCCGCGTTCGGCTACTTCTACCTCACCTGGCGGGTGTCCTGCGCGGCGGAAGAGTGAGCGCCCGGACCCTGGTGCCCACCGTGTGCCTGTTGGGCGTTCCTCTCCTGCTCGCGCCGGCCATCCACGTGTCCTCCCTGGGCGTGGCCCTGCGCCTGCTGGCCGCGGGCGCGCTGCTGCTGGGCGCGGCGAACCCGCCCTTGGACGCCGCACGGCTCGACATCCTCCCCACTGCTGTGGGGCACGGGCGAAGGGGTACGCACCATGCTGCGCACCCTGTACGAAGCCGCCGCGCTCACCCTGTTCGGCTACTTCTCGACCACGGTCTTCGCCGACCGCGGCGGCAACGGCAGCACGGGCCCAGTGCGTGCCCGTTCCCTCGTTCGCCTGTAGGCCAGGTGACCTTCGAAGCCGCAAGATCGATACTGCCGACCGTGCGGAACAACCCCCGTGGACGTGAACCTCATCGGCGGAACGGCTTGAGAATGGCGCGGACTTGCTGCGCCGCGCCCCAGTCGTGGTCGAACTGGGCGATGACGGCGAGATGCTGACGCAGCTGGATCAGCGGCATTCGGGCTCGCCAGTCGTCATCCAGGCCCGTCAGCTCCGCGTACACCTCGAAGAACCGCTTCGCCTCCGGCGGATGTGGAGAGCACCACAGGTGAGCCAGGTCGACCTCCGCCCATGTGTAGGAGACCGCCGGGTCGATCAACGCGGGTCGACCGTCGTTGGTCGCCAGGATGTTGTGCGCCCACAGATCCCCGTGGGTCAGGCAGGCGGGCCGGGGCGGCAGTAGGTCGGGCAGCCGTTCGCACAGTCGTTCCAAGGATCGCCGGTCCTGCTGGTCCAGCGCCGCTTGGACACGGCGCTCCGGCAGCCAGCGCAGCAGACGGCGCCGGGCGAAGAATTCGTATCCGTCGGCGGTCCAAGCGTTCTCCTGCCGGTAGCGGCCGAGCCAGTTGTCGCGCCCCCAGCCGAACCTGTCGTGCACGGTCGAGGTGTGCAGCCGTGCGAGCACGTGGGCGAACTGCTCCCAGAAGACTTCCTTCGCCGGACGCGCCTGCAGGACGGACAACACCAGCACGTCACGCGTCGCACGCACGACCTGGGGCGTGGCAAGCGCACCGCGTTCCCGCAGAACGTCGAGTCCTTCCGCCTCAGCCGCGAACAGGCCGTCCGCCGGCACATCGATGAACGACTTGACGAACAGCGGGGGCCCGCTGCGCCGGATGGCGACGCCGGCGAGCGCCGCCATCCCGCCCTCGACCGGCTCGACTGCCGTGACATCGCTCAGTCCGACAGCGTGAAGGCGGTCACGCAGTAAAGAGGTAACAAGCACGAGAACTCAAGCTAACTCAACCCGCGTCGTCCTTGAAGATGCGGGTCGGTCCAATCCGTCACCGCACGCCCAGACACGCCAACAGTCCAGCGCAGGCTGTCTGTTCACGACCTTCAGCAATACGTCTCAGCCCGAGTACTCCTCCTCGGTGACGTGGCGACCCCAAGTGGTGTGATTGCCGTCATTGTCGGACGCCTGGTAGGCGATCTGGGTGTGAAAGCACGTGGGTGCGGCGCCGTGCCAGTGATTCTCACCCGGTTCGATGTAAACGCGGTCACCCGGCCGCACTTCCTCGACCGGTCCTCCCTCGCGCTGGATGAGACCGATTCCCTCGGTGACAAGGATCGTCTGACCAAGGGGGTGAGTGTGCCATGACGTACGCGCTCCAGGTGCGAAGTGGACAACTCCGCCCATGATTCGCGAAGGCGGCGCCGGTGTGCTGATGATGTTGATGCAGACGTTCCCGGCAAACCATTCGCCGGGACCAGCCATCGTTTCAAGTCCGTTCTTTATGACCTTCATCCTTCTCCTCCTACGTTGCTGTTCGCCCTCGAAGTGAGGGTGGACCGTCTTCGAATTCCGTCCGAGGCCAGGAAAACACCGTTCCGGCGGGGGCGGGAGGGCGGACGCATCCATGTACTCGCAGGGCACCCCACGACCCCGGCTTCGGAGGTAATCTCGCTGCCGTGGACGCAAAGACCGAGATACGGGATTTCATCACCTCACGGCGAGCAAAGATCACGCCCGAGGAGGTTGGCCTTTCCTCCTACGGGGCGCGACGGGTTCCGGGTCTCCGGCGAGAGGAAGTCGCGGCCCTGGCAGGGGTCAGCGTCGACTACTACAACCGGATGGAGCGCGGCAACTTGGCGGGCGTTTCGGAGGAGATCCTCGGAGCGGTCGCGGGCGCGCTTCGCCTGGACGAAGCCGAGCGGGCGCATCTCTTCGACCTGGCTCGCGCCTCGAAGGATCGGGTCACTGACAAGCGCCGTCGACCGACCAGGCGGACTGTGCGCCCGAGCATCGAGTGGATGATCAATGCGCTGAACGGTGCGGCCGTGTTCGTCGTCAACAGTCGACAGGACATACTCGCCGTCAACCATCTCGGACGAGAATTCTACGCACCGATGTTCATGTCTCACGCACCCGCGAACGTGGCCCGGTTCACGTACCTCGATCCACGCGCGAAGGAATTCTTCGCCGATTGGGGTAGGACGGCCAAAGAATGCGTCGCAGCCTTGAGAACGCAAGTCGGGCGCGATCCGTTCGACCGTGATCTGTCCGACCTCGTTGGCGAGCTCTCTCTGCACTCCGACGAATTCGCCGCGTTCTGGGCCACCCATAACGTGCGCCTGCATCGTGAAGCAGAGAAGCGCTTCAATCATCCTCTCGTGGGCGAGCTCACACTGCGGTACGAGCGACTCTCGGTAACCGCGGACCCCGGTCTGGAGATTTTCGCCTACATGGCGGAGCCCGGATCGCGATCCGAGGAGGGATTCAACTTCTTGGCGAGTTATGCAGGGGACGGAGGCGACTTGCCGCGCCGCCTACCTTCCAAGTCGGATGTCTGAGCACCACCGGCAATGCGGTAAACGGACATATGTCGGCGTTGCTCGTGGGCTCGGCGAACATCGCTTGACCTGGTTGAGCCATGACGAGCCCAGAGGGCATGGAGGTCGGGGAACCGGGCTTCAACGACCTTGTCGAGATCGGCTATCTGTCAGGTGATGGCAGCCCACCAGGTCGCCCAGGCCGACAGGCCCGGATGTGGATGATCAACCAGCTCGGTCCTGACGATGACAACCAGGACTGAAACCCCGAGGCTCATCTGGACAGGCCCGTCAATCACCTGCAATCCAGCCCCGTACGGGAGCAGCTTCTCGCCCGGACAGAGACTCGCGAGTACCTGCCCTGACCGAAGCCGCGGGTTCATACCACTTCCTCAATGTGGATCTCAACGAACAGACCGCTACCCCAGCCGAGTGCGCTGAGGGCGCGGGGCGCGGTGCCGTTCACCTGGACGTGCCGGAAGGCGGCAACGCCGCCCTGGCCGACGGGACGTCAGAAGTCGTACGGCTTCTTGGTGTTCCAGTTCAGCACGTCGGCCTCGTTCCAGCTGAACTGCGGCTTCTGGCCCTTGGTGTCGACGGAGTAGAAGGGACCGTTGTGACCGTCCGCGCCGCGCAGCGCGATGGCGAACGAGTGCGCCGTGTGGTTCTTCGAGCCGTAGTCGAAGAGGTTCACCGCGCTGTACACCTTGCCTCCGGGCCGGAGCGTGATGCGCTTGTCGCCGCCCGGGGCGTCCTTCTTCGAGTGCGGCAGTGCGGCGCCGTCGACGTCCTCGCCGAGCTTCACGGCCGGATAAGAGATGACCCAGCATGGCTTGGTGCCGTCGTTCGACGCGGTGATCAGCAGGTGATCACCCTGCTGACCGGCGAACCGGTGCACCGCGGTGACCAGCATCTCGTCTCCGCGGCACTGCCGGGCGCCGGCCGTTGTGCCGCTGCTCGCGACCTCGTCCGTCCCGCCCGAGGCGGTCGCCGAGGGCGCCCCCTCCTTGGTGTCACCACCGCTGTGGGCCTGCTCCACGCTGCCCTTGCCGTCCCCGTTGGACGCGGGCCGGCTCTGCGCGGTACCAGCGGCGTGGTCGCCGCCCGTCGACTTCGAGCCGTCGTCGGCGCCGGCACAGGCGGTCAGGCCAAGTGCCAGCGCGGCGGTGACGGCGGCCAGGGTGGCGGAACGGGCGGTACGGCGGGCACGGTGCGTGGTCATGATGAAAGCTCCCCCATAGTCTGTCAGGGCGCGGCACCCCCTGCTCACGCAGGGCGACCGGCCGCAGCGACTGTTTCGCTGCACCCCATCAGATGACGCCAGGGTGGGCGTAGTTCACTCGGGTATGTCCGCTTTCGGTAACAACTCGTCGAGCTCACAGCGCTCGTCGACAAACTCGTTGCCGCCCAGATGAACATGACCGAAACCGTGGCCGATGAGGGAAAGGCCCGAGGAGTGCCCAGGTCAGCACGCAACTGGCTCAACGCTGCGTGGCGCTCCGCCCAACACCCCCGACCACGACAGGCTCCAACTCCTCGCCGCCTGGGCCGCCACCGGAGACGCATCCCCACCAACCAGCAGCCCCGCCCTCACCGACCGGCAGAAGTGACGAACCTGGCCACCTGGACCGTATGTGGGCCGGACCCCGCCCTGGCACCGTCACCGCGTCCCCGCACACCCCGAGTTCGCCGCCGGCCGACCTCTCCGAGACTCTCGCCCAAGAAGCCGGTACTCGCCACCCGCAGACCGCCGGGGCTGCACGTAGAACAACCCTCGTCGCCACCCCCTCAGCCGCTCCGGCGGTCACGACCGGCCCCGCTGCCAGCCGGTCACGCCGATCATCAACACACAAAGGCGGGACAACGTAGCCCGGCATCGCCCAACACAGAGACCAAGCGGAAGGAGGTCAAGGTCGGTGACATTGTCCTGTTCAATTGGGGCGGCAAGGGCGGCTGCGACCACGCGGGCGTCATCACCAAAACGAAAAACGGAAAGGCTCACGTGAGCGCACACACCGGCGCCCGCCTGAACAAGTCACTTCGTTCCAGAATGGTACTGATGCCCAGCACATACCGGAGACGCTTGTCGGTGATGGCCGTGGCTGTGACCGTCCTCGCAGCGGTCCCCGCCATCTGGTGGCTCCTGCGCGACCCCACCCCATACTCCCTACGCAAGACGCCGGCAGTGACGGTCACCGTCCACGCGGAGAACTCCGAATATCCTGACACTCAGGGGACCGCCGACGACGTCGATCTGCTCGTCAAGGTGTACATCCAACGCCTCGAGTCCGGTGACGCCTCCGACCTGGCTCGCATCGGCGCCCCTTGGTACACCGGCCGCCAACGGGCCGCGCGGGAAATGGTCGACCGGTACAGCGCTCACGCCGGCGGACCGGTCGAGGCGATCGTCCAGGAGCCAGTGGTTCCGTATCTCGCTGACGTCGACCTCCACTTCGGCGACGGACAGCGACAGACGCTGCAGCTCAGCCGCGACCACGACGACGTGTGGTGGCTGCAACTGGGAGAGGGCGACCCCACAGCACCATAGGCGACGCCTCCTATGAGGAACATCGGCCGGCCGCCCACGATCCCCTCGAAGACTGCCTGACTAGCCTCCACCGCGAACTGCCGACGCGATGACGAGCCGCCCCTTGCCATCGACACAGGGCGAGTCCGCGAGAACAACGGGCTCCTGATCGCGCCTTACAACTCTGTGCAGTACCTCGCCTCGCGTGATGTGAGAGAGCAACTGTTGGATTGCTGGCCCATCCTGGTCGACCTTGAACGCGGAGACGTACGGTTCGGAACCCTGGAAGAGCGGCATCTGTGGAGGAACCCGAGCACCTGACCAGGCTCAGACGGCAGGCATAGAGGGCGGCGTAGTTGCTGTACAGCCCGGCTTCGACTACCCGTCGGTCCACTCGGCGGCGGCGAACTCGGCCCGGGAGAGCGCCTTCCCGGGCCGATGGTTCATTGTCTGCCGCACGGCCGGCGGCTGTCTGGTGCCTCCCGCAAACGGCTTGCCGGGTCAGTGGCTGAACCGTTTTGGGTGACGCTGATCTCGCACCATGGCTCGCCACGAACGCCGGGCTCAGGATGTGCCGTCGACCTCGGCGGCGTTGTCGCCCCTGGCCACTTCGTCCCGTCCCATGCCAAGGAAGCGCTGGATGGCTTCGACCGGCATATCGAGTCCCTCGGACGCGGACTGCTCGTCGCCGAAGACCTGCACTGCCTCAATGACCGCCAGGGCCAGTTCGACCTCTGCCTTGCGGACCTTGGCCTCGGCCTTGTCCACGGTGTCGGCCACCGCCAGCTCACGGCGCTGCCTCTCCTGAAGTCTCTGTTTACGGGAAGGGGTTTTGTCAGGGTTCTGCACAGTCATGACCAAGATCATAATCAGTCGGGTGCACGTCCATGAAATCGGCAACTCACCTGCATCATCCGGGCGTTCACGGCTCGAACGCTCAGCACAGGCGGCCCCGTGAAGCTGTTGCTCAACATAGTTGCGGTACCGGAGCGTTGTCACACTGACGGCGAAGGCCTGCCGATGGCGCTTCAAAGCGAGCTGAGGGGTTGGGGGGGCCGGTCCCCGTTCAGGCTGACGGGGCGCGATCAGGCGGTGGTGCCGCGCACCCTGAGGTCGACTGGAAGCAGCTGCGCACCAAGATCAGCGTCCGGCCGTCGCCCAATCGTTGGCGTAGACGTCCCGCTGCGCCGCGCTCCAGGCGTAGGCGCCGCGGTCACGCGCTTCGGCCGGCGGCACCAGGTGGTCGATGTCGAGTCCGCGTGGGTCGTCGATGTAGCGGTCGTCGTTACGGCGAGTATCACCGCCCGCCCGACAGTGCGTACTTGGGTCCCTGCTCGGGCGCGACGACGGCTTCGGCCTTGAGGACCTCGGAGCGGGTGGTGCAGCCGTCCTTGTCGGCATCGATCCAGTGCCAGAACTTGGTCCGCCCCACAGCGGACTCCCCGGCGATCACCTCCAGCAGCGCATCGGAAGCAAGCCTCAAGCCATCGCCATGGTGCTTCCGGTGGAATCCGGTTGCGCACCCAGCAGGGGAGTTCGGGATAGTGATAGCCATTGTCGGCGCGGAACTTGACTGGCCTGCGGCGCCAGGAGCCACGGCGCGAAAGTACGGCGGGAACGGCCTTGGCCAAAGGCCTGAGAGCGAGGCTGTCGTGGGTGTTGGCTGCGGAAACGACGGTGACCAGTGGCATACCCTCGGCGTCGGTCAGGAGGTGGAGCCGGGTTTGCCCCGGTCGACCGGATTCGGCCCGCCCACTTCGCCCCCCCCCTTCGCCTGCACCGAGGCGGAGTCGACCAGGGCGGCGGACCAGTCCAGCGCACCGGCGGCGCCGAGCCGGTGGAGAACTGCGAGATGCAGGCGTCGCCACACATCCGCCTTCGTCCAGGCGGTGTACCGGCGGTGAGCGATGACCGGGCTCACCCCGAAGCCTGGCAGCCGCCGCCAGGCGCACGACGTGGTTAGCACGTACTGAAGCTCCCCCTTTGACCTGGACAGCCTGATACTGGGACGGAAGGTCCCGGAGGAAGCAGTCACAGGTAGTGAGCAAGAAGAGCAATACGAGCAAGCGGTACACGGCGGAGTTCAAGCGGGATGCCGTCGCGCTGGCGCTGTCGTCGGACAAGACGGTCACCGAGGTCGCCCGGGACCTGGGGGTGAGCCCGGAGGGTCTGCGTGGCTGGGTGAAGCAGGCCAAGGTCGACCGGGGCGAGGGGCCTGCCGGGGCTCTGACCAGCGCCGAGCGGGAAGAACTCGCCCAGCTGCGGCGCAAGGTCCGTGAGCTGGAGAAGACGGTCGACATCCTGGGAAAAGCGACCGCCTTCTTCGCGCAGGACAAGACCGCCGGCTTCTCAGGGCCCGCGGCATCACACCGAAGATCGCGCGCAAGGGCACAGCCCACGGCTCCGGACTGGGCAAGACCCGCTGGGTCGTCGAGCGCACCTTCGCCTGGCTCCACCAGTTCAAATGCCTGCGGATCCGCTACGAGAGACGCGCCGACCTCCGCCTCGGCCTGCTCCAACTCGCCTGCAGCATCATCTGCTTGAGGAGGCTCCGGACCTCATTCTGAAATGATCAGTAAGAGGGTGTCTCACGTGGCGAGTTTCGCGAGCTTCTTGGAGCAGGTCAGGGCGGTGGCCATGGCCGGGCTTCGGCTCTGCCGGTCGTTGCGTCCACGTACGGGATCTTGAGGCCGCGAGTAGCCCATGGCAGGCTCATGCCGCATGATCGATGAATTCGCGAAGGGCAACCTGCACGGGAGACTGCGGCGGGACCGCAAGGCACTGCTCTGGAAACTCGATGGCCTGTCCGAATACGACGCCCGCCGACCTTTGACAGCGACTGGGACCAACCTCCTCGGCCTGGTCAAACACGTGGCCAGCGTCGAGGCCAGGTACTTCGGGGAGGTCTTCGACCGCCCGTCCCCGGAACCGCTGCCCCGGTGGCAGGACCACGACGGCAGCGATCTATGGGCGACTGAGGACGAAACGCGCGATCAGATCGTCGAGTCCTACCGACGCACGTGGGAACACTCAGACGCGACGATCGACGAGCTTGCCCTCGACGCCCCAGGCCACGTGCCGTGGTGGCCGGAGCCTTATCACAACACGAACCTGTTCGCCATCCTGGTCCACGTCCTAGGCGAGACCAACCGGCATGCTGGGCACGCCGACATCCTGCGCGAAGGCGTCGACGGCCGAACCGGGATGCGCCCCGAACACGAGATGCAGATCGATGGGGAAGCCCGCGCCGCCTACTGCGCGAAGATCGAGCAGGCCGCCAGATTGGCCGCATCAGTCAAGCCATAAAAGGCTGTGCCACGTGACTTGATGTTCGAGCGGCATGATGCCGGCCGTGAATGCTGATCTGTCGAAGCGTCTGGTTCCTGATGAGCTCTGGGAGCTGGTCGCCCCGTTACTGCCGTCGTTCGTGGAAAGCGCGACGGAGTTGCGGGTCCGGGTCGGGGCCTCCCACATTCCCGACGTTTTTGTCCAGGAGCGTGTCGCCGAGGGCTGTTCCCTCCGGTGTACAGAGGCGGGCGACTGACCCCTCCGGGTCGATCAGGATGTTTCCGGTGACCCCTTCCGCGGTTTCCAGGCGTAGACGGATCCCGCTTCGATAGAAGCGACCTTCCTGCACGTCAGTGATGCTGTAACGGGGTTTTCCGCCAGTTCGCTCGCGTCAGTGATTTGATCGCCTGAACCCTATTCCGTCCGCGGCGGGCTCAGGCTCGGCCCAGGTGTAGACGGGGTCCAAGGTTGCCTGGTGGGCTCGGCGATAGTGCTGGTCGCCGCGCTGGCGAAGCCGCCGCCTGTAGACCCCTCACCCATGGCGTCGTCCAGTTCCGGATGCCGGGCCCGGACATCGCACACAGCCGCGGCGATCCCCCTGCGAACCGCCGCGTCGGCCAGCGTTCCTCCGTCTCCCCCGGCCTTCGAGACGAGACGGACGATGAGGTCGTCCTCCGACTGCGCGCCTTCCACTGCCAGCGAGCCCAACTCCCCGGCAAGCCGTTCACCGGCCGCGCAAGCGGTGTCGTACAGCCCGAATGCCGCCCGGTCGGCACGGAAGATCAACCGCCCCACAGGTAGCGCGGGACTCAGCCAGCGTGGCCCACATGGGCCGCAGGGCGAGCCGTCCTCGTCGGTCGTCATGGTGCGGCGTCGTGACCTGGTGCGGGTCGTTCCTCGTCGGCGCGGGCGGCTCGACGGACACGGCGGAGTTTGAGGGCGAAGGTCACGGC
>NZ_JBIVJN010000022.1:0-141763 GCF_044750345.1 Streptomyces sp. NPDC088817
CGAGACCGAGGAGAAGCCGACTCCGCTGGCCGTGCGGCGACGGGACGCGATCGTCGCCGCGCTGCACGAGCACGGGGCCGCCCGGGTCCTCGACCTCGGCTGCGGACAGGGCCAGTTGGTGCAGGCGCTGCTGCGGGACGCGCGGTTCACGGAGATCGTCGGCGTCGACGTGTCGGTACGGGCGCTCACCATCGCCGCCCGGCGGCTCAAGCTGGACCGGATGGGGGAGCGGCAGGCCGCCCGTGTCACGCTGCGGCAGGGCTCGCTCGTCTACACCGACAAGCAGCTCAAGGGCTACGACGCCGCCGTGCTCAGCGAGGTGATCGAGCACCTCGACCTGCCCCGGCTGCCCGCCCTGGAGTACGCGGTGTTCGGCGCCGCCCGCCCCCGCACCGTCCTCGTGACCACCCCGAACGTCGAGTACAACGTCCGCTGGGAGACCCTCCCCGCCGGACACGCCCGGCACGGCGACCACCGCTTCGAGTGGACCCGTGAGCAGTTCGCCCAGTGGGCGCACGCGGTTGCCGAACGCCACGGCTACGAGGTCGGGTTCCGCCCCGTGGGCCCCGACGACCCCGAGGTCGGACCGCCCACCCAGATGGCCGTGTTCACCCTCGGCACCACCAACGACAGCAGCGACAGCGAGAAGGAGGCGAAGGCGGCATGACCGAGACACAGACCCCCGAGCGCACAGGACGCGTCCTGCCCGTGACCGACCTCTCCCTGGTCGTCCTCGTCGGCGCCTCCGGCTCGGGCAAGTCCACCTTCGCCCGGCGCCACTTCAAGCCCACCGAGGTCCTCTCCTCGGACTTCTGCCGCGGACTGGTCTCCGACGACGAGAACGACCAGGGCGCCACCCGCGACGCCTTCGACGTGCTGCACTACATCGCCGGCAAGCGCTTGGCCGCCGGCCGCCGTACCGTCGTGGACGCCACCAGCGTGCAGCAGGACGCCCGGCGGCAGCTGATCGACCTCGCGAAGAGCCACGACGTGCTGCCCATCGCCATCGTGCTAGACGTGCCGGAGGAGGTGTGCGCCGAGCGCAACGCGGCCCGCGCCGACCGGGCCGACATGCCGCGCCGGGTGATCCGGCGGCACACCCGCGAACTGCGGCGCTCCCTGCGGCACCTGGAGCGCGAGGGCTTCCGCAAGGTGCACGTGCTGCGCGGAGCCGAGGAGGTCGAGAACGCGTCCGTCGTCACAGAGAAGCGCTTCAACGACCTCACCCACCTCACCGGACCGTTCGACATCATCGGCGACATCCACGGCTGCTCGTCCGAACTGGATTCCCTGCTGGCCAAGTTGGGCTACGCCGACGGAACGCACCCCGAGGGCCGTACCGCCGTCTTCGTCGGCGACCTCGTCGACCGCGGCCCGGACAGCCCCGGTGTGCTGCGCCGGGTGATGTCCATGGTCGAGTCGGGCGACGCGCTGTGCGTGCCGGGCAACCACGAGAACAAGTACGGGCGCCACCTCAAGGGCCGCAAGGTCCAGCACACCCACGGACTCGCCGAGACGATCGAGCAGATGGAAGGGGAGAGCGAGGAGTTCAAGGCACGGGTAAGGGAGTTCATCGACGGTCTGGTCAGCCACTACGTCCTCGACGGCGGGCGGCTCGTGGTCAGCCACGCCGGTCTGCCGGAGAAGTACCACGGCCGCACCTCGGGCCGGGTGCGCTCGCACGCGCTCTACGGCGACACCACGGGGGAGACGGACGAGTTCGGCCTGCCGGTGCGCTACCCGTGGGCGGAGGACTACCGCGGGCAGGCGGCCGTGGTCTACGGCCACACCCCGGTCCCGGCGGCCACATGGCTCAACAACACCATCTGCCTGGACACCGGCGCGGTGTTCGGCGGCAGGCTGACCGCGCTGCGCTGGCCGGAGCGGGAACTTGTCGACGTACCGGCCGAGCGGGTCTGGTACGAACCGGCCAGGCCGCTGCGCACCGAGGCGCCCGGCGGGCACGACGGGCGTCCGCTGGACCTCGGCGACGTGCACGGCCGCCGGGGCGTCGAGACCCGGCACGCCGGACGGGTCGCGGTGCGCGAGGAGAACGCGGCGGCGGCCCTGGAGGTCATGAGCCGCTTCGCGGTCGACCCGCGGCTGCTGCCGTACCTGCCGCCCACCATGGCGCCGACGGCGACGTCGAAGGCGGAGGCCCGCGGCGGAGCCGCTGACGGACTCTTCCTGGAGCACCCGCAGGAGGCGTTCGCCCAGTACCGGGAGGACGGGGTGGCCCGGGTCGTGTGCGAGGAGAAGCACATGGGCTCGCGGGCGGTGGCCCTGGTCTGCCGGGACGCGGAGGCGGCGCGGACACGGTTCGGAGTGGACGGTGCGACGGGTTCGCTCTGCACCCGCACCGGACGCCCCTTCTTCGACGACCCCTCGGTCACCGAGGAGATGCTCGGGCGGCTGCGCGCGGCGGCCACCGAGGCGGGCCTGTGGGCGGACCTCGACACCGACTGGCTGCTGCTCGACGCCGAGCTGATGCCGTGGTCGCTGAAGGCCTCCGGGCTGCTGCGCTCGCAGTACGCGGCGGTCGGCGCGGCCGCCGGAGCGGTCTTCCCGGACGCGCTGGCCGCCCTCGAAGGAGCCGCGGCGCGCGGCGTCGATGTGACGGACCTGCTGGGCCGGCAGCGTGAACGGGCCGCCGACGCGTCCGCGTTCACGGCCGCCTACGGTCGCTACTGCTGGCCCACCGACGGCCTGGACGGAGTCCGCCTGGCACCGTTCCAGATCCTGGCGGTGCGGGGCCGCAGCCTGGCCGGACTGCCGCACGACGAGCAACTGGCGCTGATCGACCGGCTCGTGGAGCACGACGCGACCGGTCTGCTGCAGACCACCCGCCGCCTGTACGTCGACGTGGCCGACCCGGAGTCGGTGCGGGCGGGCGTCGACTGGTGGCTGGAGATGACCGGACGCGGCGGCGAGGGCATGGTCGTCAAGCCGCTGGGCGCGCTGGTGCGCGGCGAGACAGGACGGCTGGTGCAGCCCGGCATCAAGTGCCGCGGACGCGAGTACCTGCGGATCATCTACGGTCCCGAGTACACCCGCCCGGACAACCTCGCCCGCCTGCGTCATCGCTCCCTCCACCACAAGCGCTCCCTGGCCATACGCGAGTACGCCCTCGGTCTGGAGGCCCTGGACCGGCTGGCCGACGGCGAGCCGCTGTGGCGGGTGCACGAGGCGGTGTTCGGTGTGCTCGCGCTGGAGTCCGAGCCGGTGGACCCGCGTCTGTGACGGGGTGGCCCGCCGCTTCGGGTCACTCTCGTCAGGATGACGAAAAAAGGAGGCCGTGGAAACAGGTGCGCGAAGGGTGAAACCGGCCGCCGTTGGCCAGGATGGAGGCATGGGATTCCATGTCGACTCCGAGGCCGGGCGGCTGCGCCGGGTCATCCTGCACAGGCCCGACCTCGAGCTCAAGAGGCTCACCCCCAGCAACAAGGACGCCCTCCTCTTCGACGACGTGCTGTGGGTGCGCCGGGCGCGTGCCGAACACGACGGGTTCGCCGACGTGCTGCGCGACCGCGGGGTCGTCGTGCACCTCTTCGGCGACCTGCTGACCGAGGCGATGGAGATCCGGTCGGCCCGCTCGCTCGTCCTGGACCGGGTCTTCGACGAGAAGGAGTACGGGCCGCTCGCCACCGATCACCTGCGGGCCGCCTTCGAGACCCTGTCCGCCGGCGAACTGGTCGAGGCCCTGGTCGGCGGCATGACCAAGCGGGAGTTCCTGGCCGCACACGAGGAGCCGACGTCCGTGCGCTTCCACGCCATGGAACTGGACGACTTCCTGCTCCGGCCGTTGCCCAACCACCTCTTCACCCGCGACACCTCCGCCTGGATCTACGACGGCGTGTCCATCAACGCCATGCGCTGGCCCGCCCGGCAGCGCGAGACCGTCCACTTCGAGGCGATCTACCGCTACCACCCCCTCTTCCGGGACGAGTCGTTCCACCTGTGGTCCGAGGGGCAGGCCGACTACCCGTCCACCATCGAGGGCGGCGACGTGCTCGTGATCGGCAACGGCGCCGTGCTCATCGGCATGAGCGAGCGCACCACGCCCCAGGCCGTCGAGATGCTCGCGCACAAGCTGTTCGCCGCAGGTTCGGCCCGGACGATCGTCGCGCTCGACATGCCCAAGCGGCGGGCCGTGATGCACCTCGACACCGTGATGACCATGATCGACGGCGACACGTTCACGCAGTACGCCGGGCTCGGCATGCTCCGCTCGTACACCATCGAACCGGGCTCAGGGGACAAGGAGTTGAAGGTCACCGACCACCCGGCGGAGCACATGCACCGCGCGATCGCGGCCGCGCTGGGGCTCAGCGAGATCCGGGTCCTCACCGCCACCCAGGACGTGCACGCGGCCGAGCGCGAGCAGTGGGACGACGGCTGCAACGTCCTCGCCGTCGAACCCGGCGTCGTCGTCGCCTACGAGCGCAACGCCACCACCAACACCCACCTGCGGAAGCAGGGCATCGAGGTCATCGAGATCCCCGGCAGCGAACTGGGCCGGGGCAGGGGCGGCCCGCGCTGCATGAGCTGCCCGGTCGACCGGGAGGCCGTGTCCGGCTAGCCGCGTACGCGGGGGATCACGTTCCGGTGACGGCGAGGAGAGGGTCTTGTCTCGCAGGTCACGTCGGCGTACGGTCCGTATCACCCCAGCGAACAAAGTGTTCGCTGAAGATGTATCAGGTGTTCGCTCATGACTGATCGTTCGTTGCCGGGCCCCTCCGGTGGTGACACCGACGGTGCCGCCGACGCGGCGCTGGGGGCCCGCATCCGGGAGTACCGGATGATGCGGCGGATGTCGCTGCGGGCCCTGGGGGAGGCGGCGCAGGCCAGCCCGGGGTTCCTCAGCCAGCTGGAACGCGGGCAGGTGAACTGCTCCATCGGCATGCTGCGGCGGATCGCCGACTCGCTCGGTCTGACCGTGGCCGACCTGTTCGACCAGGACGGCCGGCCCGGTCCGAGGGTGGTGCGCAAGGCCGACCGGCCGATGCTGCACACCGCTCCAGGAAGCCGCAAATTACTCATCTCGCAGCGCCCGCTCAGCCATCTGGAGGTCTACGCGGGCGAGTTCGACCCCGGAGCCTCCACCGGTGACGACGCCTACACCCATGGCGACTCCCAGGAGATCCTCCTGGTGATCAGCGGCGGCGTACGGGTCGAGCTCGACGGCCGGGCCCACGACCTGGAGGCCGGCGACAGCATCGAGTACCGCTCCTCGGTGCCGCACCGCGTGGCCAACCACCACGAAGGCCCCGCCGAGATCCTCTGGATCATCAGCCCGCCGACCCCGGACTGACCCCCCCGCCCCGCACCCGACTGCCCAGCCCCGTACGCCGCACCCCTCTTCACCGCGCCCTTCCCGCGCGGTGCCCCGCCGCCGTGCGTCCGCGCGCCGTGCCCTCTCGGTCCTCTTGTGTCTTCGCCGTCCTCCTTGGAGACAGTCATGCCCGGAATATCACGCAAAATCATGGGGTGTGCCGCTGCCGCCGGCGCCCTGCTGCTGACCCTCACCGGCTGCGCCGGCACCGGCCCGGCCGCCGCCGACGTCGACCTCGGCCCAGGACCGGCCGTGGCCGGCCAGGTGAAGAAGGGCGCGCTCGACGGCGTCACCCTCACCTTCACCTCCTACGGCGGCATCTACCAGGACGGCCAGGAGGCCGCCGCCGTCAAGCCGTTCGCCTCCGAGTCCGGGGCGAAGGTCCTCTCCGACGGACCCACCGACTACACCAAGGTCAAGGCACAGGTCGACGCCAAGAACGTCACCTGGGACGTGGTGGACGCCGACACGCTCTGGGCCAAGCGCCAGTGCGGCAAGATGTTCATGCCGCTCGACAAGGACATCGTCGACACCTCCAAGCTGCCCGAGGGCACGGAGGACAAGTGCTCCGTGCCGGCCATGAGTTACGGCGTCGTCCTGATGTACGACAAGAAGAAGTTCGGCGACAACCCGCCGAAGGACTGGGCGGACTTCCTCGACACCAAGAAGTACCCCGGCAAGCGCGCGATCCCCGGCTTCGCGTCCGATGCGGCCCCGGGAGCGCTGGAGGCGGCGCTGATCTCCGACGGGGTCGCCCCCGGCCAGCTGTACCCGCTGGACGTCGACCGGGCCCTGAAGAAGCTGACGAGCGTCCGCTCCTCGCTGGTCTTCTGGGACACCGGCGCCCGGTCCCAGCAACTGCTGGAGTCCGGTGAGGTCTCCATGGCGATGGTGTGGTCCGGCCGCGCCTACTCGGCGGTCAAGAACGGCGCCCACTTCGCCCCGCAGTGGAACCAGTTCCTGCCGGTCTCCGACTCTCTCGCCGTCCCCGTCGGCGCCAGGAACCCGAAGGCCGCCATGGCGCTGATCAACTACTACCTGGGCGCCCGCCAGCAGACCAAGCTCACCGAGCTGACCTCCTACTCGCCGATCAACACCGACGCCAAGCCCAAGCTCGACACGCTCGGCACGCAGTACCTGACCACCACCCCCGAGCGGCAGGCGCAGGCGCTCCAGGTCGACAACGACTGGTGGGCGAAGAACCAGGAGCAGGTCATCCAGAAGTGGTCCGACTGGCTGGCGCGGTAACCCATGACAGCCCTGATCGAGATCGCCTCCCCGGCCACCGGCGGCCGGCCCCGCAAGGGCGCCGGCGGCCGGTGGGGATGGCTGCTGCTGCCCGCGCTGGTCCTGCTGGCCGTGCTCTTCCTGGTGCCGCTGGGCCTGATGGCCTGGCGCAGCGTCAGCGAACCGACGCCCGGCGCGGGCAACTACTCCTGGTTCTTCACCAGCGACGTCGCCCTCGCCACGCTGGTGCGCACCCTGACCGTCGGCGCCGTCGTCACCCTGGTGACGCTCGTGCTGTCCTACCCGTACGCCTACCTGATGACCGTCGTCGGCGCGCGGGCGCGGATCTGGCTCACGCTGCTGGTGCTGCTGCCGTTCTGGACCAGCCTGATGGTGCGCACCTTCGCCTGGGTGGTGCTGCTCCAGGACAGCGGCGTGGTCAACCAGATCCTCGGCACCGTGGGTCTCGGCCCGCTCCAGCTGATCCGCACCCCCACCGGCGTGGTGATCGGCATGTCGCAGGTGCTGATGCCGTTCATGGTGCTGCCGCTGTACGCGGTGATGAGCGGCATCGACCGCCGGCTCCTGGACGCCGCACAGGGCATGGGCGCCCGCCCGGCGATCGCGTTCCTGCGGGTGTTCGTGCCGCTGTCGCTGCCCGGGGTGGGCGCCGGCGCGCTGACCGTGTTCATCACCTCGCTCGGCTTCTACGTCACCCCGGCGCTCCTCGGCTCGCCCGACCAGGCGCTGATCTCGCAGCAGATCTTCACCCAGGTCAACGGGCTGCTGGCCTGGGGCCGCGGCGGAGCGATGGGCGTGGTGCTGCTGGCGGTGACACTGGTCCTGCTGGGACTGGTCGGCGTCGTCCTGCGTCTCACCCGCGGCCGGGGAGGTGCCCGATGAGGACCGCACCCGCGCGGATCGCGCTCTGGGCGTTCAGCGCGCTGGTGGGCCTGTGGCTCATCGCGCCGACGCTCGTGGTGATCCCGCTGAGCTTCACCGACAAGGCGTCCCTGGTGTTCCCGCCGAGCGGCTGGTCCACCCGCTGGTACACCAACTTCTTCACCGACCCCCGGTGGACCGAGGCGCTGTTCTCCTCGCTCCAGGTCGGCGCCCTGGTCGCGGTGGTGGCCACCGCCCTGGGCACCGCCGCCGCGATCGCGCTCACCCGCTCCGGCTCACGCTGGGTCAAGGCGTCGTACGGGCTGCTGCTGGCCCCCATGATCGTGCCGACCGTGGTCGTCGCCATCGGCGTGTACGCGCTCTTCCTCCAGTACAACCTGCTGGGCACCCTGCTCGGCTTCGTCACCGCCCACACCGTGCTGGCCCTGCCGTTCGTGATCATCCCGGTGACGGCGAGCCTGCGCGGCTTCGACCGGCGCCTGGAGGACGCCGCACTGATCTGCGGCGCCACCCGGTGGGGAGCCATCCGGCAGGTGACCCTGCCGCTGATCGCCCCGGGCGTCGTCTCCGGTGCCCTGTTCGCCTTCGTCACCAGCTTCGACGAGGTCGTGGTCTCGCTGTTCATCCAGAGCCCCTACCTGCAGACCCTGCCGGTCAGGATGTTCGCCAGCGTGACCCGGGACACCGACCCCACCATCGCCGCGGCCGCCACCCTGATCATCGTCTTCACCACGGTGCTCGTACTGGCCGCCACCTTCGCCACCGCCAGGAGGAACCGTGTCCGCTGAGACCAGCCTCATCAAGGCGCGCGGAGCCCGTATCGAACTGGCGCAGGTGCGCAAGGAGTACGCGGACTCCGTCGCCGTCGACGACGTCTCCCTGGTGATCGAGCCGGGCGAGTTCATGACCCTGCTGGGCCCCAGCGGCTCCGGCAAGACCACCACCCTCAACATCATCGCCGGGTTCACCGCCGCCACCTCCGGCACGCTGACCGTCGGCGGCAAGCAGATGCAGGACCTGCCGCCGCACCGGCGCGACATCGGCATGGTCTTCCAGCACTACGCGCTCTTCCCGCACATGACCGTCGCGGAGAACGTCGCCTTCCCGCTCAAGCAGCGCAAGGTGCCGAAGGCCCGCCGCGCCGAGATGGTCGAGGCGGCCCTGGAGACCGTACGGCTCGGCGGCTACGGCCACCGCAGGCCGCGCGAACTGTCCGGCGGACAGCAGCAGCGCGTCGCCCTGGCCCGCGCCGTGGTGTACGAGCCGAGCGTGCTGCTGATGGACGAGCCGCTCGGCGCGCTCGACAAGAAGCTGCGCGAGTCCCTCCAGCTGGAGATCAAGCGGGTGCACCAGGAGGTCGGCTCCACCTTCGTCTTCGTCACCCACGACCAGGAGGAGGCACTCGTCCTGTCGGACCGCATCGCCGTCTTCGACGACGGGGGCATCCAGCAGGTCGGCACCGCGAGCGAACTCTACGAACGGCCCCGCAGCCTCTTCGTGGCCGAGTTCCTCGGCGAGTCCTCCACCGTCCGGGGCCGCGTCGAGGCGGACGGCGACGACTCCCGCGTGCGGGTCGGCGACCGCACCGTACGCGTCGCCGGCCGGCTGCCCGGCGGCGGTCCGGCCGCCGTCGTGGTCCGGCCCGAGCACCTGCGGGTGCAGCCGGCCGCCGAGCCCGCCGCCCCCGGCGTCAACGCGCTGCCCGCCCGCGTCACCCAGGAGATATACCTGGGCTCCGGCCGCAAGCTCGAACTCGCCCTGCCCGACGGCACCGTGCTGCTCGCCCGCGAGCAGGCCGACCGGCTCTCCGGCGTCCGCCACGGCGACGAGGTCACCGTGGTCTGGGACGTCGAACGCGGCGTCCTGCTCGACGACCCCTCCGGCACCACCCACCCACCCACTTCAGGCGACCGGACCCCGGTCGCCGCCGCGGAAGAGAGCGGACGATGAGCACCACTCCCGCCACCAGCCCCACCTTCGTCAACGGCGACGTCTCCTTCTGGTTCCGGGAGGGCGGCGTCCCCGCCCGCCGCCCCGCCCTGCCCGGCGACCTGGACGTCGACATCGCACTCGTCGGCGGCGGCTACACCTCCTTGTGGACCGCCTACTACCTCAAGAAGGCCCAGCCCGACCTCAGGATCGCCGTCCTGGAGAAGGAGTTCGCCGGCTTCGGCGCCTCCGGCCGCAACGGCGGCTGGCTCAGCGCCGAACCGCCCGGCCAGATGCGCCGCTACGCGAAGTCGCACGGCCGGGAGCAGGCCGTCGCCCTGCAGCGGGAGATGTTCTCCTCCGTCGACGAGGTCATCCGGGTCGCCGCCGAGGAGGGCATCGACGCCGACATCCAGAAGGACGGCCTGCTGCACGTCGCCACCAACGCCGCCCAGGAGCGGCGGCTGCGCGAAGGGCTGCCCACACTGCGCGCCGAGGGCTGGGGCGAGGACGACCTCGTCGAACTCGACGCGGAGCAGCTCGCCCGGCGGGTCCGCGTGGCCGGCGCCCGCTACGCCCAGTGGAGCCCGCACTGCGCCCGCATCCAGCCCGCCAAGCTGGTCCGGGGCCTGGCCGACGTGGTGGAGCGGATGGGCGTCGCGATCTACGAGGGCACCGAGGTCACCGAGATCCGCCCGCGCGAGGCGGTCACCACCCACGGCACCGTCCGGGCGTCGTACGTCATCCGGGCGCTGGAGGGGTTCACCGCCGGGCTGCGCGGCCACCGCCGGGTCTGGCTGCCGATGAACAGCAGCATGATCGTCACCGAGCCGCTGCCCGCCTCCGTGTGGGAGGAGATCGGCTGGCGCGGTGCCGAACTCATCGGGGACGAGGCCAACTCGTACTGCTACATCCAGCGCACCACCGACGGCCGCATCGCCATCGGGGGGCGCGGCATCCCGTACATGTTCGGCTCCCACGTCGACCAGCGCGGCGAGACCCGGGACGCCACCCAGGCGCAGCTCCTGGCCATCCTCCGGCAGCACTTCCCGGCCACCGGGAACGTCGCGATCGACCACACCTGGTCCGGAGTGCTGGGCGTGCCGCGCGACTGGTGCGCCACCGTCCACCTGGACCGGGACACCGGCCTCGGCTGGGCCGGCGGCTACGTCGGGCACGGCGTGACCACCACCAACCTCGCCGGACGCACCCTGCGCGACCTGATCCTCGGTCAGCAGACCGACCTCGCCCGGCTGCCCTGGGTGGGCCGCAAGGTGCGCGGCTGGGAGCCGGAGCCGCTGCGCTGGCTCGGCGTGCGCAGCCTCTACGTCGCCTACCGCGCCGCCGACCGGCACGAGAACTCCGGTCTTGAGCGCACCTCCGTCATCGCACGCGTCGCCAACGTCATCAGCGGACGCTGAAAGGAGCGGTGAACCCATGGACACCGACACCACCGCACTCGTCCCCCCCGTCGCCTTCCTCGCCGACGCGGCGAGCGCCGACCTGCCCCCCATGGCGCCCAAGCCCACCAGCACCACCGGCCAGCGGGAGACCACCCGCACCCTGTGGCAGTCGCCCGACGGGCTGGCCGAGATCGGCGTCTGGGAGTGCGACCCCGGCCACTTCACCGCCACCCGCGAGGGCTACGACGAGTTCTGCCAGGTGCTGACCGGATCCGCCACCGTCCGCACCGAGGACGGTGAGGACGTCGAGCTGCGTCCCGGCGCCACCCTCGCGATGCCGGCCGGCTGGCGCGGCACCTGGCAGGTCCACGAGACCCTGCGCAAGGTGTACGTGCTGCGCACCCACGGGGCCGGCGCATGACCCTCGTCCTGCACGGCGGCCGGGTCTGGACCGGCGACCCGCGGCGCCCCGACGCCACGGCCGTCGCCGTGTCCGGCGGCCGCATCTCGGCCGTCGGCACCGACGCCGAGGTGCGCGAGGCCGCCGGACGCCCGGCCGAGACGTTCGACCTGGCCGGCCGGACCGTGGTGCCCGGCCTCCAGGACGCGCACATCCACCCGGTCT
Organism: Streptomyces sp. NPDC088817; assembly: GCF_044750345.1. Classification (NCBI taxonomy): domain Bacteria; kingdom Bacillati; phylum Actinomycetota; class Actinomycetes; order Kitasatosporales; family Streptomycetaceae; genus Streptomyces; species Streptomyces sp. NPDC088817. Next base: position 11,420 of record NZ_JBIVJN010000022.1, read on the forward strand.
GGGGCGCCCTGGAGGCGCTGCGCTGCGACCTCACCCGCGCCACCGACGCCGAGGGCTGCCTCACGGCCGTCCGGGAGTACGCGGCCGCCCACCCCGGCCGGGCGTGGATCCTCGGCGGCGGCTGGAGCATGGACTGCTTCCCCGGCGGCTGGCCCACCCGCGAGCCCCTGGACGCCGCCGTACCGGACCGGCCGGTGTTCCTGCCCAACGCCGACCATCACTCCGCGTGGGTCAACTCGGCGGCACTGGAGCGCGCCGGGATCGACGCGGCCACCCCGGACCCGCCCGCCGGACGGATCGAGCGCGACGCGGCCGGCCGGCCCACCGGCGTGCTGCATGAGAGCGCCATGGACCTGGTGGCCCGGTTGCTCCCGCCGGACACCGCCGAGGACCAGCTCGCGGCGCTCGGCCACGCGCAGACCCATCTCTTCCGGTACGGCATCACCGGCTGGCAGGACGCCATCGTCGGCGCCTACGGCGGGGCCGGCGACACGCTCGCCGCCTACCGGCGGGCCGACGCGGAGGGACTGCTGAAGGCCCGGGTCACCGGCGCCCTGTGGTGGGACCGCGACCGCGGTCTCGAACAGCTCGACGACCTGGTGGCGCGGCGCGGCGAGCCCGGCCGCCGCTTCCGGGCCGGCGCCGTGAAGGTGATGCAGGACGGCGTGCTGGAGAACGGCACCGGCGCCCTGCTGGAGCCCTATCTGGACTCCTGCGGATGCGCCACCGGCAACCTCGGCCACTCCAACGTGCCCGCCGCACTGCTCGCCGACGCGGTGACCCTGCTGGACGCCGCCGGGTTCCAGGTGCACTTCCACGCGATCGGCGACCGGGCGGTGCGCGAGTGCCTGGACGCGGTCGAGGCCGCTGCCGCCGCCAACGGCGCCCGCGAGCGGCGCCACCACATCGCCCATGTGCAGTTGGTCGACGACGCGGACATCGCCCGCTTCGCCGCCCTCGGCGTGACGGCCAACGTGCAGTCGCTGTGGGCGACCCACCACCAGCAGACCGACGAGCTGACCAACCCGCTGCTGGGCGAGACGCGGGCCGGCCGGCAGTACCCCTTCCGCCGGCTGCTGGACAGCGGCGCCCGGCTCGCCGGGGGCAGCGACTGGCCGGTCACCACGGCCGACCCGTGGCAGGCCATGCACGTCGCCGTGCACCGCACCGAACCGCCCGGTTCGGCGCACACCGGATGGCCGGGCGCAGACCGTCCGTTCGTGCCGCACGAACGGCTGGAGCTGACCGACATCCTGCGCGCCTACACGGCCGGTTCGGCCTGGGTGAACGGCAACGACGACGAAGTCGGCCTGCTGCGCGAGGGCATGGCGGCCGACCTCGCCGTGCTCGACCGGGACCTGTTCGCCCCGGACACCGACGTGGCCGGCACCCGCGCCGTGCTCACCCTGGTCGCGGGGGAGGCGGTGCACACCGCGTGAGCGGCGGGTTCACCAGTTGACCGGGAGGGTGAGCGGCGACTTGCTCGGTGACTCGTCCTCCCAGATGGGGCGGTGGCCCTCGGCCAGGCGCAGATCCGGGAGCCGGTCGAACAGCGCCTCCAGGCACACGGTCATCTGCGCCCGCGCCAGATGGGAGCCGATGCAGTTGTGCGCCCCGCGGCCGAAGGTGAGATGGGGGTTGTCCGCGCGGCACAGGTCGAGCCCGTCGGCGTCGGTGAACACGCGCTCGTCGCGGTTGGCCGCGGCGAGCACGGGCAGCACGGCGTCGCCCGCGCGGATCGTCCGGCCGTGCAACTCGATGTCCTCGACGGCCTGGAGGACGACGACCCCGTTCATCACCGGCACGTAGCGCAGGAGTTCCTCCACCGCGCCCGGCAGCAGGGCGCGGTGGTCGCGCAGCCGCGCGTACGCGCCGGGCAGGGTCAGCAGGGTCAGCACCGCGTCGGCCAGGAACATGGTGCTCGTGCGGTATCCGGCGACCAGCATGGACAGCCCGAAGTTCACCGCGCTCTCGTGGTCCAGAGCGCCACGATCGCACTCCCCGACCAGCCGGGTGAGCATGTCGTCGCCGGGCTCGCGCCGCTTCCGGTCGAGCAACGAGGTGACGAACTCGCGCAGTTGGGCCGTGGCCTCGCGGCCCTCCTCCAGGGTGAGGATGGCGCCGAGTGCCGCGTCCGCCCTGGGCAGGAAGTAGTCGCTGTCCTCGTAGGGGATGCCGACCAGGTCGCACATCACCATGACGGGGAAGGGCTCGATGAACCGGACGACCAGGTCGCCGGGCTGGTCCCCGGCGACGAACGGATCGAGCAGCCGGTCGGCCGACTCCCGGATGCGCGGCATCCACCTGCGCACCGACCGGACGCTGAACGGCTCGCTCAGGGCCCGGCGCAGCGCGGCGTGCCGGGGGCCCTCCAGCTCCATCATCGTGACCAGGCCGGGCTCGTCCCCGGGGACATGGCCCGGACGGGGCGGCCAGTCGGTGATGCTCGGCCTGATCAGCCGGGCGTCGGCGACCAGTTCCTTGACGTCGTCGTAGCGGGTGACGTACCAGGCGGTGGCGCCGATCGGCAGCCTGACCCTGGCCAGGGGGCATTCCCGGCGCAGCCGCCGGTACTCCTCGGGCGGGCCCATGGTGCCCGGCGGCGGCAGGGGCAGCTCGATGACGGGCACGGCGGGCACGTCGACGGCGGGTTCCGGCGTGGTGTTCACGGGTGACCTCCCCTGGCGCCTGCGGGTGGGCTCACCAGCCGACCGGGAGGGTCAGCGGTGACTTGGTGACGGACTGGTCGTCCCAGAGCGGCTGTTGGCCCCGGGCCGGGCGCAGCTTTGGGAAGCGGTCGAGCAACGCCTCGATTCCCACGGTCAGTTCGGCGCGCGCCAGGTGCGCGCCGACGCAGTTGTGGGTGCCCCGGCCGAAGGCGAGGTGGGGGTTGTCCGCGCGGCACAGGTCGAGCCCGTCGGCGTCCGCGAACGCGCTCCCGTCGCGGTTGGCGGAGGCCAGCACGGGGATGACGGCGTCGCCCTCGCGGACGGTCTGCCCGCCCACCTCGATGTCCTCGGTGGCGAGCAGCATCACGGTGCCGTTCATCACCGGCATGTACCGCAGGAGTTCCTCCACCGCGCCGGGCATGAGGTCGCGGTGGTCGCGCAGGCGGGCCCACTGGTCCGGCCGGTGCAGCAGGGTGTGCACCGAGCCGGCCAGGAAGAAGCCGCTGATGCCGAAGCCGACCGTGAGCATGGAGAGCCCGAACGCCGTCACCTCGTCGTCGGTCAGCGTCCCGTCCTCGGCCTCGCGGACCAGCAGGGTCAGGACGTCGTCGCCGGGCCGGCTCCGCTTCCGCGCGATCAGCTCGGTGATGTACGCGCGCAGCAGGTCGGTGACCCTGCGTCCCTCCTCGGCGGTCACCATGCCGCCGAGGGCGGCGTCCAGGACCGGCAGGAACCAGTCCCGGTCCTGCCAGGGGATGCCCACCAGGTCGCACAGCACGAGCAGCGGGAACGGCTCGGTGAACCCGGCCACCAGGTCGCCGGGAGGGCCGCCCGCCGCGAACTCCTCCAGCAGCCGGCCGGCGAGCGCGCGGATGCGCGGCAGCCGGTCCCGGACGGCTCCCGCGCTGAACGCCGGGGCCACGGACCTGCGCAGGGCCAGATGCCGGGGGCCGTCCAGCTCCGCCATGGTGACCAGGCTCGGCCCGGCGTCGGCGTCCGGTCCGGGACGCGGCGGCCAGTCGTTGATGGTCGGCCTGATCAGCCGCGGGTCGGCGAGCAGCGCCCGGACGTCCTCGTACCGGGTGACGTACCAGGCGGTCGCGTCCATCAGCAGCCCGACCCTGGCCACGGGACGGCTCTCCCGCAGCCGCGCGCACGTCTCGGGCGGCCCCAGGGTGCCGGGCGGCGGCAGCGGGAAGTCCAGGACGTCCGCCGCGGGGCCGCTCGCCCGCGCGCCGGGTGACTGTGGGGTCATGCTGGCTCCTCTGGCATCGGCTGCGGGAGTCGGGCCACCGCGGCACCGGCTACGGGCGCTCGATGTAGCCGGTGGCGTAGAAGTACTCCAGGTAGCGGTCCAGCAGGTCCGCGTCGACGGGCGGGCAGCTCAGGCCCGTACCGGCCAGGTCGCGTTCGACGTTGTCCCGTCCCACGGACGGGAAGGTGCCCTCGAAGTACATCTCCTTGACGGACATGTCCGCCTGCTTGCAGCGGTCCACGCACAGGGAGACGAACGGGGCGGTGGGACTCGTGGGGTGCCGCGCGACATGGCGGACGAGGTCGTCCACCCACTCCTCGTAGGGGAGCCGCCGGATCCGGTGGCCGCCGGCGTCCATCCGGTCGAGCATGTCGCGCAGGCTCGCCGGGCGGGGGTTGGTCATGTGGTAGGTCCGGTGGGTGGTGCGGTGCCCGGTGGCGATGTGCACCACCGCCTCGGTGAGGAAGTCCACCGGGACGAAGTCCAGCGGCAGCGGGATGTCGGGGGCGAGACCGGTCTCGGTGATCGTCTTGAACAGCGAGCAGATCGCGGTGTCGGTGTTGCACGCGCCGGTGCGCCGGTCGCCGGTGATCTCGTACGGCCGGTGGACCGCCACCGGCAGGCCCTGGCCGGCGGCGTCCCGCAGCACCTCCTCGGCCACCCACTTGCTCTCGGCGTAGCCCATGGTGAGCCGGTCGGCGTGATCGAGCGGCAGATCCTCGTCCACGTGCCGCACGCCTGCGGTGCCGAAGCCGGCGAGCACCGCGATGGTGGAGAAGAAGTGCACGGGCACGGCCCGCTGGGCCGCCAGGCGTACGAGGTGCCGGGTGCCCTCCACGTTGGCGCCGCGCAACGCCTCGTACGGGTAGAGGAAGTTGACCTGCGCGGCGGCGTGCAGCACCAGGTCGAGGGTGCCGGCCAGTTCCTCGGCGCGGCCCGGTTCCAGACCGAGGCCGGGCTCGGTGAGGTCGGCGGGGAAGCACACGACGCGGTCGGCGGCCTCCGCGCCGGCGAGGCCGAAGCGGGCCAGGTTCCGCATCACCTTCCGCCGGGTGTGCGCGGCGTCGCGGCCGCGCACCGGGCAGTGCACCCGGGCGCCGGTGCGTCGCAGCAGCCGGTCGAGGAGGAAGGCGCCGAGGAAACCGGAGGCCCCGGTCAGCAGCACCTCCCCGGGGTGCCGCCAGTCCGGTTCGGGGCCGCGCGGCGACGGCAGGGCGAAGCCGAGCCGTGCCTCGGCGCGGAAGTCCACGGTGCCGGTCTCGGGGGCCGCCCGGGCCCTTCGGCCCGCGACGGAGGTGAGGGTGGCGACGGCGGCGGTGAAGTCCTCCAGGGTGGGGGAGCGCAGCAGGCTGTGGACCAGGGTGCGGCCGTGCCGGGCGTCGAGGCCGAAGGCGGCCAGGGTGCGGGTGACGACCTCGGCCGCCAGCAGGGAGTCCCCGCCGATGTCGAAGAAACCGTCCCCGGGCGCCGGGCGCACACCCAGCACCACCTGCCACACCCGCGCGACCGTCTCCTGCGGGTTCGGGCCCGGACCCGCAACCGGACCCGGACCCTGCCCGGGACCCGCCGGTGCGCTGGCCGTCTCCGTGCCGGTGCCGGTGCCGGTGCCGGTCCCGGTGCCGGTGTCCGTGCCCGAAACCGGACCCGGACCTCGCCCGTGACCCGCCGGTGCGGTGGCCGTCTCCGTGTCGGTGTCGGTGTCGGTGTCGGTGTCGGTGCCGGTGTCCGTGTCCGTGCCGGTCCCGGTGCCCGTCGCTCCCGGCACCGTGTGCGAGGCCCTGCCCGTGGCCGGCCCCGCCAGCAGGCGCAGCCTGCGGCGGTCCACCTTGCCGCCCGGGGTCACCGGGAACCGCCCCACCTCGACCAGTCGCGCGGGCACCGCCGCCGCGGGCAGCCATGCCGTGAGCGCGCCGCGGATGCGGTCCAGCGACAGCGCCCGGCCGGGCCGGGCCGGTGTCACGTAGCCGACCAGGCTCTCGCCCTCCAGCTCCACGACGGCCTCGCCCACCGTGTCGTCCGCGCGCAGCCGCGCCTCTATCTCGTCCGGCTCGATGCGGTGCCCGCGCAGTTTGATCTGCCGGTCCACCCGCGCCCGGTACTCCAGGACGCCGTCCGCGCGCCGCACCACCCGGTCGCCGGTGCGGTAGAGCCGCGTACCGGGCTCGAAGCGGTTGTCGACGAAGCGCTCGGCGGTCAGCTCGGGGTCGCCGAGGTAGCCCAGCGCGAGCCCGTCCCCGCCGACGAGGAGTTCGCCCTCCTCACCGGCGTCCGCGAGCGTGCCGTCCGCCCGGACCACGTAGCAGGTGGAGTTCTCCAGCGGCCGGCCGATCGGCACCGCCGTCGCCTCGGGCGGCAGGCCGTCCACCAGGTGCGCGGTGGAGACCACGCTGTTCTCGGTCGGACCGTAGAAGTTGACCACGGTGGTGTCCGGGCAGGCCGCCAGGATCGCGCGGGCCAGCTCGGGGTCCATCGCCTCGCCGCCGGCCGAGGCGAACCGCAGCGAGCGCAGCGCCGACGGCCTGGTGCGCCCGATGTGGTGGAACACCCCGGTGGTCAGGTAGGCGATGCTGACCCGCTCGGACAGCAGCCGGGACTCCAGGGCGGCCGGGGACAGCAGCTCCTCCTGATCGGCGATCACCACGCAGGCCCCGGCGAGCAGCGGGGACCAGATCTCGATCGTGGAGGCGTCCGAGGAGAGGCCGTAGGCGTGGAGCACCCGCTCACCGGGCCGCGGGCGTTGCCACACCAGATCGGAGGCGGCCAGCCGGACCACACCGCAGTGCGGGACCGCCACGGGTTTGGGACGGCCCGTCGAGCCGGAGGTGAACATCACATAGGCGCAGTCACCGGCGCGTGCCCCGGTCCGGGGGAGCGCGACCGGGGTGCTTGGCGCCGACCCGTTCAGCGCGATGCGGGTACGCACCCGCCGGATGCGGCAGACGCTGCCGGGCAGCGTCACCACGGTGTGCACCCCGGCGTCCTCCGCCATCGCCTGGAGCCGCCCGGGCGGGGAGGCGTCGTCGAGCGGTACGTAGGCCGCACCGGCCTTGAGGATGCCCAGAAAGGCGACCAGCGCCTCCAGGGAACGGCCTCCGCACACGCCGACCCCGTCGCCGCGCCGCACCCCGGAGCCGAGCAGCCGGGCGGCCAGCGCGTCGGAGCGGTCCTTCAGCTCGCCGTAGCTCATGCTGCGGCCGTGCTGGACGGAGGCGGTCGCCCGTGGGCGCAGCGCGGCTCGGGCGTCGAACAGCTCGTGCAGACAGCGATCGCGCGGGTACCACAGCGTTCCCGCGTTCCACGCCGGCGCCACCGGAAGCGTCATGGTGTCAGTGACCATCGGGATGTCCCGTCTGTGCTGGCACGTGAACCGCCCGCCGCACGGAGGACTACGACTCGAACTCCTCGGCGAAGGCGGAGAAGTCGGCCGTCCTCCATCTCTCGGGCCGCATGCGGATGAGGATGTCGTCGACCAGCTGCTCCTGGTTGGCCGCCAGGTAGGCCGCCGCGGTCTCCGCGTCCAGGTACCGGCGGGCCAGCGCCTCCTGCTCGGCCCGTGGCAGCGGATCCTCGACGCCCACGACCGGCCCCTCCACGCTCACATAGCGATACGGTGCCGACTCGTCCTGCGCGCAGAGGCTGAACCGCCCGGCGCCGCGGATGAGGCGGGCCTTCAGCGACTGCCGCCCGGTCGCGATCGTCACCGGACCGCCGGGACGGTAGGAGTACCAGAGCGGGACCAGCAGCGGTCCACCGCCGTCACGGGGGTCGTCGACCCCCAGGATTCCCACGTGGAGGCCGGCAAGGAACTCTTCCCGGTCTTCGACCGACATCCTGAGATCCATGACTCCCAGAGTTCAACAGACCCGGGCGGTTCGCATCCCGGACCCCGGCCACTCTGTATAGAAATGTGGAGCTTCGTATAGACTTCCATGGTCCGCAGTCCTTCCCCCGTCCCCAGGAGACTCCCCGATGGTGCACGTCCCGACCGGTCTGACCGGCCGCCACTTCCTCAAGGAGCTGGACTTCACCGAGGAGGAGTTCCGCGGCCTGGTCGGGCTGGCCGCCGAGCTGAAGGCCGCCAAGCGGGCCGGGACCGAGACGCCGTACCTGCGGGGCCGCAACATCGCGCTGATCTTCGAGAAGACCTCGACGCGCACCCGCTGCGCCTTCGAGGTCGCCGCCGCCGACCAGGGCGCCTCGACGACGTACCTCGACCCGTCCGGCTCCCAGATGGGGCACAAGGAGTCCGTCAGGGACACCGCCCGTGTCCTCGGCCGGATGTTCGACGCGATCGAGTACCGGGGCGACAGCCAGGACACCGTCGAGGAACTCGCCGCGCACGCCGGCGTCCCCGTCTACAACGGGCTCACCGACGACTGGCACCCCACCCAGATGCTCGCCGACGTGCTCACCATGACCGAGCACTGCGCCAAGCCGCCGCGCGAGACGGTCTTCGCCTACCTCGGCGACGCCCGCTTCAACATGGGCAACTCCTACCTGGTCACCGGCGCCCTGCTCGGCATGGACGTACGGCTCGTCGCCCCCAAGAGCTACTGGCCCGCCCCGGCGGTCGTCGACCGGGCCCGCGAGCTGGCCGCCTCCAGCGGCGCGCGCGTCACCCTCACCGAGTCCCTGGAGGAGGGCGTGCGCGGCGCCGACTTCGTCGCCACCGACGTCTGGGTCTCCATGGGGGAGCCCAAGGAGGCCTGGGACGAGCGGATCGAGGCGCTGGCCCCGTACGCGGTGACGATGGACGTGCTGCGCGCCACCGGCAACCCGGACGTCAAGTTCCTGCACTGCCTGCCCGCCTTCCACGACCTCGGCACCGAGGTCGGCCGCGAGATCCACGAACGGCACGGCCGCACCTCCCTGGAGGTGACCGACGAGGTCTTCGAGTCGGCCCACTCGGTCGTCTTCGACGAGGCGGAGAACCGGCTGCACACCATCAAGGCGATCATGGTCGCCACCCTGGCCTGACCGGCCGTCCGTCGGACCCGCGGCCCGGAGCCACCCCCTTCCGCCGCCGCCACGCGACCTCCCCCCGCACCAGCGGGGTACACACCCCCGAGGCCGCCCCGCACCACCAGAAACGAGCACCACCCCCGCATGTCCGCTCCCCGCATCAAGTCCCCGGCCCTCCTCGTCGCCGAGTCCGGTGCCGACAGCGCCGGCCACGGCCTCAAGCGCACGATGGGCCTGTTCCAGCTCGTCTGCTTCGGCATCGGCGCAGTCGTCGGCACCGGCATCTTCGTCGGCCTGTCCGACTCGGTCGCCCAGGCCGGCCCCGCCGTCGTCGTCTCCTTCGTCCTGGCCGCGATCACCTGCGTGTTCACCGCCTTCTCCTTCGCCGAGCTCGGCGGCGCGATCCCCGTCTCCGGATCCTCGTACTCCTTCGCCTACGCGGGCCTGGGCGAGACCACCGCCTTCCTGGTCGGCTGGTGCCTGCTGCTCGAGTACGGCATCTCCATCTCCGCGGTCGCCGTCGGCTGGAGTCAGTACGTCAACGAGCTGCTGCACAGCCTCACCGGATGGCAGCTCCCGGCCGCCCTCTCCGCCGGACCCGGCGACGGCGGGGTCGTCAACGTCCCGGCCGTCCTCGTCATCGCCATGGCCTGCCTGCTGCTGGTGCGCGGAGTGCGCGAGAGCGCCCGGGCGACCGCCGCGATGGCCGTGCTCAAGCTCGCCATCCTCGTCGCCTTCTGCGTGATCGGGTTCTCCGCCTTCAAGCACGGCAACCTCACCCCGTTCTCGCCGGCCGGCCTCGGCGGCATCGGCGCGGGCACCACGGCCGCGTTCTTCTCCTACATCGGCTTCGACGCGATCACCACCGCGGGCGAGGAGGCCAGGAACCCGCGCCGGGACGTCCCGGTCGCCATCCTCGTCTGCATCGGCCTGGTCACCCTGCTGTACTGCGCGGTCGCGCTCGCCGCGATCGGCGCCATCGGCGGCGACCAGGTCGGCGGCCGGCCCGCGGCACTCTCGTACGTCGTCAACACGGTCACCGGCTCCACGGTCGGCGGCGCCGTGATCGCCTTCGGCGCGGTCGTCGCCATCGCCTCCGTGGTGCTGACCGTGACGTACGCCCAGTCCCGCATCCTGATGTCGATGTCGCGCGACGGGCTCGTGCCGCCCGTCCTTCAGAAGGTCTCGCCGCGCACCTCGGTGCCCGTCGCCGGCACCCTGATCGTCGGCGTGGTCTTCGCGATCCCCGCAGCGTTCGCCTCGCTGGACGTCGTGGTCAACCTGTGCACCATCGGCACGCTCGCCATCATGGGCGTCGTCAACATCGCCGTGATCACGCTGCGCCGCCGCGAGCCGGGCCTCGCCCGCACCTTCCGGGTGCCGCTCTACCCCGTGCTGCCGGTGCTCGGCGTCGGCTGCTCGCTGTACCTGATGTACGAGACCGGCTGGACCACCTGGCTCCAGTTCGCCGGCTTCCTCGTGGCCGGGCTGCTGGTGTACGCGTTCTACGGCCGCCGGCACTCCCGGCTGGCGGCGACGGCCGGGGCCGCGGAGGTCACGCCGGACGCAGCCGAGGCGGACCGGCGGACAGCCTGAACCACACCGCCTTGCCCGAGGCGGTCGCGCGGTGCCCGCAGGCCGAGCTGAGGGCGCGGATCAGCAGCAGGCCGCGCCCGTGCTCCTGCCAGGGGTCCGGGGCGGCGAGGCCCGGCCGGGTCAGGCCGCCGGGCGGTTCCGGATCCGGATCGTGCACCTCGACATGGCAGCCGGTCGGCAGCAGCTCCACCACCAGCTCTATCGGGCCCGGGCCCACGGCGTGCTCCACGGCGTTCGCGACCAGCTCCGCGGTCAGCAGCTCCGCGGTGTCGCAGTCGGCCGTGTGCTCCAGCTCCGTCAGCGCCGTCCGCACCAGGGCGCGCGCCACCGGCACGGCGGCCGCCGAGTGCGGCAGCGCGACGCGCCAGGACGAATGGGGCGGCACGAAGTGCCTCCGTGAGGGGCGGTGGTCGGGCGACGGTTGGGACGGAGCTGAAGGGTGCTCGGGCAAGGCGGATCCGTTCGGGGCGGGGGGCGTCCCGGCGGCGGCCACCAGGTTGTCCCGCTTTCAACGAGGGGAATGGTACGGGGGCCGTCCAGGCGATCTTGTGGCGCCCTCGGCTCCGGGGCCGCCGGTGCACCGTATCGGATGTATCGCGCACTCGTGACGACAGTCATGAACGAGTGATAAGTTCGTGGGGAGAGCCCGGCGCGGCCAAGGCCCCGCACTTCATCGGCATGGCGCGGCCTCGGCACGGCCCGGCCTCGGCGCAGCGCGGCAGAGGTCCGTGGCAGTCCCCGAGGAGGCCCCCACGTCATGAGTCCCTTCACCGGCTCCACCGACCGCACCCCCCACTGGCGCCATCTGCGCGTCGAGCGCGCCGACGGCGTCGCCACGGTCACCCTCGCCCGCCCCGACAAGCTCAACGCGCTCACCTTCGGCGCCTACGCCGACCTGCGCGACCTGCTCGCCGAACTGTCCCGCGAACGGGCCGTGCGCGCCCTGGTGCTGGCCGGTGAGGGTCGCGGCTTCTGCTCCGGCGGCGACGTGGACGAGATCATCGGCGCCACCCTGAGCATGAACACGTCCGAGCTGCTCGACTTCAACCGGATGACCGGACAGGTCGTGCGCGCCGTACGGGAATGCCCGTTCCCGGTGATCGCCGCCGTGCACGGGGTGGCGGCCGGGGCCGGAGCGGTCCTCGCCCTGGCAGCGGACTTCCGGGTCGCCGACCCCACCGCACGGTTCGCCTTCCTCTTCACCCGCGTCGGCCTCTCCGGCGGCGACATGGGCGCCGCCTACCTGCTGCCCCGGGTGGTCGGGCTCGGTCACGCCACCCGGCTGCTGATGCTCGGCGAGCCGGTGCGGGCGGCCGAGGCCGAACGGATCGGCCTGATCAGCCACCTCACCGACGAGGGGGGCAGCGCCGACGAGGCCGCGCGGTCCCTGGCCCGCCGGCTGGCCGACGGACCCGCCCTCGCCCACGCCCAGACCAAGGCCCTGCTCACCGCCGAACTGGACATGCCCCTGTCCGCCGCGGTCGAACTGGACGCCTCCACCCAGGCCCTGCTGATGAACGGCGAGGACTACGCCGAGTTCCACGCGGCCTTCACCGAGAAGCGCCCGCCGAAGTGGCGGGGGAGGTGACCGGGGGTGACCGGTGCCATGAGGGTCGCGGTCATCGGCGGCGGACCCGGCGGCCTGTACGCGGCGGCCCTGCTGAAACGGCTCGACCCGGCCCGTGAGATCACCGTCTGGGAGCGCAACGCGCCCGACGACACCTTCGGGTTCGGCGTCGTCCTCTCCGACGAGACGCTCGGCGGCATCGAACACGCCGACCCGGTGGTGTACGAGGCCCTGCGCCGGGAGTTCGTGCGCTGGGACGACATCGACATCGTCCACCGGGGCATCCGGCACACCTCCGGCGGCCACGGTTTCGCCGCGCTCGGCAGACGGCGCCTGCTGGCGATCCTGCACGAACGCTGCCGCGCGCTCGGAGTCGACCTGCGCTTCCGTACCGAGGCACCGGACGTCGAGCACCTGACACGGACGTACGACCTGGTCGTCGCCGCCGACGGCGTGCACAGCGCCACCCGCGAGGCCCACGCCCACGTCTTCCGGCCCCGGGTGACCGGCCACCGCTGCCGCTACATCTGGCTGGCCGCCGACTTCGCCCTCGACGCCTTCCGCTTCGAGATCGCCGAGACCGAGCACGGCGTGGCACAACTGCACGGCTACCCCTATTCCCGCCCGTCGCCCGACCACCACCCCTCGACGAGGCCCTCCGGGCCGCGGGACGACGGCGCCTCGACGGTCATCGTCGAGATGCGCGAGGAGGTGTGGCGCGCGGCCGGCTTCGACACCATGGACGAGCAGGAGTCCGTCGAACGCTGCGCCAAGATCTTCGCGGACGCGCTCGGCGGGCGGCCGCTGCGCTCCAACAAGTCCGCCTGGACCACCTTCCGCACGGTCGTCACCGAGCGCTGGTCGCACGGCAACCTCGTCCTGCTCGGCGACGCCGCCCACACCGCCCACTTCTCCATCGGCTCCGGCACCAAGCTCGCCGTCGAGGACGCCCTCGCCCTCGCCGCCTGCCTGGACGAACAGCCGTCCCTGCCCGAGGCGCTCACCGCCTACGAGGAGGAGCGCGGACCGGTCGTCGCCTCCACCCAGCGCGCGGCCCGGGCCAGCCTGGAGTGGTTCGAGAACCTGGACCGCTACCTCGGCCGGCCGCCCCGCCAGTTCGCCTTTGACCTGCTCACCCGCAGCCGCCGCGTCACCCACGGCAACCTCCGCCTCCGCGACCCCCGCTTCACCGACGCCGTGGAGCGCGAGTTCGGCTGCCCGCCCGGGACACCGCCGATGTTCACCGCGTTCCGGCTGCGCGGACTGACCCTGCGCAACCGGGTCGTCGTCTCGCCCATGGACATGTACTCCGCCACCGACGGCGTCCCCGGCGACTTCCACCTCGTCCACCTGGGCGCCCGGGCGCTCGGCGGCGCCGCACTCGTGATGACCGAGATGGTCTGCGTCAGCCCCGAGGGCCGGATCACCCCGGGCTGCGCCGGCCTGTGGACCGGACGGCAGGCCGAGGCCTGGCGGCGGATCACCGGCTTCGTGCACCGGCAGGCACCGGGCACCGCGATCGGCGTGCAGCTCGGCCACAGCGGACGCAAGGGCTCGACCCGGCTCATGTGGGAGGGCATGGACGAGCCGCTGCCGCAGGGCAACTGGCCGCTGGTGGCCGCCTCCCCACTGCCGTACCGGCCGGACAGCCAGGTTCCGCGCCAGGCCAGCCGGGCCCAGCTCACCGACATCCGCGAGCAGTTCACCGCCGCCGCCCGGCGAGCCGCCGGGGCCGGCTTCGACCTGCTCGAACTGCACTGCGCCCACGGCTATCTGCTCTCCGGCTTCCTCTCCCCGCTGACCAACCGGCGCACCGACGCCTACGGCGGCTCACTGGACAAGCGGCTGCGCTTCCCGCTGGAGGTCTTCGACGCCGTACGCGGCGTGTGGCCCGAGGAGCGGCCGATGACCGTACGGATCTCCGCCACCGACTGGGCCGAGGGCGGTACGACCGCCGCCGAGGCCGTGGAGATCGCCCGCGCCTTCGCCGCGCACGGCGCCGACGCGATCGACGTCTCGACCGGGCAGGTGGTCGCGGACGAGCGGCCCGAGTTCGGGCGCTCGTACCAGGCGCCGTTCGCCGACCGCATCCGCCACGAGGCGGGCGTCCCGGTGATCTCGGTCGGCGCGATCTCCTCCTGGGACGACGTCAACTCCCTGATCCTGGCCGGTCGTACGGACCTGTGCGCGCTGGCCCGCCCACACCTGTACGACCCGCACTGGACCCTGCACGCGGCCGCCGAACAGGACTACACGGGCCCGGCCGCGCCCTGGCCGGCCCCCTACCGGGCCGGCAGCCGCCGCCCGCGGACGGGCCGCACGGACGCGCCCGAGCCGCGGCTCGGGCGGGGCGGTTGAGCGGTGGCGGCGGCTCGGACCGGTGGCACAGACGTGAACGCCCGTGAGGTGACCGGCGTCAGAGCCCGGCGAACTCGGCGCCGGCGTCCCGCAGCCGCTCGTGCAGCCCCTGGAAGACGGCGGCCGAGCGGGCGCCGGGCCAGTCGGCGGGCAGCAGCCGCGCGGGCAGGCCCGGGTCGGCGTACGGCAGATGGCGCCAGGAGTCCAGGGCGAGGAGGTAGTCGCGGTAGGCCTCCTCCGGCGGGGTGTCCGCACGCTCCTCCCAGGCGCGCAGCACACGCGCGTGCCGGTCGAGGAACGCCTCGTGCTGCTCGGCGATCGCAGCCAGGTCCCACCAGCGTGCGACCGCCTGAGCGGTCGGCGTGAACCCCAGGTGCTCACCGCGGAAGAAGTCCACGTACGGGTCCAGATCCAGGCGCCGCAGCGTGTGCCGGGTCTCCTCGTACAGACGGGCCGGCGCGATCCACACACCCGGCGCCGCCGTACCGAAGCCGAGCCCGGCCAGCCGGGAGCGCAGCACGTGCCGCTTGTTCCGCTCCGACTCCGGCACGGAGAACACGGCCAGCACCCAGTCCTCGTCCCCGGAGTGCGCCGTGGCATAGATGCGGCGGTCGCCGTCGTCGAGCAACTGCCGTGCCTCGTCGGACAGTTCGTACCCGGCCGCGCCCTGCGCCGTACGGGCGGGCAGCAGCAGCCCGCGCCGCTTGAGCCGTGACACCGAGGAGCGCACGGACGGCGCGTCCACCCCCACGGCGGCCAGCAGCCGGATCAGCTCGGCGACGGGCACCGGGCCCGGCGCGAAGCGGCCGTAGGCGCCGTAGAGCGTGACGATGAGGGACCTCGGGGCGTGAAGCGCTTGCTGCTCGGACACGTTGATCATTTTAGGTCGTCGGCATCACTGCTGGTCACCGATGGACGCCGTCGGCGCGCAGCCGGAACCGCTGGAGCTTGCCGGTGGCCGTGCGCGGCAGCGCGTCCAGGAACACGATCTCGCGCGGGCACTTGTACGGGGCCAGCTCCGACTTGAGGTACGCGCGCAGCGCCTCCGCGTCCCGCCGCGCGCCCTGCCGCAGGACGGCGTAGGCCACCACGACCTGCCCTCGGTCCTCGTCGGGCCGCTCGACGACCGCCGTCTCCACCACGTCCGGGTGGCGCAGCAGGGTGTCCTCGACCTCCGGTCCGGCGATGTTGTACCCGGACGAGATGATCATGTCGTCGGCGCGGGCGACATAGCGGAAGTAGCCGTCGGGCTCGCGGACGTAGGTGTCGCCGGTGACGTTCCAGCCGTCCCGCACGTACACGCGTTGCCGGGGGTCGGCGAGATAGCGGCAGCCGACCGGACCCTGGACGGCGAGCAGCCCCGGCACTCCGTCCGGCACCGGCTCGCCGTGCTCGTCCTGCACGCGCGCGTGCCACCCCGGTACGGGAACCCCGGTCGTGCCGGGCCGGATGTCCTCGTCCGCCGCCGAGATGAAGATGTGCAGCAGCTCGGTGGCGCCGATGCCGTTGACGATGCGCACCCCGGTCCGCTCGTGCCAGGCGTGCCAGGTCGCCGCGGGCAGGTTCTCCCCGGCGGACACGCAGCGCCGCAGCGAGGAGACGTCGTACGAGCCGAGTTCGTCGAGCATCGCGCGGTAGGCGGTGGGCGCGGTGAACAGCACGGACACCCGGTGCTCGGCGATCGCGGGCAACAGCTGCCGCGGATGGGCCTGTTCGAGCAGGAGCGCACAGGCGCCGGCCCGCATCGGGAAGACCACGAGCCCGCCGAGCCCGAAGGTGAAACCGAGCGGAGGGCTGCCCGCGAACACGTCGTCCGCGCGCGGTCCGAGCACATGGCGGGAGAAGGTGTCCGCGACGGCCAGCACGTCCCGGTGGAAGTGCGCGCAGCCCTTGGGCCGCCCGGTGGTGCCCGAGGTGAACGCGATGAGCGCGACGTCGTCGGCGGCGGTGTCCACGGCCGGGTACGGCGTGCCGGGCACCGGACGGCGCAGCAGGTCGTCGGGGCCGTCACCGCCGTACGTCGTGACGACGAGCCCCGGTATCCCCGCCCTGGCCAGGTCGTCCACGGCCCGGACGTCGCACAGCGCGTGCCGGACCCGGGCGATCTCGCAGATCGTGCTCAGCTCGTGGGGGCGCTGCTGGGCCAGCACGGTGACGGCGACGGCGCCCGCCTTGAGCACGGCCAGCCAGCAGGCCGCCAGCCAGGGGGTGGTGGGGCCGCGCAGCAGCACCCGGTTGCCGGGGACCACACCGAGGTCGCCGGTCAGTACGTGCGCGATGCGGTCGACGCGGGCGCGCAGCTCGCCGTAGGTCCATGTCTCCCCGGCGGCGGTACGGAACACCGGGCGCCCGGCGTCGGTGCGGTCCAGCAGTTCGGCGGCGCAGTTGAGCCGGTCCGGGTAGCGCAGCTCCGGGAGGTCGAAGCGGAGTTCGGGCCACTGGTCCGGGGGCGGCAGATGGTCGCGCGCGAAGGTGTCCACGTGCGCCGAGACCGTCGGCCGCGCGGTGCCGCCCCTGCCGGAGTCCACAGTGTCCATGGCGGTTCGCCCCCTTGTCGTGGTGGGCACGCACAAGGAGCGTATCGTGTTGGTGACGACAGTCAACGGTACGCGATACGGTGGAGGGTGTCCCGGCCGGCCGGGAGGCAGAGAGGACCGGTGAATGCCCGCATTCTCGCTCGAACCGGAACAGGCGGCCTGGTGCGCCGAGTTGCGCACCCTGGCCGCCGAACGGCTGCGCCCGCTCGCTGAGAAGGGCGAGCCGGGCCACGTCGACCGCGCACTCCTCACCGAACTGGGCCGACTCGGCCTGCTGGAGCGCCTGTTCACCTCCGGCGCCCTCGATCTGTGCCTCATGCGCGAGTCCCTGGCCCATGCCTGCACCGAGGCCGAGACCGCCCTCGCCCTCCAGGGCCTCGGCGCCCACCCCGTCCATGCCCACGGCACCCCCGCCCAGCGCGCCCACTGGCTGCCGCGGGTGACGGACGGCAGCGCGGTCGCCGCCTTCGCGCTGAGCGAGCCGGGCGCGGGCTCGGACGCGGCGGCACTGGCGCTGGCGGCCCGCCCGGACGGCCCCGCCCGCTGGCGGCTCACCGGCGAGAAGTGCTGGATCTCCAACGCCCCCGAGGCCGACTTCTACACCGTCTTCGCCCGTACGACACCGGACGCGGGCTCCCGCGGCGTGACCGCGTTCCTGGTGCCCGCCGACCGCCCGGGCCTCACCGGCACCGCGCTGGAGATGCTCTCGCCGCACCCCATCGGCGCGCTTCACTTCGACGGCGTTGCCGTGACGGCCGAGGACGTGATCGGAGAGACGGACCGCGGCTTCCGGGTGGCCATGGGCACGCTCAACCTGTTCCGCCCCAGCGTCGGCGCCTTCGCCGTGGGCATGGCGCAGGCGGCGCTCGACGCCACCCTCGCCCACACCGCCCGCCGGGACGCCTTCGGCGGCAAGCTGAGGGACCTCCAGACCGTCGCCCACCAGGTCGCCGAGATGGCCCTGCGCACGGAGGCGGCCCGCCTGATGGTCTACGCGGCGGCGACGGCGTACGACGAGAGCGCCCCCGGTGTCCCCGGCCGCGCCGCCATGGCGAAGCTCCTCGCCACCGAGACCGCGCAGTACGTCGTCGACACCGCCGTCCAACTCCACGGCGCCCGCGCCCTGCACCGCGGCCACCTGCTGGAACACCTCTACAGGGAGGTGCGGGCCCCCCGCGTGTACGAGGGGGCGAGCGAGGTGCAGCGGGGAATCATCGCGAAGGAGCTGTACGCGGGGCTGGGTGAGCGTGGGGAGGACGGGTGACGGACTTCGCGACGGCCGACCGTGTGAACCCGCCTGGGGAGTCCGTATGACCGCCGAACCGCGTAGGACGATGGAGGTCATGTGACCGCCGACCGTGTGAACCCGCCCGCGCTGTCCCCGCCCACCGGCTTCTCGCACGCGGTGGTCGCCACCGGCTCACGGCTGGTGTTCCTGGCGGGCCAGACGTCACTGGACGCCGACGGCAGGGTGGTCGGTGAGAGCCTGCCCGAGCAGTTCGAGCGGGCGCTGACCAATCTGCTGACCGCGCTGGCGGCGGCCGGCGGTACCGCGTCGGAGCTGGCCCGGGTGACGGTCTACACCACGGATGTCGCCGCCTACCGCGCCCATGCCGCCGAACTCGGCCGGATATGGCGCCGGTTGGCGGGCCGCGACTATCCCGCGATGGCGGTGGTCGGGATCGTACGGCTGTGGGACGAGCGCGCCCTGGTGGAACTCGACGGCTTCGCGGTACTGGGCGAGGGCTGATCGGGCGGTGTCGGCCAAGTGGTCGACGGACACGCGCCGCCGAGGAGTGAGGGTCGCGGCCGCCGCCGAGGACGCCGGGTACGAGTGGAAGCTCGTGTTCCCAGCCACCCGGGAGGTTCTTCCATGCCCCTGCGTCCCGTACTCGGAGCCCTGGGCGCGGCGACGGCCGCCGTGCTCGCGCTGAGCACACCCGCGACCGCCGCTCCGGGCGACAACCTGACCATCGACCAGACGGCCCGCCTGTCGGCGGACGGCACCGTCACCGTCTACGGCACCTACCGCTGCTTCGACGCGAGCGGCCCGGCCTTCGTCGGCGCCGCCATCAGCCAGGACCCGTCGGCCACCCGCTACGGCATCGGCGGCACACGTGCCGTCTGCGACGGCGCGTACCACCGCTGGCACGACTCCGGCACGGTCACGTCGAGCCGGCTCACCCCCGGCCCGGCCCGCGTCGAGGCCGCCCTCGTCGAACTGCGCCCCCACAACGGTCTTCCCCTGCCCCACATCCACGCCTCACACGAGCGGAACGTGGTACTGGTCGAAGACTGACCCCACACCGGGATGCCCGGCACCCAAGGGCGGCGCCGGGCATCCCGGACATCCCGTCCGGGCCCTCAGCCGCCGACGGCCTCCGTGATGTCCCAGTAGGCGAGGTAGTCCGAGTTCTCGCCTTCGGGGTTGGAACCGTAGACGGCGAACATGCGGGCGTACTCCGGTGCCCAGTACCGACCGGTCTCGCCCTTGGCGACCAGGGCGGCGTCACCGGGGCGCAGGACCACCGTCGTCCCGCCGCTCTCGATGTGCAGCTCGCCTTCGATGACGTAGTTGAGCTCGTCGTGCGGGTGGCGGTCGGACCAGCCCGCCCGGGTCAGGCTCCACTCGGAGACCGAGTACTCGCTGCCGCCGTCGACCGGTGGGATGATCCAGCGGCTGCGCATCCCACCCGTCGCCGCGTTGAGGGGACGCAGTTCGCTCGGCCGCCAGACCGCGATGCCGTTGTTCTCCGTCGCGGTGGCCAGCCGGTCCTCGCGGGCCGCACGGGGTTCGCGCGGTGTGGTACCCGGGCCGCTGTCCGGGCGCGTGCTGTCTTGCCGGCTCATGGGTGTGCCTCCTCGTCCTGTGCCTTGCGTGGGTGAACGGGTCGTCGTCGGCTCAGCCCGCGAGGGAGGCCATCACGTGCTTGACGCGGGTGTAGTCCTCGAACCCGTACTGCGAGAGGTCCTTGCCGTATCCGGAGTGCTTGAAGCCGCCGTGCGGCATCTCGGCGACGAGCGGGATGTGGGTGTTGATCCAGACGCAGCCGAAGTCCAGGTCGCGGCTGAACCGCAGGGCGCGGCCGAGGTCCGAGGTCCACACCGAGGACGCCAGGCCGTACGGCACGCCGTTGGCCAGCGTCAGCGCGGACTCCTCGTCCGGGAACTCCTGCACGGTGATGACCGGTCCGAACACTTCGTGCTGGACCAGTTCGTCGTCCTGCCGCAGTCCGGAGACCACGGTCGGAGCGTAGTGGAAGCCCTCTTCGCCCAGCCGGTGCCCGCCGGTGTGCAGGGTGGCGTGGTCGGGGAGCCGGTCGAGGAAGCCGGCGACCCGCTCGAAGTGGCGGGCGCTGTTGAGCGCCGGCATCAGGGCGTCCTCGCTGTGCACGCCGACCGCGTGCGTCGTGACGATGTTCCTGGCCTGTTCGGTGAGAGCGGCCACGAGGTCGGCGTGGACGGACGGTGCGGCCAGGACCCGGGTGGCGGCCGTGCAGTCCTGACCCGCGTTGAAGAACGCCGCGACGGCGATGGCCTCCGCCGCGGCCGCGATGTCGGCGTCGTCGAACACCACGACCGGTGCCTTGCCACCCAGTTCGAGGTGGACACGCTTGACGTCCCCTGCCGCTGCCGCCGCCACGTGCTGCCCGGCGCCGACCGAGCCGGTGATGGCGACCATCTCGGGCCGCGGGTGGGACACCAGCGCGCGACCCGTGTCACGGTCACCGCACACCACGTTGAGCACACCCGGGGGCAGGAACTCGGCGGCGATCTCGGCAAGCAGCAGCGTGGAGGCCGGTGTCGTGTCGCTGGGCTTGAGGACGACCGTGTTCCCGGCGGCGATCGCGGGCGCGAACTTCCAGACGGCCATCATCATCGGGTAGTTCCAGGGGGCGACCTGGCCGATGACGCCGACCGGTTCCCGGCGGATCCACGAGGTGTGGTCGGCCATGTACTCGCCGGCCGCCTTGCCTTCGAGCTGGCGGGCGGCCCCGGCGAAGAACCGCAGATGGTCGGCCATCGGGGGGATCTCCTCGGCGGCCGTCAACGGGATCGGCTTGCCGGTGTTGCGGGACTCGGCGGCGACCAGGTCGGCGGACCGGGCCTCCACCGCGTCGGCGATCCCCAGCAGCGCCTTCTGCCGTTCGGCGGGCGTGGTGCGGCGCCAGTCGGCGAACGCCGCCGACGCGGCCTCGTACGCCTGGTCGAGGTCGGCGCGGCCCGAGACGGGCGCGGTGGCGAAGACGGCGCCGGTGGTGGGGTCGACCAGATCGCTGGTGACGCCGTCGGCGGTGTCGGTGTACGCGCCGCCCACGAAGTTGCGCAGGTGCTGCTTCTCGCTCAAGGGATTCTCCGTAAGGTGTCGAAACGTTCCGCCGTCGACGGCGGTACGGCCGGGAGTCGCGCCCGTTCCGCCGGTGGCGGCACGGTGCGGTCGGGTGTTCCGCGCCGGGCGCGGTCGGGTGGACTCGCGCGGTCAGGCGAGTCGCATACGTTTTCTGAGCCGGTCCACGAGCAACGCGGTCACCAGCAGGGCGCCGAGCAGGATCTGCTGGACGTAGCTCTGGACCCGGATCAGGTCCATGCCGTTGCTGAGCAGGACGAGGAAGAGGGCGCCCATGAGCACGCCGGACACCCGGCCCTCGCCGCCGTCGAGGGTCACTCCGCCGAGCACGGCCGCGATGATCGACATCAACGGGTACTGCACACCGACGTTCGCCTCGCCCGTGGACATCCGGGCGGTCAGTATGAGCCCGACCAGCGCGGCGAGCAGACTGCCGATGATCATGACGGTGAAGAGGGTGCGGCGCACGTTGACGCCGGACTGGAACGCGGCGCTCTCGTTGCCGCCGACCGCGTACGCCTGGCGGCCGACGCGCGTCCAGTTGAGGAAGACGTAGGCCGCGCCGAGGGCGATCAGCAGGACAACCGTGGGGAACGGCACGCCGAGCACCATCGAGGTGCCGAACTGCCGGGAGAACTCGGGGGGCAGGCCCACCACGGGCGTGCCGCCGGACAGCATCAGGGCCGCGCCGGAGGCCACCGAGGCCATGCCCAGGGTCACCATGAACGCGGAGATCCGGAACACGGCGATGAGCAGGGCGTTGACGAGTCCGACGACGAGCCCGACCGCCATGCCCGCGAGGCAGCCCAGCAGTATCGCCGTCCCCGGGTCGCCGGGAGCGGCCGAGGTCATCACGGTGGCGCTGACGATGGAGGACAGCGCGACGCAGGCGCCGTTCGACAGGTCGTAGTGACGGGTGATCAGGTACAGCATCTGGCCGATGGCGACGATGCCCAGGAAGCTGAGCTGCCGTGCGACGTTGGTGATGTTCGCCGAGGCGATGAACCGGGGTTCGATCACGGCGAAGGTGATGATCAGCGCCAGCAGCAGCACGGGCAGGATGCCCCAGCGGACGAAGAGGCGTCGGAGCAGGGCGCCCGCTCCGGCGGGCGGCGGTACGGCGGGTGCCGTCGGCAGCTCCTGGACGGGCGGTCTCTGGGTCTCGGTCACGATGTCGTTCCGGTCTCTTGAGGGAAGAAGTGGGGCAGCACGATCTCCTCGGTGAGCTGGTCGCCGGAGAGCTCCGCGGCGACCCGGCCCTCGGTGATCACATAGAGGCGGTGGGCGAGGTTGAGCACCTCGGGCAGGTCGGAGGAGATCAGCAGGACACCCGCGCCGGAGTCGACGAGGTCGCGTATCGCGGTGTAGATGTCGGCGCGGGCGCCGACATCCACGCCTGCGGTCGGCTCGTCGAAGACGTGCAGTCTGTAGGGCCGGGTGAAGCCGCGGGCCAGTACGATCTTCTGCTGGTTGCCGCCGGAGAAGGTGAGCGGCAGCGCCTCCGGCCGCATCGGGCGCAGCGTGAGACGGTCGAGGACGGCGGTGGTGTCCCGGCGCTCCGCGCGGCGCCGGAGGAATCCGCGGCCGGTCCAACTGCCCAGCGCCGACAGGGACACGTTCTCGGCGGCGGGCCGGACGCCGATCAGACCGTCGCGCTTGCGGTCCGCCGGGTAGTACATGACGCCTTCGGCGATATGCCGGGCCGGGGTCGCCCGGGGACCCAGGGATGTGCCCCGGATGAGCACTTCGCCCGCGTCCAGGCGGGCCAGGCCGAAGCAGAGCCGTCCGATCGTCCCCTTGCCCGATCCGACCAGGCCGGCGAGTCCGACGATCTCCCCGGCCCGCACGGTCAGGTCGACGCCGCGCACGTCCTCGCCGCTGACGCCGCGCAACTCCAGCGCCGGGGCGCCCGGCCGGTGGCGGATCTCCGGGAAGAGGGCGTCCAGTCTGCGGCCCGTCATCAGGGTGACCAGGCCGTCGTCGTCGATCTCGTCGAGCGGGCAGGTCCGCACATGGGCGCCGTCGCGCAGGACGGTGACCACATCGCCGATGGCGCGGATCTCCTTCATCCGGTGGGTGATGTAGATGACGGCAAGGCCTTCCCGGCGCAGTTCGCGCACCAGCGTGAACAGCCGGTCGGTCTCCTCGTCGGTGAGGGAGGCGGTGGGCTCGTCGAGGATCAGCACCTTCGCCGAGTCCTGGAGGGCACGGGCGATCTCCACGATCTGCTGCTCGGCCCTGCGCAGATCGCCGGTGAGCGCGTCGGGCCGGATGGTGGAGCCGACGCGGCGCAGCGCCTGCTCCGCGACGCGCCGCCGCTCGCGCCGGGAGATCATCCCGGCGCGGCCCGGCTCCCGGCCCAGGGTCAGGTTCTCGGCGACCGTCAGCTGCGGAACCAGAGCGGGGTCCTGGAACACCGCGCTGATGCCCAGCTCCCGCGCCTGCTGAGGGCTCGACGCGCTGGTCGCGACGCCGTCGACGAGCACCGTGCCCTCGTCCGCCCGGTGCACGCCGGCGAGGATCTTGATGAGGGTCGACTTCCCGGCGCCGTTCTCCCCGAACAGGACATGGACCTGTCCCGGCAGGAAGTCCGCACTCACGCCGCGCAGCGCGGTGACGGCCTGGAACCGCTTCGTCAGGTCCCGTACGGAGAGCGTGGGCCGGGGCGGCTCGAACGCCGGGCCGGTCCCCGTGGCCGGCGGTGGTTGCGTGGTCATGGAGGAGCGCCCCTTCAGTTGACGTTGAAGACGGGCCGGAAACCCGCCGACGGAAGGTTCAGCTCCTGGACCAGCTCGCTCAGGTTGTCGGCCTTCGCCCCGGCAGCCGGGCCGCAGATCACCTGGGCGTTGGTACCGATGTAAGGACCGCCGACGAACGGCTTGTTCTCCAGCACCCGCAGTGCCATGTCCATCGCGATGCGGGACAGGATCAGGTCGTTGCCCGCGCTGGCGCAGGTGGCGTCCCCGGACTTCAGCAGTGCGTACACATCGGGCGTGAAGTAGTACGAGGCGGTGCGGACCTTGCGGCTCAGACCCCGTTCCTTCAGGACCCCTTGGGCCGCGTCGGCGGTGGTGGCGCTGCCGAGGACGTAGTCCATCCCGGGATAGGCGCCGAGGGCGTTCTCCACCAGGTTGAGCTGGGTGTCCTTGCCGGTGTCGCCGTACTTGGTGCCGAGCACCCTGATGTCGCTGCCCTTGGCCTGGTCCTTGAAGCAGGACATCAACTGCTCCAGGGAACCGACTCCCGAAGGCCCGGGGAACCAGACGCCGTTGACGGGCTTGCCCTGCGACTTGAGGTACGTGGCGAGGCTGCCGCCGAGTGTGCAGTAGTCGAACAGGGCCCGGCCGTGGACCTTCTTGGAGGTGACGCCGTTGACCGTGTCGATCACGACGACGCCCTGGTCGGCGATCTCCTCGATCTTCGGGTTCAGCGCCTCGTTGCTCACCGCGCCGATCAGCACCGCGTCGGCGCCCTTCGCCACGCAGTTGGAGAGCTGGTCGAGCTGCTTGCCGACCTCGGTGTAGCCGCCCGCCTCGTACACCTGGAGGTGGACGCCGGTGCGCTTGGCCTCGGCGACCAGAGCCTCGTTCTGCCCCAGCCAGTAGGGGTCCTTGACGTGCGGGAGCAGGGCGCACACCGTCCAGTCGCCCTTGATCTCGTTCTTGGGCAACGGGGTGTAGACGCCCGGTGTGCGGTGGCCGTCGCAGCCGGGTGAGTCGCAGTCGATCACCTGGACGGGAACGGCCCAGTCGTTCTTGGTCACAGCCGCCCGCAGCGTGTCCGGGGTGTTCTTGGCGGGGTCGGCGAACAGGCCGCCCACCTGGGTCGGGGCGGGCCTGGGCGAGGGCTGGTCCCTGCCGGCCGCCCCCGAGCCTTCCTGGGAGCAGGCGGCAAGTCCCAGTGAGCAGGCCACGGCGGCGGCCAGCAGCGCGCGCCGGCGGGGAGGGTTGAATGCCATGTGCTGTGCACCTCGTGGATCAGCGGGCCTTGGCCCGGGGGGTGGACGCGCAGTCGCGCGGCGGGGTGATGCGGGTAGGCAGCCGCACGCGGAGTCGCGAAGTCGCGGCGTCGAGGAGAAGGGGAGTCGGGGAGGTGATGGCGCAACGTGTCGTAGGGGCCCGTCCTCACGGCCTCGGGCGGTGGCCCTGGGAAGCCGAGACACGGTCGGATACGGCGTCCAACAGGCGGCCGATTGGGCTGTGTTGACCCGCTGACCAGGGAAGGAAACCGTCCGGAGAACGTCGTTTGGGGCGTCTTGTGTCGGGGAGTCAAACATGGTCAACTGTCTTGGTCAATAGTCTTAGTCAAACGTCCATGTCACGGAGTGTTACCTGCTGGTACGGCCGACCGGTGCGGCGCCGAAGGCCGGAACGCGAGAGGGTCACACGGGAGAATCGGGCCGCAGGGGCGGTCCGGAAGCGGACGGCCCGGCGACGGACACCTCCGTCGCCGGGCCGGTACGGTCCGCGCAGCGGGCGGACAAGAGGAACATGAGAAGGAACGAGGCAACGTGCGGGTTCCCACCACCGAGCGGCGGCTGCAACTCATCGAGGCGGCCGTCGAGCTGATGCGGCGCAACGGCGTCGACCAGGTGACGCTGCGCGCCATCGCGCAAGAGGCGGGTGCGCCGCTCGCCACGCTCCACTACTGCTTCCGCGACAAGGACGAGCTGATGCGCGCGGCAGCCGATCACTGGCTCGAACGCTTCGTCCACGACCCGGTTCCCGACGAGGTTCCGCTGGAGGACGGTCTACGGGCGGTCATGGACCGGATCTCGGCGGCGTTCTGGGCGCAGATCGAGACCACTCCGGCCGACCTGCGAGCCCAGATCGAACTGGTCACCTGGGCGGTACGGGACGGAACGCACCCGGCGCTGGCCGAGTCGATGTACTCACGCTACGAGGTGACACTCGGCGACGTGTTCGCCCGGACGCTGGACGCTGCGGGCGAGCGCTCCGACGTCGATCCGCGGGTACTGGCGCGCGCCTACATCGCCGCGGTGGACGGCGCGGTCCTCCAGTACATCTCGGAGCCCGCCTCCGCCCGCCCGCGCGAGGTGTTCGACCTCGTGGTGGAGGCGCTGCTGCTGCGGGCGGGCATCCTCGAACGGTGACGGACCGGGCGGTGCGGACGGCCGGCCCACCGTGCCCGGCGACGGCCGGGAAGGCCGATTGCCGGGCACGGTCGGCGGCTACCGCAGAAAGGCGCGCCGGGGCGCCGGCACCGCCTGTGCGCGGGGCGGGCCGGCAGCTGGTGGCGGCACGCGGTGCCGACGGCGATGCCCGTGACCGGGCACAGCGGTCCTACAGCTTGGTCATCTTGGCGTACGGGCTCAGGATCCGCATTTGCGCCGAGCCGAAATCCACGAGCGCCGCGATTCCGTCCTCGATGCCGATCACCCGGCCGAGGCCGTACACGTCGTGCGTGACCTGGTCGCCCACGGCGAAGTGCTTGGGAACCGGCACGACGGGGGCCTTGAAGGGGCTGGTGGGCAAATGACGCTTCGGTGCAGCAGGCTTTGTCATCGCCACCAGTATGCACATACGAACCAGGCTTGTGGCCGACACCCGGGGGTAGGACCAGCTGATCATCGCCCTCCACTCCGGCGAGGGCCGAGCCCGTCGACCGGTCGGCAGACGGGCGGGGTCGGGCGGTTCGGCCCCGCGAGCGGGCGAACCGCCCGTATCCTTCGTGATGTCTACGGCGTCACATGGCGGGCGCCACACACTGGAGGCAATACCCCGTGCTGATCGCTCAGCGTCCCTCGTTGACCGAAGAGGTCGTCGACGAGTTCCGCTCCCGGTTCGTGATCGAGCCGCTGGAGCCGGGCTTCGGCTACACCCTCGGCAACTCCCTTCGCCGTACCCTCCTGTCGTCGATTCCCGGTGCGGCTGTCACCAGCATCCGGATCGACGGCGTCCTGCACGAGTTCACCACCGTGCCGGGTGTCAAGGAGGACGTCACCGACCTCATCCTCAACATCAAGCAGCTGGTCGTCTCCTCGGAACAGGACGAGCCGGTCGTGATGTACCTGCGCAAGCAGGGTCCGGGTCTGGTCACCGCCGCCGACATCGCGCCCCCGGCCGGTGTCGAGGTGCACAACCCCGACCTCGTCCTCGCCACGCTCAACGGCAAGGGCAAGCTGGAGATGGAGCTGACCGTCGAGCGCGGTCGCGGCTACGTCTCCGCCGTGCAGAACAAGCAGGTGGGCCAGGAGATCGGCCGTATCCCGGTCGACTCGATCTACTCGCCGGTGCTCAAGGTCACGTACAAGGTCGAGGCCACGCGTGTCGAGCAGCGCACCGACTTCGACAAGCTGATCGTCGACATCGAGACCAAGCAGGCCATGCGTCCGCGTGACGCCATGGCGTCGGCGGGCAAGACGCTGGTGGAGCTGTTCGGTCTGGCCCGCGAGCTGAACATCGACGCCGAGGGCATCGACATGGGTCCGTCCCCGACGGACGCCGCGCTCGCCGCCGACCTGGCGCTGCCGATCGAGGAGCTGGAGCTCACGGTCCGCTCCTACAACTGCCTCAAGCGTGAGGGCGTCCACTCCGTGGGTGAACTCCTGGCGCGTTCCGAGGCGGACCTGCTGGACATCCGCAACTTCGGTGCGAAGTCCATCGACGAGGTCAAGGCGAAGCTGGCCGGCCTGGGCCTGGCCCTGAAGGACAGCCCGCCCGGCTTCGACCCGACCGCCGCCGCCTTCGACGCGGACGACAACGCGGGCACGGGTTTCGTGGAGCCCGACCAGTACTGAACACCACGCCACGGGGGAGCCGGCCCTGCGCACCGTCCACGCACGGCCGGCTCCCCGAGGCCCCCACAGAGACGCGGAGTCCAGCTTCGCACCGACGGCCCCGGGGTCGTCCTACGGCGCGGCCTGCTCGGTGCCTACGGTGCACCCATGAGCGTCCCGGATGTCATCCCGATCAGACATGATCCCGACCACCGCACGAGCACCATCGGGCGGTGGCAGGGCGGTCAGTTCTTCGCCTCGGTCACCGCGGCCTTCCCCGAGGACTGGAGTGGCGACGACTGGCTGCTGAGTGGCTGGCCGTCCTCCCGGAGCGCAGTACCGGGGCATCGCGATCGCACCCTTTTCCGTCCAGTTCGAGGGAGCCCTGTTCGGTCTGGTCCTGGAGGAGGACGAGGAAGACGACGCCGCCGACGGCGTGTGGGCCGAGTTCTATCCCGACGGGCTGGGCTTCCACGCCCCCTGGGACGGCTGCTACGACACCTGAGCCCGAGCGGCGAGAGCTCGCGTGCAGCTCGGTACCGCCACGTGTGGCCCCGGGCGACCCGACCCCGGAGGAGGCCCGAGCGGGGGTGTCGCGTGCGCCCCTCGATGCGAACTACGGGCGGAGCGGAGACTGAGGCATGCCCGGCTGCTGGGGTTATTCGCTGTCGGCTTCGGAGCTCGCCGTCCATGGGGGCCTCGGCGTCCATGGTGTGACGTGGAGGTCCGCGGCAGCCGAGTCCATGAACCGTTCCTCGGTAATGGAGTCGGCGAGGGCGATGGTGCTGGTTTCCTGGTCGCTGAGCATCGCCTCGCGTGCGGTGGCGACGCTCTCCGCCCAGCTTTTTGCCGCATTGGCGAATTTTTGCGTTTCGGCCGGGGCACGGTCGGCGTACTTCTTGAGGTTCGTGGACTCGATCTGCGCGACGAGGCGGACGTTCTCCGCCCGGGCGCGCACGTCACCTTTCTTCTCCTTGACTGCTTTGGTCTCTTCGCCCATCGCCTCACGGAGGTGTTCAACCGAGGTGCGGATATCCGTGGTCGACTTCTTGACCCCGGCATCGGCGCTGGTTCCGCAGCCGGCCAGCCCAGCGAGCAGGACGGCCGTGATGACGGCGATGGTGCGGGTGTGCACGGTTCCCCCATGTGTGGCTGCGGCAGTCGAGCAGGCTATCTGCCGCGGTTGCTGTCAGCTACTGGTGCCCGCTTCTTGGCGTCGGAACACGTGTCGGGTTCCGACGCCACGGCAGCCATTCCCAGTGGGTTCGTGAGCCCACTTCGCTGCTGTCTGCCGCTTGTGCCGCCGCCGACGAGTTGTACGGCTGAGGATGACGCCAAGCCCGCGACCGACTTTGCGGTCTTGCTCTGACCGCAGATCAGTCGATGTCCTGATTATGGGCCTCTTCGAGGAGGCGGGCCGCGAGGTCGTCGGCCCATTCCACAGCCCAGGCGCGGAGAGCGGTGATGGTGGCGTCTTCGAGCCCGTAGGCGGCGAAGGCTTCGTCGTCAGTCCACTCGGCGCCTGTGAGATTCGACTGCAGATCCTCGCGCTCGAAGCGGCCGCGGGCGTGGCGGCGGCCGAACTCCTCGAGTTCGGCATTGGTCCAGCGGCGGGAGCCGAGGGCGATCACATCTGCCAGGAGTCGCGTGTGCAGCTCCGGCATGTCTGTCACGCGGCGGCCTGGGTGCGGGAGGCGAGCTGGGGGAAGGCGTCTTCCCACACGGTGCGCACGGTGCGGCCGACGAGTGTGCGCAGCACCGGCCACAGTTGGAGGAGCAGGTCCTGGTCGAGGTAGCGGGGCAGGTCGTCACGCAGGCCCTCGTGCAGGACGGTGCGGTACAGGCCCATGCGCTGGCGAGGCTTGCCCATGTCGTACGACGTCATCCCGGACCAGGCCATGTGCAGCGGTAGCTCCACGATCCCCTGGGTCGGGCCGTGCAACTCGTCCAGTGACTCCGGCAGACGCCGCCGGAACTTCTCCCGGTACAGCGCGAGGTCCTCGGTATCCGCGGGCAAGAAGCCCCTTGATACGGATGCAGAGTGCTGTGGGCTGGAGGACATGAGTCCATTATGACGGCCGGAATGTGGTGAGGGCCATGATGTGCGAGCCGGTGTCTGGAGTGAGCAGTGCGGGCCTGTGCAGGGTGAGCATGGTCGTGGCAGCGTGTTCTGCCCCGAGCAGAGGCGTGCTGTCGATCATGACGCTCTGGGCGCCCGCACTCTGGGCAGTGAGCCAGGAAAAGCCCTGACCTGGCTCTTTTCCCAGGCTCGCTTCCGCTTACAGATGGCGCCTTCGGTCCCGGCCCAAAGTCCCGGAGAAGTCCCACAGGCGCCGCCGCACCCCTTCCAGACCCGCATGCGTCCAGGTCACATGAGGTGCGGCGGCAGCCGTCGGTCAGATGTCCCGGAACGTCTCGATCTGCGCCCCGATCGAGTTCAGCCGCTCCGCGAGGTCCTCGTAGCCGCGGTTGATGACGTAGACGTTGCGCAGGACCGACGTGCCCTCCGCGGCCATCATGGCCAGGAGGACGACCACGGCGGGGCGCAGGGCCGGTGGGCACATCATCTCGGCCGCGCGCCAGCGGGTGGGGCCTTCGACCAGGACCCGGTGGGGGTCGAGGAGTTGCAGGCGGCCGCCCAGGCGGTTCAGGTCCGTCAGGTAGATCGCGCGGTTGTCGTAGACCCAGTCGTGGATCAGCGACTTGCCCTGCGCGGCGGCCGCGATCGCCGCGAAGAACGGGACGTTGTCGATGTTCAGGCCCGGGAACGGCATCGGGTGGATCTTGTCGATCGGCGCCTCCAGCTTGGAGGGCCGTACGGTGAGGTCCACCAGCCGGGTGCGGCCGTTGTCGGCGAAGTACTCGGGCGTGCGGTCGTGGTCGAGGCCCATCTCCTCCAGGACCGCCAGCTCGATCTCCAGGAACTCGATCGGCACCCGTCGCACCGTCAGCTCCGACTCGGTGACCACGGCCGCCGCCACCAGGCTCATCGCCTCCACCGGGTCCTCGGAGGGCGAGTAGTCGACGTCGACGTCGATCTCCGGCACACCGTGCACGGTCAGTGTCGTCGTGCCGATGCCCTCGACCCTGACGCCGAGCACCTCCAGGAAGAAGCACAGGTCCTGGACCATGTAGTTGGAGGAGGCGTTGCGGATGACCGTCACGCCGTTGTGGCGGGCCGCCGCCAGCAGCGCGTTCTCGGTCACGGTGTCGCCGCGCTCGGTCAGCACGATCGGGCGGTCCGGGCGGACGGCGTGGTCCACCACGGCGTGGTACTGGCCCTCGGTCGCCGTGATGTCCAGTCCGAACCGGCGCAGCGCGATCATGTGCGGCTCGATCGTCCGCGTACCGAGGTCGCAGCCGCCCGCGTACGGCAGCTTGAAGTGGTCCATCCGGTGCAGCAGCGGCCCGAGGAACATGATGATGGACCGCGTACGGCGGGCGGCCTCGGCGTCGATGGCGTCCAGATCGAGGTCGGCCGTCGGCACGATCTCCAGGTCGACGCCGTCGTTGATCCAGCGGGTGCGCACGCCGATGGAGTTCAGCACCTCCAGCAGGCGGTACACCTCCTCGATCCGGGCGACCCGGCGCAGCACCGTGCGCCCCTTGTTGAGCAGCGAGGCGCACAGCAGCGCCACGCACGCGTTCTTGCTCGTCTTCACGTCGATCGCGCCGGAGAGGCGGCGGCCGCCCACCACCCGCAGGTGCATCGGGCCTGCGTAGCCCAGCGAGACGATCTCGCTGTCCAGGGCCTCACCGATGCGGGCGATCATCTCAAGGCTGATGTTCTGGTTGCCCCGCTCGACGCGATTGACGGCGCTCTGGCTGGTGCCGAGTGCCTCAGCCAGCTGTGCCTGCGTCCAGCCCCGGTGCTGTCGGGCGTCACGGATGAGCTTGCCGATGCGTACGAGGTAGTCGTCTGCCATGGGGTTGAGGTTATCTCAGATATGAGATGGCGCTTCCTGGGGGGTCCATTCGGGTGATGCGTCGTCAGCGGCGCCGGGATCGATGGCCCTGGCGTGCGTCCGCAGGCTGCGCGGGAGAGGGTGGGGCGTCCGCCCGGTCCGCGCATGACCATCCGCCCCCCATGTACTAGAGTTATCTCGACATCGAGATATCTGCCGGGGTGCACCACAGCCGCCACTCGGTAAGGGTGACCTAACTTAGCCGTACCTTACTGGATCGGCCGAGTCGCCGTGGCGGCAGGATCGTGGTGGTAGGCGCACATCAATGAAGGAGACTGTCGTGTCGGCGAACAGCTTCGACGCCCGCAGCACGCTGCAGGTGGGCGACGAGTCGTACGAGATCTTCCGGCTTGACAAGGTCGAGGGCGCGGCCCGACTGCCTTACAGCCTGAAGGTGCTGCTGGAGAACCTGCTCCGCACCGAGGACGGCGCGAACATCACCGCCGACCACATCCGTGCCCTCGGCGGCTGGGACTCCCAGGCCAAGCCGTCGCAGGAGATCCAGTTCACGCCGGCCCGCGTGATCATGCAGGACTTCACCGGCGTGCCCTGTGTCGTGGACCTCGCCACCATGCGCGAGGCCGTCAAGGAGCTCGGCGGCGACCCGGCGAAGATCAATCCGCTGGCCCCGGCCGAGCTGGTCATCGACCACTCCGTCATCGCCGACAAGTTCGGCACCAACGACGCCTTCAAGCAGAACGTCGAGCTGGAGTACGGCCGCAACAAGGAGCGCTACCAGTTCCTGCGCTGGGGCCAGACCGCCTTCGACGAGTTCAAGGTCGTCCCGCCCGGCACCGGCATCGTCCACCAGGTGAACATCGAGCACCTGGCCCGCGTGGTGATGGTGCGCGACGGCAAGGCGTACCCGGACACGCTCGTCGGCACCGACTCGCACACCACCATGGTCAACGGCCTCGGCGTCCTCGGCTGGGGCGTCGGCGGCATCGAGGCCGAGGCCGCCATGCTCGGCCAGCCGGTCTCCATGCTCATCCCGCGGGTCGTCGGCTTCAAGCTCACCGGCGAGCTGCCCACCGGCACCACCGCCACCGACCTGGTGCTGACCATCACCGAGATGCTGCGCAAGCACGGCGTGGTGGGCAAGTTCGTCGAGTTCTACGGCGAGGGCGTGGCCGCGACGAGCCTGGCCAACCGCGCCACCATCGGCAACATGTCGCCGGAGTTCGGCTCCACCGCCGCGATCTTCCCGATCGACGACGAGACCATCAAGTACATGCGCCTGACCGGCCGCCCCGAGCAGCAGCTCGCGCTCGTCGAGGCGTACGCCAAGGAGCAGGGCCTCTGGCTGGACCCGAACGCCGAGCCGGACTACTCCGAGAAGCTCGAGCTGGACCTGTCCACCGTCGTGCCGTCCATCGCCGGCCCCAAGCGCCCGCAGGACCGCATCGTCCTGGCCAACGCCGCCGAGCAGTTCAAGCTGGACGTCCGCAACTACGTCGACACCGTCGACGAGGCGGGCGTGGAGTCCTTCCCGGCCTCCGACGCCCCGGCCGTCCACCCCAACGGTGCCCCGAGCAACCCGGTCCAGGTCACCGCCCCCGACGGCAGCACCTACGAGCTGGACCACGGCGCGGTCACCGTCGCGGCCATCACCTCCTGCACCAACACCTCCAACCCGTACGTCATGGTCGCCGCCGCGCTGGTGGCCAAGAAGGCGGTGGAGAAGGGCCTGACCCGCAAGCCGTGGGTCAAGACCACCCTCGCCCCGGGTTCGAAGGTCGTGACGGACTACTTCGACAAGGCCGGCCTGACCCCGTACCTGGACAAGCTGGGCTTCAACCTCGTCGGCTACGGCTGCACCACCTGCATCGGCAACTCCGGCCCGCTGCCGGAGGAGGTCTCCAAGGCCGTCAACGAGCACGACCTCGCGGTCACCTCGGTGCTGTCCGGCAACCGCAACTTCGAGGGCCGGATCAACCCCGACGTCAAGATGAACTACCTGGCGTCCCCGCCGCTGGTCGTCGCCTACGCCATCGCCGGCTCCATGAAGGTGGACATCACCGAGGACGCGCTCGGTGTCGACCAGGACGGCAAGCCGGTCCACCTGAAGGACATCTGGCCGTCGGAGGCCGAGGTCAACGACGTCGTGGCCAACGCCATCGGCGAGGACATGTTCTCCAAGTCCTACTCCGACGTGTTCGCCGGCGACGCCCAGTGGCAGTCGCTGCCGATCCCGACCGGCAACACCTTCGAGTGGGACGCCGAGTCCACCTACGTCCGCAAGCCCCCGTACTTCGAGGGCATGGGCATGGACCCGGCCCCGGTCGAGGACATCGCCGGCGCCCGGGTGCTCGCCAAGCTGGGCGACTCGGTCACCACCGACCACATCTCCCCGGCCGGTGCCATCAAGGCCGACACCCCGGCGGGCCAGTACCTCACCGAGCACGGCGTCGAGCGCCGCGACTTCAACTCCTACGGTTCCCGCCGCGGCAACCACGAGGTGATGATCCGCGGTACGTTCGCCAACATCCGCCTGCGCAACCAGATCGCGCCGGGGACGGAGGGCGGTTACACCCGCGACTTCACCCAGGACGGCGCGCCGGTCTCCTTCATCTACGACGCCTCGCGCAACTACATCGAGCAGGGCATCCCGCTGGTCGTCCTGGCCGGCAAGGAGTACGGCTCCGGCTCGTCCCGCGACTGGGCCGCGAAGGGCACCGCGCTGCTCGGCGTCAAGGCCGTCATCGCCGAGTCCTACGAGCGCATCCACCGCTCGAACCTCATCGGCATGGGCGTCCTGCCGCTGCAGTTCCCGGAGGGCCGGACGGCCGACTCCCTCGGCCTGACCGGCGAGGAGTCCTTCACCATCACCGGCGTCACCGAGCTCAACGACGGCCGCACGCCGAGCACCATGAAGGTCACCACCGACACCGGTGTCGAGTTCGACGCGGTCGTCCGCATCGACACCCCCGGTGAGGCCGACTACTACCGCAACGGCGGCATCATGCAGTACGTGCTGCGCAGCCTGATCCGCAAGTAACGGATCCCGCAGGGCAGTTGGGCCGCATCCCCGGCAACGGAGGTGCGGCCCTCCCTCTTTCTCCCCAGGCGTTTACAGCCGCCGCCGTCCACGCTAGCTTTCACTGGCAAGCGAGGTGGGAGCGCTCCCATGGCGGCGGACCGGAACCCGTCGTCCCTGGGGGTCTCCCATCTCGCCCCCGGTGCGGTCGGCTTGTGCGACACCATGGTGCGACAACGTTGTCAGTTATTGGTCTGTGCATGACTTTACTGGGGGTCGTGCCCGTCGACAACGATGTCAGCACGAACGATGTCAGCACGGCCGACGCCGAGACTCCGCCCGCGTGAGCACGGTGTCGGCACCGAGCGCGCCCGCGCGCCCGTACGCGGTCTTCCGTGACACCACCGGCGCACGCTACTGTCCCTGAGGCTTGTGCGACCCGTGGTGCGCGACCCGTCCGAAGGAGGAGGGGCCGCGTCATGCGTTTCCGTCCCATGTCCCTGCTGCTGGCCGCGGTGCTCGCGACCGGCGGCGCCACCCCTGCCCTCGCGGCGTCCGCCGCACCCCCGACACCCGGTCCCGCCCTGGTCCAGGACGCGACCGCGTACGTCGACCCGCTGATCGGCACCAGGAACGGCGGCAATGTCTTCCCGGGCGCCGTCGCCCCGTTCGGCATGCTCTCCTTCAGCCCCGAGAACACCCGCGGCGACGCCACGAGGACGGCCGCGCCCGGCGGCTACCAGTACGACGCGACCCGCATCCGCGGCTTCAGCCTCACCCACATGTCCGGCACCGGCTGCGCGGGCGGCAGCGGCGACATCCCCTTCTTCCCGTACGCCGGGAAGGTCACCACCTCACCGGCGAGCGACACCAAGGACGCCGTCTACGCCTCCGACTTCCGCCACTCCGACGAGACCGCCGAGCCCGGCCGCTACACGGTGGGCCTCGCCTCCGGAGTGACCGCCGACCTCACGGCCACGGCCCGCACCGGCTCGGCCCGCTTCACCTACCCCGCGAGCCGGCCCGCCTCGCTCCTCATCCGTACCGCCAACTCCGAGGTGGGCTCGACCGGTTCGTCCGTCACCATCGACCCGGCGAAGCGGACCGTCTCCGGCTCCGTCACCTCCGGCAACTTCTGCGGCTACCTCGACCCCGAGGGCCGGCGCGCCTACTACACCCTGTACTTCACCGCCCGCTTCGACCGGCCGTTCACGGCGACGGGCACCTGGCAGGACGACAAGCTGAACCCGGGCGCGACCTCGGCGACCGGCGGCACCGGCGGCTTCGCCGACGGCGGCAGGCCCGTGGCGGGCAAGGGCGCCGGCGGCTATGTGGAGTTCGCGCCCGGCAGCGGCCCGGTCGGCGTCAAGGTCGGCATCTCCTACGTCAGTCAGGCCGGAGCCGAGGCCAACCTGGCCGCGGAGAACCCGCCGCAGCGCTCCTTCGACTCGGTCAGGGACGCGGCCCGCCGGGCCTGGCGGGACCGGCTGGGCGCGATCCGCGTCGGCGGCGGCACCGAGGACGAGCGCACCACCTTCTACACCGCGCTCTACCACGCCCTGCTCCACCCGAACGTCATCAGCGACGCCGACCGCAGGTACCGCGGCGCCGACGACAAGGTGCACACCGTGGGCCGCGGCCACCAGGCCCAGTACGGCACCTTCTCTGGCTGGGACGTCTACCGCGACCAGGTGCAGCTGCTGACGCTGCTCAGCCCGGACACCGGTTCGGACATCGCCCAGTCCCTGTACGAGCTGGCCGGCCAGAACGGCGGTGTCTGGGACCGCTGGCTGCACGGCGCGAGCGGCACCCACGTCATGAACGGCGACCCCTCGCCGGCCGCCCTCGCCGGCATCCACGCCTTCGGCGGCACCGGCTTCGACCTGAAGGGGGCCCTCGCCTCCCTGGTGAAGGCGGCGACCGTGCCGACCGAAGGGGACCTGTCCCCGGCGGGCAAGCCGGTCCTGTCGGCCGGCCAGCGGCCCTCCCTGGACAAGTACCTGAAGCTGCACTACATGCCGTCCGTGTCCAACGCCTGGGGAGGCGCGGCCGAGACGCTGGAGATGTCCACGGCCGACTTCGCCCTGGCCCAGCTCGCCGAGGCGGCGGGGGAGAAGAAGACCGCCGCCGCCTTCGCCGAGCGCGCCCAGTGGTGGCAGAACAACTTCAACGTCGCGGCCCACTCCTCCGGCGGCTACATCGCCAACCGCAAGGCGGACGGCAGTTGGGTCACCGGCTTCACCCCGGACACCGGCAACGGCTTCGTCGAGGGTTCGGCGGCCCAGTACACCTGGATGGTCCAGCACAACCCGGCCGGCCTGTTCGCGGCGATGGGCGGCCGGGAGACGGCGCTGGCCCGCCTGGACGACTTCTTCCACAAGGCCGACGGCGGCTGGGCGTTCACCGGCAACGGCGGCGCCAAGTCCGAACTCGACAACGAGCCCTCGATCAACGTCCCCTACCTGTACGACTACGCGGGCGCGCCCTACAAGACGCAGGAGACCGTCCGCGCGGCCATGCGGCAGCTGTGGACCACGCAGCCGGCCGGCATTCCCGGCAACGACGACCTCGGCGCGATGTCCGCCTGGTACGTCTTCTCCGCGCTCGGCATGTATCCGCAGGTGCCCTCCCGCGCCGAACTCGTCCTGGCCTCACCGCTGTTCGAGCGGATCGACATCCACCGCCCGCACGGCAGGGACATCTCCGTGCGCGCCGCGGGAGCTGCGGCCGGATCCCCGTACGTGCGGTCCCTGAAGGTGAACGGCCGGGCGAGCGACCGTCCCTGGCTGCCGGTGAGCTTCGTCCGTGACGGCGGCCGGCTCGACTACACCCTCGCGGCCACCCCGGACCGTACCTGGGGCAGTGCCGCGTCCGCCGCACCGCCCTCCTTTCGCCAGGGTGAGCAGCCGTACCAGATCGGTGTGGGCCCGACCGCGGCGACGCTCGCGCCCGGCGGCAGTACGACGATCGGGGTGCGCGCCCTCTCCCTGAACGGCGGCCAGGGCCCCGAGGTGCGCTTCAGCGTCCGCACCCCGTCCGGCGTCACGGCCAGTCCCGCCGAGGGCACGGTGACCGACGGCGCCCGGCAGATCACGCTCACCGCCGCCCCGGAC
This sequence comes from Streptomyces sp. NPDC088817, assembly GCF_044750345.1. Taxonomy (NCBI): domain Bacteria; kingdom Bacillati; phylum Actinomycetota; class Actinomycetes; order Kitasatosporales; family Streptomycetaceae; genus Streptomyces; species Streptomyces sp. NPDC088817. The sequence goes on from NZ_JBIVJN010000022.1 coordinate 49,506, forward strand.
GCCGAACAGGGCTTCTACGAGGCGAAGGTCACGGTCACCTCCGGCAGCCAGTCCTACGAGCAGCCGGTGTCCCTGACGGTGGCGGCCCCGGGCAGCCTGCTGGCCGCCTACGACAACACCGGGATCTCGGACGACGAGGGCGAGCACGACGAGGCCGACTACGACGGGGGCGGCTGGAGCTACTCCCGCCAGGCCCTGGCGGCGGCCGGCCTGGCCCCGGGCGGGCAGGGCACGGTGAACGGCCTGTCCTTCACCTGGCCCAACTCGCCCAGCGGGCGCCCGGACAACGCCTCGGGAGCCGGCCAGAGCATCGAACTGGCCACGCCCGCCTCCCGGTTGTCCTTCGTCGGCAGCGCGGTCAACGGCAACCAGCAGACGAAGGCCACCGTCACCTACACCGACGGCACCACGGGTACCGTCGACCTCTCCTTCACCGACTGGACCGTCGGCGGAGGCGGCGGCACCGTCCAGTTCGGGAACACGGTGGTGGCCAGGACCGCGTACCGCAATGTCGCGGGCGCGGACAAGGACAAGGTGACCACCTACGTCTTCGCCACCGCGCCCTACGAGGCCCCGGCGGGCAAGCGGATCAGCGGCGTGCGGCTGCCCGGCAACACCGACCTGCACGTCTTCACCGTCGCCACGGACTGACCGGACGTCCGGTCCCGCGAACGGCGGGAAGGACGGCACGCAGGACGGCACGCAGGACGGCACGCAGGACGGCACGCAGGACGGCACGCAGGACGGCACGCAGGACGGCAAGAAGGGGCGGGCCCGCCGGGCCCGCCCCTTCCTCATGCCGGATGCTCAGCGGCTCAGGCCAGCAGCTCCACCTCCGCGAGCGTGGAGGTGTCGTCCAGGACCAGGCGGTACTTCTGGTAGGTGCCCGGAGAGGCGATCGTGAAGGGCCGGGTCTGCTTGTTCCAGGCGAAGGACTCGCCCGAGCGCCGGTCCACCGTCGTCCAGGTCGTGCCGTCGGTGGAGGCCTGGAGCGTCCAGCCGACCGGGGCCTTGGCACGGTCGGCGGGCGAGGTCAGGGTGTACTGGACCGCCTTGACGGGCCCGGACACCGGCAGGTCCACCGTCGTCACCGTGGCCTCCGTCGACGAGGTGTCGTCGAACAGCGCCCCGGCGCCCTTCAGCACGTCCGCGCGCGGGCTCGGCGCCTTGTCGCCGGTCGTGATCGACACCGGCGCCGCGTCCTTGCCCGTGCCCCACGACGAGGGCCGCGGGCCCATGTCGAACTGCAGGACACCGCCCTTGGACAGCAGCGAGTGCGGCAGGCTCGTCGAGTTCCAGGCCTTGCCGTTGAACCGCACGCCCTGCACGTACACGTTCTTCGCGCTGTTCTTCGGGGCCTGGATCACCAGGTCGCGGCCGCCGTCCAGGTGCAGCGTCGCCTTGGTGAACAGCGGCGAGCCGATGGCGTACTCGCCGCTGCCCATGACCAGCGGGTAGAAGCCGAGTGCGGAGAAGACGTACCAGGCCGACTGCTCGCCGTTGTCCTCGTCACCGAGGTAGCCCTGGCCGATCTCACTGCCCACGTAGAGTCGGGAGAGGACCTCGCGGACCTTTTCTTGTGCCTTCCACGGCTGTCCCGCCGCGTCGTACATGTAGGTCACGTGGTGGGCGGGCTGGTTGGAGTGGCCGTACTGGCCCATCCGCACGTCCCGCGCCTCGGTCATCTCGTGGATGACACCGCCGTAGGACCCGACGAACTCCGGGCCGGCCGTCTCGGGAGTGGCGAAGTAGGCGTCCAGCTTGTCCGCCAGGCCCTTCTGCCCGCCGTACAGGTTCGCCAGGCCCCGGCCGTCCTGCGGGGCGGTGAAGGCGTAGCCCCAGCCGTTGGTCTCCGTGTAGTCGTAGCCCCACACGCGCGGGTCGTACTTCGACGGGTCGAGGCGCCAGTCGCCCTGGGTGGTGCGGCCCTGGAAGAAGCCGATCCGCGAGTCGAACAGCCTGACGTAGTCCTGGGCCCGATTGAGGAAGTACTCAGCCTCCTCCTTGTAGTGCTTCTCGCCCGTCTTCTTGTAGAGGGCCTCGCCCATCTTCGCGATGCCGTAGTCGTTGACGTAGCCCTCCATCGCCCAGGACAGGCCCTCGCCGGTGGAGGTGCTGGTGTAGCCGAGGAAGGGCGAGGTGGCCATGCCCTTGCGGCCCACGCCCGAGGACGGCGGTACCACCGTCGCGTTCTTCACGGCCGCTTCGTACGCCGTCCTCGCGTCCATCGGCACGCCCTTGGCGTAGGCGTCCGCGAAGGCCACGTCCGAGGAGGTGCCGGTCATCAGGTCGGCGTAGCCCGGGGAGGACCAGCGGGCGGTCCAGCCGCCGTCCTTGTACTGCTGCACGAATCCGTCGACCATCTCACCGGCCTGACTCGGAGTCAGCAGGGAGTACGCGGGCCAGGTGGTCCGGTAGGTGTCCCAGAAGCCGTTGTTCACGTAGACCTTGCCGTCGACGATCTTCGCGCCGGTCTGCGTCGGGGTGTTCTGACCGGAGGCCGGCGAGAACGGGGAGGCGTACCGGTCCGTGCCGCCCACCTTCTCGGAGCCCGAGTTCGGGTACAGGTACAGCCGGTACAGGTTGGAGTAGAGCGTGGTCAGCTGGTCGGGCGTGGCGCCCTTGACCTCGACCTTGCCGAGCAGCTTGTCCCAGGACCGCTGGGCGGCCGCCTTGACGGCGTCGAACGAGGTGCCGTCCGGGATCTCCTGGCGCAGGTTGTCCTTCGCCTGGTCGACGCTGATGAGGGAGGTGGCGAGGCGCAGGGTGACCGTACGGTCCTTGCCCGCGTCGAGGCGTACGGAGCCGGTGACGCCGGCGGCCGAGCCGCTTGTCACGGGCTTGTCGAAGACGCCGTAGATGAACAGCCGGCCGGCGCCCGCGGACAGCCCGGACTTCACGTCCGAGTAGCCGGTGACGACACCGTGCGCGGTGTCCAGGGTCAGACCGCCCTGATTGCTGACGTTGTCGAAGATCACGCTCGCGTCGTCGCCCGGGTAGGTGAAGCGCAGCGCGGCGGCGTGGTCGGTCGGCGCCATCTCGGCCGTCAGGCCGTTCTCGAAGCGCACCCCGTAGTAGTACGGCCGCGCGGTCTCGTTCTCGTGCCGGAAGGCGAGCGCGCGGGCGGTGCGGCCGGTGTCCGGGGTGCCCGCGGCGGCGGACGGCATCACCTGGAAGGTCTGCCGGTCACCCATCCAGGGGCTCGGCTCGTGGCTCGCGCTGAACGCCTGGAGCGTCGGCAGGTTGTCCTCGTTGTTCGCGCGCGCGTACTCGTAGAGCCAGCTCATCGAGGACGCGTTGGTCACCGGCGTCCAGAAGTTGAAGCCGTGCGGCACCGCGGTCGCGGGGAAGTTGTTGCCGCGCGAGAAGCTGCCGCTGGAGTTGGTGCCGCGGGTGGTCAGCGCGTAGTCCGACAGGTGCGCCTTCGGCTTCTCCTGCGGCACCTGCTTGATCTCCACGTCGTCCAGCCAGCCGCGGAACTTCGCGGGGCCGGTGGGGGAGTCGTAGGCGAGCAGGACCCGGTCGATCGTCTTGCCCGCGGCGACCGAACCGATCCGGGAGGCCACGTTGTTCCACTGGTTGACGTACAGCGTCCTGGCCGCGCCCTGGCCCTGCGGGCTGAGGGTGAAGCCGTGCTGGTCTGCCGCGCCCAGGCTGCTCAGGTAGGTGCCGTCGGTGAAGGCGAGGTCGACGGCGACGTTGGTGGCGTCGTAGTCGCGGTCGCCGTCGGCCATCGACGGATAGAGGCGGTACGACAGTTGCGTGTCGGGCAGCACCTTGACGTTGACGTCGAAGACCTTGTTGTACGAGTACGCCCGGCCCTTCGCGGTGTGCCGGCCCGCGTAGCGCAGGGCACGCTTGCCGGTGTAGCCGGCCCCGGACTTGGCGGTCGGGGAGCCGCTGGGGCCGCGGTCGACCAGCGAGAGCATGTCCTGCGGGACCGGCGCGTCGTCGCCGCCGGTGGAGAACTGCACGTCGGCGAGCTGGAGTATGCCCGAGGCGCCGTTGTTCCCGGTGACGTCGAGCCGGAAGTGCTGGTACTCGGCCGGTTCGGCCAGGTCGAAGGTCCTGGTCTGGAACCGTTCGGAGAACTTCTCCCCGGCGCGGGTGTCGAGGGTCTTCCAGTCCTTGCCGTCGGTGGACCCCTTCAGGGTCCAGTCCTTCGGGTCGCGTCCGTCGTAGTCGTTGGCGGACGTGAGGGCGTAACGGGTGATGTTCACCGGCTTGTCGAAGTCGAACTCGACCCAGCCGGTGGACTCGAAGGTCAGCCACTTGGTGCCGGACTCGCCGTCGACGAGGTTCTCCTTCACCTCGCCGCCGCCCGTGTTCTCCCCGCTGGCCCGGACCTCGGTGATGTGGTCGTCCACATTGCCGGGGATGCCGGTGCTGTAGCCGCCGTCCACGCCCGAGGCGCGCTTGCCGCCGCCCTTGGCGGTGTCGACCGTGTTCAGCCAGTCCGGCGCCGGGTCGCCGGCCTCGAACGAGGAGCTGAACTCCCGGCTGACGGCCGGGGGCTTGCCGGGCAGGGCGACCGCCGCCCCCTGCGAGCCGGCTGCCGTGACGAAGGCGGCCGTGACAACGACCGCCGGACCCCATCTGTGCCGTACTCTGCGCTGCATGCGCGGCGTCCCTCCCTGCGTTTCGGACAACGTTGTCAACTCTGTACGCAAGGACCAGTAGGGAGCCAAGTGGCCAGTGATGTCAAGGGTGTTGGCTGTGGCATTCAGGCGCAAAGGCGTGGATATTTCCGTCAACGGAAGCCCATGGGCGGCGCATATTCCGTGTGAGGTCTCAACTCGGAAAAGACCCGCGGTGAACCTTGCTCCCGATCTTGCTCCGCTGACCGGAAGTGGACTATACCTGTCGGCGTCCGCGCGACCGTGAGACCGGCCGGATGCGGACCCGGGGGAGTCGGAAAGGGTGGTTCGGCGCGTAAACGCGTCCGCCTCCTTGTCTTCCGTCCGATCCTGGTGCACGACGCACGACGTACTTCCTGCACGACCCAGCGTGACCCGACCGCGGTGCCGGGGAGGATCCGGTTCACCGCCTGAGTCCTGGAGAAGGCGAGGACTTGAGCATGGGATCCACTTCCGCCGAGAACCACGGAGGCGTCGGCCGCCGGGCCCTGATCAAGCGGTCCGCCGCACTCGGTCTGATCAGCGTTCCCGCGATGGGCTTCCTGTCCGCCTGCGCCAGTGGTGGCGGTGACGGCCAGGGCAAGGCCAAGGCGGGCAAGAAGACCGAGAAGAACCCGCTCGGCGTCAACGACACCGCGCAGATGGAATTCGTCCTCTTCGACGGCGGTTTCGGCAAGGAATACGCCGAGGACGCGGTGAAGATCTACGAGACGGACTTCCCCAAGGCGAAGACCAAGTTCGCCGCCACCCAGAAGATCCAGTCGACGCTCCAGCCGCGCTTCAACCAGGGCAACCCGCCGGACCTCATCGACAACTCCGGCGCGGAGCAGATGGACATGGGCGTCCTCGTGGGCAAGAGCCAGCTCGCGGACCTCACCCCGCTGCTGGACGCGGCGTCCTACGACGACCCGAGCAAGAAGGTCCGCGACACACTGCGCCCGGGCATCGTGGAGATGGGGCAGTTCGACGGCCGGCCGGTGTGGATCCTGTACTACGCCTACACGGTCTACGGCGTGTGGTACTCGCAGAAGGCCCTCGACTCGCTGGACGAGCAGTACCCGGAGACCTGGGACGCCATGCTCAAGGTCTGCGAGAAGGCGAAGAAGAAGGGCATGGCCGGCTGGACCTACGCCGGCAAGTACCCCTACTACCTGCCCTTCTCGCTCTACCCGATGATCGGCAAGGTCGGCGGCCGCGAGGTCCTGGACGCCATCGACAACCTGGAGCCGAACGCCTGGAAGCACCCGGCGGTCAAGGCCTGCTTCGAGGCCTACTACGAGCTCTACCAGAAGGGTTACATCCTCAAGGGCACCCCGGGCCTGGACCACATCCAGTCGCAGACCGCCTGGGCCAAGGGCAAGGCGCTGTTCATCCCGAACGGCTCCTGGGTGGAGAACGAGTCCGCGAACGTCATCCCCGCCGACTTCGACCTGGCCGTCTCCGCGCCCACCGGTATCGACAGCTCCGACAAGATGCCGTTCGGCACCATCTGGGCCTCCGGCGGCGAGCCGTTCATCGTCCCGGCCAAGGCCAAGAACCCCGAGGGGGGCATGGAGCAGCTGCGCATCATGCTCAGTGAGGCTTCCTCGAAGAACTTCACCGCCAAGGTGAAGTCGCTCACCGCCTACAACGGCGGCACGGACGGCATCGACCTCACCCCCGGTCTGAAGTCCGGAGTCGTGGCGCTGGACAAGGCGGGCTCCAACGTGGTGAATCCGCGGCTCCAGGACTGGTACGTGCAGCTCCAGAAGGAGAAGATCGGGGTGTCCGGCATCGGCGAGATGATGGCCGGCCGGCTCACCCCGGCCGAGGCCATCAAGAAGATCCAGGGCTTCGCCGACGAGGCCGCCAAGGACCAGTCGATCAAGCACTACAAGCACCAGTAACTCCGAGGATCCGTCACCAGCGGTACCACCCGCCCAGAGATCGGGGTCGGCAGCAATGCAGCACGGCAAGTACCGGTTCATCGTGGGGTTCCTCGCGGTTCCCCTCGGGCTGTACGCGCTTTTCGTCGTCTGGCCGTTCATCCAGTCCATCTACTACTCGTTCACGGACTGGACCGGTCTGAGCCCCGATTTCAAGATGGTCGGCTTCGACAACTACCAGCGGATGCTCCACGACGACATCTTCTGGAAGTCGTTGCAGCACAGCCTGCTGTTCGCCCTGGTGCTACCGCTGGTGACGATCGGTCTGGCGCTGTTCTTCTCCTTCATGATCAATGTGGGCGGGCGGCGCCGCCGCGGCGGACCGGCGATCTCCGGTGTCCGCGGCTCCGCGTTCTACAAGATCGTCTACTTCTTCCCGCAGGTGCTGTCGATCGCGATCGTGGCCCTGCTGTTCGCCTTCGCGTACAACCCGGACAGCGGCGCGATCAACTCCGTGCTGCGCGGGATCGGGCTCGGCAGCGTCCAGCCGCTGTGGCTGGGCGACCCGAGCCTGGCGCTGTGGTGCGTGATGGCGGTGCTCGTCTGGTCCACGGTCGGCTTCTTCGTGGTCCTGTTCTCCGCCGGCATGGCCTCCATCCCGGCGGACCTGTACGAGGCCGCGCTGCTGGACGGTGCCGGCCGGTTCACCACGTTCTTCCGGGTCACTCTGCCGCTGCTGTGGGACACCGTGCAGTCCGGCTGGGTGTACATGGGCATCCTCGCCCTCGGGGCGGAGTCGTTCGCGGTCGTGCAGATCATGACGACCGGGCCGGGCGGCCCCGACTACTCGACCACCGTCATGGTCCTGTACGTGTACCAGAAGGCGTTCCGTGACGGTCAGGCCGCCTACGCCACCACGATCGGCGTCGCGCTGCTCGTCGTCACGCTGGCCTTCGCCGCGGTCGTGATGCGGCTGGGCCGGCGCGAGCGGCTGGAGTTCTGACAATGAAAACGACCGAGACCCCCGCCCCCGTTCCGGCCGAGTCCGCAGGCGGCCTCGCCGCGGTGGGCGCACCGGCCGAGAAGCCGGCCGGACGGAAGAAGGACGGCTCCGTCCTCAACGTCTTCTCGCACGGCATTCTGATCATCTGGGCGATCATGGTGGTCATGCCGCTGGCGTGGGCGGTGATGACGTCCTTCAAGGACGACAATTCCATCTTCAGCTCGCCCTGGGCGCTGCCCGACAAGCTCCACTTCGACAACTGGGCGCGGGCCTGGACCGACGCCAACATGAGCTCGTACTTCCTCAACACCGTGCTGGTGGTGGGCGGTTCGCTCGTCGGCACGCTGGTGCTCGGTTCGATGGCGGCGTATGTGCTGGCCCGCTTCGACTTTCCGGGCAACCGCTTCATCTACTACCTCTTCATCGGCGGCATGAGTTTCCCGATCATGCTCGCGCTGGTCCCGCTGTTCTACGTGGTGAACAACATGGGACTGCTGAACACCATTCACGGTCTGATCCTGGTCTACATCGCGTATTCGCTGCCGTTCACGGTGTTCTTCCTGACCGCGTTCTTCCGGACGCTGCCGACGTCGGTGGCGGAGGCCGCGTTCGTGGACGGGGCCTCGCACACCCGGACGTTCTTCCAGATCATGCTGCCGATGGCCAAGCCCGGACTGATCAGCGTGGGGATCTTCAACTTCCTGGGGCAGTGGAACCAGTACATGCTGCCCACGGTGCTCAACACCGACCCGGACAAGCACGTGCTGACCCAGGGCCTGGTGCAACTCGCCGTGAGCCAGGGCTACAAGGGTGACTGGTCCGGTCTCTTCGCCGGACTGGTGATGGCGATGCTGCCGGTGCTCGCCGCGTACGTCATCTTCCAGCGCCAGGTGGTACAGGGCCTCACGGCGGGCGCCCTGAAGTAACACCCGGCACCGGGCCGCCGTCGCGCGGCCCGGCGCGCCTGCCGGTCCCGGCCGCCGCCCGCCACCCGCTGCGCGGAGCGCGCCCCGTCCTGCCGGGCCCCGCGACCGGCCTCGCGGGGCCGCCCGCCGTCCCACCCCTGGCGCGGCCTCCGCATGCGTACTTGCGGGGCCGGACTCGCTGGCACGGCGTCGCCGCGGCTCCCGCGCGCCGCTGGGAAACTCCCGGTCTCCGCGAGCGGATCTGCCGGGTCGGACCTGCGAGCCCGTCACTCCGCATCGCTGCCGCGTGCGCACGTTGTCGCGAAGCCGCAGTCTCCGCGAGTCACGCTCGGGGGCCCGGCTCGCGGGTTCGCCGTCTCGAGTCGCTGCCGCCTGCGGCGTCTTGTATCTCCCGCGGCCTCCGCGGGCCGCTTTCGGGGCCCTGCCCACCAGCCGGCCTGGCACCGGCCGGCCTCGTGCCGGCTCGCGGCTTTCCGTCCAGCACCGCTGCCGCTCGCGTCGGTGTCCCTACTCCCTGACGTCCATGAGCCGCATTCCGAGCCTGATCGCGAGGGCAGCTCGTGGCTGGCCGTGCCTGGCGCCGGTCGCCCGAGCCCGCCGCCTGCGGCGCCCCGCGTCCGGCGTCCGCCCCGTGAAGACCTCTCCGGGCCGCCCCCACGGAGGGCGTGCGGACGTCGGGCGTGCGCGGGCGCGTGACATGGGTGCGGCTGCTTGTCCAAGGGGGCGGATAACGTTCAACCTCTTGACGGGAGGGGACCCGAACAGCTCAGCTTAGAGTTCACTAGTTGGACATGGACGGGGCCTCGCCGATGCGGCCCCGCGCTCAGGAGGTCGTCGTGGAGACGCCAGGGTCGCAGTCGTCGCTGCACCGAGCCAACCTGGAGCGGGTCGTACGTGCCGTGCGCCTTGCCGGATCACTCACGCAGGCGGAGATCGCGCGGACCACTGGCCTGTCCGCGGCGACGGTCTCCAATATCGTGCGCGAGCTGAAGGACGGCGGAACGGTCCAGGTCACGCCCACTTCCGCGGGCGGGCGCCGGGCCCGCAGCGTCTCCCTGAGCGGGGACGCCGGCATCGTGATCGGCGTCGACTTCGGGCACACCCACCTGCGGGTCGCGATAGGCAACCTCGCCCACCAGGTGCTCGCCGAGGAGTCCGAGCCGCTGGACGTGGACGCCTCCTCGGCGCAGGGCTTCGACCGCGCGGAGGAACTGGTCAACCGCCTGATCGAGGCCACGGGCGTCGACCGTTCCAAGATCGCCGGCGTGGGTGTCGGCGTCCCCGGCCCGATCGACGTGGAGTCCGGCACTCTGGGCTCCACGGCCATCCTGCCGGGCTGGACGGGCGTCAGGCCCGCCGAGGAGCTGCGGGGGCGCCTCGGAGTGCCGGTGCACGTGGACAACGACGCCAACCTCGGCGCGCTGGGCGAGCTGGTCTGGGGCAGCGGCCGGGGCGTGCGCGACCTGGCGTACATCAAGATCGCCAGCGGCGTCGGCGCCGGCCTGGTGATCAGCGGCAGGATCTACCGCGGCCCCGGCGGCACGGCGGGCGAGATCGGGCACATCACGCTCGACGAGTCCGGCCCGGTCTGCCGCTGCGGCAACCGCGGCTGCCTGGAGACCTTCACGGCCGCCGGGTACGTGCTCCCGCTGCTGCGGCCCAGTCACGGCACCGACCTGACCATGGAGGGCGTCGTACGGCTGGCGAGGGAGGGCGACCCGGGCTGCCGCCGGGTGATCGCCGACGTCGGCCGCCACATCGGCAGCGGGGTCGCCAACCTCTGCAACCTGCTCAACCCCAGCCGGGTGGTGCTCGGCGGGGACCTCGCCGAGGCCGGTGAGCTGGTGCTCGGCCCGATCAGGGAGTCGGTCGGGCGGTACGCCATTCCCAGCGCCGCGCGCCAACTCTCCGTGCTCCCCGGCGCACTTGGCGGCCGCGCGGAAGTACTCGGCGCGCTGGCCCTCGCGTTGAGCGAGATGGGCGATTCAACCCTTTTGGACGGCACGCTCCACGCGGCCGCTCCTGCCTTCACTTAGAGAACGGATGGCACCGTTGCCATCTCGTTAAGGATTTACTTCTTGACGTCGCACGCGCGGCCGAGTTGACTTCCAGCCACCTCGGCCGCAACGACGCGGCCTCGTCAGGGAGGTTTGAGAAGTGAACACGCGTATGCGTCGCGCGGCCTTCGCCGTTGCTGCTGGTGCCATGGCCGTCTCGCTCGCCGCCTGTGGCAGCGCCAAGGAGTCCGGTGGCTCCTCGAAGTCGTCGGGCAGCAGCGAGAAGAAGGGCGACGCCATCACGGTCGGCCTGCTGCTGCCGGAGAACCAGACCGCTCGTTACGAGAAGTTCGACAAGCCGATCATCGAGAAGCAGATCGCGGAGCTGACGAACGGCAAGGGCAAGGTCGAGTACCTCAACGCCAAGCAGGACGCCACCCTCCAGGCGCAGCAGATCGATACGATGGTCACCAAGAAGGTCGACGTGCTGATCCTGGACGCGGTCGACTACAAGGCCGTCGCCTCGGGCGTGAAGAAGGCCAAGGAGGCCGGCATCCCGGTCGTCGCCTACGACCGCCTCGCCGAGGGCCCGATCGCCGCCTACACCTCGTTCGACAACGAGGAGGTCGGCAAGACGCAGGGCGAGGCCCTGCTGAAGGCCCTGGGCGACAAGGCCAAGTCCGGCAAGATCGTCATGATGAACGGCGCCGTGACCGACCCGAACGCCGCGCAGTTCAAGAAGGGCGCCCACGACGCCCTCGACGGCAAGGTGAACATCGGCAAGGAGTACGACACCAAGGAGTGGAAGGCGGAGAACGCCAACGCCAACATGGAGGGCGCCATCGCCGCCCTCGGCAAGGACAAGATCGTCGGCGTCTACTCCGCCAACGACGGCATGGCGGGCGGCATCATCACCGCGCTCAAGGGCGCGGGGCTCAAGACGCTTCCCCCGGTCACCGGCCAGGACGCCGAACTCGCTGGCGTGCAGCGCATCATCACCGGCGAGCAGTACATGAGCGTCTTCAAGTCGTACCCGCAGGAGGCCGAGACCGTCGCCAAGATGGCCGTCTCGATCGCCAAGACCGGCAAGGTCGACAGCTCGCTGAACACGAGCACCGTCGACAGCGGTACCGAGAAGGGCATCCCGGCGGTCATCGTCCCCGTCGTCTCGCTGACGAAGGACAACATCAAGGACACGGTCATCGACCAGGGTTACTACACGCTCGGCGAGATCTGCACGGCCAAGTACAAGGCCGCCTGCGACAAGCTCGGCCTGAAGTAACACCGCCGGGCCGCCCGTGCGGCGGCCCGACCGACCTGCACGGGACACCGCGTCCATCGAAAACGCGGACCTGTGTCAGCGCGTCCGGCGCCCTGCCGCCGACAGCCCCGCAGCACAACGGCGGGGCGCCGGACGGAACCCCCCTCACTCTTCTTGTTCAACCTCCCGCCGGGTCAGGCTCAGGCGGCGAAGGAGATGGTTCACGTGTCCGCTACGCCCGTGCTGGCGTTGCGCGGGGTCTCCAAGCGATTCGGTGCTGTCCAGGCGCTCACCGACGTAGAGCTTGAGGTCCACGCCGGAGAGGTCGTCGCCCTCGTCGGCGACAACGGCGCCGGAAAGTCCACCCTTGTCAAGACGATCGCCGGCGTGCACCCCATCGATGACGGTGTCATCGAGTGGGAGGGCAACCCCGTCACGGTCAACCGGCCGCACGACTCCCAGGACCTGGGCATCGCGACGGTCTACCAGGACCTCGCCCTGTGCGACAACATCGATGTCGTCGGCAACCTGTTCCTCGGCCGTGAGATCAAGCGCCGCGGTGTCCTGGACGAGGTCGAGATGGAGCGCCGCTCGCGCGATCTGCTCCAGACCCTGTCCATCCGCATCCCCAGCGTGCGCATCCCGATCGCCTCGCTCTCCGGCGGTCAGCGCCAGGTCGTGGCCATCGCCCGCTCCATGCTCGGCGAGCCCAAGCTGGTCATCCTCGACGAGCCGACGGCCGCCCTCGGCGTCGAGCAGACGGCCCAGGTTCTCGACCTCGTCGAGCGGCTGCGCGAGCGCGGCCTCGCGGTCATCCTCATCAGCCACAACATGGCCGATGTGAAGGCCGTCGCCGACAAGGTCGCCGTCCTCCGGCTCGGCCGCAACAACGGCGTGTTCGAGGTCGGGACCACCTCGCAGGAAGAAATCATCTCCGCCATCACCGGTGCCACGGACAACGCCGTGACCCGTCGTGCGGCCCGCACCAACGCGGAGGCTCAGAAGTGAGCATCGACAAGTCCCAGGCCGCCCCCGTGGACGCGCCCGCCGCCGCGGCCGACGCCGCCCCCGCCGTCGACCCCCGCCTGCTCGTGCGCGAGCAGGGATTCGCCGGCTACATCGGCGAGTTCAAGCGCAAGATGCGCGCCGGCGACCTCGGGGCGATCCCGGTCGTCGTCGGCCTCATCGTCATCTGTGCGATCTTCCAGAGCCTCGACTCGGCCTTCCTCGGCGCGGAGAACCTCAGCAACATCTTCGTCGCCATGGTGGCCACCGGCATGATGTCGGTCGGCATCATCTTCGTGCTGCTGCTCGGCGAGATCGACCTGTCGGTCGGCTCCGTCTCCGGTGTCTCCTCGGCGATCATGGCCGTGATGAGCATCACCCACGGCGTGAACGAGTGGCTCGCCGTGGTCTGCGCCCTCGCGGCCGGCGCGGTCATCGGCGCCCTGCACGGCTTCTTCTTCGCCCGCATCGGTGCGCCCGCGTTCGCGGTGACCCTGGCCGGTCTGCTGTTCTGGAACGGCTTCATGCTCCAGATCCTGGGGTCCAACGGCACGATCAACATCGACGGCGACGGCGTGGTCGGCAAGCTCACCACGTACTACTTCTCGGACGTGGCCGCCGCCTACCTCCTGGCCGTCGTCGCGGTCGCCGGATACTTCCTGTCGGCCTTCTTCGGCAACCGCCGCCGCGAGACCGCGGGCATCCCGTCCCGCCCGCTGAGCGACATAGTGCTGCGCACCGTGCTGCTCGCGGTCGCCGCGTTCGCCGTGGCGTTCATGTTCAACCAGTACAAGGGACTGCCGCTCGCGGTGCTGCTCTTCGCGATCGTCCTGGTCGGCAGCGACTTCGTGCTGCGCCGCACCGCGTACGGCCGCAAGGTCTTCGCGCTCGGCGGCAACGTCGAGGCCTCCCGCCGCGCCGGTATCAACGTCACCGCGGTCCGTGTCTCGGTCTTCGCCGTCGCCGGCCTGTTCGCCTCGGTCGGCGGCCTCTTCTGGGCCTCCAAGATCGCGGCGGCCAACCAGAGCGCCGGCTCCGGCGACCTGCTGATGAACGTCATCGCCGCGGCCGTCATCGGCGGCACCAGCCTCTTCGGCGGCCGGGGCCGCACCTGGAACGCGCTGCTCGGTGTCCTCGTGATCACGTCGATCCAGTACGGCCTCGCCCTGCAGGGCATCGCCACCCCGATCCAGTACATGATCACCGGTGGTGTGCTCCTCGCCACGGTGGTCATCGACTCGATCACCCGCAAGACCCAGAAGTCGGCCGGACGCGCCTGAGCGCCGCCCGCACCAGGACCGTGCCCGGCGCCCAGGGGGTGCCGGGCACGGTCGTGTCATGACCTGCGCGACGGTGGGTACCGCCGTTCGCGTGACATACGACCCCCGGCCCGGACACCGGGCGCTCGGGCGGAACATTAGACTCGACGAGCCCGGCAACAGCTCGATCAGCTCTACGCAAGGAGGCACGGGTGCCGCTGCTGACCCGCATCAGGGGACCGCGCGATCTGGACCGGCTCAGCCTGGAGGAGCTGGACCAGCTGGCGCGGGAGATCCGGACCTTCCTCGTCACCGAGGTCTCCAAGACCGGCGGCCACCTCGGCCCCAACCTCGGTGTGGTGGAGCTGACCATCGCCCTGCACCGCGTCTTCCAGTCGCCGAAGGACAAGGTGCTGTGGGACACCGGCCACCAGTCCTACGTGCACAAGCTGCTCACCGGCCGTCAGGACTTCTCCAAGCTGAAGATGAAGGGCGGCCTGTCCGGCTACCCCTCGCAGGCCGAGTCCGAGCACGACGTCATCGAGAACAGCCACGCCTCGACCGTGCTGGGCTGGGCCGACGGCATCGCCAAGGCCAACCAGCTTCTCGAGCGGGACAGCCACGTCGCCGCGGTCATCGGTGACGGCGCGCTGACCGGCGGCATGGCCTGGGAGGCGCTGAACAACATCGCCGACGCCAAGGACCGCCCGCTCGTCATCGTCGTCAACGACAACGAGCGCTCCTACGCGCCGACCATCGGCGGCCTCGCCAACCACCTGGCGACCCTGCGCACCACCGACGGCTACGAGCGCTTCCTGGCCCGCACCCGCGAGGTCCTCGAGCGCACCCCGGTCGTCGGCCGGCCGCTGTACGAGACCCTGCACGGCGCCAAGAAGGGCCTGAAGGACTTCATCGCCCCGCAGGGCATGTTCGAGGACCTGGGCCTGAAGTACGTGGGTCCCATCGACGGCCACGACATCGAGGCCCTGGAGTCGGCGCTGGCCCGTGCCAAGCGGTTCGGCGGTCCCGTCATCGTGCACTGCCTCACCGAGAAGGGCCGTGGCTACCAGCCCGCCCTCCAGGACGAGGCCGACCGCTTCCACGCCGTGGGCAAGATCCACCCCGACACGGGACTGCCGATCGCCACCTCCGGCGCCGACTGGACCTCCGTCTTCGGCGACGAGATGGTCAGGCTCGGCAAGGAGCGCAAGGACATCGTCGCCATCACCGCGGCCATGCTCCAGCCGGTCGGCCTGGACAAGTTCGCCAAGGCCTTCCCCGACCGGGTCTACGACGTCGGCATCGCCGAGCAGCACGGCGCCGTGTCCGCGGCCGGCCTCGCCCACGCCGGGGTGCACCCCGTCTTCGCCGTCTACGCCACCTTCCTCAACCGCGCCTTCGACCAGGTCCTGATGGACGTGGCCCTGCACAAGTGCGGTGTCACCTTCGTCCTGGACCGCGCCGGTGTCACCGGCACCGACGGCGCCTCCCACAACGGCATGTGGGACATGTCGATCCTTCAGGTCGTCCCAGGTCTGCGGCTGGCCGCCCCGCGCGACGCCGACCAGGTCCGCGCCCAGCTCCGCGAGGCCGTCGAGGTCGACGACGCGCCGACCGTGGTCCGCTTCTCCAAGGGCGCCGTCGGTCCCGCCGTACCCGCGGTGGGCCGCGTCGGCGGCATGGACGTACTGCGCGAGCCCGGCACCGAGACCCCGGACGTCCTGCTCGTCTCCGTCGGCGCCCTCGCCCCGATGTGTCTTGAGGTGGCCTCGCTCCTCGACAAGCAGGGCATCACCACCACGGTCGTCGACCCGCGCTGGGTCAAGCCCGTCGACGAGGCCATGGCCCCGCTCGCCGCACGGCACCGCGTGGTCGTCACCGTCGAGGACAACTCCCGTGTCGGCGGTGTCGGCTCGGCGGTCGCCCAGGCCCTGCGGGACGCGGGCGTGGACGTGCCGCTGCGCGACTTCGGCATTCCGCCGCGCTTCCTCGACCACGCCTCCCGCGCGGAGGTGCTGGTGGAGATCGGGCTGACCGCGCCGGACATCGCCCGTCAGGTCACGGGCCTGGTCTCCAAGCTGGACGGCCGGTTCGAGCGGCCGGAGGCCGAGACGGGGGTCGACGCGGCGGTGCAGACCGCGCGCGACTGACCACCGGGACCTCCCCGACGCGCTACGGGCCGGTCGTGCCCCCTCTTACGGGTGGCGCAACCGGCCCGTCTGCGTGAACCTGCGAATGCCGGGGCATACGCATCCCCAGCTCTCTCGATCATGCCGAGCCGTGTCGAGCCGGGTCGAGGACGTCAAGCAGGGGAGGTCACGCCGTGAGCAGCACGCTCTTTCGGACGAAGAACGTCGAGCAGTCGATCCAGGACACCGAAGAACCCGAGCACGCGCTCAGAAAATCCCTGTCCGCCCTCGATCTGACGGTCTTCGGCGTCGGTGTCATCATCGGCACCGGCATCTTCGTCCTCACCGGCACGGCGGCCAGGAACACCGCCGGGCCCGCCGTCTCCCTGTCCTTCGTGGTCGCCGGTGTGGTCTGCGCGCTCGCCGCGCTGTGCTACGCGGAGTTCGCCTCCACGGTCCCGGTGGCAGGCTCCGCCTACACCTTCTCCTACGCCTCACTCGGCGAGTTCCCCGCCTGGATCATCGGCTGGGACCTGGTGCTGGAACTCGCGCTCGGCACGGCGGTGGTCGCCGTCGGATGGTCCGGCTACATCCACTCGCTGCTCGACAACGCGGGCTGGCACCTGCCCGAATACCTCAGCGGGCGTGACACCGCGTCCGGTTTCGGCTTCGACATCCTCGCCGCCCTCCTGGTCCTCGTCCTCACCGCCATCCTCGTGCTCGGCATGAAGCTCTCCGCGCGGGTCACCTCCATCGTCGTCGCCGTCAAGGTGGCCGTGGTGCTCGTCGTGATCATCGCGGGCGCCTTCTTCATCAAGAGCGGCAACTACGACCCCTTCATCCCGAAGCCCCAGCCGGTGCCCGCGGGCGGCAACCTCAAGGCACCGCTCATCCAGCTGATGTTCGGCTGGGCGCCCTCGAACTTCGGCGTGATGGGCATCTTCACCGCCGCGTCCGTCGTCTTCTTCGCCTTCATCGGCTTCGACGTGGTGGCCACGGCGGCCGAGGAGACCCGCAATCCGCAGCGCGACGTGCCGCGCGGCATCATCGGCTCGCTGATCATCTGCACCGTGCTGTACGTCGCCGTGTCGATCGTCGTCACCGGCATGCAGAAGTACAGCGCGCTGTCCGTCGACGCGCCGCTCGCCGACGCGTTCAAGGCCACCGGGCATCCGTGGTACGCGGGCCTGATCAGCTTCGGCGCGGCCGTCGGCCTGACCACCGTGTGCATGATCCTGCTCCTCGGGCAGGCGCGGGTCTTCTTCGCGATGAGCCGGGACGGGCTGCTGCCCCGGTTCTTCTCGCACACCCACCCGCGGTTCCGCACCCCGTACCGGCCGACCATCCTGCTCGGCGTGATCATCGCCGTCGTCGCCGGGTTCACCAGCCTCAGCGAACTGGCCGAACTCGTGAACATCGGCACCCTGTTCGCATTCATCGTCGTCGCGATCAGCGTGATCATCCTGCGCAACACCCGGCCCGACCTGCCCCGCGCCTTCCGCACCCCCTGGGTCCCGCTGATCCCCGTTCTCTCCGTCTGCGCCTCCCTCTGGCTGATGCTCAACCTCCCCGCCGAGACCTGGCTCCGCTTCGCCATCTGGATGGTCATCGGCTTCGTCGTGTACTTCCTCTACGGCCGCAAGCACAGCAGGCTCGCCGAACGCCAGGCGCAGGAGCGCGGCACCGCGTAGCGGCGGCAGGCCGCTCGCGACGCCGGCGGACGGGCCCGGGTTCCTCGATGAGGAGCCCGGGCCCGTTTTCCTGTGTGCGTGAGAACAACCGGAGTTCATCTTCTCGACAACCGTTGACTATGGACATCCCTGTACCTACGATCTCGCTTGTCCATGGTTGTCCATACACAAAGCGGTGCGCCCATGAAGATCGCGGTTGTCGGAAGTTATGGAGCCGGCCTCACCATGCGGGTCCCCAAGGCCCCCGCGGCGGGTGAGACCGTCTCGGGCGGGGTGTTCGATCCCGGCCCCGGTGGCAAGGGCAGCAACCAGGCCATCGCCGCCGCCCGGCTGGGAGCCGAGGTCTCGCTGCTGACCGCGGTGGGCGACGACGACTTCGGCCGCTCCGCACGTGAGTTGTGGCAGTGCGAAGGGGTCGGTGCCGAGCACGTGCTGACCGCCGGTGCCCCCACGATGGTCGGCTTCATCCTGGTCGAACCCTCCGGGGAGAACCGCATCGCGATCGCGCCGGGCGCCCTGGACGAGCTGGACGCCGCAGCCGTCGCACCCTTCCGCGCCGAGATCGCCTCCGCCGACATCCTGGTCGTGTCCATGGAGATCCCGGAGGAGGCCGTGGTCACCGCGCTCCGCCTGGGCCGCGAGACCGGTACGCGGACCCTGCTGAACCCCGCGCCCGCCCGCCCGCTTCCCGACGCGTGCTGGCCGCTCATCGACGTGATCACGCCGAACCAGACGGAGGCGCCCGTCCTCCTCGGTCTGGACGAGGGCCACGGGCTCAGCGACGAGGAACTGATCCACTCCCTCAGGGAACGCACCGGGGGCGCCGCCGTGCTCACCCGGGGCGGCGAGGGCGCCCTGATCGCCCAGGCCTCCGGCACGACCGCGGTGCCACCGCACGCGGCCCCCACCGTCGTCGACACCACGGGCGCCGGCGACTCCTTCACCGCCGCGCTCGCCGTCGCCCTCGCCGAGGGGCAGCCCCTCGAACGAGCCGCCGAGTTCGCCGCCGCCGCGGGCGCCCACACCGTGACGATCGCGGGCGTCGTCCCCGCCCTGCCCACCCGAGACCAGCTGAACGCCCGGATTGGAAGAACCCCGTGACCTCGACGACCTCGAAACCCCCGACCGCCGCGGCGCCGTCGGCCACCGGACCGGCACGGCAGCTGCCGCTCGCGTTGCGCAGGCTGCTGCACGCACGCGAGGCAGGCGTCTTCGCCGCGCTCGTCCTGCTCTTCCTGCTGGGCACCGTGCTCTCGCCGACCTTCGCCCAGTCCGACAACCTGCTCTCGGTGGGTCAGCAGATCGCGCAGATCGGCATCATGGCCGTCGGGGCGACGTTCGTGATCCTCAACGGCGAGATCGACCTCTCGGTCGGCTCGACCTACGCCCTGTCCGCGATCTCCACCGGAATGCTCATCTCGGACGGCTGGAACTGGCCCGGCGCGATGCTCGTCGGACTGGCCGTCGGCGCCCTGGCCGGACTGCTCAACGGGCTGGCGGTGGTGATGCTCGGGGTGCCGTCCTTCATCGTCACCCTCGGCACGCTCAGCGTCTTCCGCGGTATCGCCCTGCTCATCTCCGACGGGGCCCCGATCTCGCTGAGTTCCTCCCGGCCCGGGGTGGCGGAGTTCAACCTCCTCGGCCAGGGACGGCTCTTCGGCGTGATCCCGATGCAGTTCGTCTTCTTCGCCGCCGTCGCCGCCCTCGGAGTGGTGCTGCTGTCCCGCTCCCGTTTCGGCTTCAACACCTACGCGGTCGGCGGCAACCAGGAGGCCGCCCGCCTGGTCGGCGTCAACGTCAAGCGGGTCAAGCTCACCGCGTTCGTCCTGTCCGGTTTCACCGCAGGTCTCGCCGGTGTACTCGGCCTGTCCTTCCTCTCCTATGTGCAGGGCGTGACCGGCCAGGGCCTGGAGCTCACCGTCATCTCCGCCGTCATCATCGGCGGCGCGGCCCTCTTCGGCGGCTCCGGCACCATGTGGGGCACCGTCATCGGCGTCGCCTTCATCGGCCTGCTCCAGAACATCCTGAACATCAAGGGCATCTCCTCCTTCTGGCAGACCGTGGTCACCGGTCTCGTCATCGTCGCCGCCGTCGCGGCCGACACCTGGCAGCGCAAGCGCAAGACCCGCGCCTGACCGCCGCCCGCTTCCCATCTCACGCAGACGCAGACTCACGGACCCGACAAGGGAGTCACGATGTCCCCGCGCACCCTCCTCAGATCCCTCCTCGCCGCGACGGCCGCGACCGCGGCCCTCACCCTCACCGCGTGCGGTGCCGTCACCGCCGCCGACTCCGGCGGCTCCGGCGACGGCTCCTTCAAGCTCGCCCCGTACATCCAGCAGCGGGTCGACGAGCACAAGCCGATGCGTATCAAGCTGAGCTACCACGACCCGTCCCTCGCCTTCGCGACGCCGATCGGCGCGGGCATGAAGCGGGCCGGCAAGGAGCTCGGGGCCGACGTCTCCCTCATCGGCCCCACCGGCGGCGACGCCGCCAAGCAGGTGTCCGAGATCCAGACGCTCATCCAGCAGAAGGCCGTGGACGGTCTCGCCGTCTCCTCCGCCTCCAGCGACGCGCTCAAGCCGGTCATCAGCCAGGCCTACAAGGCGGGCATCCCGATCATCTCGTTCAACACCGACAACCCCGACTCCCGGCAGATGGGCTTCGTCGGCCAGGACCTCAAGGGCTCCGGCAAGGCCGAGGCCGAACAGCTGCTCAAGAACCTCAAGGGCGGCGGCAAGGGCAAGTCCGTCGTGGTCTTCTCCGTCGACACCGGGGCCGGCTGGTCGCACGACCGTTTCAACGGCTTCAAGGAGGGCCTGGCCGGCAGCGATCTGAAGGTCGTCGGACCGGTGAACGTCGGCAACGAGCCCAACGCCGCCTACAACACCGTCGAGTCCACCATGTCCGGCCAGTCCGGTGTCGTGGCCGTCGCCGGGCTCGACTGCTGCTCGACCACGGCCGCCGCCAAGTGGGTGGCCCAGTCCGGACGCGCCGACTCCATCACCATGGGCGGCTTCGACCTGCTCACCCAGACCGCCGAGTACATCGACCGCGGGGTCCTGGACTTCACCATCAGCCAGAACCCGTCCGAGCAGGGCTACCAGGCGGTCAAGGTGCTGTACGACTTCCTCACCAAGGGCACCGCGATATCCGGTGTGGACACCGGCGCGCAGTTCATCACCCGCAAGAACCTCGACGCCGCGACGGTGGAGGACTGATGACCGCCACCTCCCGCGCCGCCGCCCCGGGCGGCTCGGCGCCTCCCGGCGGCCCGCCCGGCGCCGTCCCGGCCGTCCGGATCCGCGGCCTGTCCCGCAACTTCGGTCCGGTCCGTGCCCTCGGCGACGTCTCCTTCGACGTCCCGGCGGGCGAGGTCACCGCCCTGCTGGGGGAGAACGGGGCCGGCAAGTCGACCCTGCTCAAGATCCTGGCCGGTCTGCAGCCGCCCAGCGAGGGCGGTGTCACCGTCTTCGGCGAGGAGGTCACGTCCTTCGACCCGAGTACGATGCTCGGCCGGCACGGCGTCGCGATCGTCCCCCAGGAGCTGTCGCTGCTGCCCGACCGCAGCGTGGCGGAGAACGTGCTGAGCGGGGTCGAGCCGGGCAACCGCTGGTTCCCCTCCCGGCGCCGCATGCTGGAGCGCACCGGCGAACTCCTCGCCGAACTCGACCTGAGCCTCGACCCGAACGCCTCCGTGCGGACCCTGGACCTGGCCACCCAGCAGCTCATCGTGGTCGCCCGGTCCATCGCCCGGGGCTGCCGCGTACTGATCCTGGACGAACCGACGGCCATGCTCACCCCGGCCGAGGCCGACCGGCTGTTCGCCCTGATGGACAAGCTCAAGGCAGCCGGGACGACCATGCTCTACGTCTCCCACCGCATGCCCGAGGTCTTCCGCCTGGCCGACCACATCCAGGTTCTGCGCGACGGCACCCACGTCGCGTCCTGGCGGAGCGCGGACACCACCCCCGACCAGGCGGTCGCCGCCATGGTCGGCCGTGAACTGGGCCGGCTCACCCGCCGCGCGGCGCGCGACAGCGAGTCCTCCGACGAACCGGCCCTGAAGGTACGCGAGTTGAGCGGGCGGCGGCACAACGGTGTCTCCTTCGACCTGCGTCCCGGCGAGATCCTGGGCGTGGCCGGACTGCCGGACTCCGGCCGGGTGGAGCTGCTGCACAACCTCTTCGGCGGTGACCGCGGCACCGGCGGCACCGTGGAACTGCTGGGCACGCCCTACGACCGGCGCGATCCGATCGCCAGCGTCGAACGCCGGCTCGCGTTCGTGCCCGGAGAGCGCCGCGCCCAGGGGCTGCTGACCACCATGAGCGTCGGCGAGAACATCGGCGCGCTCACCACGAGGGCGTTCAGCCGGTTCGGGATCGTCCGCCGCCGCGCCTTCGACGCGAGCGCCGCCGACCAGGCGCAACGGCTGCGGGTCAAGACCGCCACCATGAACCAGCCCATCACCAGCCTGTCCGGCGGCAACCAGCAGAAGGCCGTACTCGGACGCTGGCTGGCGATCAACCCCGAGGTGCTGATCCTCGACGAGCCCACCCGCGGCGTGGACATCGGGGCGAAGGCCGAGATCTACGAGCAGTTGTTCGCGCTCGCCCAGAAGGGCCTGGCGATCCTCTGCTCCTCCTCCGACCTGCCCGAACTGCTGACCCTGACCGACCGGATCGCCGTGATGAGCGAGGGCCGGCTGGTGAAGATCGTCGACTCCGCGGAGGCGACCGAGGAGTCCGTCATGGCCCTCGCGACCGGAGCGACGCCGGCCGCGGCCTGAGAACCCGCGGTCCGAACCGCGAAGACCCACCGAAAGGAACCCACCGTGAAACGCTCCGGCATCCTCAACGCCGAACTGAGCGGGGCCCTGGCCACGCTCGGCCACACCGACCTGCTGCTGGTCGTGGACGCCGGCTTCCCCGTCCCGCGGGACGCGCACCGCGTCGATCTCGCCCTCGCCGAGAACCTGCCGGACCTGCGGACGGTGCTCGGACTGATCGCCGACGAACTGGTCGTCGAGGGCGTGGTCCGGGCCGAGGACGTCCCCACCCACAACCCACGGCTGGACGCGTGGCTGCGCGAACGCTTCTCCGCCGCCGAGTTCACCACCCGTCCGCACGCGGAGGTCCTCGGCGAGCTGGCCCGGCAGGCCAAGGTCGTCGTACGCACCGGAGCCTTCGAACCCTGGGGCAACATCGGCCTGTTCTGCGGCGTCGACGTCCCCAGGTGGTTCGGCGGCGAGGGCGTCGTCGTCCCGGACCACTACGCGTCCAGGCTCTGAGTCGTCGCCGGCCGTACGCCCCCACCTCGAAAGCACCCGACGGGCGATTCGCCGGGTGCCCCACCGCCCTCCACACAGGGAGATCACTCCGTGTCCACCACGACCGCCATCGCAGCCGAACTCAACCTCACCCCGGCCGAGTTGGCTCCCTACATCCAGCACACCAAGATCGATCCGGATGCGACCCGCGACGACATGGTCGCCCACGCCCAGGAGGCGGTCACCCACGGCTTCAACGCCGCGATGGTTCCCGCGTCCTGGCTGCCCGTCGTCGCGGCCGAACTGCGCGGCACCGGGGTCGGAGTGGCCTCCGCACTGGACTTCCCGACCGTCGGCGTCATGACCAGCGCGGGCAAGGCGGCCGAGGCCGCGGAGATCGCCCGGCTCGGCGCGACCCAGCTCGACATCGGCGTCCAGATCGGCTGGCTCAAGAGCGGCCGCTACGACGACTTCCGCGAGGACATCGCGGGCGTGGTCAGGGCCTCGGGCCTGCCCGTCAAGGTCATGCTGGAACTGCCGCTCCTCACCGACGACGAGAAGGAGGCCGCCGTCGAGCTCGCCATGGAGGCGGGCGTCGCCTTTCTGAAGAACGCCAGCAGCGGACAGATCGAGACTGCGAATCCGACGAGCGTTCGCTACCTTGTTGAGCGGGCGCGGAACGGGGTTCAGGTGAAGGCGTCCGGGTCCATCAAGACCTACCGGCAGGGCCTGGAACTCCTGCGCGCGGGTGCCTCCCTGCTCGGGACCAGCGCCGGTCTGGAGATCGTGACCGACACCGGTGACGAGTCGACCGTCAGCTACTGACCGGCCACTGCCGCCGCACCCCGCCCGCACCTCGCGGCCGGGGTGCGGCTCCCCATTTTCCGGAGCGACGCCCGTCCTCCGGTGAGACCGGAGAAGGAGATGCGACAACTGTGACGGCCGACAAAGGGGGGCTTCCGGGCATCAAGCGTGACGTCCCCACGGCGATCCACGTCCAGATCTCGGAACACATCCGACTGCGTATCGCCAGCGGCGAGTGGCCGGCGCACTACCGCCTCAAGAGTGAGCCCGAACTGGCTCAGGAGTTCGGTGTCAGCCGCGGCACCCTGCGGCGCGCCCTGACCACGCTCATCGAGGAGGGACTGCTGCGGCAGGTGCGCGGGCGCGGCACGTTCGTCACCTCGACGACGATCGAACCGGCCATCGCCCAGAAGCTGAGCACCCTGTCCGAGGACTTCGCGAGCCAGGGCGTGGTCACCACCACGTCGGTGCGGGAGTGCTCGCTGATCGTTCCGCCCCGGCCCGTCGCGGCCCTGCTCGACGTCGCTCCCGGCACTCGCGTGCTGCGTCTGGTGCGGGTGCGCAGCACCGGCGAGGGCCCGGTAGCGCTGCTGTTCAACTTCGTGCGCACGGACGTCGCGCCCGGCATCGAAGAGGTGGACTTCACCGCCTCCAGCCTCTTCGGGGTGCTGGAGGGCACGTACGGACTGAAGATCGCCACGGCCCGCCGGACGTTCAGCGCGGAGGCCGCCACCGCCGATGTCGCCGACGCCCTGTCACTGCCCGAGGGTGCGCCCGTGCAGTACCTCCAGCAGGTCACCTACCTCGCCGACGACCGGCCGGTGGAGTACTCGGACGTCTGGATCCACAGCGGCCGGCTGCGGGTCACCTCGCTGCTGCTGCGCAGATGAGGCCGGTGCGCGGTCGTTCTCCGGGCGCCCCTCGGGGCGCCGGGCGCTCTCCCGCTCGGTAATGTGCGGGGGAGGTACGGGGTCGGACGGGTCACCCCGGCGGCAGCGGGCCGGAAAGGGAGCACGTGACGACCACCCTGATCGCCGAGGTGGCGCTGGTCACCGCGCTGGCGTCGTTCGCGCAGGCGCTGAGCGGCTTCGGGTTCGCGCTGGTGGCGGTGCCGCTGCTGACGCTTATCACCACTCCCCAGAACGCCGTCGTCGTGGTGACCGCGCTGGGCGCGGTCCTCGCGCTCGCGGTCTGGGTCCACCAGAGGGAGCACGTCGGTGTGCGCACCGTGGGCCTGGTGAGTGCCGCCGGACTGGTGGGCATGCCGCTCGGGCTGCTCGCGGTGACGGTGCTGGGCGCCCGCTCACTGTCGGTCCTCATCGCCTGTGTGGTGCTGGTGTTCGCCGTCCTGATCGGCCGGGGGCTGACCTTCCGGCGCGGTACCGGGCCCACCGTCGCGGCGGGTGCCGTCAGCGGGGCGCTGCTGACCGCGACCGGTATGAACGGGCCGCCGCTGGTCGCCGCCTTCCAGGCCATGGGCCTGACGCCCCGGGAGTTCCGGGCCACGCTCCAGGCCACGTTCTGCGTCCAGGACGCCCTGGCCCTCGCCGGCTTCCTCGCCGTCGGCCGGCTGACCGGGGACAGCCTGCTCCTGGCCGGCGCGGGGCTGCCCGGCCTCCTCGTGGGCTGGTGGCTCGGCGACCGCGTCTTCACCCGCACGGACCCCGCCCGCTTCAAGAAGATCGTCCTCGGGGTACTGATCGCCAGCGCCGGCGCGGCGCTGTACCAGGCCACACTGACCTGACCCGTTCTCCGGGCCCTGCCTGACCCGCGGTCAACGCTCCTGACCGGAGGCGTCCCGGCCGCCGGGGCCGTACACCGTGCGCGGGCCCACGGTGGTGGCGCCCGTCGCGGTCACCCTGCGGCGCAGTTCGCGGTCGGCGGTGACGACCACGCGGGACCGGTCCGCCGCGGCGGCGACCAGCCGGACGATGTGGTCGTCGCCGTCGCCGGAGGCCTCCTCGACCCGTACGCCGGGCACGGACGGCACGCCCCGGGCGGCGCCCTCCAGGACCAGGACGATCTCCAGCGGACCCGGCACACCGGGAACGCCTCCCTCGGCGTACCCGGCGAGCCGGTCGCGCAGGCGTTCGGCGGCGGCCCGACGGTCGCGCCACCATCCGTCCGGGACGGAGCCGACGACGTTGGCCCCGTCGACGATCAGCAGGGTCGGCATCGTGGGTCGGTCCTTCCGGTCGGGATCAGACGCGGTACCAGTGTCGGTGACGTCGTACGCCCACGGGCATCCCGCCCGTCCCGACCTCACCCGACTCGTGCTGCCCGACCCGTGCTGCCCGACCCGTTCCGCCCGACCCGCCGGACCTGTCGCGCCCGGCGGTCGCCGGCCCGTGGACGAGCGCGACCCCGCCGGGCGGATCGATCAACCGCCCGTCGCCGGGGACTTCTTGGCGGACTCCGGGATGGTGGAGTCGTCGTGGAGCGCCTTCCACAGTTCGGTCGCCTGGGGCTCCGCGGCCACCACGCGGTTGGGGTCGATCTTGTCGTACATCACCGGCAGCATGATCGTCTCCATGCTGGACGGGTCGACCCCGTTCAGGCTGCGACTGAAGTCCGCCAGCTTGGTGAGGGAGGCGAGGTCGGAGTCGGTGGTGAGCGCCGCGGTGAGCTTGTCGGCGATCTTGTAGGTCTTGGTGGGGCTGCCCAGGAGGTCCTGCTGCTTGATCTCGCTCAGCAGGTCCAGCATGAACTGCTGCTGGAGGCTGATGCGTCCGAGGTCGCTGCCGTCCCCGATGCCGTGCCGGGTGCGGACGAACTGCAGGGACTCGGTGCCGTCCAGACGGTGGGTGCCCGCGGTCAGGTCAAGGCCGCTGGACTTGTCGTGGATGTCCTGGTCCACGGTGACGGTGACCCCGCCTATCGCGTCCACCAGCCCCTTGAACCCGGAGAAGTCGATCTCCATGTAGTGGTCCATGCGGATGCCGGACATCTGCTCCACGGTCTTCACCACACAGGCCGGACCGACCTGTCCGTAGATGGAGTTGAACATCACGCGCTTCGCCGACGCCACCGCCGTGCCGTCGGACTTCGTGCACTCGGGCCGGGTCACCAGGGTGTCGCGCGGAATGCTGATGGCGACGGCCTGGGTGCGGCCCTCGGGTATGTGCATCACCAGCGCGGTGTCGGACCGCGCGCCGGAGACGTTGCCGGTGTGGAGTGCGGCGTTGGCGCCGGCGCGGGAGTCGGAGCCGAGGATCAGGATGTTCTGCCCGGACGTGGGCAGCTTCTCGGGCCGGTCGTCACCGATGGCGTGATCGATGTCGAGGCCCTTGATGTTGTGGTTCAGGCCGCTGAGGAGCCAGTAGACGACGCCCCCCGAGGCCAGCACCAGCACCAGCAGCGTCAGCAGAACGATGCGTCCCCAACGTCGCTTGCTCCGCGGGGGGTGCCCGCCGTCCGGCGCCTCGGGCGCACGAGCGGACTCCATCGTTTTCGACATCGAGTTCGGTTCCTCTCCATTCGGGCTCCGCTCCGGCGGAGTGGCAGGGCCCGGGTGGGGGAGGCCGGCCCACTGCGTGGTCAATGCAGTGGGGAGAACTATAAGCAACTCGACCTGCTGCTCCTGCGGGTGGGCGACCCGCGGTTGGCTCATTACCCCCGCGTGTTGATGTCCCTTGACCTTCCTTAAGATCAACATAAGATGTCGAACTTGTGATCGGCGGGTTGAGGGGGGCTCATGTCCGCGGTCGCGAAAGGCGTGCGATGTTCCACGCGGCCAGGGGGCCGCACGGGCACGCCGAGCAGGGGGTGGGCGTCCACTGTGGAGTGGTGTGCCGTCCGGTGGGCGAAGTGCATTGGTGGGAGTACGAGTTGGCGGATCACCCGCGTCTGAGTGTTGTCGTTCCCTTTCAGGACGTGGAGGTCTATCTCGCGGAGTGCCTGGAGTCGATGGCACGCCAGTCGTTCCGCGACTTCGAGGTGATCCTCGTCGACGACGGCTCCACCGACGGGTCCACCGGAATCGCCGAGGACTTCTGCGCTCGTGACCCGCGCTTCCGGCTCATCCGCCAGGAGTCGCACGGCCCCGGCCACGCCCGCAACACCGGCCTGCGCGCGATGCATCCCGAGGGCGAGTTCCTCGCCTTCGTCGACGGCGACGACGTCATCCCCGAGTACACCTACCAACTGCTGGTGCGCACCCTGGAGGAGTCCGGTTCGGACTTCGTCTCCGGCAACGTGCAGATGATGAACTCCACGAAGAAGTGGCAGTCTCCGCTGCACAAGGGCCCGATGCAGAAGAACCGGCGCGGTACCCACATCACCAGGTTCGAAGGGCTGATCTACGACCGCACTGTCTGGAACAAGGTGTTCCGGCGGTCCTTCTGGGACCAGCACTCCATCGAGTTCCCCGAGGGCGTCCTGTACGAGGACTCCTGGGTCAACATGTTCGCCCACTTCCGGGCCGGCAAGGTCGACGTCGTCACCGACATCGTCTACTTCTGGCGGCGCCGGGAGGGTGGAGCTGCCCCCTCGATCACGCAGCGCCACACCGAGGTGTCCAACCTGCGCGACCGGGTCCTGGCGGTGCAGTCGGTCAGCCGCTTCCTCGCCGGCCAGGGCTCGGACCTGTACGAGGAGAGCAAGCGCAAGTACGACCTCGCCTGTCTGAAGTCCGACCTGATGCTCCACCTGAAGGTGCTGCCGGAGGCCGACGAGGAGTACCGCGAGACCTTCATGCAGTGGGCCAACGAGTTCCTCGACGAGGCCGACCTCACCATCATCGACGAACTGCCCGCGGAAGCCCGCGTCAAGTGGCACCTCGTGCGGGCCGGGCGGTTGGACGAGCTTCTCGAGGTCATCGCCTTCGAGCGGCGCGGCGGCCCGATACCCGTGCACCGGCGTTTCCACCGCTACCTGAACTACCCCTATCTCGGGGACCGGGAGGTGGGCCTGGACAAGAAGGCCTACCGCCTCGACAAAGAGTTCTCCCTGCACGGTTCACTCACCGGCGCCCGCTGGACCGCGGACTCCGATCTGCTGACGCTCACCGGCACCGCGTACATCCGTTTCATCAACGTGCACAAGAAGCACATGTCGGTGAAGGCGCTCGCGCTGCGCAACAAGAAGCAGGGGCGGACGCTCGTCGCCCCGGCGAAGACCATCTATGCCCCGCAGGCCACCGAACAGTCGCAGCAGAATCGATACTGTTATGACTGGGCCGGCTTCGAGGCACGCTTCGACACGAGCCGCCTGAAGCAGAAGGACAAGTGGGTCGAGGGAACCTGGGACATCGCCGCCGGCGTCCTCAGCCGCGGGCTGTTCCGCTACCAGGGCATCGAGAGGGGCGCCGCGAACAGCGCGGCCAACCCGCCGTACCGGTACGTCGACCGCAACACCCGCATTCTGCCGCTGTTCGTGCAGGGCAAACTCAAGCTGCGCGTGGAGGTCGTGCGGTGCCGGATCACCGGGCACCGCCTCGTCGGTGAACAGCTCGAAGTGCGCGGCGTCTACCTCGGCCCCACCGTGCCCGAATGGGGCAAGTTCCGGGTGACCGACATGGGCGGTGTCGGACGTCACGACGCCTGGGTGCGCTTCACTCCGGGCGGTGAGGGCTGGTGCACCTTCACCACCCGGCTTCCGCTGAGCGCCCTCGCCCCGGGTTTCCGGGCCGGTACCCAGGGCGAGGAGGAGATCCCGCAGTCCTGGAACATGGGCAGCAACGGCTGGAAGACCACCTTCCACGTCGAGGGCCGGAAGATGACGATCTACCCGGTCATGGCCGAGGGCACGGCCGACGGGCACTACCGCATGCCCGCCTCGCTGCAGACCCGTGAAGGCGACCGTGAGATCGTCGTGCACCGCAACGGATCGGGCTACCTGGTCCTGTTCGAGCGGGCGACCCTGCCCACGGTGACCGGTTTCGCCTGGCGCGAGGACGGCTCACTCGAGATCAGCGGCCGGTACTCGGCCGCGGACCGGCTCTCGGCGGCCGAGTACGGGGCGGCCCACGTGGTCGTGCGCTCACGTGCGCACGGCGCCGAACGCGAGGTCCCCCTCGTCTGGGACGGTGGCGGCTTCCGCTGCGTGCTGACCCCCGCGGCGATGCGGACCCTGGCCGGCGACATCCCGCTCGCGGCCGGCCGCTGGGACTTCTTCCTGCGTCGTCAGGACCTCTCCGCGGTGGCCCGCGAGGACCGGCTCGACGACCTGATGATGAAGATCGACCAGGACCTCGTGCCCGCGTTCCCGCACGACTACGAGGAGAGCGAGCGCCGCTACGAACTCCAGGCGGAGGCCTACGACCGCCTGAGCCTGCTCGTCCACTCCGCCATGCCCGACGACGCCCGCGGCCCGTACCGGCAGAAGCTGCTGAGGACCAAGGCCTACCCGGCGGCCCGTCGCACACCGGTGCGCCCCGCGGTGCTCTTCGACGCCTTCAAGGGCACCCAGTACTCCGACAGCCCCCGTGCCCTGCACGAGGAACTGATCCGGCGCGGCGTCCGCCTCGACCACCTGTGGGTCGTACGCGACGACCAGGTGCCGCTCCCCTCGAGCGTGCGGGCCGTCCGCATGTGGTCCCCCGAGTGGTACGAGGCCCTGGCCACCAGCCGGTACGTCGTCGCCAACAACCACCTCCCCGACTGGTTCGTCAAGCGCGAGGGACAGGTGGTCGTGCAGACCTGGCACGGGACACCGCTGAAGAAGATCGGCCACGACATCGAGGCCATCCACTTCGCCGACCAGCGCTACCTGGAACGGGTCGAGAAGGAGGTGCGGAACTGGGACATGCTGGTCTCGCCCAACAGCTTCTCCACCCCGATCCTCAAGCGCGCCTTCGGCTTCTCCGGCCGGATGGTCGAGTGCGGCTACCCGCGCAACGACATCCTTCGCCGCCCCGGCACGGAGCAGCGCGAGCAGTGGATCCGCCGGCGCATCGGGCTGCCCAGGGGCAAGCGGGTCGTGCTGTACGCCCCCACCTGGCGCGACGACCAGTTCTACGCCCCGGGCAAGTACAAGCTCGACTTCCGTATCGACCTCGCCGACGCCCGCGCCCGGCTGGGCGCCGACCATGTGCTTCTGGTCCGGCGTCACCCCAACGTGGTGGACCCGGTTCCGGGGGCCGGTGACGGTTTCGTCTTCGACGTCTCCGACTACCCGGACATGGCGGACCTCTCCCTCATCACCGACGTGATGATCACGGACTACTCGTCCCTGATGTTCGACTACGTCAACACGGGCCGCCCGATCCTCTTCTTCACCTACGACCTCGACCACTACCGCGACACCCTGCGCGGCTTCTACTTCGACTTCGAGCGCAGCGCCCCCGGGCCCCTGGTGTCCACCTCGGAGGACCTGGTGACCGCCGTCCGCGACATCGACCGCATCCAGGACGCGTACGACGAGCGCTACCGCCGGTTCCAGCGTGAGTTCTGCGACCTGGACGACGGGCACGCCGCCGCACGGCTCGCCGACCGCATGCTGCTCGCGGGCGGCGACCTCGCACCCGAGGACGCGCACGCTCCGGTGGTCGGCACGGTCGACACCCGCGGCGCGGGCCGCGAGCTCACCCCGCTGCACGAGGACGCTCAGGAGCGGTTCGCCGGCGCGGCGCCGTTGAGGACCACACTGCTTCCGCGGCCGCTGGAGCGGGCGACACGGCCGGATCTGGACGACGACCGGACCCATGAGGGCGTGATCGTGTGACGCCGGCGAAGGGCCGCCGGACACCCGGCGGCTCGCCCGGCCGGCCGGCCGCCTCGAACAGTTGCCGACAGCCATGACCACGCCCGTGAAGCGGCCGGAGACGGTCACCGCACCGGGTGTCTCCGGACGCCTCGACGGCGGTTTCGCCGGCGCTTCCTCATCCGGTGCGCACCTGGAGCAGCAGGGCGAAGTGGTCCGAGGCGCCGGTGTCACGCACGGTGCACCGGACGCGTGGCAGTCCGGTGAACAGGTAGTCCAGCTTGTGCCCGGAGACATGCGTGGCACGGCCGGAACGGGACGACGCGGACGCCTGGTCGCACTCCCGGTGCCTGCCGTAGGGGCCGCTCGACCAGACCCACGAGGAGGGGTTGCGCGGGCCCGGCGGATCCACGTTCAGATCACCGCCGTAGACAGTGCGCCGTGCGGGCACCGAGGCCGCCAGCGCCTTGAGCTGGTCGTCGCGCAACTCCCAGCCCGGATGGGCCCGGTCGCTTCCGCGCGGACTGAGGTGGGCGGTGCACACCCGGAGGTCGTGCCGCGCGACCGTGGCACAGAGGATGCCCCGCCGCAGTCCCACGGTGGGCTGCTGCGCGGCCACCGTGCCGACGGCGGACAGCCGGTACGACGAGAGCAGCGCGAAACCGGCGGCGCCCTGCCCGGGTTCGGCACAGCGGACGTCGCTGGTGCGACCCGAGGCGTCGCGCCAGGTGTAGGGCCGGAACTCCGTGCGCCAGGACCGGCCGAGAGCCGCGCGCACCGTCTCCAGGTCGCCGGCACAGGCCTCCTGCAGCAGGACCAGCCGGGCCCCGGACCGGGTGACGAGCCCTTCCAGCTCAGCCCGCTTCACGGCGCGGCTCCCGGTGCCCCGGCAGTTCCACTGCTCCACACCGCACATGTTCCAGGTCGCCACGGTGAGCGTCCGCTCCGCGGAGGAGAGCCGGGCCGGCCAGGAGGCCCGCACCACGGTCAGCATGGTGGCGAGGCCCAGCAGTACCGCCGCGGCGGCAATCGCCCGGCGCCCCGGCCGTCCGCGACGGCAGGGGGCGAGCCGGGGGCTGGTCCAAGGCATCGGGACATCATGACCGGCCGATCCGTCAAACGCCAAAGAGTGGAACCGCACCATGTCTGAAGCACCCGCGAAGGGCCGCCAGGTGATCCAGGGGATGGACGCCTCCGGCGGCTGTCCCGTCGAGTACCGGTTCTCCCATGCGAGGAGCGGCAACCGGCACCTGATGGTCGTCTTCGCCAACCTCTTCGCTCCGGACGACTACGGCTGGGCCACCGGCATCCTCGACAACCTTCGCTGCAACATCCTCTGGATCCGCGACCGGTTCGACGGCGGCAACACCTACTACCTGTGCAGGGACATGGACTTCGCGGTCGAGAGGTCCGTGATCGGACTCATCTCGAAGGTGATGACGTCCCTCGGACTCACGCCCGGCGACGTCACCCTCTGG
This sequence comes from Streptomyces sp. NPDC088817, assembly GCF_044750345.1. NCBI lineage: Bacteria > Bacillati > Actinomycetota > Actinomycetes > Kitasatosporales > Streptomycetaceae > Streptomyces > Streptomyces sp. NPDC088817. Next base: position 82,471 of record NZ_JBIVJN010000022.1, read on the forward strand.
GGGAGTTCGAAAGGCGGGAGCGCGGCTCTGCACTTCGGCCTGCGGTACGGATTCCGCAACATCGTCGCCAGCGTCCCGCAGCTGCGGATCGGCACGTTCGTACGCGACGTGTATCCGGACACCGGCCGGCACATGCTGGGCGAGGCGATGCCGGACGACAACGTCGCTCTTCTCGACTCGGTCCTGCCCAGGCTGCTGGAGTCGGGTGCGAACCCGGACGCGCACATCTACCTGGTCTCCTCACCGCAGGACGAGCAGTACGCCGGCCAGGTGGAGCCGTACCTCGGGCTGTTGCGGCGGTACCGCAACTTCAACTTCATCCTCAGCGAGTCGCCGTTCGTCAGCGACCACGGGAAGGTGACCCAGCGCAATGTGGCGCCTCTCCTCGGGATCGCCTATCTGCTCGTCGAGGGAATCGCCCCCCGTATCGACGTCACCGGTCACGGGTACGAGGAGCCCGACGCCGACAGGTCGGAGATCGACGCCTTCCTGAAGTCGACCTCGATGGTGCGGGACTCGTTCGCCCCGCCCGTCGTGACCGTGCCCGCGGCGGATCAGACGCTGCCGCCCACAGGTGTTCACCTCGCGGGGCGCGCACCCGGCGGCGTACGCGTCAGCATCTGGGAGAACGGCACGTACCTGGCGTCCGCTCCGGTCGCCGCGGACGGTGGCTGGGCCTGGGAGCGCGACACACCGTGGAGTTCGGGCCCGCACCTGGTCAGGCTCTTCGCCGTGGACCCGAACGGCCGTCAGTCCGGGCGCGCGGATGTCCGGTTCACCGTCTCCGAGAACGCGGTGGCGCGGTCGGACGCGCACGCCGTGCACGTCCCGGCCGGTGCGGCGTCCACCGGGCACTGAGCCCAGCCGAATTCGCAGCACATCAGAGACTGGATCCACGTACATGTCCAAAGTGCCCGCAAACAGCCGGCAACCGCTCGTCGGCATCGAAGCCTCGGGAACGTTCCCGGTCGAGTACCGGTTCGCCCACGCCAAGAGCGGCAACCGGCACCTGGTCGTCGTCTTCGCCAACTTCTCGGCGCCCGACGACTACGGCTGGTCGAACGGGGTCTTCGACAACGTGCGCGCCAACATCCTCTGGATCCGTGACCGCTTCCACGGGATGAACAGCTACTACCTCTGCAAGGAGATGGACTTCACGCTGGAGGAGTCCGTCGCCGCGCTGATCTTCAACGTCATGAGGTCCCTGTCCCTCACCCCGGACGACGTCACCCTGTGGGGCGGCTCCAAGGGCGGCAGCGCGGCACTGTACTTCGGGCTGCGCCACGGCTTCCGGAACATCGTTTCCATCGTGCCGCAGTTCCTGATCGGGACGTATGTGCGGAAGGTGCACCCCAAGGTGGCCGCCTTCATGCTGGGGGAGGGGATGCCGGAGGAGAACGTGCGGGCCGTGGACGCGCTCCTGCCCGAGCTGGTTCGCTCCGAGACCAACCGGACCGCCAACATCTATCTGCTCTCCTCGCCGCAGGACGAGCAGTACCGCGAACAGGTGGAGCCCTTTCTGGGCCTGTTCCAGCGGTACGAGAACTTCAACTTCATCCACAGCGAGTCGCCGTTCATCACCGACCACACCCAGGTCACCCGGCGCAACGTACCCGCCCTGATGGGCATCCTGAATCTGCTCGCGGACGGCCTGCCCCCGCGCCTCGGCCACGTCCGCAACGGCGCCGAGGAGCCCGACCGCGACCGGTCGGCCATCGCCTCCTACCTCGCCGCCACCTCCGTGGTGCGCGGGGACGATTTCCCGCCGCCCGTGGTCACGGCGCCCGCGCCGCAGGAGGAGGTCCGCCGGGACGCCGTACGGTTCACCGGCCGCGCCCCGGGCGCGGTCCGGGTGGCCGTCTGGGAGCACGGCAAGTACCTGGGGCAGGCCGCGGTCGCCGCCGACGGCGGCTGGTCCTGGGAGCTGGGCAGGGCCTGGAGCAAGGGCCGGCATCCCGTGAAGCTCTACGCGGTCGACCCGGCGGGCTTCCAGACGGCGCGGATCGAGGTGGAGTTCACCGCGGTGGACGGCGCGGCCGAGCCCGTCCCGGCGGGTTCCGCGGCACCGCCTCCGCGTCACGGCCCCGTGCCGCCGACGGCGGAGGACGGCCCGTCGGCACCGGTGGTGTCGGAGCCCACGGCCCACGAGCAGGTGGTGGACCCCCGGGTGGTGTTCGCCGGATCCGCCACGGGCGCCACCGAGGTCGGCTTCCGGGAGAACGGCGTGCCGCTGGGCCGGGCCTCGGTCGCCCCGAACGGCAGCTGGTCGTGGGACTCGGGCCGGCCCTGGAGCGAGGGCATGCACGTCGTCGACGTCTTCACCGTGGACGATTCCGGCGGCGAGTCACCGAGGACTCGGACTCTCTTCAGCGTCATGCCCGCCGCGGCGGGGGCGGCGACGGCCCCGTACCACGGAGGGAATTGCTAGGCGGCGCAGGCCTTCCGGGGCCGGACGGCCGCCGAGCGCGCGAGAGGGCCTCCGCCGTCGGCGGAGGCCCTTTTCAGCTGCCGGTGTTCGGGACGGCTACGCCGGGACGCTCGCCACCCCCGGCTCCAGGAACCGCCTGCCGTTCACCCGCTCCGACACGCCCTCGCGGTCCAGGTACGGGGTGATGCCGCCCAGATGGAAGGGCCAGCCGGCGCCGGTGATCAGGCACAGGTCGATGTCCTGGGCCTCGGCGACGACGCCCTCGTCGAGCATGAGCCCGATCTCCCGCGCGACCGCGTCGAGCACCCGCGCCCGCACCTGCTCCTCCGTCAGGACGCTGTCGCCCTGCTTCAGAAGGGCGGCGACCTCCGGGTCCAGCTCGGGCGCGCCGCTGTCGTACACGTAGAAGCCGCGCTTGCCGGCCTCGACGACCGCCTTGAGGTTCGGGGAGACCGTGAAGCGGTCCGGGAAGGCCCGGTTGAGGGTCTCCGAGACGTGCAGGCCGATCGCCGGGCCGACCAGTTCGAGCAGGACCAGCGGGGACATGGGCAGGCCGAGCGGTTCCACCGCCCGCTCCGCCACGTCGACCGGGGTGCCCTCGTCGATGACGTTCTGGATCTCGCCCATGAAGCGGGTCAGGATGCGGTTCACGACGAACGCCGGGGCGTCCTTGACCAGGACCGCGGTCTTCTTCAGCTTCCTGGCCACCGCGAAGGCGGTCGCCAGCGAGGCGTCGTCCGTCCGCTCGCCGCGGACGATCTCCAGCAGCGGCAGGATCGCGACCGGGTTGAAGAAGTGGAAGCCGACGACCCGCTCGGGGTGCTTCAGCTTGGACGCCATCTCCGTGACGGAGAGGGAGGAGGTGTTGGTGGCGAGGATCGCGTGCGCCGGGGCGACCGCCTCGACCTCGGCGAACACCTTCTGCTTGACGCCCATCTCCTCGAAGACCGCCTCGATGACGAAGTCGGCGTCCGCGAAGCCCTCCGCCTTGTCCAGGACACCGGTCACCAGCGCCTTGAGGCGGTTGGCCTTGTCCTGGTTGACACGGCCCTTGCCGAGCAGCTTGTCGATCTCGGAGTGGACGTAGCCCACGCCCTTGTCGACGCGCTCCTGGTCGATGTCCGTGAGGACGACGGGCACTTCGAGGCGGCGCAGGAAGAGCAGGGCGAGCTGGGAGGCCATCAGGCCCGCGCCGACCACGCCCACCTTGGTCACCGGGCGCGCCAGGTTCTTGTCCGGGGCGCCGGCCGGGCGCTTGGCGCGCTTCTGCACCAGGTTGAACGCGTAGATACCGGCGCGCAGTTCGCCGCTCATGATCAGGTCGGCGAGGGCCTCGTCCTCGGCGTCGAAGCCCTGCTGGAGGTCGCCGTTCTTCGCGGCGGCGATGATGTCCAGGGCGCGGTAGGCGGCGGGGGCCGCGCCGTGCACCTTGGAGTCGGCGATGAACCGGCCGCGTGCGACGGCCTGGTCCCAGGCGTCGCCCCGGTCGATCACCGGGCGCTCGACCTCGATCTCGCCCTTGAGGACCGCCGTCGTCCAGACCAGCGACTGCTCCAGGAAGTCCGCGCCCTCGAACAGCGCGTCGGCGATGCCGAGTTCGTGGACCTGCCGCCCCTTGAGCTGCCTGTTCTGGTTGAGGCTGTTCTCGATGACGACCGTGACGGCCCGGTCGGCGCCGATCAGGTTCGGCAGCAGCGTGCAGCCGCCCCAGCCCGGGACCAGGCCCAGGAACACCTCGGGGAGCGAGAACGCCGGGAGGGCCGCGGAGACCGTGCGGTAGGTGCAGTGCAGGCCGACCTCGACGCCGCCGCCCATCGCCGCGCCGTTGTAGTACGCGAAGGTGGGCACGGCCAGCGTGGACAGCCGCTTGAAGACCTCGTGGCCGCCCCTGCCGATGGCCAGCGCGTGCTCGCGCTCCTTGAGCAGCTCGACGCCCTTGAGGTCGGCGCCGACCGCGAAGATGAACGGCTTGCCGGTGATGCCGACGCCGACGATCTCGCCGTCCGCGGCCTCCTTCTCCACCTGGTCGATCGCCGCGTCCAGGTTCGCCAGCGAGGCCGGACCGAAGGTGGTCGGCTTGGTGTGGTCCAGGCCGTTGTCCAGGGTGATGAGGGCGAAACGGCCCGCTCCCCGGGGCAGGTCGAAGTGGCGTACGTGCGCCTGCGTGACGACCTCGCCCGGGAACAGCTCGGCGGCGTCCTTCAACAGCTCAGCGGTGGTGCTCACTTGTCGCCTCCGGCAGCGCTCTCGAAGTGTGGGTTCTCCCAGATGACCGTCGCGCCCATGCCGAAGCCGACGCACATGGTGGTCAGGCCGTAACGGACCTGCGGGTGCTGCTCGAACTGGCGGGCCAGCTGCGTCATCAGGCGGACGCCGGAGGAGGCGAGCGGGTGGCCGAAGGCGATCGCGCCGCCGTACTGGTTGACGCGCTCGTCGTCGTCCGCGATGCCGTAGTGGTCGAGGAAGGCCAGGACCTGCACGGCGAAGGCCTCGTTGATCTCGAACAGGCCGATGTCGGAGATCGACAGGCCCGCCTTGGCCAGGGCCTTCTCGGTGGCCGGGATCGGGCCGTAGCCCATGACCTCCGGCTCCACGCCCGCGAAGGCGTAGGAGACCAGGCGCATCTTGACCGGCAGGCCGTGCTCGCGGGCGAACTCCTCGCTCGCGACGATCGAGGCGGTGGCGCCGTCGTTCAGACCGGCCGCGTTGCCCGCGGTGACCCGGCCGTGCACGCGGAACGGCGTCTTCAGGCTCGCCAGGTCCTCCAGGGTGGTGCCCGGACGCATCGGCTCGTCCGCCGTGACCAGGCCCCAGCCGGTCTCGCCGCCCTCCGGGGTGGTCCGGCGCACGGAGATCGGGACCAGGTCGGCCTGGATGCTGCCGTCGGCGTAGGCCTTGGCGGCCTTCTCCTGCGAGCGCACCGCGTACTCGTCGGCGCGCAGCTTGGTGATGTGCGGGAAGCGGTCGTGCAGGTTCTCCGCGGTCATGCCCATGAAGAGGGCGGACTCGTCGACCAGCTTCTCGCTCACGAAACGCGGGTTGGGGTCCACGCCCTCGCCCATGGGGTGGCGGCCCATGTGCTCGACACCGCCCGCGATGGCGACGTCGTAGGCGCCGAACGCGACGGAGCCGGCCACCGTGGTCACGGCGGTCAGCGCGCCCGCGCACATCCGGTCGATGGAGTAGCCGGGGACCGAGGCGGGCAGGCCGGCCAGGATGCCCGCGGTGCGGCCGATGGTCAGGCCCTGGTCGCCGATCTGCGTGGTCGCGGCGACGGCGACCTCGTCGACATGGCGCGGGTCGAGACCGGGATTGCGGCGCAGCAGCTCCCGGATCGCCTTGACGACGAGGTCGTCGGCGCGAGTCTCGTGGTAGATGCCCTTCGGGCCCGCCTTGCCGAACGGGGTGCGGACGCCGTCGACGAAGACGACGTCCCTGACGGTACGAGGCACGATGGCTCTCCTCCAGGTGCGGGACGGCACTGCCGCGCAGCGCTGAGCGCGCGCTCAGCGCCCATGCTACTCGTCAGTAATGTGACTGCCCAGTCCCCGCGCCCACAGCGGTGAACGTCACACTTCCGGCGGTGCCGTCGAACCCCGCGGAGTCAGCACCGGAGTCGGCACCGGATGCGGGCCCGGACCCTCGTCCAGGAGGACGCCGAAGAGCGTACGGGCCACGTCCGCGCCGAAGCCGTGCACGTCGTGGCTCATCGCGGACAGCGTCGGATGGGTCAGCCGGCACAGCTGGGAGTCGTCCCAGGCCAGCAGGGACACGTCGGCCGGGACGCGCAGGCCCATCTCCGCCGCCACCGACAGCCCGGCCACCGCCATGATGTCGTTGTCGTAGACGATCGCCGTGGGCCGCTCCGGCGGGGCCGCGGACAGCAGCGACCGTGTCGCCCGCGCCCCCGTCTCGCCGGAGAAGTCGGTCGCCACCTGCCACGCCCCGGCCAGCCCCAGGCTCCGCGCCGCCGTGTCGAACGCCGCCGCGCGGATCGCCGTGTGCCCGAGCGCCGCCGCGCCGCCGACGCGGGCGATCCGCCGGTGCCCGAGCGCCGCCAGATAGCGCACGGCCTCCGTGACCGCGGTGGTGTCGTCGGTCCACACCGAGGTGAGCCCGCCGGTCAGCGACGGGTGGCCCACGGCCACCGCGGGCAGCCCGATCCGCCGCGCCACGGACGGCCGGGGATCGTCGGTACGGAAGTCGACCAGGATCGAACCCGCGATCTGCCGGGCCTTCCACCACGTCTCCAGCAGGCCCGCCTCCTCCTGCGGCGCGCGCACGAGCCGCAGCAGCAGCGAGCAGGAGTGCTCGGCGAGGACGCTCTCCACACCCGAGATGAACTCCATGTAGAAGGGTTCGAGCCCGAGCAGCCGGGCCGGCCGGCAGATGGCGAGCCCGACCACGTCCACGCGCGAACCGGCCAGCGACCGGGCGGCCGGGTTCGGCGCCCAGCCCAGCTCGCGCGCGGCCCGGAAGATGCGCTCGCGGGTCGCCTCCGAAAGACCCGGCTTGTGGTTGAAGGCCAGCGACACCGCCCCCTTGGACACCCCCGCCAGGGCGGCGACGTCCTTGATGGTGACGCGGGGTGCCGTCATCGGGCGGGCTCCACGCAGTACAGGGCGGCCCGGACGGCCTCGGCCGCCTCCCGGCCGTCCGGGATCCGCCAGCCGTCGACCCCGATGGTCACCCGTTCACCGGGGAGCAGCGTGACCAGACCCGTGTCCGCCCGCGCGGACGGGTCGAGACGGTCCGCCTGGAGCAGCAGGTCCCGCACCAGGGTCCGGGCGGTCACGGTGACCGCTCCCGGCGCCACGGACACGTCGAACTCCGGCCGGGGATAGGGGATGTCGCGGTCCGGCACCGGGAAGTACAGGGCCCGCAGGCCTGCGCCGCCCCCGGCTTCGCCCGGGGACCCCGACGCGTCCGCGACGAGGAACTCCTTCGGCCCGTCCGGCACCAGTTCGGGCGGGACGGGGACGTCCGCGACCGTGCGCGCCGCGGCGCGCAGGTCCGTGTGCGTGGCGGCGACCACCTCGCCCGCCACGGACATCCGGCGCAGGGTGAGTTCACCCGCCCACGGCACGGCCGACTGGTTGACCGCGGCCAGCGCGAGCCCGCTGTCCCGCTCCCCGAGCGTCAGCAGCCGGTCCGCGTAGAGCCGCTTCAGCTCGTGGTAGAGCGGCTTCTCCCGCCCGTCGCCGTCGATCGCCGCCCAGGACGTCACCGGCCAGCAGTCGTTGAGCTGCCAGACGACCGTGCCCGCGCACACCGGCCAGTGCGCCCGCCAGTGCTCGATGCCGGCGGCCACCGCGCGGGCCTGGTTGAGCTGGGTGAGGTAGTGCCAGCGGTCGAAGTCGCCCTCGGCCAGGGCGAAGTGCGGGGCGAGACCGCGCTCCAGCTTGCCGTTGCCGTCCTCGGCCTTCTGGTGGTGCAGCATGCCGGGGGAGTCCGGGGCGAGCTCCTCACCGGGCAGGGCGCGCAGCAGAGTCGCGTACGCCGGTGGCGCCTGCCAGCCGAACTCGGCCACGAAACGCGGCACGTTCAGCCGGTAGTCGGCCCAGCCGCGCCGGTTCCACACCTCCCACGAGTGATGGGTGCCGTGCTCCGGGTCGTTGGGGTGGTGCGCCCAGGACCCGGACCAGGGGCTGCCCGCCGTGTACGGGCGAGTCGGGTCCAGCTCGGCCGTCACCCGGGGCAGCAGCCCCAGGTAGTAGCCCTCGCCCCACGAGTCGCCGGCCAGCTCCGGCTCCCAGTCCCAGTCCCTGAAGCCCCACAGGTTCTCGTTGTTGCCGTTCCACAGCACGAGCGAGGGATGCGGCATCAGGCGTACGACGTTCTCGCGCGCCTCGGCCTCCACCTCGCCGCGCAGCGGCTGCTCCTCGGGGTAGGCGGCGCAGGCGAACGGGAAGTCCTGCCAGACCAGCAGGCCGAGTTCGTCGCAGGCGTCGTAGAAGTCCCCGCTCTCGTAGATCCCGCCGCCCCAGACCCGGACCAGGTCCACTCCCGCCGCGGCCGCCTGGCCGAGCCGCTGCCGGTAGCGCTCGCGGGTGACCCGGGAGGGGAACACGTCGTCCGGGATCCAGTTGACACCCCGCGCGAACAGCCGCTCCCCGTTGACCACGAGGGTGAAACCGGTGCCGTGCGCGTCGGCGGAGGTGTCGAGCTCCACGGTCCTGAAGCCGATCCTCAGACGCCTCGCGTCCAGCGCCTCCGCGCCGTTCAGCAGCGTCAACTCCAGTTCGTACAGCGGCTGCCCACCGTATCCGCGGGGCCACCACAGGTCGGCGTCCGGCACCCGGAGCCGTACCACCCCGGCCGTGCCGTCGACGGCCGCCCGCGCCCGCACCCCGCCCACCCGTGCCTCGACGGCGAGTTCGGCCTCCGGGCGGCTCCGCTCCACCTCGATGTGCGCCTCGACCACGCCCGTGCCCTCCTCGACGGTGACGAGGGGGCGCACCCGGGCGATCCGGGCCGTGGACCACGACTCCAGCCGCACCGGGCGCCAGATGCCCGCCGTGACCAGGGTCGGCCCCCAGTCCCAGCCGAAGGAGCAGGCCATCTTGCGGATGTGGGCGTAGGGCTCGGCGTAGGCGCCGGGCCGCTCGCCGACACACGCGCGCACGGCCTCCGCCTCGGTGTACGCGGAGTCGAAGCGCACGGCCAGTCCGCCCTGACGGCCCGTCACATCGAAGCGGTACGAGCGGTGCATGTTGCGCACCCGGCCCAGCGGTTCGCCGTCCAGGGTGATCTCGGCGGCGGTGTCCAGCCCGTCGAAGACCAGGTCGGTCCGCTCGTGCGCCGAGCCGCTGTCCAGCCGCCTCTCGTACGTCCACTCCCGGCGGCCCACCCACGCCACGTCCGCCTCGTTCCGGCCGAGGAAGGGATCCGGGATCAGCCCCGCGGCCAGCAGATCCGTGTGCACGCAGCCCGGCACGGCCGCCGGGAGCGCCGCACCCGTGTCGTCGGGGTGCCGCAGGATCCATCCCTCGGTGAGCGGTGTGGCCCGAAGCATGCGCCCTCCTAAACCGGTCCAACCCAACTGGTCTGTGATGTCTCGGCGTTGGCGAGATTCGGACTTTACCGGTTGAGCAAGCGCTGTCAGAGTGCCGAACCAGCCAACCCGGCCGCCCGGCCGGAGAACCGGCCCATCCGCAGTGCTCGTCCGTCCGCAGAACGGAGCTGACGCACATGAACCGCCGCACTCTCCTCGCCGCCACCGCCGCGACCACGGCCCTGCTGCTCGCCGGGTGCACCGGCACCGGAGGCGTCGCCCAGGGGCAGGACGCCGAGGCGCCCAAGGACCCCGCGAAGGTGAGCGGGACCATCACCGTCCTCACCCAGCGCACCGACCTGGTGCAGGACGGCACCATGAAGAAGTACGCCGCCGCGTTCAACCGGACCTACCCGAAGGTGAAGGTGGAGTTCCAGGCCCTCACCGACTACGAGTCCGAGGTCAAGATCCGGATGAACACCGAGAACTACGGCGACGTCCTGATGATCCCCGACGTGATCAAGAAGAGCGACTACCCGAAGTTCTTCGCCTCGCTCGGCACCCGGGCCGAACGCGCCGAGAAGTACCGGTTCACCGACTTCACCACGGTCGACGGCAAGGTCTACGGGCAGAGCCCGATCGGCGTGATGCCCGGCTTCGTCTACAACAAGAAGGTCTGGGAGCGGGCCGGGATCACCCGATGGCCCACCACGTCCGCCGAGTTCCTGGCCGATCTGAAGGCCGTCAAGGACAGGACAGGCGCCACCCCGTACTACACCAACTTCGCCGCCCAGTGGCCGCTGACCTCCTGGACCTACGTCAACGGCTCCGTGCACTGCGACACCGGCGCGACCACGAAGCTGGCCGAGGGCGACCCGTGGGCGCGGGGCGCCGACCTGCGGGTCGGTGACACGCTGCTGTACGACATCGTGAGCCGGGGCCTGGCCGAGAAGGACCCGACCACCACCAACTGGGAGGCGTCCAAGGCCCGGCTGGCCAAGGGCGAGATCGCCACGCAGTGGCTCGGCACCTGGGCGATCGTCCAGTTCCAGGACGCCGCGAAGAAGGCCGGAGTGGACCCCGGCGACATCGGATTCATGCCCTTCCCGGCCCAGAAGGACGGCACGTTCTGCGGGGTCGTCGGCCCCGACTACAACCAGGCCGTCAACATCCACTCCCGGCACAAGGAGGCCGCCCGCGCCTGGATCGACTGGTTCACCGACCGGTCCGGCTACGACAAGGACAACCTCGCCATCTCCCCGCTGAAGGACGCGCCCCTGCCGGACGTGCTCGCGCCCTACCGGGACGCGGGCGTGAAGCTCATCGAACTGGACGACACCGCCGGCGCCCGGGTGAAACTGATCGACGACGAGTCCGAGGTCGGCATCTACAAGCCCGGCTACCGGCAGAACCTCGTCGACCTCGCGCGCGGCGCCCGCAAGGGCAGCCTGGACGGTTTCCTCGGCGGCCTCGGCGAGAAGTGGGACGCGGCGCGGAAGAACGCGGGGTCCTGATGAAGGCCACCACCGCCGAACCGGCGGCGCTGCCCGTCGCCGCCGCCTTGGCCCCCGCCCCGCGCCGCGCGCGCGTGCGGCGGGGGCTGACCCCGTGGCTCTTCCTGCTCGCCCCGCTCGCGCTGCTGATCACCTTCACCTACGCGCCGGTCGCCAACATGGTCGCGTACAGCTTCACCGACTGGGACGGGGTGAGCCCCGAGCTGCACTACACCGGCGCCCACAACTACGCCGAACTGTTCACCCGCCCCGAGCTGTTCGAGGTGTTCTTCGTCAGCGGCTACTACCTCGCCGCCTCCGCCGTCCAGATCGCCGCCGCCCTGTACTTCGCCACCGTGCTCAGCTTCGACGTGCGGTTCAGGAACTTCTTCAAGGGCGTGCTCTTCTTCCCGTACCTGATCAACGGCGTCGCGATCGGCTTCGTGTTCCTGTACTTCTTCCAGGACGGCGGCACCCTCGACTCCGTCCTGGCCCTGTTCGGGCAGCACACCTCGCACGCCTGGCTGGGCACGCCCGTCTCCGCGAACACCTCGCTCGCCGGGGTCTCCGTCTGGCGCTACCTGGGCCTGAACTTCGTCCTGTTCCTGGGCGCGATCCAGTCCATCCCGGGGGAGCTGTACGAGGCCGCCGAACTGGACGGGGCGAACCGCCTGCAGCAGTTCCGGCACATCATCGCGCCCGGCATCAAGCCGGTGCTCACCCTGACCGTGATCCTGTCCGTCTCCGGGTCGCTGTCGGCCTTCGAGATCCCGTACATCATGACCGGCGGGGCGACCGGCACCGAGACCTTCGTGATCCAGACCGTGAAGCTGGCCTTCCAGTTCAACAAGACGGGGCTCGCCTCGGCGGCGGCGGTCGTGCTGCTGCTGATCGTCCTGGCCGTGACCTGGGCGCAGCGGCGCCTCGTCCCCGACGACAGGGTGGACCTGGTATGACGCGCCGCATCGTCGCCCGGGCCCTGCTCCACGTCTCGCTCGCCGTCGCGTCGGCGGTCGTGCTGCTCCCGCTCGGCGCGGTCCTGCTCACCTCGCTGAAGACCCCGGAGGAGATGGCCGACGACGGCGGGGCGCTCACGCTCCCCAACGACCTGCTGAACCTCAGCAACTACGCCACGGCGTTCCAGGACGGCCGGATGCTCTCCGCGTTCGGCAACACGGCCTTCATCCTGGTCTTCGCCGTCGGCGGCACGGTGCTGATCGGCTCGATGACGGCCTACGCCATCGACCGGTTCACCTTCCGCTTCAAGAAGCTCGTGGTGACGCTGTTCCTGGTCGCCGCGCTGGTACCCGGGGTCACCACCCAGGTGGCGACCTTCCAGATCGTCAACAGTTTCGGCCTCTTCGACACGCGCTGGGCGCCGATCGCCCTCTACATGGGCACGGACATCGTGTCGATCTACATCTTCCTGCAGTTCGTCCGGTCGATCCCCGTGTCGCTGGACGAGGCGGCCCGCCTGGACGGCGCCAACTCCTTCACGATCTACCGGAAGATCATTTTCCCGCTGCTGAGGCCCGCGATCGCGACGGTCGTGATCGTGAAGGGGATCACCGTCTACAACGACTTCTACATCCCCTTCCTGTACATGCCCTCCGACGACCTTGGCGTGATCTCGACGTCCCTGTTCCGCTTCCGGGGCCCCTTCGGTGCCCACTGGGAGACGATCTCGGCGGGAGCGGTGCTCGTGATCCTGCCGACCCTGGTCGTCTTCCTGTTCCTCCAGCGCTTCATCTACAACGGCTTCACGAAGGGGGCGACCAGGTAGGCGACCGGGCGCGGGCACCCGGTCGGCGGAGGCGCGCCGGCCGGGCCCTACACGCCCCGGGCCGCCAGCGCCTTCACCAGGACCGGCGTGACCTGCTCCACCTGCCAGGGCCGCGCACCGTATCCGGCGAGGGCGGCGCCGACCGCGTCGGCGTCGCCGCCCTGCGGCGGCTCCCAGCACAGGCGCCGTACGGTGTCCGGCGAGACGAGGTTCTCCTGCGGCATGTTCAGCCGTTCGGCCAGCTCCGACACCCCGGCCTTGGCGGCGGCCAGCCGGGCCGCCGCCACCGGGTCCTTGTCGGCCCACGCCCGCGGCGGCGGAGGCCCGGTCACCTGCTGTCCCTGCTGCGGGAGCGCCGACTCGGGCAGGGCCTTGGCCCGCTCCACCGCGCTCTGCCACTGTTCGAGCTGCCGCCGGCCGGTCCGGTGCCCGAAGCCGTTCAGCGCGGCGAGCGCGTGTGCGTTGGCCGGCGAGGCGAGCGCGGCCTCCACGATGGCCGCGTCCGAGAGCACCTTGCCCGGCGAGACGTCCCTGCGCTGGGCGATCCGGTCCCGGGTCTCCCACAGCTCCCGGACGACGGCGAGCTGCCGCCTGCGCCGCACCTTGTGCATGCCGGAGGTGCGCCGCCAGGGATCCTTGCGCGGTTCGGCCGGCGGCGCCGAGGCGATGGCGTCGAACTCCTGGAGGGCCCACTCCAGCTTGCCCTGACGGTCCAGTTCCTTCTCCAGGGCGTCGCGCAGGTCGACGAGAAGTTCCACGTCGAGCGCCGCGTACCGCAGCCAGGGCTCCGGGAGCGGGCGGTTCGACCAGTCGACGGCGGAGTGGCCCTTCTCCAGGACGTAGCCCAGTACGCCCTCGACCATCGCGCCGAGTCCGACCCGCGGGAAACCGGCGAGCCGGCCGGCCAGTTCGGTGTCGAACAGGCTGGTCGGCACCATGCCTATCCCGCGCAGGCAGGGCAGGTCCTGGGTGGCCGCGTGCAGCACCCACTCGGACCCGGACAGCGCCCCGCCGAGTCCGGACAGGTCGGGGCAGGCGACGGGGTCGATCAGCGCGGTGCCGGCGCCCTCACGGCGCAGCTGCACCAGGTAGGCGCGCTGGCCGTAGCGGTAGCCGGAGGCCCGTTCGGCGTCGACGGCGACGGGGCCGGAGCCGGCCGCGAACGCGGCGGTCACCTCGGCGAGCGCGTCGGCGTCGGCGATCACGGGCGGGATGCCCTCACGGGGTTCGAGCAGGGGAATCGGCGCCCCGGTACCAGAAGATCCGCCGTCTTCCGGAGGGGCGCCTCCGGTGGTTCGCAGTGAGCTGTCTGCTGCGGTCTCTTGGGCGTCGGTCACATGTCAAGAGTATCCGTGGATGGACGGCGCCCGCCGACGGAACGTTCCGTCGGCGGGCGCCGGGGGGTCGTAAACCGGTCAGGCAGGTGAAACGTCCGGTGCACGACCGGCAAGGGGCACGCGCGGGGCGCGGCCGGGGGGAGGGGACGGTTTCTCGGGCGGACGGATCGGGTGCGGTGCGTGCTGGTGGGGAGAGGGGAGCGGGGCGGGCCGGGAATCGGGGGCGGAGCCGGAAAAGTCGAGAAAGAGGCTGGTCAGGACGGTCGGGGCGGTCAGTGGATGATGCCGGTCCGCAGGGCCACGGCGACCATGCCGGCGCGGTCGCCGGTGCCGAGCTTGCGGGCGATGCGGGCGAGATGGCTCTTGACGGTCAGCGCGGACAGGCCCATCGAGACGCCGATGGCCTTGTTCGACTGGCCCTCCGCGACCAGGCGCAGCACCTCGACCTCGCGGCCGGACAGCTCACGAAAACCACCCGGGTGGCTCGGGGCACCCGGGGGACGGCGGTGCAGTCGGGCGGCCGCGGCGCCGATGGGGGCGGCGCCGGGCCGGGTGGGGAGCCCGACGTTGGTGCGGGTGCCGGTGACGACATAGCCCTTCACACCGCCCGCCAGGGCGTTGCGGACCGCGCCGATGTCGTCGGCGGCGGACAGGGCCAGGCCGTTGGGCCATCCGGCGGCCCGGGTCTCGGACAGCAGGGTGAGCCCCGAGCCGTCGGGCAGGTGGACATCGGCCACGCAGATGTCCCGCGGATTGCCGATACGGGGACGGGCCTCCGCGACGGACGAAGCCTCGATGACGTCACGGACTCCGAGCGCCCACAGATGGCGGGTGACGGTGGAACGGACGCGCGGGTCCGCCACGACGACCATGGCGGTCGGCTTGTTCGGGCGGTAGGCGACCAGGCTTGCGGGCTGCTCGAGGAGAACGGACACCAGGCCTCCTGGGGGGTGGGGGGACGGGGCCGGCTTGTGGGGATGAAGCCGGAAGAACCGTGCTTGCAAGGTCACAGTGGTCTTCGGCACCAAACCCGGTGTCCTTTAGAGAATGATCACGATCTGGTGACTGCCCGAGCGTTTATTTCGAACACATTGGCGATAATCCGAAGGTCGAATCGCTTCGCTTGCGGCCGTTCAAGAGCGATACCTGCCTGAAAGTGGCCGTATCGACAAAGAAACGGAAAGAAGTCGGTTAAGCCACCCGGACAGGTGTACGCGCACGGGTGCGGGGTCGCCGTCAGTGAGGGCGCGGGACCGCCGTCAGCGGCCCGTTGCCGTCGGCGGCCCGATGGTGGTCAGCGCGGCTGCGGGCCGCGCCGCTGCGGCAGCGTCACCACCGACGCGTCCCCGGGACCGGCCGGCGGCAGTCCGGCGACCTGGGCGAGCAGATCGCACCAGGACGCCAGATGCGCCGCGGTGTCCGGCACCCCGCCCAGCCCCTCCCGGGGCGTCCAGGAGGCGCGGATCTCGATCTGCGAGGCGGCCGGGCGCGACGAGAGGCCGCCGAAGTAGTGCGAACTCGCCCGCGTGACGGTCCCGCTCGGCTCGCCGTACATCAGCCCGCGCGCCTGGAGCGCCCCGGTCAGCCACGACCAGCACACGTCCGGCAGCAGCGGGTCGGAGGCCATCTCCGCCTCCAGCTCCGCGCGCACCAGCGTCACCAGCCGGAACGTGCCCCGCCAGGCGTCGTGCCCGGCCGGATCGTGCAGCAGCACGAGCCGCCCGTCGGCCAGGTCCTGCTCCCCGTCGACGACCGTGGCCTCCAGCGCGTACGTGAACGGGGCGAGCCGCTGCGGCGGCGGGACCTGCTCGATCTCCAGCTGCGGCCGCAGCCGCGCCGCCCTCAGCGCGTCGACCGCCGCCCGGAACGGCAACGGGGTCGGAGCCTTCCTGCCCGCATCACCGTCCCCCTTTCCCGGATTTCCGGGATTTCCGTTGTCTCCCGGATTTCCCGGATCCTTCGGATCGTCCATTCCGCCAGTGCCGTCCGACAGTCGTCCCTGAGCCGCAGCCATGCCGGGAACATTAAGGGGAACCGGGCCTTTGTGCAGGGCAAGACACCCCGCCGCACTCCGCGGCGCCTCCGGGACCGCACACCGGGGCCTTCGTGTCATCGGGGGCATGCGAGACTTGCGGACGTGAGTGCCAACGAGACGCCCGCAAGCCGGCAGCCGCAGACAGCCACCCACGACTCCGCCTTCCTGAAGGCATGCAGGCGTGAACCCGTGCCGCACACCCCGGTGTGGTTCATGCGGCAGGCCGGGCGCTCCCTGCCGGAGTACCGCAAGGTGCGCGAGGGCATCCCGATGCTCGAGTCCTGCATGCGTCCGGAGCTGGTCGCCGAGATCACGCTCCAGCCGGTCCGCCGGCACAACGTGGACGCGGCGATCTACTTCAGCGACATCGTCGTCCCCCTCAAGGCCATCGGCGTCGACCTGGACATCAAGCCCGGCATCGGCCCGGTCGTCGAGCGTCCGGTGCGCACCCGCGAGGACCTCGCGCGACTGCGCGACCTGACCCCCGAGGACGTCTCCTACGTCACCGAGGCGATCGGCCTGCTCACCCGCGAACTGGGGTCCACCCCGCTCATCGGCTTCGCCGGCGCCCCCTTCACCCTCGCGAGCTACCTCGTGGAGGGCGGCCCCTCCCGGACGTACGAGAACGCCAAGGCGATGATGTACGGCGACCCCGAGCTGTGGGCCGACCTGCTCGACCGCCTCGCCGCCATCACGACCGCCTTCCTGAAGGTGCAGATCGAGGCGGGCGCCGGCGCCGTGCAGCTCTTCGACTCCTGGGCCGGCGCCCTCTCGCCCGTCGACTACCGCCGCTCGGTCCTGCCGGCCTCCGCCAAGGTCTTCGACGCGGTCGCCGGATACGGCGTCCCGCGCATCCACTTCGGCGTCGGCACCGGCGAGCTGCTCGGCCTGATGGGCGAGGCGGGCGCGGACGTCGTCGGCGTCGACTGGCGGGTCCCGCTCGACGAGGCCGCCCGCCGTATCGGCCCCGGCAAGGCGCTCCAGGGCAACCTCGACCCGACGACGGTGTTCGCCCCCCGGCAGGCCATGGAGGCCAAGGCCCGGGAGGTGCTGGACTCGGCCGCCGGCCTGGAGGGCCACATCTTCAACCTCGGCCACGGCGTCATGCCCTCGACCGACCCCGACGCACTCACCCACCTCGTCGAGTACGTCCACACGCAGACCGCCCGCTGAGCCGCGGTCCTTCCCCGGTGCCGATGAGCACCGGGGAAGGACCGGGGCCGGCCCCTCCGGTGCTCCGCCCGCCGGCCGTCAGTACCGCAGGCGCGTGGCCGCCACGATGCTCTGCGGCGTCGCCCCCTCGAACCGGGCGGCCTCCGCACGGCGTACGGCGACGACCGCGCCGAACAGCGCATCTCCCAGCGCCTCGCGCAGCACCGCGGACCGCTCGAAGTGCCCCAGCGCCTCGGTGAGCGAGCCGGGCAGCCGTGTCTGCCCTCCCACCAGCGCGGGATCGTCCACCACCGGCGGCGGCAGGGCCGCCCCGGCGTCGATTCCGGCGAGTCCGGCGGCGACGACCGCGCCCACCACCAGATACGGGTTGGCCGCCGCGTCGAAGCTCTTGATCTCCGCGTTCGCCGCCCAGCCGGCGTCCGGCGCTCCGGCGACGAAGCGGATCGCGGCCTCCCGGTTCTCCGGCCCCCAGCACTGGAACGCCCCGGCCCAGCGCGAGGGCTCAAGCCGCAGATAGCTGGCGGCGGAGGGCGCGCCGAGCGCGAGCAGCGCGGGCAGCTCGGCGAGGACGCCCGCGAGGAACGCCTCGCAGACCTCCGTCATGCCCTGCGGTCCGTCCCCGTCCCGGCACAGGTTCCGGCCCTCCTGCCAGAGGCTCAGATGCAGATGGCGTCCGTTGCCGACCGTGCCCGGCTCGACGACCGGGGCGAACGAGGCCGTCAGGTCGTGCCGCGCGGAGACCGCCCTGATCGTCTCCCGCACGAGCACCGCCAGATCGGCCGCTCCCACCGGGTCCGCCGGTGCCACGGACACCTCGAACTGGCCGGGCGCGTACTCCGGGTGGAGCTGCTGCACGGCGACCCCCTGCGCGACGAGGGCGTCCAGCACGTCGCGCAGGTAGTCGGACAGTTCGACGAACCGCGCCATGCCGAACGCGGGCCCCGCGGCCGGGCCCGACGGCGACGGGGAGAAGTCCGCGTCCCGGCCGACCACCCACTCGGTCTCGAAGCCCATGCGCAGGGCGAGTCCGCGCTCGGCGGCCCGCTCGGTCATCCGCCGGGCGAACAGCCGCTGGCAGCCGGCGTACGCGCTGCCCCGCTGGTCGTGGCGGTCGGCCGGCGCCCAGGCCCAGCCGGGCTGCGCGGCCAGCGGGGTCAGCCGGTCGAGGTCGGGCAGCAGCCGCAGATCGCCCTCGGGGGTGCCGGAGTGCGCGCCGGCGGTGACGGAGTCGTCGGCCAGGAACAGGTCGAAGACCGGCGGCATGGCGACACCCCACCGCACGGCGTCGGGCAGCGCCGTGACCGGCACCGTCTTGACGCGGGTGATGCCCGCGGTGTCCACCATGGTGAGGGCGACCCCGCTCACTCCCTGCGCCGTCAGCCGGTCGGCCTCCTTCGCCGCCCGGCCCCGCTCCTCTCGCGCGGTGGACATGGCCTCCTCCTTCACCGCGTGCGGCCGTGACCGGCTCCGCGTTCGTGCTCTCGAGTGTGATCGCCCGACGGCCGGCGTGCGCGTGCGGGAGCCGGCCGCGGCGGCCGGGGCGGGGGAACGCGCCCGGCGCGGCCCTGGACCGCCCGGCCGGTCAGCGCCGGTCGAGGAGGTCCATGAACATCGTCTTGTGGAGGTCCTCGACATGCCGGCGCGCCACCTCGGCCGCCTCCACCGCGTCCCCGCGCAGGATCGCCTTCACCAGGGCGCGGTGCTCGTCGTTGGAGTGGCGCAGGAAGTCCAGCGGGTAGGGCAGGTAGTAGCGGTACAGCTCCCGGAGCACGGCGCCGTAGGGCTCGGCGACGGACTCCAGCCCGGTCGCGGCGGCCACCGCCATGTGGAACCGCTCGTCGCAGCCGTGGAACTCCGCCCAGCTCGGGGCCCGGTCCATCTCCTCGACCAGCAGGTCCAGCTCCCGCGCGGACTCCGCGCCGAGACCGCGGACCGCGGCCAGATGGGCCACCCCGCACTCCAGGACGAGCCGGTGGTCGATCAGCTGGTGCACGTCCGCCGACGCCGCCCGGTACGTCTCGATGGCCCCGACCGTGGAGTGGGCGGGCCGCTCGGCCACCAGTGTTCCTCCGGTGCGCCCGCGCCTGCGTTCGAGCACGCCCTCCTTGCACAGCGCCACCAGGGCCCGGCGGACCGTGATCTCGGAGACACCGAGGGCCTCGGCGATCCGGTCGCTGCCGGGCAGCCGCTCACCGGGCGCCAGCAGGCCGAGATCGACGGCGAGCGCGATCCGGGCCCGCACGGCGTCCAGGGCGGACAGCCGCCGGATGGCGGTGAGCGGCGGAGCGTTCAGACCGTGCGTGGCCTGCTCCGCGCGCGCCGCGCGGGAGTTCACGGGGGAGCCGGGCATGGCGACACGGTACTCAAAAGTGCTCATCTTGAACACTCTTGTTTAACTGCTCATCGTGCTCTATTTTTTTTGGCCATCAGGCCACCTGCTGTCCGAAAGTGGTGACTCCCGTGTCCCGGCCCCTCCCCATCGCCCTCGCGCAGGCCCCTCCGCGCTCCTCCCGCCTGCCGTTGTCCGGCTTCGCCGACGAGGTCCAGGACCTCGTCGCGCGCTTCCCCGGAACCCGTCTGGCGGTGTACCCCGAGCTGCATCTGTGCGGTGTGGAGGGCTCCGCCGAGGAGCGGGAGGCTCAGCTCCAGGAGTCCGCGGAGCCGCTGGACGGCCCCCGGACCAGGATGCTCGCCGAACTCGCCGGTGACCTGGGCATCTGGCTGCTGCCCGGCAGCGTGTGCGAGCGCGGCGCGGGCGGCGAGCTGTTCAACACCGCGCTGGCCTTCTCGCCCGAGGGCCGGCTCGTCGCCTCCTACCGCAAGGTCTTCCCCTGGCGTCCCTACGAGCCGTACGACCCCGGCGACCGCTTCGTCGTGGCCGACCTGGCCGAGGCGGGCCGGATCGGCTTCGCGATCTGCTACGACGCGTGGTTCCCCGAGGTCTCCCGGCACCTGGCCTGGATGGGCGCCGAAGTGATCGTCAACCCGGTCATGACGACGACCGCCGACCGCGCCCAGGAACTGGTCCTGGCCCGGGCCAACGCCATGGTCAACCAGGTCTACGTGATCAGCGTCAACACCGCGGGCCCGGTCGGCACCGGCCGCAGCCTCGTGGTGGACCCGGAGGGCCGGGTACGGGTCGAGGCCCCCGACGCCCTGCCCACTGTCCTCACCGACGTGCTCGACCTCGACGACGTCACCCGGGTCAGAGCCCACGGCACGGCGGGTCTCAACCGCGTCTGGGACCAGTTCCGCGACGGTGACGCCCCGATCGAACTGCCGCTCTACCAGGGCCGGATCGACCCCCGCCGCTGGAATCCGGACCGCCGCCCCGGCGACTGACCGCCCCGCGTGTCCGCCCCCTCCCCGTCCCCCACGCCCGACCGCACCTCCCCGAACGCCCGCCCGGCCCCCACCCGCCCTCCTGGAGCCACGCCATGGAACAACCCACCCCGACGCTGAACCGGACCCTGACCCTCAGATCAGTCGTCGCCTTCGGCCTCGCCTACATGACTCCCCTGATCGTGCTCGGCACGTACGGGGTCATCGCGCAGACCACCCACGGCACCGTCCCGACCGCCTATCTGCTGGCCATGGTCGCGATGATCTTCACCGCGCACAGCTACGGCAAGATGGCCGCGGCGCATCCGGTGGCGGGCTCGGCCTACACCTACGTGCGGCGGGCCATCGACTCGAGGGCGGGCTTCCTCGTCGGGTGGGCGACGCTCCTCGACTACTTCTTCCTGCCGATGGTCATCTGGCTGATCGGCGGCGCCTATCTGCACGCCCAGTTCCCCGGCGTGCCCTTCTGGGTCTGGATCGTCGGCTTCATCGCGATCACCACCGCGCTGAACGTGCGCGGCATCCGCACCGCGGAGAGGACCAACGACCTGCTGATGACCTTCCAGGTGCTGGTCATCGGCTTCTTCGCCGTCTTCTCGCTGCTCCACGTCTTCCGCCACTCGGGCGCCGGAGGCCTGTTCAGCGCCGCGCCGTTCTTCAACGACAACAGCACCCTGGTCAGCGTCTCCGCCGGAGCGGCCATCGCCGCGTACTCGTTCCTCGGCTTCGACGCCGTCACCACCCTCACCGAGGAGACCGTCGAGCCGCGCCGCACCATCCCCCGCGCGATCCTCCTCATCGCCCTGATCGGCGGCGGCATCTTCGTCTTCCTCGCCTACACGACCCAGCTCGTCCACCCCGGGAGCACCTTCTCCGACCCGGACTCGGCCGCCTTCGAGATCGCCAAGGCGATCGCCGGGAGCCTGTTCTCCTCGATCTTCCTGGCCGGTCTGGTGGTCGCCCAGTTCGCCTCGGGCATCGCCGCCCAGGCCAGCGCCTCCCGTCTGCTGTTCGCGATGGGCCGGGACGGCGTGCTGCCCCGCCGCTTCTTCGGGTTCGTCCACCCCCGGTTCCGCACCCCCGCCGTCAACATCGTCCTGACGGGCGTGATCGGGCTCATCGCGCTGCGGCTCAACGTGGCGACCTCCACCTCCTTCATCAACTTCGGCGCCTTCACCGCCTTCACCTCGGTGAACCTCAGCGTCATCGCCACGTTCGCGCGCGAGCGGCGCGCGGGCCGCAGGCTCAACCCGCTCACCTACGTCGCCTTCCCGGTGATCGGCGCGGCGGTCGACATCTGGCTGCTGACCCGCCTCGACGGCAAGGCCATCACCCTGGGCCTGATCTGGCTGGCCGTGGGCGTGCTCTACCTCGCCTACCTCACCCGCCTGTTCCGGACCCCGCCGCCGGAGATCGACTTCGCCGAGGAGACCAAGACCCCCGAACCGGTCTGACCCGGAGGCCGCGAGCCCTCGGCGAACCGGCTCAGCAGGGCTCGCGCCACACCCCCAGCTCCAGCTTCTTCCGCATCGACGACAGGCCCAGCCTGCGCGAGAGCGGACAGAAGCCGTCGGCGGGCACCGCGTACTCCACGTGGAAGACGGCCTTGCCGGCCTTCACGAAGGGAGTGAGCCGCTCACATTCCCGGAACTGCGCGCACTCCTCGTTGACGGCGAAGTCGAAGTCGCCCACGAGTTGCGGAATCTGCGGGAGGTCGTTCTTGAGACCCACCGACAGGCCGCGCTCGTGGGCGACTTCGGCGATCATGCGGTTGTAGCGGAGCTGGTCGCGCGCGGTGAGCGGGAAGCCGGTCCGGTTGGAGTAGCCCTCCACCAGGTCGGGTTCCACCGCGTCGAAGCCCTTGTCCCGGCACATGTCGAACCGCCGCTCCATGATCGGGCGCAGGACGGAGAGGCGGCGGATGTCGAGCCAGCGCTCGCCGTCCCACCCGTTCGTCGCGCCGAGCACCGAACGCGGGAAGGCGTCCTTGTCGGACCGGAAGTCCTCCCAGGCGCCGACGTTGACGTAGCAGATCACCTTGCGCCCGTCCCGGTGCAGACGGGCCACGTCCGCCGCGGAGTTCTCGAAGCCGTCGATGTCGTAGACGGGCACGTCGACCGAGGGGTCGGCCCTGCCGTCGAGCTGCCACTGCCAGGCCAGTCCGGGACGCGGGCGCCACAGGGCCTTTCGAGGCGTGCCGGGGGTCGCCCCGGCCGTCGTGGGAGGGCGCGTTCGTTCCGGCTTCGTGGCGGCTGCCGTGGGGGAGCGCGTCGCCTCCGGGGTCGGCGGGTGGCCAGGGCCGCCCGGTGCCGTCCTGGTCGGGCCGGGCCGTGGGGCCCCGCCCTCGTCCCGGTCGGTGCCCGAGCACCCCGTCAGCAGGGAGGCGGCCAGCGCGGTCAGCGCCGCCGCGCACGTCAGTGTCCTGATCCTCATCGCTCCGTCCCGGTCAGCGCCGGGGTCAACCCGGCCCAGGGGTTCGGCTGTTCTCCCGTCACCGGCCCGCACACCGCCGCACCGCGCGCGCACGCGGTCCGCACCGCGAGCGGCACCAGCGCCTCGGGCACCCCGTAGACGAGGTGGCAGAACCGCTCGGAGGGCTGCCGGGCCGTCCAGGCGGGGCGGCTGAAGGCCGACACGTACGTCGACCAGTGACCCTCGAAGGTGACCGTCAGATCGGCGATGCGGGCATAGCCGGGCGCCGGATGGACGCCCGGGTTCAGCACCACCGTCCCGGCGCCGAGCCGACGGGCCGACCGGACCAGCTTCCGGCAGGCCGGCAGCCCGTCCGGCGCCGCCGTCACGCGGTCCAGGAAGCAGCCGTCGGCCGCGTACCACTCGCGGTGCCTGCGCACCTCGTCGGCGACCTCGGCCGCGTCGCGCGTTCCGTAGTCGGTGTCCACGTAGCCGAGCAGCCGGGCACCGGCCGCCCGCAGCGCCTCGGCCACCGCCGTGAACGCCGGGTCGGGACCCGCACCCGGCCCGCTGGCCGGATTCAGCACGACCCCGTACGTGCGGGACGCCGACCTGATCAGCCGGTGCCAGGCACCCGGATCCTCGGCCGGGTGCACGTACAGCGGAACCAGCAGGCTCACGGGGCGACCTCGGCTCCCGGCGCGCGGGACGCCGGCCCGGCCGCCGCCCACAGCGCGGCCAGCGACTCGTCGAGGGTGTGCGACGGCCGCCAGCCCAGGGCGACGGCGGCCGCGCCGATGTCGGAGCACTGCCAGGACACCCGCGCCGAACGCGCGGAGCCGCCCCCGTCCTCCTCGACACGGCCCCGGAACCCGGCCCGCCCGGCCAGCTCCCGCACCAGAGTGCGGACACGGACGGCCTCGCCGCCGCCGATGTTGAGCACCGGAGGCAGCGGACCGCCGGCCGTGACCGCCAGCTCCACGGCGCGGGCCACATCGCGTACGTCCACGAAGTCGCGGTGGGCGGACAGGTCGCCGAGCCGCAGCACCGCGTCCGGATCCGGACCGGCCGCGCGCAGCAGCGCCGTGATCCGGCCGGGCAGTCCGGTGACCGGCGCCCCCGGACCCACCGGGTTGCCGACGCGCAGCACCACCGCGTCCAGACCGGACGCGGTCACCGCGACCGTGCCCGCGAGCTTGGTGGCGCCGTACGGGCCGAGCGGGCAGGTGGGTGCCGACTCGGCCGCCCTCGTCCCCGGCCGGCCCGGACCGTACTCGGCGGCCGAGCCGAGGTGCACCAGGCGGGCGGCCGGGGCCGCCTCGCGCAGCGCCGCGCACAGGACGGCCGGGCCGCGGGCGTTGACCTCCGCGAGCGCGACGGCGTCCCCGCCGGTCACGCCCGCGCAGTTGACCACGGCGTCCGGCGCCTCGCGCGCCAGGAGTCCGGCCAGCCGCTCGGGCGGGTCACCGCCGAGGTCGACCCCGACGTCGGCGTCCGCGGAGCGGCCCGCCGTCCGCACCCGCGCGCCCGGCAGTGCGCGCAGCCGGGCGGTGACGTGCTGTCCCAGATAGCCGGTGGAGCCCAGGACGAGAATGCGCATGCGCGGTTCAGGCTCCCTTGAGCAGCAGTGACTTGCGGGTGGTGAACTCGGCGTTGGCCTGGTCGTAGTCGTCGGGGCGGCCGATGTCCAGCCAGTATCCGTCGAACTCGTAGGCGTACGGCGGACGCCGGTCCGCGAGCAGGTCAAGGACCAGTTCGTCGAAGCCCAGCGGCAGTCCGGGCGTGTAGCCGTCGAGCGTCGAGCGGGACAGCCCGTAGACGCCCATCGAGACCCGGTAGTCCAGGCTTGGCTTCTCGGTGAAGGCGACGACCCTGCTCGCGTCGGTGGTCAGCACCCCGAAGTCGATGTGCACCTTGCGGGTGTACGTGGCGATGGTCAGTGGCGCGCCCGAGGCCCGGTGCCTGTGCAGCACGTCCGCGTAGTCGAGGTCGGTCAGGACGTCGCCGTTCATCACCAGGAACGTCTCCGGCAGCCGGTCGCGCATCGTCAGCAGGGGGCCCATGGTCCCCAGCGGGCTCTCCTCGGTGGAGTAGTCGACCTTCATCCCCCACTGCGAGCCGTCGCCGACATAGGCGCGGATGATCTCGCCCAGGTGGCCGATGGCGATGGTGCACGTGGTGAAACCGGCCGCGGAGAGCTGGCGCAGCACGATCTCGAGGATGGCGTGCTGGTCGCCGATGGGCACGAGCGGCTTGGGCAGCGCCGTGGTGTAGGGCCGCAGCCGGACACCCTTGCCTCCTGCCAGGATGACTGCGTGCATGGGGCCTCTCTCCTTCGTGGACGGGCCGTACGAGGTCAGATGTTGTAGATGCCGGTCTTGTAGCGGGCCAGGTTGGCCGGGTCGCGGAAGAACTCCACGGTGTGCGCGAGCCCCTGCTCCAGGGTGTGCGCGGGCCGCCAGCCGGTCGCCTCGGCGAGCCGCGTCGCGTCCGCTACCAGCCGCATCACCTCGGAGGCGGCGGGGCGCAGGCGGTCGGGGTCCGCGCGCACGTCGAGATCGGTGTCCATGACCTTGCCGATCAGCGCGACCAGGTCACCGACCGAGATCTCCCCGCCCGTACCGGCGTTGAAGGTGCGCCCCACGACCCGTTCGGCCTCGGCCGTGCCCACCGCGAGGAACGCCCGCGCGGTGTCCTCGACATAGGTGAAGTCGCGGGTGGGACGCAGGTCGCCGAGGGTGATGGTGTGCTGTCCCGCCGCCACCTGGCCGATGACGGTGGGGATCACCGCGCGCATCGACTGCCGCGGTCCGAAGGTGTTGAACGGCCGCAGCGTCACCACGGGGGTGGCGAAGCTCGCGTAGTAGCTGTCGGCGAGCCGGTCCGCACCCGCCTTCGAAGCGGCGTACGGCGACTGGGTGTTGATGGGGTGGTCCTCGGTGATCGGCACGGTCCGCGCGGTGCCGTACGTCTCGCTGGTGGAGGTGTGCACCAGCCGGGGTGTGCCCAGCGCGCGCACCGCCTCCAGCACGTTGAGCGTGCCGGTGACGTTGGTGTCCACGTAGCTGTGCGGCGCCTGGTAGGAGTACGGGATCGCGATCAGGGCCGCCAAGTGGTAGGCGCAGTCGGCCCCTTCGAGCAGGCCGCGGACCGAGCCGGGGTCCCGCACGTCGCCGAGCACGATCTCCACGTGGTCCAGCACGTCGGCGGGCAGGGTCTCCAGCCACCCGTAGGACGAGAAGGAGTTGTACTGGGCCATCGCCCTGACCCGGTGGCCGGAGGCGACGAGCGCCTCGGTGAGGTGCGAGCCGATGAAGCCCTCGGCTCCGGTGACGGCGGCGAGCGGTGCGGAGGTCAAGTCTGTTGTCCCTTCGGGGCGTTCGGCGGGCTGCTGCGGAGAGCTGAGGCGCTGCGGGAGTCGTGGTGGGACGTGGTCGCGGTGGGGCGTGGTCGGGGTGGGGCGGGAGTCGCGGTGGGGCGGAGGAGAGCCCGTGGCACGGGAACCGCGTCGGCTGGAGGCTTCCGCGGCCCCGGCGCGGTCACAGGTGCGGGGCCGGCCGGCCGAGCAGCCGCAGCACGTACCCCGACAGGCACAGCGCGGCCGCCCCGCAGCACAGCGCGAGCACCGCGGGACCGGGTGGCAGCCGCAGCAGGGTGACCGCGCCCGCGCAGCCCGCGGCGAGCAGGCAGACGACCGCGGGCGGCCAGGCCACGCCGAACGCCTGGAGCAGCAACGCCGTCCACAACGTGGCGGCGAGCAGCAGCAGTTCGGCCGGGCCGGCCCCGGTGAGCAGGGCCGCGGGCAGCAGCGGCAGGAGGTAGGCGGACAGGCAGAGCCCGAGTACGCCGGCCGAGCGCAGCAGGAACCCGGCGGGTGTCGCCGTACGGCGCAGTGCGGCCAGCGACCAGCCGCGGTAGCGGTACAGCAGCAACTCGGCGGGCCCCATGCTCACGGTCAGCACGATCACCGCGTACGGATGCCGGTGGCCCTCCAGCAGCACCAGCACCGCCGCCGCGATGCCGAACAGGGCGTAGGGGAGGGACGCGGTGAGCGGCGGCCGTGGGCTGTCGGCGGCGGGCGGGGCCACGAGGACGACCCGCAGGGCCCGGGCCGTGGCGGCGAGCGTGGCCAGCAGCGCGAGCAGCGGCAGACCGGCGCGCGCCGGCGGGCCAGGATCCCACCACGGCAGCAGCACGGCACCGGCGACGAGCGGGGTGAGCGCGGCCAGCAGCCACCGCTCCCGGGCGAGGACCAGCAGGACGCCCGCCGCGGCCAGGTACGCGGACTGCGCGGCCACCACCCAGACCACCGGACCCCCGCCGGAGAGCGGCACCGCAGCGGCCGTGGCCAGCACAGCCCCCAGCGGGGCTCCCGCCAGCAGGGTGCGGCCGGCCTCCCGGGGGCCCGCGGCCATCCGCAGGTACGCGCGGTGCCCCACCGCCTGCCCCCAGGCCCAGGAGACGATCAACGCCACGACGAGCGCGGAAGCGTGCTCCTGGGCGTGCCACAGCGGCGCGGCCAGCAGATACGCCAACCCCGGCAGGGCGAACAGGGCGCCGCGTAAAAGACAGCGCACATGGTCCGGACGCCATGGGTCCGGGACCGCGGCGGGCTCGGGGAAACTCCGGGGCACCCGCTCGTAGAGCGCCGAGGCCAGCGAGAACAGGTTCGGATGCCCGTACTGGTTCCTGATGACGTCGCCCGACAGTCCCTCGGCCTCCAGCAGCGCGGCCACCTCGTAGGGGTGCACCGCGGGTCCGATGCGGTCGGCCAGCTCGGCGGCGAGCCGGCTGACCTCGTTCTCGTCCGGTCCGTGCCGGGGCAGCCGCAGGGCGAGCGTGCTGTCGTTCGCCCAGCGTGGGCGCGGGCGCCGCGCCCGCGCCCCGGCGAGCCGGAGCGCGAGCGTGTCCTGCTCGGACCCACCGGGTTCGAGCGCCATGGGCCCGCTCATATCGCGACGCCTTCCGTGACCGGAGCGGCCGGAGCGGCCGGAGCCCCCGTGGCCCCCGTGGCGTCGGCGTCCGCCGTGGGTCGCGGGCCGGGTCGAGCGCCCGCCCGGTCCCGTGCCGCCAGGTCCAGGTAGATGGAACGGAACGTCTCGATGGTGCGGCGCAGGGTGAACTGTTCGATCACCCGGAGCCGGGCCGCCCCTCCCATCGCCGCGCGGCGCCCGGGGTCGCGCAGCAGCCGCAGCGCGGCGGCGGCCATGGCGGCCGGGTCGCGCGGCGGGACCACGACACCGGTGTCGCCGACGGCCTCCCGTACCCCGCCGACGTCGGTGGACACGGTCGCCCGCCCGCACGACATGGCCTCGATCAGCGTGAACGGGAAGCCCTCGCTGATGCTGGAGAGCATCACCACGTTGCCGGCGGCGTAGGCGTCCTTGATGTCCTCCACCCGCCCCTCGAACCGGACGGCGTCCGCCTGCCCGAGTGCGGCGGCCAGGGCCTCGCAGCGGTCCCGGTACCCCTCCCCGCCGCGCGGTGTCCCGCCGAACAACCGCAGCCGGGCATCGGGCAGTTCGGACCGGACCAGGGCGAAGGCGCGGATGAGGGTCTCCAGGTCCTTGATCGGGTCCACCCGGCCCGCCCAGCTGAGGGTGGGCACCCCGGGCTCCGGTCCGGCCGGCGGGAACGCGGCCGGGTCCACGCCGTTGTAGACGGTGCGGATCGACTCAGGGGAGGCGCCGCCCTCCTCCTCCCACAGCCGGTTGTAGCGGTTGCCCGGGGTGATCAGCGCGGCCCTGCGGTAGCTCTCCTGGGTCAGCAGCCGGAAGAAGCCCAGGACGACCGCCTTCACCGGCCAGCGGTACGGCGCGGTGCGGTAGCCGAGGTAGCGCTCACGCAGGTATACCCCGTGCTCGGTCAACAGCATTGGCACGCCGTGCTGTTCGAGCGCGGCCAGCCCCGGCAGTACGGCGACTCCGCCGCTGACCGCGTGCGCCACCCCGCTCGTGGGCGGCGGCGCGGCCAGCGGACGCAGCGCGTGTTCGAGCAGGCCGGTGGCGGTGAGCGCGTCGTGCAGGGTCGGCCGGGCCTCGCGCACCGCCAGTCCCGGCCGGTTCCACACCGAGGTCAGTACGGAGATGGCCTGGTCGCCGCGGAGAAAGGCGCTCAGGGTGCCGTCGGCGGCGGCCCGCGCCATCGTGTGGAGCGCGGGCGCGAACCCGTCCTCGGCGCACGGGTCGAGCAGCGCGGTCAGGAACCGCTCGTAGGCACTGGTGAGCCGGTTGCGCGCGCGCCCTCGCGGCAGCCGGCCCTCTGGCGGGGTGCCCCACATGGGGATGGACGTCATACGGGAGACGTGCGCGGGCAGGTCCCACACGAGCGGCTCCCGGCCGGTGCCGGTGACGGCGAGGACGTCGAACTCCAGGTCGGGCATGCCGCGGACGAGCTGGTCGCACCAGACACTGACGCCGCCGTGACTGTGCGGATACGTTCCTTCGGTGAGCAGGGTGACGCGCGTCGGATCAGTGGGGCGCGCGCCGCGGTGAACGTGCATAGGAGTGCTCCACGGCCGAGGTGTGGGTGGTCGTGCCGGTCCCGGCCGCCGGGTGGCGGCCGGGACCTGTGGGCTGCGCGCTTCAGCCTGCCGTGTTCTGCGCCGGCGGCTCGCTCACACCCGCGGGCACGCGGGTGCGGGGTGCGGGAACGGTGACCGGTCCGTGCTTCGCCGCCTTCGCGGCGGTGTGCGGCGCGGCGGCGGACGACGGCAGCCCGAGGGTGAGCGGCCGCCCCGTGGAGGCCGTCCAGCCGGACAGCGCGCCGGCGTACGCGGAGCCGAAGGCGCGGCCGGCCAGGGTGGTGCCGGCCGGCATGGTGGCGGTGACCGTCACGCCGTTCGGTGCCGACACCGTGACCGTGCCGCCGACGCGGTACGCCGTCACCTGTCCGTTGCGCAGGGCCGTCTGCCAGGCCGCGCGGCGCTGCAGCTCCGCGCCGATGTCCTTCATCCGCAGGTTCACCACGGGGGTGTCGTTCGCGAACAGCGCGTGGTAGCCGTCCAGTACGCCGTCCAGGACCGGGTAGGCGAGGCGGTCCTCGGCGAGGTTGGACTGGTGGATGAAGTGCGGCTTGGGGTCGCCCGCGAGCACGTGCCCGAGTGCGATGCGCGTCTCCAGCGGCACGATGTGGTCGGCGTAGCCGGTGGCGGGGTCCAGCGGGGTCGGCAGGCAGGTGGTGGTGGCCGGGTTGTCCTCGCAGATGCCGCTGCCGCCCTGGGCGCGACTGGTGTAGATCCAGTTGTACTCGTCGACCTGCTCGGCCGCCCGCCCGGCGTTGTAGAAGATGTTCATCGGGTAGCGGGAGACGGTGGTGGCGGCGCCCACCTTGCGCAGCACCGGGTCACGGGAGTTGTCCGAGGCGAGCCAGGAGACGCCGTTGTCGGCGAGCGCGGGCCCCAGGTTGGGGTTGTCGTCCGGCTGTTGCGGCAGCACCTTCAGACCGGAGTGCTCACCGGTGACCAACTCGTCGTTCTGCAGGGGCAGTCCGACGCTCTGCCCCCACACCCGGTTGGTGGCGATCTCGTCGGAGATGGCCTGGCGGCTGACCCATTTGACACTGCCGTTCGCGTTGGTCGCGCACCGCCAGGGCACCACGGTGACGTTCTGCTCGCAACCGAGGAAGGCGTGGGTGTAGGTGTGGTTGACCCAGCGGAACTTGCCGCGCTCGGCGATCAGCCGATCGGCCAGCGCGTCGGCCCCGTTGTGCTCCGCGCGCTGCTCGACGCTGCCGACGCCGTTGTAGACGAGGTCGAGGGTGAAGCCGTGGTCGCGCTGCCACGCGGTGGCGTGGTCGACGTCGGCCGGGGTCATGCGGATCGGGTCGGGCGTGCCCGCGCCGTTGGGGCAGTCGACATCGCCCGGCGTGCAGTCGAGCACGGTGTCCCAGCGGTCGTCGGCGGCGAACACGTCGTCGACGTGCACGGCGAAGTAGTTGCGGGAGGCGCCCAGATGCACCCCGCCGGTCATCCACTCGACGATGCCTCGGGCCAGCAGCCGGAACTGCTGCTGGTACTGGTTGTAGACGAAGGTGACGACCAACTCCCGCCGCCCGTCGTGCCGGTACTCGCCGACCAGCGAGCCGCGCGTCGACTCCCCGGGGATCGGCGCCTCGACGTACGGCGTGAAGTCCGCGCCGGGGGCCGGCTGCGAGAGATAGGCGTAACTCTCCGACACGGTGGGGGAGATGTCCTCGAAGGGCACGGCGCCGTTCAGGTAGCGGAAGGGGCCTGCCTTGCCGGCGGCCGTCACCTCCGCCCGGACGCCGTCGAGACTGCCGGAGTAGCCGACACCGGCGACCGGATACTGCAACCCCGCCTCGGGGCGGGCGTAGGTGTAGGCGTCGACCTGCGGAACGTCGTAGGTCCGCTCGTAGTCCGTGAGCGCCGCCATCTCGGGCGAGTTCGCCGGGAACGGGTTGTCGTTGGGCAGCACGACGGCCTGGTACTTGGCCCGCGGCCGGCCGTCCACCGTGTCCGCGAGGAACCCGGCGTTGATCACGGGTCTGCCGGACTGGTTCAGATCGATCTTCGTGTAGGGCGTCCCCGCGGTGTCCAGTTCGGCGGCGATCGCGTCGGTGGCCGGGCCGCCGTCGCTCACGATCAGCGTCCGCAGATCGACACGGGGCGGGCTGCTGTCGGCGTGCGCGGCCCCCGCGGGTAATCCGAGCGCGGCGACGAGCGCGCCTAAGGTGAGCGTGGTGGTGCGCATGGTCCGCTTCATGCGGAAGTCCTCCCCCCGGGCAGGGGTGAGCACAGCTCCCATGGAGCGGACGCACCCCCACGGTCGACGCCTGCCGTCCCCTCGAAGGCCGGTCGTCGACGCATCCGTCACGTCATATGGTGACTTCTTTGTGTGACTTTTGTGGTCGAATTGCGAGGCGTGACGGAAAAACGCAGGTGTCCACCTGAACGCACTCCGGTCGCGGACCGGTCCGCCGGGGCGCGCGATGACGCGCCGAGGCCGCGGTGCGCCGCACGGTCCGGCGGCTGACGTCCCAGGTCGGGGCCCGACACGGAGCACCGGCGGACCGGTCGGGTCCGCCGGTGGCCGTACGGTCGGCGACGCCCGCGCGGCCCGGCCGCTCATGCGGCCGAATCCAGTCACCGCGGGGGCGTCGTCCAGTCGTTTTGTTCGTTCCGTCGTCCTGCCGTCAGGAACAGACCACACGGGTCTCCGGCGTGTAGACGGGGCCGCCGGTGGCGTTCGTGCTGTCGCTGAACTCGGCGTAGTAGTACGAGTAGAAGCCGATGTTGCCGTTGCAGCCCGAGTCGGGAGCGATCTGCAGGGTCAGGGTGACGGTCCGGCTCTGACCGGGCGGAATGGTGGCGCCATAGTTGGCGCCGAGATTCGAGGGACCGGTACCGGAACAGGGGGTGCTGCCGGCCGCCGTCGCCAGCGTGCAGCCGGTGAAGCTGTACTTGAGGTCGGGGCGCTGGGTGGTCAGCCAGGTCGGGTCGATCGTCTGGTAGACGAACCAGACGTCGTACGTCCTGTTGTTCGTCATCGTCATGGACAGCTGGACGGTGCCGCCGGGCGTGGTGGTGGCGGTGTCGGTGGAGAACGTCAGCGAGGCAGGCTCGGCCTCCGCGCTCGCACTGGGAGCCAGCCCGAAGACGGCGAGAACGAACCCGAGGACGGCGGCGAGACCGAGACGTCTCATCAGAGGTGATCGCATGGCCCGGGAGGCTAGGCAGACGACAGGCGCCCCGTCTGCCCCCGGCGAACCGCCCGACATCCCGGCTGGCCGAAGGTACGGGGCCCGTGAAGACGCCATGGAGATGGCGTGCCGTCACCGACCCGAGGCGCGAACACGCACCGTATCGGCGCTGTAACGGACCGGCGCGACGGGCCGGTGCGAGCCCGGAATGCCGGAATCCGCCCAGCCGCACTTTGGCGCGTACGGCACCTTCCTCAGCCTGGACGCTCCACCCCTGGCCGCGGCACCAGACCGAGCCCACTGCCGACAGGCAGAGCCACCGGCGTCGAGGCGGGGTGGCAAAGCCTTGCCTGTACTGTGCCGCCTTGGCTACGACCTTGTCCGGATGGTGCGGTTCCCGGCCCTGTCCGCCGCGGCGGACAGGGCCGGGTGCCCGGGGACGGTCCTGTTACCCGTGCCAGACCTTCACGTAGCCCACGTTGTCGTTGTAGATGGTCGCCCCGAAGGAGACCGGCAGGGAGTAGGAATCCGCGTACGTGCCCGCGATGTTGGTCAAGCGGACCTTGTTGCACTGCCCCGAGCCCTTGATGGAGGACATGTGCTTCTTCCACCAGTCGTCAGGCGTAAAGCCGTAGCCCGCGGTGTCGCAGGTGCCGTAGGAGCCGTAGATGTTCGCGCTGGTGCCGCTGTAACCGGCGTCTGCGTACCACGTCATCAGGAGCGTGGAGCTGGAGGCCTGCAGGCGGTTGTAGGCGTCCGCGTCCGACTGTGTGGAGCACGCCTGACGGACCACCGACACACTGGTGTCGGTGGTGGTCTTCTTGCCCATCAGGTAGGCGCAGAAGGGCCCGCCCTTCGCGGGGCCGGGCGCCGGCGCGGCGGAGGCTGCCGGCGCCGTGAGGCCTGCTGCTGCGACCGTCAGGAGCGCACCCGCCATCGCGGCAGCAGCCCTGCCCGCCTTCGTCCGCTCAGTCATGTGAAACATCCTCTCGTCGTGGAACCGCTTCATGCCGGCACTGTCGGTGCCGCCACAAGGAAACGGTCCGGCGGGGATCGCATCCCCCCGCTGCGTTGAACTTGAGCATCCTTGACGCCAGCATGGCCAGCCAGGGTTTTTGGTTCTGCGTGAAAAGCCCAGGCCACAAGGGGGAAGAGAATGCTCCGGATCCACTTCACTGATGCCGATCTGAGCCGGACACGTATTGCGGCCGCACCCGATCCGTTATGGGAGATCTGCGCGAGCCTCCACCGTTTCCAGTCCCGCCAAGGACGTTGGGCCTACGCGGACTGGTATCACACCGTCCGCACCCGGCTGCATGCCACGGGGTTCAGCCACATCCTGCGCACCCTCTTGCTTCCACTGGTCCCGCGCGCCACCTACTTCCCCGATTTCCTCACCCCTCCCGAGGGCGTTGAAGGACTCGACGCCGGTCTCGAAGCCATCCTGAGCACGCCGCGATGCCGGGTCCTGCGCGAGGTGAGCATCCTCGACCGCACCAGCGGCGCCCCCACCTGGGCGCCCCGCCTGGCCGAGCCGGAGACACGCCAGGAACTGGTTCGAGCAATGCGCACCTACTACAACATCGTCATCGCCCCCTACGGCGACCACATCCAAGCCCGCATCGAAGCCGAGCGGTCCGCACATGCCCGCGCCGTACTCAGCCAGGGAACCGAAGGGATCCTCCAGAGCCTGGGGCCCAGCCTTCAATGGCGGCGCCCAGTCCTGCACACGGTCTATCCCGAGGATCGTGACCTGCGTCTCAATGGTCGCGGACTTCTCCTGGTCCCGTCCTACTTCTGCTGGGGAAACCCTGTGACCTTCGGCGACACGACGCTGGATCCCATCCTGCTCTACGGGCTCAAGCACGAGCCTCACCACTCCGCGCTTCCAGAAGGCTTCGGCTCCGGCGCGCCCCTGGCAGCCCTGCTTGGGCGCACCAGGGCCTCCGTCCTGCGTGCCGTCGCCGCAGGAGGCACCACCGGCGAACTCGCCCGTGCAGCAGGAGTCTCAGCGTCATCCGCCAGCCAGCACGCCACAGCCCTGCGGGACGCCGGCCTCATCGTCAGCCACCGACACGCCACATCCGTGCTGCACACCCTTACCCCGCTCGGAGCCGCACTCCTGCGTGCCAATACCCCGACGTCTCAACGACCGTGAGGACCCTGTTCGGGGCGTTGTTCGAATAGCACGGCGGTGAACTCGCCCGGCTCCGGCCCGCGCCATACGGCCCGCTCCCGGCGTACGGCGCGGCGTGCGGACCTTGCCTGCGTTGTGCGTCTTCACGGCCGCGCGGGCCTGGTGCAGGGGGATATGTGCGCCAGCTCGACGCCGGACAGCTCCGCCGCCTGCATCCGCACCGAAGTTGACCGTTGCGGGGCGCTGTCGTAAGTCGTCAGGCTTGGGCGGCGTATGAGACGAAGTCGTTCCACGCGGTGGGGGAGAGGGCGAGTTGGGGGCCTCGCCTGTCCTTGGAGTCGCGGACGCGGACGGTCTCGACGCGAGCTGATTCCTGCCAGGAGACGGCGACCTCCACGCAGTCGTCACCCTGCGAGCCGCTGTGGCTGCTCTTGAACCAGATCAGTTCTGACGTGCTGCTCATAGCGCTCCTCGCATTCGCTCCAACAGGCTCCGGGAGTCTGCGGGGGTGAGAGCCTGCGAACGCAGTTTCGCATAACGCTGGTTCAGGAGGCTTACCTCTTTCCGGTCTGAGATGAGACGGCCGTTCTCCTGCCCCTCCGAGTAGCCGAACCACTGATTCTCCGGCGTCTCCAGTAGCCGAATCGGTCCATCCAACCCTGCGTGCACGGGCTGCCACAACGGCATGACCTGCACCTCGATGTTCCAGCGCGGCTCGATGTCCTGTAGGCGATCCAGTTGCTCCCGCATGACCTCGGCACCACCCGTGCCCCTCCGCAGCACCGACTCCTCGATGATGAAGCTGAACGCGCACGGCGGCCTCCGTTGCGTCGACAGGAACTCCTGTCGTTGCATCCGGGCCGCGATCCGCGCGTTGAGCTCCTCCTCGTCGGGAATCGGCGGCACACTCAGCGACACCGCCCGCGCGTACGCCTCCGTCTGCAACAGGCCCGGTACGACCCGGCATTCGTACGTGGACAGGCTGATCGCCACCGCCTCCAGCCGTGCCCACTGCCGGAACCACGCCGCCAGTCCCGGCTGGCGAGCCAGATGGGCCGCGGCCTTCCGTAGCGCTCCCGTGTCGCCCAGGGCCTGTTCCGCTCGCTCCACGAAGAGCGGATCCGGCATGCGGCGGCCCAACTCCACCGATGCGACGGTGTGTTTGGAGAAGTGGACCAGATCGGCCAGCTCCGCCCTGCTGAGTCCTGCGTGCTCCCGCAACGCCTGGACGACCGCGCCGAACGTCCGCAGACTGTCAGAGCACTCGGGCTCGCCGCCCGTCCCCGCCCCCACCGTGCTGTCCGTCGCCATCGGCCACCTCCCGTGCACCCGCGCCCGCCGTACACATCGAACAACGAACGCGTTCACGGATAGTCACATGTACTGCCTGCGTCGTGAGCGTGTACGCCGGCGTGGCGTACGCGGTGTCCACCTGGTGAAAGGCCGTTCCGGGGCGCCAGATTGGGCCCATGACCGCACCATCCGCGCCTCAACGTCCGGTTACTGTAGGTACGTTCACCCAGTGCTTCAGCTCCACCCCGCTCGGCGCCCGCCTCGCCCGGCACCTCGCCCTCGTCCAACTGCACGCCTGGGGCGTCCCGCACGGCACCTCACTCTCCGACGCCGCCGCCACGATCGTCGGCGAGCTGGCCGCCAACGCCGTTACCCACGGCCGCGTACCGGGCCGTGACTTCGAGCTGTGCCTGACGCACACCCCCGGCGTCCTCTTGCGCATCGAGGTGTCCGACACCCGCGGTGAACGCCGGCCGCCCGCGCGCGAGGAGGCCACGGCCCCGGCGCCGCTCGACGAGACCGGCCGGGGCCTGTTCCTCGTCGACGCGCTCGCCGACCGGTGGGAGGTGCTGGACCGCGTGTCCCGGGGCGTGGCCCTGCCCGGCAAGACCGTCCGCGCCGAACTCGACCTGTCCTCCGTGTGAGGCGGCCCGACCTCAGCCAGGCTTCTCCGACTCCGGCCTCGGTACCAGTTCCAGGCCGCTGTCCGCGGGCAGGGTCTGCCGGTAGCCGGTGTACATGTGCTCGGTCGCCAGGCGGGCCAGGCGGTCACCGTCCGCCGCGCGGGCGGCCTCCAGGAGAGCGCGGTGCTCGCTCACCATCACCGGGACGCTGCCCGGCTCGTGGACGTAGGAGCGGGTGATGCGGCGGTTGACCGGGTGGTCCCAGAGGGTGTCGATCATGCGCAGGAGCAGCGCGTTGTCGCAGGGCTCGATCAGCAGCCGGTGGAAGGACCGGTTGAGTTCGAACTGCGCGGCCGCGTCGGCCGGATCGGTGGCCGCCATCTCCTCGATCACCGCCGCGAGCCGGGCCAGCCGGGCCCGGTCGTGCCGGCCGCAGGCCAGGCGCAGGGCCAGCGTCTCCAGCGACTGCCGCACCTGGTAGACCTCGGCGATGTCCTTGGGCTGGAGGGCGTTGACGATGTAGCCGCTGCCCGGCAGCCAGGTGACCAGTCCCTCGTGGGCCAGGCGGTTCAGCGCGTCCCGTACCGGGGTGCGGGACACGCCCAGCCGCTCCGCGACCTGTTCCTGCACCAGGGTGGCGTCGGCCTCCAGGCTGCCGGAGACGATCTCGTCGCGGAGTCGCTCGTACACCCGGACGCCCAACGGCCTGGTGTCCCTGGGGTCGCTCCGCAAAGGCTGCACGTCTGCTCTCCGTCCCTGAGGGCCGTTCCCGCGCGATTCTCGGTGTCCGCTCCGCCGAAGAATTCCACCTCGCGCGGACCGTTGTCTTCCTTGAACTCACTGTATACGGTGTGCGCACTGCATCCAGAGGAGGTCTGGCCGTGTTCGTTCTGAACACCTGGTATGTCGCTGCCTGGTCCACGGAAGTCAACCGCGAGCCCGTGCGCAGGGTCGTCTGCAAGCAACCCCTCGTGCTCTACCGCACCCAGGACGGCGCCGCGGTGGCCCTCGCCGACCGCTGTGCCCACCGCGCCTACCCGCTGTCCGCCGGCCGCACCGTGGGGGACTCCGTCGAGTGCGGCTACCACGGCTTCGCCTACGGGCCCGACGGCGTGTGCACCCGCGTCCCCGCGCAGGCCGCCATCCCCGCCCGGGCCCGCGTACGCCGCTACCCGGTCGTGGAGAAGGACGGCTGGATCTGGGTGTGGACCGGTGACGAGGACCTCGCCGACGAGAGCCTGGTCCCCGACACGCACTGGATGAACGACCCCGCGTGGGCGACGGTCACCCACACGATGCTCTTCGAGTGCCGCCACGACCTCATCCACGACAACCTGCTCGACCTCACCCACGAAACGTTCCTGCACAAGACGACCGTCGGCGACGACTACATCCCCGAGTACGGCATCACCGTCGAGGTGGACGGCACCGTCGTGACCGTGGACCGCTTCATGCCCGGTGTCGAGGCGCCGCCGCTGTACGCGCGGACCATGGGCACCGAGGGCCTGTACGACCGGTTCCACGCCACCGAGTTCCACATCCCGGGCTACCACGTGCTGCACTCCGGCATCACGGCCCAGGGGCGCCCGCGCGAGGAGGGCCACCTCATCAAGGTGCTCAACGGGATCACCCCGGTCGACGAGCGGACCACCTGGTACTACTACGCCTTCAGCCGCAACTTCGCGGTCGACGCCGAGTGGGCCACCAAGGAACTGGAGGTCGGCCTGGAGACCGTGCTGCGCGAGGACGCCGACGCGCTGCGGGAGCAGGAGATCGGGATGCGGGAGCGCCCCGACGGCGAGCACGACGTGCTCATCGGGCAGGACGCCGGTGTCGCCAAGGCCCGCCGCATCCTGGGCCGGCTGCTCGCCGCCGAGCAGGCCGCAGGCCCGGGCGCCGACCGGGCGGCCGACCGGACCGTGAGGGCGTGACGACCGTGGCACGGCTGTACGGCATCGACCTCGACGCGCCGGGGCGCCAGATCGGCGCCCTCCACCTCACCCACTCGGACAACCGGCACGACAACGGCGTCGTCCCGGTCCCGGTCGCGGTGCTCTCCGGCGCGCCCGGCCCGACGGCCCTGCTCGTCGCCGGTACCCATGGCGACGAGTACGAGGGGCAGGTGGTCCTGCACCGCCTGCTGCGCGAGACCGATCCCGGGCGGCTGACCGGCCGGCTCATCGTCCTGCCGGCGCTGAACCTGCCCGCGGTCCGTACCGCGTCCCGGGTCTCCCCGCTCGACGGCGGGAACCTCAACCGCAGTTATCCCGGGAACGGGACGGGCGGTCCCACCGACCAGCTCGCCCACGCCCTGGTCGGCGAACTCCTGCCGCACGCCGACCTTGCGATGGACCTGCACTCCGGCGGTTCGACCAGCCACTACCTCCCGTCGGCGTTCGTCTACGAGGGCCCCGACCCCGAGGCCTGGCAGGCCAAGCTGCGGCTGACGGAACGGATGGGACTGCCGTGGACGATGGCCGTCCCCGCGCGGTTCGAGCCCGGCTCGCTCTCCACCGCGGCCGACGACGCCGGGGTCGCGATGATCTCCACCGAGCTCGGGGGCGGCGGTGAGGTCAACCCCGCGTTCGTGTCCGACGCGGTCCACGGACTGCGCCGGGTGCTGGCGGGAGCCGGCATCCTCCCGGCGGAGCCGGACACCCCGCCCGCCCCGCCGACCCGCTGGATCGACCTGCACCCCGACAGCGCCGTGTACACCCCTGTCCGGGGGCTCTTCGAGCCGATCGCCCGCCTCGGCCAGGAGGTCGAGGAGGGAGACCTCATCGGCCGGGTCCACCCCGTGGAGGAACTCGCCCGCCCCTCCGTCCCCGTCCTCGCCCACCGTGCCGGCATCGTCGCCGTCGTCCGCCGCCCACCGCTCGTCGACCTGGGCGACGCCCTCTACCACCTGGCCGCCGACCGCCCCGGCACCGCCGTTCCGGACGCCCGCTGACCGTCCGGGGCCGCCGCTCCGACCCTTCCCGCTGACGCACCACCCACCCCTGTCCTGCCCTCCCTCAAAAAGGACGATCCCGTGCGCCATCCGATACGACTCCCCGTTCTCGCCGCGGCCCTCGCGCTGGCCGTCGCGGGCTGCACCAACGCATCCGCCGGAAGTGATTCCGCCGCCCCGGGACCGTCCGGCCCGGCATCCGACGGGCCCGCCGCCGCGGCGGAGGTGGACGCCGCGGCCGCCGCCCTGCTCCCCGCCGACGTCAAGTCCAAGGGCGTGCTCGCGGTGGCGAGCGACGCGTCCTACCGGCCGTTCGAGTACTTCGACACCGACAACAAGACGATGATCGGCTTCGACATCGACCTGACCGACGCCCTCGGCGCCAGGCTGGGCCTGAAGACCGCCCACGTCAACGCCGGATTCGACGGAATCCTGCCCGGCCTGGCCGCCCGTAAGTTCGACGTCGGTGCCTCCGCCTTCTCCATCACCCCCGAACGGTCCAAGACCGTGGACTTCGTGCCCTACCTCAACGGCGGATCCGGTATCGCGGTCAAAACGGGCAACCCGCTGGGACTCAAGATGGATCCGGCGGTGCTGTGCGGGCGCACCATCTCCGCTCAGAAGGGCAGCCTCCAGGGCCTCGAACAGCTCCCCGCGATCTCCAAGAAGTGCACCGGCGCCGGCAAGGCTCCCGTCAAGGTCGACCTGTTCCCCTCGCAGGACGGCGCCAACCTGGCGGTCGTCAGCGGCCGGGTCGACGCGGTCATGGCCGACTCGGTCTCGCTCGCACTGCAGGCCAAGGCGTCCAACGGCCAGTTCGAGCTCGCACCCGGCACCGACTACGAGCCGACCCCCACCGGCGTCGCCCTGCTCAAGGGCTCCCCACTCAAGCCGGCTCTGGACGCGGCCATGAAGACCCTCCTGAACGACGGCACCATGGAGTCGCTCATGAAGAAGTGGGACATCCCGGCCGGCCTGCTCCTGAACTCCGGGAGCTGACATGGCTACCCTGCCGGCCCCTTCAGCAGTGGACATCGACGAGGTGTCCGACTCCGACCTGACCGTCGTCCCCAAACGGCATCCGGTCCGCTGGCTGACGGCGGCCGTACTGCTGCTGATCGGCGCGGCGACCCTGCGGTCGGTGTTCACCAACCCCCGCTTCGGCTGGGACGTCGTCGACACCTACCTGCGGGACGTGTCCATCGGCAGCGGACTGGCCGTCACCCTGGAACTCACCGCGATCTGCATGGTCCTCGGCGTCGTCCTGGGCGTCGTGCTCGCGGTGATGCGCCTGTCGGTCAACCCCGTCGTGCGGTCCGCCGCGTTCCTGTACGTCTCGTTCTTCCGCGGTACGCCCGTACTGGTGCAACTGCTGTTCTGGTACAACCTGGCGGCGCTGTACCCCACGCTCAGCTTCGGCATCCCGGGCCTGTCCCTTGACGCCAACAGGCTGATCACCCCGCTGGTCGCGGCCATCCTCGGTCTCGGCCTGAACGAGGCCGCCTACATGTCGGAGATCGTCCGGGCCGGCATCATGTCCGTCGACCACGGTCAGGCCGAGGCCGCAGGAGCGCTGGGCCTGACCCGGACCCAGACCATGCGCCGGGTCATCCTGCCGCAGGCCATGCGGGTGATCATCCCGCCGACCGGCAACGAGACCATCGGCATGCTCAAGACCACCGCCCTGGTGAGCGTCCTGGCCGTGCCCGACCTGCTCTACTCCGCGCAGATCCTGTACTCGCGCAACTTCCAGACCATCCCGCTGCTCATCGTCGCCAGCATCTGGTACATGGTCGTCACCAGCGTCCTCACGATCGGTCAGTTCTACATCGAGCGCCGGTTCGCGCGCGGCAACCGCACACTGCCCCCGACCCCGCTCCAGCGGCTGCGGCAGCT
The DNA here is from genome assembly GCF_044750345.1 of Streptomyces sp. NPDC088817. Classification (NCBI taxonomy): domain Bacteria; kingdom Bacillati; phylum Actinomycetota; class Actinomycetes; order Kitasatosporales; family Streptomycetaceae; genus Streptomyces; species Streptomyces sp. NPDC088817. The sequence continues at coordinate 124,027 of NZ_JBIVJN010000022.1, forward strand.
CCTGCGCACCCACGCCCCGATCGCCACCGGGAGGCAGTCATGACCACCGGCAGTGCCACGGCGGAACCGGCCCCGATGGTCCGGGCCGAGAAGGTCCGCAAACACTTCGGGCGCCTTGAGGTCCTCAAGGGCGTCGACCTGGAGGTCCGACGGGGCGAGGTGGTCTGCCTCATCGGCCCCTCCGGCTCGGGCAAGAGCACCTTCCTGCGCTGCATCAACCATCTGGAGACCGTCGACGGCGGACGGATGTGGGTGGACGGCGAGGTGATGGGCTACGAGCAGCGCGGGACCAGGCTGCACGAGCTCGGCGACAAGGAGATCTGCCGCCGGCGCACCCGGATCGGCATGGTGTTCCAGCACTTCAACCTCTTCCCGCACATGACCGTGCTGGAGAACCTCGTCGAGGCGCCCCGGCGGGCGCTGAAGGAGCCCAGGGCGGCCGTGACCGAGCGGGCGCTGGACCTGCTCGACCAGGTGGGTCTCAAGGACAAGGCCCAGGCCTACCCCCGTCACCTGTCCGGCGGACAGCAGCAGCGCGTGGCCATCGCCAGGGCACTGTGCATGCGTCCCAAGCTGATGCTGTTCGACGAGCCGACCTCGGCCCTGGACCCCGAACTCGTCGGCGACGTGCTCAAGGTGATGCGGGACCTGGCCGCGTCCGGCATGACCATGATCGTGGTCACCCACGAGATGGGCTTCGCCCGCGAGGTCGCCGACCGGGTGGTCTTCTTCGACGGCGGCCAGGTCGTCGAGACCGGTCCCGCCCGGCAGGTCATCACCGAGCCCCGGCACGAGCGGACCAAGGCCTTCCTGGCCGCCGTGCGGTGAGCGCCCCTGGCACCCACCCTTGAGGAAACCCCCTCGAGTTCCCCGAGTGACGACGAAGGAGGACGACCGATGAGACTCCTGCTCCGCGCCAACGCCCACCGGCAGGTGGACGGCGGCTGCCGGGAGGTCGCGGCCGCACCGGACACGCCCCGCCGTGAGACCTGGCAGTGGCAGGTACGGCTGCTCGCCCAAGGGCACGGCCCCACCACCGCCCCACTGCCCGGCGCACGGCGGGTCACCGAAACCCTGCCCGACGGAGCGGTGTTGGAGGTGGCGGCCGACCCCGCCGCGGTCACCGCCCGCGTGGAGGTCCTCGACCCCGGCGCCGGCACGACCGTGGACCGTGCCGAGGACGACGTGCTGGTCCTGGTCTCCACCGGGGGACGGCTGCTGGTGGAGGGACGGCACCTGCTGGCGGACGCCGACGCGATGGTGCTGGCGGGGGACGACCCCCTGCACGTGGACGTCCGGCACCCGGACGGCCCAGTCTCCTGCGACGGCCCAGTCTCCTGCGACGACCAAGTCTCCTGCGGCGCCCCGGACGCCCGGGTCGCCGTGGTCCGCCTCGGCTCCGCCCGGGGCCGCACCCTGAGCTGGGTGCCCTGATGGCGGCGGCACCCGTCACGGACGGGGAGCAGCGGCTGCGGCTGCGTGTGTCCGCCCTGGTGTGGGAGGCCGAGGGCGTGGTCTCCGTGCGCCTGCGGCGGTCCGACGGCGGCGAGTTGCCGCCCTGGGAGCCGGGCGCGCATGTCGACCTGCACCTGCCCGGGGACCTCACCCGGCAGTACTCGCTCAACGGATCGCCCGAGGACCGGTCCCTCTGGCAGGTCTCCGTGCTCAGGGAACCGGCGTCCCGCGGCGGCTCCCTGGCTGTGCACGAGACTCTCCGCCCGGGCCAGGAGGTCGAGGTGACCGGGCCGCGCAACCGGTTCCGGCTGGTCGACGCCCCCGAGTACCTCTTCGTCGCCGGAGGCATCGGCATCACCCCGCTGCTGCCGATGCTGGACCGGGCCACCGCCGCCGGCGCCCGCTGGACGCTGCTGTACGGCGGACGGACGCGAGCCGGCATGGCGTTCCTGCCGCGGCTCGCCTCCTACGGCGAACGGGTGCTGGTGCGCCCGCAGGACGAGTACGGCCTGCTCGACCTGGAGCCCTTCCTCGGCACACCGGGGGAGGGGACGGCGATCTACTGCTGCGGCCCCGAGCCCCTGCTCACCGCAGTCGAGCGGCTCTGCGCCCCGTTGCCCCCGGGCACCCTGCACACCGAGCGGTTCGCCGCGGCACCCCGGGAGGCCGCCGCCACGGACGCCGACGGGGAGTTCGAGGTGGTGCTCCAGCGCACCGGCCGCAGCGTCACCGTGCCCGCCGGCACAACGATCCTCCAGGCGCTGGAGGAGCAGGGGATCGACGCCGCGAACTCCTGCCGGGAGGGCATCTGCGGCACCTGCGAGACCAAGGTCGTCGAGGGGGTGCCCGACCACCGGGACAGCCTCCTGTCCCCGGAGGAGCGCGCCGCCAACGACACCATGATGATCTGCGTCGGCCGCGCCCGCTGCCCCCGGCTGGTGCTGGACCTCTGACCACCGGACCGCGCCCGGGCACGGCCCCGGCGCGGTCCGGCCGTACGCGTGTGCACGTGTACCCGGACAACGGGACCCGGGGCGAAGCCATGGCCAATCGTTCGCGCATATGCAGAACGCGCGTGCGCCAGGCACTGCCCGCAACCTCTACCCAAGGTTGTGCCGTTGAGCGAGGCATGCACCCCGAATTCCGCATCCGTCACCACGACGAGAACGACTGGACCGTCATCGAGATCCGCGGGGAGGTCGACGTGCACACCGTGCCCCGCATCCGGGAGGACCTGGGCAAGAGGATCCAGGCGGGCCGCCACCGACTCATCGTCGACCTGACGGACACGACCTTCATGGACTCGACCGGCCTCGGCCTCCTCGTCGGCATCCACAAACGCATCCATGCCCGCGCCGGCGCCCTGAGACTGGTCATCATCGACCCCGACATCCGCCAGATCTTCACCATCACGAGCCTCGACCAGATCTTCCCGATCTACGGCTCCGCACAGGCCGCGCTGGCGTGACAGGGCGCACGAGCGGTCCTACGGTCAACGCACGGTGAACTCGGCCGCCTTGGTGTCCAGGGTCGTGGTGCCGTCCTTCGCGGTGGCCAGGACGGCGACGTGCCAGGTGCCGTGAGGCGACGACTTGGCGTCGGCGCCGGTGACCTTGGCGGTGTAGGTGCAGCGCACGGTGTCCTGGCCGGCGGGCTTGCAGACGGCCGTCTCCGCGGCGGCCATGTCCTTGGCGGTCAGCCCCTTCTCGGCGAAGGACGAGTGCTGCGGCCAGGCCAGCACCTTCACGCTCTTGACACCGGAGGACGCCGTGACGTCGGTGACGAAGACCAGCGAGCCGTCGCGGTCCCCCTCGGGAGCGGAGTAGCGGGCGGTGCTGTGCGCCGGCGCCGGGGTCTGCTCCCCGGCCTGGGCGAGAGCGAAGGCACCGGCGCCACCGAGGAGAACGACACCGGCGACCACGGACAGAGCAACACGTCGGGACATGGGAATCTCCATACTTGTCTCAACCCTGGATCGGGCCTGCGCCACTCGGCTGCGGCGCTGCACCGATACTCGCCGCGAGGGGATCCGCCGGACATGAGCGCGCATACTCAAGCCGAGCTGGGTAAAGGGCTCAGCCCGGGGCAGGTGTTCGACGTCAGCCGATCATCACGTGTGTCCGACTGCTTCAGAGCCTCCAGGTGACGCATCGTGGGGTTCGTCTTCCGGCCTGTGCGCAACTGCCGGACATGGGTCGCACTGATCGTCTTCTCGCCTGCGGCGATATTGATCGCGGTCGCGACTGTGCTTGCTCTCGCGAGCGGGCCCGGCCGAGGCCACCAGGCGCCGGAAGAGCAGCACCGTCATGACGTACTGGGCCGCCGTGCCGATGATCATGGACAGCCACACGCCGTGGACGTCGAGAGCCGGCACGGAACTCAGCGTGTAGGCGAACGGCAGTTGGACGCACGCGCCGAGCACGGTGACCCAGAACAGGGATCGTGTCCTGCTGCCGCCCATGAAGACGCCGCCCGGCCCCACCACTCCGGCGAGCAGGACGAGGTACGGCAGGAGATACCACAAGAGGACTTCACCTGAGTCGACGACTGCCGAGGCATCGCTGAAGAAACCCATGATCACTCTTCCGCCCAGCGCGAGGACGAGTCCGGCGCCGGCACCTGCCACCGAGGCGAGCAACAGGCGAGAGGTCATCCGCGAGCGGCTCGACGGCGGCTCTGCAAGGACACACGCGGTGTGAACTGCGCGGATGAGTTTTCGGCACACGCAGGGCTGGGCAGCACAGCCCAAGTGGGACGGTTCTCCGGACACCTCGTGATGTCTCATTCGGGCAGGTCTCCGGAGCCGCCCGCAGCAGCTGGGCAATGTGAGGACTCAGGCTTGCAGAAAAGGCGAGGCGCGAGAGCTACTCACCGGCCGTCTGGCGCCGTCCAGGAGAGCGCCCTGGTCACGGCTACTGCGTTGCGCGGCCGGCTGAGGCTTGCTGAGTGTCCGCGCCGGAGCTGACGTGCCGCCGGGTCTGCTGAGGGCCGTACCAGTCCAGGCACATCACGGTGGCATCGTCCTCCAGCCGGCCGCCGGCGGCGTCCAGGACTGCGGACGTCAGCGTCAGCGCCGTCTCCCGCGGGTGCAGGTCCCGGGTGCGCTCCAGCAGGGCGAGCAGGTCGACCTTCTCCCCATGACGTTCGAGCATGCCGTCGGTCAGCATGAGCAGACGGTCACCGGGGCGCAGGTCGATGTCCTGAACACGGTAGGGGTGGGGCACGGACACGGACAGCCCGAAGGGATGGTCCACCTCGCAGGTGATCGCCTCCGCGGCCCCCTCGCGCATGCGCAGGGGCCAGGGGTGGCCGGCGTTGACGAGCCGGGCCTGCCCGGTGTGGAGGTTGATGCGCAGCAGTTGCCCGGTGGCGTGACCGTGGCCGTGGGCGGCCAGGGCCTGGTCGGCCTCGTGGGCCTGCTCGGCCAGGCCGGCTCCGGCGCGACGGGCGCCGCGCAGGGCGCCCACCAGCACCGTGGCGGCCAGGGCGGCGTCGATGTCGTGGCCCATGGGGTCGGTCACCGACACGTGCAGGGTGTCGCGGTCCAGGGTGTAGTCGAAGGTGTCGCCGCTGAGGTCTTCGGAGGGCTCCAGGTTCCCGCACAGGGTGAACTGTGCGGCCTCGCACGACAGTGCCGGGGGCAGCAGCTGGTACTGGATTTCAGCTGCCAGCGTGGGGGGCCTTGAGCGTTTGCCCCAGGTGTAGAGGTCGGTGAAGCGCCCGTTGGCGATCACGACGTAGGCCAGGATGTGGGCGGCTTCCCCGACCGCATCAAGGACGTCGTCGCCGGGGTCGGCGGGCAGGAGCAGCTCCAGCAGTCCGATTGCGTCCCCCCGGTTGGTGACCGGCACGATCACCCGCTGTCCCTGGCTGGTCGCCTCCTGATACAGCCGCTGGGTACGGATCACCTGCTCGTAGACGCCGCCGAACATGGGGATCCGCTCCGCTTCCCGCCCGCCCTCCACGCCGACGGCGGTAGACAGCCGCGCCACCGCTTTCCCCGTCAGGTCCACGATGAGGAAGGAGATCTTCGTGGCCTCGAAACGCCGCCGCAGGTCCTCTGCGACCACGTCGACGGCGTCCACCGGCGCCGCCCTCTCCGCTGCGGTCAGCAGCCGGGGAAGTCCACTCTGCCTACCGCTCACGACCACGGCCCCTTCCACCAGCCCCTTCTACAGCTTGAGAACCGCCACGGCGGGCGTCAATCTGTGCGTGGTCACGGTAAGTGACGGCGGTCAAGCTATGCGTTCGCGGAGATGAATCAGCCCCGGCGTCCGCCGACACCGTATCGCTCCAGAACTGCTTCACCGAGGCTGATCTCGGGTGATGCCCGCGCTGAGCGATCCGGCACGATCGGGTCTCGTGTTCGTACGGATGATCTACCTGCTCGCCACGCGCGTCGTCGCGTGGCTCGTGCTGCTGTGCCGATCCTCAGCGGCGAAGAACGCGGAGATCCTGCTCCTGCGGCACGAGGTCGCGGTGCTGCGCTGCCAGGTGGCCGCCCCGAAGCCCACCTGGCCGGATCGGGCGCTGCTCGCTGCCTTCGCGCGAGTGCTGCCCCAGATGCTTCGCGGCCACCGGATCGTCTCCCCGCGCACCCGGCTGGCCTGGCACCAGCACCTGATCAGCAAGAAGTGGACCCAGCCGCCCCCGCCGGGGCACCGGCCCGAGAACAGTCATCAGCCCATGAGGCGGCGCGAGCGCGCCATGAAGGGCTTCCGCTCCAGCGGAGCGGCCCGGAGGTTCCCTGCCGCCTTCAGCCGGATCTCCGGCCACCTCCGGCCCCGACGCCATCTGATCACAGCGAGTGGCTATCGCACCGGGACGACCGACCGTCCGCATCCGGAAGACCGTCACCAAAGCCCTCACGACCGCCTGACCAGGATGCCCCCGGCCCGGCCGAACTCACCTCCAGCACCCCTCAACTCCCCTGCCGCAACAGCAACTTGACAACACCGCCTGTTGCGCCGCGGACGCGGGGCGGCCCGATGTGTGGTCCGTTCGGCGCGGGAGCACCAGGAGGGCGCTGGGCTGACCGGTTCAGTCCGGGCGCAGGCCGAGCAGTTCGGCGGCCGGGGTGTTGTTGCCCGGCGTCGAGGCGGTCGCCATGGCAGCGGCGGCCACGCCCGGTTCGGTGTCGGGTGGGATGACCAGGACGAGGATGTGGTCCTGCATGCTCTGGCTGAGGCTCATCGTGTCCTTGCTGGTGGCGCACCAGCCGATCCGCACGGCCAGGCCGTCCGCGGTGACGGTGCGCGGGACGTCGTCCCAGGCGGTGCTGGACAGACTCACCCGGAGGATGCGGCCTACGTGTGCGCTGACCGCGGTGAGCATGTCCGGCAGTTCCGCGCGGATGTCGCGGGAGCGGGGCCACCACGCCCCGTCGAAGAGTCCGGCGTGGGACAGGGTCGGGTCCAGCGCGAGCCGGGGCAGGTGGGGGGCCCCGGGCCCGGCCCAAGGTCCCGTGGAAGGAAGTGGAGTGGACATCTCGGGCGCCGCCCGTCCGGTCCGCCAGCGGGGACCGCTCATCTGCCCGAGGGTGACGCCGACGTGTCTGCCGGTGCGCGGGAAGCCCTTGGGTACCCCCCCCACACTACTGCGGGAACCATCCGGATCGACGGCGGGCGTAGCCTGGGCATTGCCCAGGACTTCCCGTATCCCGGTGTACGTTCCGGTTTCACCCTGAGTGATCGACGATGTCCGGGCGGCCCCAGGCCGACCCGGAGACAGGCGCCTGTGACGCCGTGCCCGTACCAGATCTCCGACGACAGCTCCGTTGATCGAGTCCAGGACGTCCTCGGCAGCGCGCACGTCGGCTACCTGCCGCTGGCCCCCGTCCGTGCCACCGCTCACCAGCGTGGGCCCTGCGCGCCCCGGCATGGCGCTGGGAGTCGCCGCGCTCACGATGAAGGCCCGACGCCTGGCCGGTGTTGCATCCACTGGTTGAACCTGATCTGCGAGCCCCTGTCCGCATGGAAGATCACCCCGTCCACGTGGCCGCCGCAGGTCGCCACGGCCATCTCCAGGGCGTCGATGACCAGTTCCGTGCGCATGTGCGTGGCCACCGACCAGCCGAGCACCCGGCGTGAACAGTTGTAGATGACGCAGGCGAGATACAGCCACGTCCCGCCGACCTGCACGTATGTGATGTCGCCGCACCACTTCTCGTTCAACTGCCTGGCGGAGAAGTTGCGTTGGACGAGATCCGGGGCCGGTGGTGCAAGCCGGTCGGGGACCGTGGCGCGCTTGCGGCGCCGTAGGTGCTGGCCCTCGATACCGTGCTGGCGCATCAGGCGCTCGACGCGCTTGCGGTTGATGGTGTGCCCGAAGCCGCGCAGCTCGGCGGGCCTTCACTTCATCTCCTTCGCGAAATAGGCGGCTGCCCGACGCAGGATCTCCCGCTCGAGTTCCCATTCCTTCTCCGCCTTGCGCAGCCGGCCGTTCTCCGCGCGCAGCCGGGCCAGTTCCTCTTCCCGGCTCTCCGCGCTCTGCTCGCCGCGGCCGTGATCGCGGCCCGCGTGTTCGTCGGCCTGGCGCACCCAGCTCCGCAGGGTCTCGCCGGTCACCCCGACATCCGCCGCGACCGCCGCATACGTGCGCTTCCCGCCCGCCGCGCGGTACAGCGCGACGGCATCGTTCCTGAACTCCACCGGATACGGAGACCTACGTCCCACCAGGACACGTTCCCTCGGATCTGCAAGATCCATTGTCAGAGTGTCCACACCACAGGGGTCGCCTCAGTTCAGCGGTGTCGCCTGTCTTGGCGAACCTGTTCCTGCACTATGCGTTCGATGCGTGGATGGTCCGGGAGTATCCGGGCTGCTCGTTCGAGCGTGACGCCGACGATGCGGTGGTGCACTGCCGCACCCTGGCGGAAGCGGAACGGGTCCTGGCCGCGCTGCGGTCCAGGATGGCCGAGGTCGGTCTGGAACTGCATCCGGACAAGACCAGGATCGTGTACTGCAGGGACGACAACCGTCGTGGCCGTTTTCCGGTCACCGATTTTACGTTCCCGGGGTTCACGTTCCGGCCGCGAGGCGCCAAGGACAAGCACGGGGTGATGTTCACCGCGTTCCTGCCCGCGATCAGTACCCAGGCTCAGATGCTCAATCCGGTGATTCGGGGATGGATGAACTACTACGGGCGCTTCTACCGCTCAGCGCTGTATCCGCTGCTTGATCGCATCAATACCTACCTGCTGCGATGGATCCAGAAGAAGTACCAGGTCGGGATGAAACAGGCCCTGCGGCGGCTGGCCCAAGGCCACGCGTTGCGCCCGAAGTACTTCGCTCACTGGACCTGGGCGGCCCCGGCGGGATCGAGGCCCAGAACGACAAGAGCCGTATGACGGGAGACTGTCACGTACGGTTCCGTGGGAGCCCGGGGGTGAGATTCCCCCGGGCGACCCGACTATTAGACCGGCGGCCGGGTGGTGACACCACCGCGCCCCAAGTTCAAGAAGAACGCCCCCGACTGGTACGAGGAGATGTACGAACGGCAGCGCAAGGCGCATTCCTCACGCCGTATCCGGGTCGAGCACGGCATCGCCCACCTGAAGAACCAATCCCTTTCCAAGGGAATCCCGAGGGAATGCCGCAGTTTCTCGGATGTTCGATTCGGGTGCTGGATGTATGTCTTCTGAAGAACGGGCCTCGATGCCTCTCGCCAGACCGGTGAAATCCAGCACCTGTGAGCGTCAACACCCACCTCGCGCACTCGTTGGTGTTGGTGGTGCGAGCCCACTCCGCGGTGACCTCTTGATACGCCCGAGCCTTCGAGCTCCCGCTCAGACCGAGGCCCGCGGTATGCGCTGGCGCCACGAACGGCTCGTGAGGTGGCGGCACATCCGCGCAGCGGTTGATGCCTGGGATTAGTGCGACGCGTGGCCCGCATGCGTTCGTGACCAGCGCAAACATCAGAACGTCGGGAAGGAACTGGTTCGGTCGTTGCCTCGTCGGCGTAGTGATTTTCCTCGAATTCGATGGGGCTGAGGTAGTCGATCCGTTTCTGGATGCGGCGGGAATGGTAGAAGCCGTCGATGTATTCAAGGAGCGCGAGGTTCACTTCGGCCCGGGTGGCGAAGACGAGGCCGCGGACGCACTCGGTCTTGACCAGCTGACCCGGCGTGCGGTGAGCTTGATGGGCGTGTACTGCCCGGGTTCAAGGAATCGTCGCAGCACTGTCTGTCAGCGAGTCTTGGGTGAGCCTATAGGTTCTGAGCCGCACCAGATTGGTGTCGGCTCCAATGACCCAGGCCGCGTGTCGGCTTCAATGGCCCAGGCCGCGTGTGGTTATATCGTGACAGCGAAGGTGATGACGATGGCAACTACTAGTCAGCACACCCACTGTCATCGGCTATCCAGCGGCACGTACGCAAGGTTGTGTCGGCGCTGGGAACCGCGCATCGCGAGCAGACCCTTATGGGAGAGACGTGGTAGCACGGCGAATCGGGCGACGGCCCTCAGCGGCGGCGCACTCACCTAGTCCTCACCTTCTATTTCAACCCCCGACCCCTCCGATGCCCATTAGTGGCAGGAAGGTCAGTCCCGGTCATTCGAGCAGGTCAGACCTTCGATGCAGGGCGGTGGCGGGCATCTACTCCACAGTGGCGGAATGCGTTTCATGACAGATAGCAACGAAAATGCGCGTGCGGAACGATCACGCGGGAACTTGAATAGGCGACGCCTTCTTCTTGGGACGGCGGGCACCCTCGGTACTGCTCTAGCATCCGCTGGCATCTATGAGGCGATCGACAGCATTGCAAGACCACCGGACCGGGCCGCTGTCGCCGACAGTCCGCCCATCCAGGAACAATATATCCTGCAGAACGAGCAGGTGGTGATGGTCAATGGCTCGGGCGTGAAGAGTAGGAATGGCGCGATTGCGGTCCGGGTGCCGGCCCTGCACGATCATGTCATTACCGCAAGGCTGAATGTGCCGGCGAAAGCTAAGGCGTTGCAGGAGGCGCAGCACCACCTCGAGTCCGCCCTCCTGGGTCTGGAACGTCAATTTCCGCCCACTCCAGCAGGAGTGGCCACCACGGTAGCCTGGGGACTTTCCTACTTCCAGCACTACATCCCAACTCTGGGCAAGACGTCAGGTTTCTTCAAGGCGGGAACACCTTACCCAGCGTATCTGCCGGTCGATTTGATGACCTCCAAGACGGAGGGCCGTACCGTATATGCGCTGCAGGAGGCCAGGACGTTTCCCAGCGACGAGCCCCCGCCCGGCTTCGGGCCGGTCCGCTTGGAACAGAACGACGTGGCCGTGCTACTCCGCAGTGACTCGCTCGCCAATATCAAGGCAGCCCAAAACGCCCTCTTCGGGCCTGGAAGCAACCAGGCGGGCAGCCTGTTCAAGGTGACGAGTATCCGCCAGGGCTTCTCCGGGGGCGGTTTCTACGGGCAACAGGGCCTGCCGAGCAAGCTGGCGCTGGCAGCTAATATCCCCGGTGCACAGTCGATCCCTCGACAGGCGCAAGGCTTCCTCGGCTTCGCCACCACCCTGGACTCGAATATGGGACCCGGCAACATCGCCAATCTGGAGACTCTACCTGGCCTCACCAATCAGTGGCCCAACGGTTACTTCAAACAGGGGACCACCATGCATCTCTCGCATCTGTTTCAAGATCTGGTGACCTGGTATGAACAAAACTTCCCTCAGTACGCGGATCGCGTCCAGGCGATGCTCCAGCCCGGCCTCTCGCCCGCGCCGGGTACGCTTGCCCTCCAACCGCCAGGTCAAAGTGAGGCCGAAGTGGCGCAAGGGGTCCAGCGGTACCACGCCTACGGCCACACTGGGAGCATGTCGAAGGTGGACAGCACCACGTCACCAACGACCAGCAATTACGGGAAGGCCTACCCCACGGGGACGACCATCCCCGTGCGCGGCGATTTCGACACGCTGGACAATCCATTCCACTACACATCCGATCCGACGGCAGACCACTACAGCAAGAAGCCAGCGGCCGGGTTGCACTTCATTTCGTTCCAGCCGACGATTGCATTCTTCAATCTCGTTCGGCTCTCGATGGACGGCCACTATCCAGATATGACGCTCCCTATCGCACCGCGCAGCCCCCACGCCGGCATCAACTCGATCCTGCACACGACCCACCGGCAGAACTATCTGGTTCCACCACGTCGCCATCGCTCCTTCCCGCTCGCCGAGTTCCTTGTCTGACACGAGCCGCGCGTCGCGCCCTCAGGTCAAGGAGCGCCGTCACCTGGGCCGGGTCGGGTCGAGCTGCGCGGCGAAAAAGCCGAGGCCGTGCGCAGCACCTCGTTCGCCCGCTTGAGCTGGACGTTCTCCCTACGCAAGGCCGCAAGCTCCTCGCGCTCGCCGGTGGTCAGCCGGCCGCCGCGTTCGCCGGCATCGGCCTCGGCCTGACGGATCCAGGTCCGCAGGGCCTCGGGATGGACTCCGAGGTCGACGGCCCGCCGCTTGATCTGCACCTCGGCCCGGTCGCCATCCACTGCGCGATCCTGCGGCCCGGCAAGAACGACCACCTGCCCTCTGGACCGACCGAGGTCAGCGGGTTCGCCTTCGCCGGGGACGACCGAACCGTGGCACGCGTGGATGTCTCCGCCGACCACGGCAGCACCTGGACTTCCACGGATCTCGACCCCCCGGAGAATCCCTGGACCTGGCAGCACTGGCGCGCCATGGTCACTCTGCCCCCCGGTGAGGCCGAGCTCATCGCACGCGCCTGGGACTCCACCGCGGCCGTGCAGGCCGAATCCCCGGCGACCGTCTGGAATCCCAGGGGATACGCCAACAACGCCGCGGCACACCTGCACATCACATGCTGTCCCTGAGTGAACGCCTTGGCAGAACGGCAGGGCCCGTTGCTGCCGCTCCGCCACGGGTCAGGGGGGCACCCCGACCACCGCGGTACCCGTCAAGGGCCACTGACGCGGCCGAGGGGGCTTTCTGTCCGTGACAGCAACATCGTCCCCCAAGGCATCGCGTGGCAGGCGTTTTTTCGAGGACGGTCGGGGCGGGCGTCAAGCTGAGTGACCCAGGTCAGGCCTGGTGAACGGGGCGGTCGCACCGCGTGTCGGCGGTCATCCGCTGTGGGTGGCCCGGGGTCGCGCGCCGGGCGGAACGATGTTCAGGACGGCCATCATGCCCATGTCCTCGTGATTGAGGATGTGGCAGTGATACACGGTCCTGCCGGTGAAGTCCCGGAAGTGGATGCGAACGACGATCGCACCACGTTTCGGCACGTTCACCGTGTCGTACACGCCGTGGGTGGGGTCGTGGGCCTTCCCGTTGGTGCTCATCAACTGGAAGTGGTTGGTGTGCAGGTGGAAGCTGTGGTCCTCGTCCGAGTCATTGCGGACGGTCCACTCCTCGACGGTGCCGAGGGTGGAGACGAAGTCGGTCCGGTTCGGGGCGTACGTCCGGCCGTTGATGTAGAAGACCGTGCCGGCCTTGTTCTCCGTGAAGACGACGGTCTTGCGGTCCGCGATCGTCGCGTGGCTCAAGTCCTCGTAAGGGCCGAGGTCGGTCGGGAGCGCGGCCCGCGTCATGGGCGTGCCACTGGTGACAACAGTGGCGAGGTCGGCCCGGGGGAACTGGTTCCCGGCCGGGCCGGTGTTGTACGGCAGTGTCTCCAGCCGGGTGGTGCCGGGAGCGCCGCCCTGGACCAGGACATCGAAGCGAGCGGCGGCGGGAACGAGCAGTGTGTCCTCGGCGTGGACCCTGCCCACGGGAACGCCGTCCTGAGCGATCACGTGGAAGCGGGCGCCCGGAAGGTGCAGCTTGTAGTAGATGTTGGCGCCGATGTTGGCCAGCCTCCACAACTGGGTCTCTCCCGGCCGGATGTGGATCGCCGGGTTCTGCTGGCCGTTGACGGTGCGGTGGGTGGACGCGCCGATACTCAGGGGATGGGTCTTGATCGCGTCGCCCTGGACCTGGAAGTCCTTGAGCGCGATGGTGTGCTCGGTGATGTTCCGCAACGACGGAGGCAGGTGCTGCTTCAGACCTTCGACGACGAGGACGCCCGACTCACCACTCGCGACCTGCGGGGCGGACAGCATGTCCGCGTGTGAGTGGTACCAGAAGGTGCCAGTGGGGTGACTGAGCGGCAGTTGATAGGTGTAGTGGTACGACTGCCCGTACTTGATGGAGATGAAGATGTCGTCGGAGGGAGCACGCGGCGACACGAAGAGACCGTGCGTGTGCAGATTGGTGTACTTGTCGGTTTTGTTGATCATGGTCAGGTCGATACGGTCGCCGGGCCACACGCGCAACGTGGGCGGCATATAGGCCCCGTTGTAGGTCGTCGCGTACAACTGGCGGTTGCCGACGCGGACCTTTCGCCGTTCCACCACGATCGTGGTCCTGAGGAAGCCGTCGCGGCTCACCACCTCCGGAGGATCCTGGAGCCGCGGCCCCGCGCCCGGCGGTGTGGGCCCGCCCTCGACCACGGACCCCTGCGTGTCGCTGGAGCGCTCGCTCGGTGCACTCCCCGCGCAGCCGACGAGCCAGAGCGCGGCGAGGAGCAGACCGGCGACGATGCGGGACGGCGAGGAACAACGCGTACTGGGCAGGGTCACTTGTCTCCCCAGGGGAGCGGGCGGGCCCCGACCGGAAATGTCCGGCAGGCGAACCGTATGCTGATGGTCAATCAGCCGGAGAGTAAGCGTGCAAAGATCTCGTGCCGCACGGCCACGCCCGGCCTACGGTGCCGATTCGCCCGAATGAGTCCCCTACGATCGCCCATGATGGACTTCGAGAGCTCCGCAGTGCTGCGAGCTGCGCTACAGCGCCGTTGAGGAACCGTGAGCGAGGATATTTCGAGCACCACAGGTCAGGACGCATCCAGGCCCTCGCCCGTGGCTCGCTCAGCGCAGTCGCAGAAGCGGTCCCGCTGCGTCCCGGAGCCTGCTCGCCAGATCGGCGCCCTCTCGGGCGATCCTCGGCAATTGCTCGGTACTGTCGGGCTCCAGCTCTTGCAGCGCCCGCGCGATCACTGCGCTGCCCCCGACGCTGGGCAGCCGGTTGTGCTTGGTGCCGGGCAGGGGTCGGTCGCCGTGGGATCAGCCTGGCCAACGATGACATGGGGCATCCAGTCCGGTGGCAGCGGATGTTTTCCGGGCCACTGCCCGCGGTGCGCGGAAGGCGTGGCCCCCAGAAGGAACTGCGGCCGCTCGTTGCGGCACGACTCAGCATCGCCCCGGATGACTACGACACCCACCTCGACGTCGACCTCAGGGTCCTGGAAGACGATCGGGAGCCCGCAGCATGACCCGCATGGCCGGCATCCGACCTTCCCGGCTGAAGACAAGGCCGGTGGGGGCCGTCATGGGCGTCTTCGTTACGGGCAGAGACCATTCACTGTGCGCCTGCGTGAGTGCGCAGATCGGTAGGGCGGTTGGCGCTACACATTAGTTGTTGGCCTACTGGGCGGGCGTTGTTTGTCGCTCGGCATCGCGGATGGCGCGAGCGGCGTTGATGAGCCCGATGTGGCTGAAGGCTTGAGGGAAGTTGCCGAGGGCCTCTGCTGTGGTGGCGTCGGTCTCCTCGGCCATCAGGCCGAGGTCGTTGGCGTGTGCGAGGGCGGCTTGGAAGGCGTGTCGTGCACGGGTGGTGTGGCCGGTGAGGGCGAGGGCTTGGGCAAGCCAGAAGGTGCACAGCAAGAAGGCGCCTTCTTCTCCCTGCAACTCGTCGGTGAGGTAGCGGCGGACCAGGCCGTTGCGGTCGGTCAGTTGGGTGGCGATGGCCAGCACGGTGGACTGGATCCGGGGGTCGTGCGGCGGCAGGAAGCCGACGATGGGCAGCATCAGGGCGGAGGCGTCGAGGTCGTCACTGTCGAATGCCTGGGTGAAGGCGCCAAGGCTGGGGTTCCAGCCGCGTTGTTCGATGGCTTGGCGGATCTGGTCGCGCTCGTGCTGCCAGTGGGGCAGGCGTTCGCCGGCCTGGAGGGCGGGGGCCATGGCGATGGCGCGGTCCAGGGCGACCCAGCACATCAGCTTCGAGTGGAGGAGGTGTCTGCTGGGTCCGCGTCTTTCCCAGATGCCCTGATCCCGGTGGGTCCAGCGCTGGGCGGCTGTCTCGGCTGCCTGAAGCAGGAAGGTGCGGGTGGCCGGGGCGAGAGGCTCACCGGGCGGAAGGGTCTGGTGAGCGGCATCGAGGAGTTCGCCGTAGACGTCGAGTTGGCGTTGACGCCATGCGTCGTTGCCGATCCGTACGGGGCTGCTGTCGCGCCAGCCGGTCAGGTGCGGCAGGAGCCGCTCGCTCAGGTCGTGTTCGCCCCCGATGCCGTACATGATCTGCAGGTCGACGCCGCGGTCGAGTTGGGTTGCCGCAGCCCGGGCGAGGAAGTCGAAGAACCGGTTCTTCTCCTTCTCGCAGGCGGCCGTGGCGAGCGCCTGAATGGTGAAGCTCGCGTCGCGGACCCAGGTGTAGCGGTAGTCCCAGTTGCGCATCCCGCCCTTTTTCTCGGGCAGAGAGGTGGTGGCTGCGGCGACGATTGCCCCGGTGGGAGCGAAGGTCAGGGCTCTCAGCACGCGTCCGCTGTGGCTCACCTCGTCCTGCCAGGGGCCGACGTAGCCGCGGTGGAGCTTCGACCAGGAGCGCCAGCCTTCGATGGTGTCGGACATACGGCGCCGGATCCGCCCCGCTCGCCAGCCCACCGACTCCCTTTCCCAGGCCGACCCGACGTGCAGGGCGAATCCGAGGCGGTGCCCCGCCGCGAGCGGGATTCGGCCGTGCGCTGTGGAGCCGCTCACCCGCAGGTCGACGGGGCTCGACAGCAGCAGAACGTGGGCACCCCCGTACGCCGCGAGCCCGCCTCGCACGGCTGAGAGCAGGGGGTGGACGAGTCCGAACTCCGGGCGCGGCGCGTAGTCGATGTCGATGTTCACCCGCCCTTCGGTGCAGGTGATCCGCCGCAGGAGCGTTCCGGGAGAAGCGGCACCGAGCGCGTGCCCGCGTTCACGCCGCCCCAGGGCAAGGGCATCGTGCAGGACCGCCGTACCCGCGGCTGTGCGGAAGGTCGTCTCCAGAACAAGGGTGTCTTTGACGTAGCGGCGGCTGATGTCGACCGGGCCGGTAGGGCGGATGGACCAGTGGCCGGCGTCCTCGTCGAGGAGTCGAGCGAAGATCGCCGGGCTGTCGAACCGGGGCAGACACAGCCAGTCCACCGAGCCGTCGGAGGTCACCAACGCGGCCGAGCGGCAGTCGGACAGCAGAGCGTGGTCACCGATCGGTCGCGCACTCATGTGTCGCAGCCCGTCTACCGTGGGCCGGACGTGGCCCGGCTTGGACGACGTGAGCAGCCGCCTGCGCCGCAGGTCTCTTCAGGTGTCTGACGAGTGTCATTGATCCCAGCCTCCTTGCACAGCAGAATCACCCCCACCCAATCAGCACGATCGGTTGATCGCACGTGCCGGCCGCCGGCGGTTGCCCCGACCGGGTGGCGCGACGACCTGGTGTCGCACCCCGCGCTCGGCGTCTGGGCGGCGTACGTCGTGTCTCCTTGCCAGCGCGTCGTCAACCCCGCCTCAGCAACGACGTCCCGAGGATGAGTCCTGGCGGCCGAGGGCGAGGAAGCATCGGTGGCCGCATCTCCACTGGCCGGTGACGCTGAGGGCAAGGTCCTCGGCGATCCTGTGGAGCGCTGGTGCTCCCAGACACGCCCAGGGAAACGGCGGCCCCCTGCGGCCGTGGATGTCTTCGAACCAGGCGGTGCACAGCTCCTCGACGTCGTGAGGGTCGACCTCGACGAGGAGAACACCCGTCGGCGCGGTGAGCCGGATGGAGCGGCACAGCAGGGCGCGCGGGTCACCGCCGATACCGATGTTGCCGTCGATGAGCAGGACGGTCTGCCAGCTTCCCTCGGCCGGTAGCCGGTTGAACACCGATCGGCACAGTGCGATTCCGCCGCAAGCGATGGTATGAGCCACCGCGCGGGGAGCCACGTCGACGCCCAGCGCGAAGATTCCGCGGCTCAGGAGTGCCCTGCACAGCCGGCCCGGGCCGCAGCCGACGTCGAGAACCGGGCCGACGCAGCGATTGAGCACGGAGTCGTCGGCCACGGTGGGCTGCGCGTACCAGCGATCCACAGGCATCCGGATCCGACGTCCGTCCCCCGAGCGTAGGTACACCTGGTCGCGGCCGCTGCGCAGGGCGAGCGCGTAGGGGTCCGTGCCGGCGCCCGACGCCCGGTCCTCGCTGGACGTCATGGTGCGGCGTCGTGACCTGGTGCGGGTCGTTCCTCGTCGGCGCGGGCGGCTCGACGGACACGGCGGAGTTTGAGGGCGAAGGTCACGGC
>NZ_JBIVJN010000023.1:0-97838 GCF_044750345.1 Streptomyces sp. NPDC088817
TCACCCCGGAGTTGCTCGATCTCCCCCAAGTCCACACGGGCAGCCTGCCGGACTCGGCACCCAAGATCAAATCAACCTAACGAAGTACTACTAGAGGGAGATGAACCAAGATGCAGACCCTGGCGAGCTGGGACGGCGGCCCCGGGCCGTGGATCCTCTTCTTCCCGCTGTTCTGGGCGACCGTCGCCGTCGGCGTCGTCACCCTGCTGCGCCGTACCGTCCGGCGCGGCCGCGGCACCCCCTGGCGCGCCCCGGACGGGCGCCCCGCCGCCGACTCACCGCTCGCCGTCCTCGGCCGGCGCTTCGCCTCCGGCGAGATCGACGAGGACGAGTACTGGCGCCGCCTGTCGGTGCTGGAGGAACACTTCGGCCACACCGGAAACAGCGGCGCCCGGTGACCCGGTCACAGCCCCACCGCCCCCGCCGCCGCCCGGCTGGGCGACGGCGGGACGTGGTCAGCCGACTGCGGCTGAGCCGGCCGGGGCGTGGACGGGTAGGACGGGGCGTACGCCGTCGAGCGCGGAGGCGGCTTCGGCCAGGCGGCGTGAGGGGTGCTCCCCGGTCACGAGCGCCGGTACCCGGGCCGGCACCGCGATCGAAGGGGCGGCGGTCGGCAGGGTGAACCAGACGACCTTCCCCTGCTCGCCCTCCGGCCGCGCGCCCCAGCTCTCGCTCATCGCGGCCACCATCGCCAGCCCCCGACCTTCGGTGGCCAGCGGCGCGATGGCGCCCATCTCCTCCACCACGGGAAGACGCGGGTCGTGGTCGCGCACGGAGACCGTGAGCCGCTCCAGCAGCAGTTCGAGCTCCACGGTGCACAGCTTGTCGGGCCGGGCGTGCTGGTGGACGTTGGTCAACAGCTCCGTCACACCGAGCGCGGCCCGGTCTATCAGAGCGTCCAGATGCCAGTAGCGCAGATGCGCCGATACGATTCTGCGGACCTGGCCGATCCGCGACGGCAGGGCTTGGAGCTCCACCGTGCAGTGCCTGCTTGGGTGACTGATCACGGCTGCGACTCCCCGACGTTGAAGGTCCGGAAGAACACGACGTTTCGGATGCAGCAGGACGCCTGCGTGACATTGCCGCCTGCTGTCTGACCGGCGGGCTGGTTCGCAGCGTTATCGCCGGTAAACCCTGAGTGACGTGAGACCAGCGTGACCCACGGGGTGATGTCACGCAACTCGCCTCACTCAGCCGCCGCGCCCGGCCGCCCGGCGGACGGCCTCGACGAACCGGCGGGCCGCGGGCGGCCCCGGTTCGCCCGGTGCGGGGTCGTGGTCGCCCAGGGTCAGCAGGTAGCGGTTGCCGTCCAGGTCGGCCAGCGCCCGGTCGTCCGGGGCGTACCAGGGCTGGGACGCGCGCACCGACTGCACCGGCGCGCTGTCGATCTCGCTGCCGTAGCTGGTCAGCAGCTCCAGCCTGCCGTCGCGGATCCGGACCCGTCCGGCCCGGGTGAGTGAGCGCAGCCGCTTGTCGATCCGTACGCCCGTGGCCGTGAACTCCGGTTCGGCCATCTCCTCGCCCCTTCGTGCGTGTCGCCGGCTCCCGTCCCGCCCGGTCCACGAGCCGGCCCGGCTCGGTCGAGATTGCTGTGCCCGCCGGGCCCTTTGTCCCGACGCGGTGCAGTCTGCACGCCTTCGGCACGCAGCACCAGATGCGCGGGGAGCGCTCGCGGGCGGCACCCGGAGCACTCCCGCGAACGCGCCCCCCGGCCCGTGCGCCCCCGTGCCGTCGGCCAGTCCGGGCGAGAGGTGCTCCCAAGCATCGCCTTGAGCCGCTCAAAGGTGCGTTTATGCAGGTGAGAAGCGTGTTGAAGGTGTCTATCATCGAGGGCGTCCGGCCGCGCGGGCCGCCGCCGGCGCACAGCGTAAGGAGCCCCGCCGTGAGCACCACCGAGCAGCGCCGGACCGGCGCCACCCTCGACGTCGACCGCAGCGACAACGGCTACCGGGACTGGCTCAAGGAAGCCGTCCGCAAGGTGCAGGCCGACGCCAACCGCTCGGCCGACACCCATCTGCTGCGCTTCCCGCTGCCCGAGGAGTGGGGCATCGACCTCTACCTGAAGGACGAGTCCACGCACCCGACCGGCAGCCTCAAGCACCGGCTTGCACGGTCGCTGTTCCTGTACGGCCTGTGCAACGGCTGGATCCGTCCGGGCCGCCCGGTCATCGAGGCATCCAGCGGCTCGACGGCCGTCTCGGAGGCGTACTTCGCGAAGCTGATCGGCGTGCCCTTCATCGCGGTCATGCCGCGCACGACCAGCGCCGAGAAGTGCCGCCTGATCGAGTTCCACGGCGGGCGGTGCCACTTCGTGGACGACCCGCGCACCATGTACGAGGCCTCCGCAGCCCTCGCGGCCGAGACCGGCGGCCACTACATGGACCAGTTCACCTACGCCGAGCGGGCCACGGACTGGCGCGGCAACAACAACATCGCCGAATCCATCTTCCGGCAGCTCGAGTTGGAGCGCTTCCCGGAACCGGCGTGGATCGTCGCCACCGCGGGCACCGGCGGCACCTCCGCGACCATCGCGCGCTACGTCCACTACATGCAGTACGACACCCGTATCTGCGTCGCCGACCCCGACAACTCGTGCTTCTTCGAGGGCTGGACCACCGGCGATCCGGACGTCACCTGCGACAGGGGCTCGCGCATCGAGGGCATCGGGCGGCCGCGCATGGAACCGAGCTTCGTGCCCGGGGCCGTCGACCGCATGATGAAGGTGCCGGACGCCGCCGCCGTGGCCGCCGTACGCGCCCTGGAGGGGGCCATCGGCCGCAAGGCGGGCGGCTCCACCGGGACGGGCCTGTGGAGCGCCCTGAAGATCGTCGCCGAGATGCTGCGGCAGGGCCGCAGGGGCAGTGTCGTGACCCTCCTGTGCGACCCCGGCGACCGCTACCTCGACAAGTACTACTCCGACACCTGGCTGACCGAACAGGGCCTGGACAGCGCCCCCTGCACGCGGACGCTGGAGTCGTTCCTGGCGACCGGGGTGTGGCCGGCCTGACGGGGCCCTCGACGACGGGCCCTCAGACGCCGGTCTCGTCCTCGGGCTCGCCCGCCACCACCAGCCGCAGGTGCTCCGCGATCTCGGCGCGTGCCTCCGCGGGCAGCCCCGCGTCCGTCACCAGCGTGTCGATCCGGTCCAGCGCGGCGAAGGAACTCAGTCCCACCACACCCCACTTGGTGTGATCGGCGACCACCACCACCCGGCGCGCGGACTGCACGAGGCGCCGGTTGGTCTCGGCCTCCGCCAGGTTCGGCGTGGACAGGCCCGCCTCGGCCGATATCCCGTGCACCCCCAGGAACAGCACGTCGAAGTGGAGCGCGGCGATCGCCTGGTCGGCCACCGGACCCACCAGCGAGTCGGACGGCGTACGCACCCCGCCGGTCAGCACGACCGTCGCCGCGCCCTGCCGCTGACCGGAGGTGCGCTGCGCCGAGTGGAAGATGTCGGCGACCCGGACCGAGTTGGTGACCACCGTCAGATCCGGCACGTCGAGCAGATGCTGGGCCAGCGCGTACGTCGTCGTACCGCCCGAGAGGGCGATCGCCGTGCCCGGTGCCACCAGCCGGGCCGCCGTCCGCGCGATGTCCTCCTTGGCCGTCAGCTCCAGACCCGACTTGGCCTCGAAGCCCGGCTCGTGCGTACTGGCCTCCACCACCGGGACCGCGCCGCCGTGCACCTTCTCCAGCACGCCCTGCCGGGCCAGCGCGTCCAGGTCGCGGCGCACCGTCATGTCCGACACGCCGAGCTTCCGGGTCAGCTCGTTCACCCGGACACCGCCGCGGCGCCGGACCTCGTCCAGGATCAGTGCGCGCCGCTGCTCCGCGAGGAGGTTCTGATTCTCACTCACGTGTGCTCCGGTTCCTTTCGCCTCAAGCCGTCCGACCCGCCCGCGCGCCCGCCGGCGACGAGGAGGCCCGTCATGTCCTCCGGGGCGTGGACGTCCCATCCTGTCATGGGGCGGTTCCCACCGCGCCGCCGCCCGACCGGCGCGCACTTCCGCTCCCCTCCACATCCGGCTCCCGTCACCCGGATCGGGGAGATTCGGTGACGAGGGGTGTGCCGTGTGCCGTGCGAGGCGATCCTGGTGTCCGCACGGACACGGACCGACGGACGCGGCATGGGAGAAGTGCGAACAGTGGAACGTGCGCAGCGGCACCCGGAGACCGCCGGGCCGGACGCCCCCGCCGCACCCGGCGAACCGACCGGACGCGCCCTGGAGCTCCTGGTCCACGGCGTCGGCGGCACCACGCCGGAGAAGATGCTCGACGCCTCGCGCACGGTGCGGATCACCGGCGCCTGGGGCCGGCGCGCCTACAAGGACGCCTCCGCCCGGCGCACCATCGGGATCCTGTGGGACGTCGGCACCTTCTGGCCGCGCGCCGCCCACCCCTTCGCCCCGCCCTGCTACGCCGAACGCGCCGTCCCCGACCTCACCTGGCGGATGGCGACCTGGATCCGGGCCACCGGCGGACGCCTCGTGCTGTCCGGGCACTCCCAGGGCAGCGTGCTGGCCGCCGCCGCGGCCTGGCAGCTCACCCCGCCGGTCCGCAAGCGGGTCGCCCTGCTGACCTACGGATCCCCGCTGGAACGGCTCTACGGCCGCTGGTTCCCGGCCCACTTCGGCTCGGCCGCGCTCGGCGCCCTGCACCGGGACGTGGACTGCTGGCGCAACCTGTACCGGCTCACCGACCCCATCGGCGGCCCGGTCCGGCTGCCCGGCGACTGCGGCCCCGAGGTGGACCGCGCCCCGCTCGAGGACCCGCTCGCCTATGGCCGCACCGCACGCCATCCGCTGCCCGCCCCGATCCTGGGCCACTCCGACTACCAGGCGGACCCGGCCTTCGACGAGGAACGCCGGCGACTGCTCGCCCGGCTGCGCCCGGACCTGCCGGCACCCCGCGGCGGACAACCAGGCGACCCGGCCGGAGCACCGCGCACCGGCCCCGAGCCGCCGGACGATCCCGCCGCTCAGGGCAGCGCGGGCAGGTCCTCGGCGTAGAGCAGCGTCAGATCGTCCGTGCTCGGCTCGGCGAGATGGGCGACCCGCCCGGCGTGCCGCTCCACCATCGCCTCGAAGGTCTGCCGCGCCGTGCGGCCGTTGCCGAACGCGGGGCCCTTGGGGACCGCCGAGAAGTACGCCAGCAGGGCCTCGGCGGTGTCCGGGGCCAGCCGGTACTCGTGCTCCTCCGCCTGCTGCTCCACGATCCTCAGCAGTTCGTCGGGGCCGTAGTCGCTGAAGGTGATGGTGCGGGAGAAACGGGAGGCCACGCCCGGGTTGACGGACAGGAAGCGCTCCATCTCCGCCGTGTAGCCGGCGACGATCACCACCACCGCGTCCCGCTGGTCCTCCATCAGCTTCACCAGCGTGTCGATGGCCTCCTTGCCGAAGTCGCGCCCGGCGTCCTCCGGGGAGAGCGCGTACGCCTCGTCGATGAACAGCACGCCGCCACGGGCCCGTTCGAAGGCCTCCTGGGTGCGGATCGCGGTGGAGCCGATGTGCTCGCCGACCAGGTCGACGCGGGACACCTCCACCAGATGGCCCTTCTCCAGGACACCGAGGGAGGCCAGGATCTCGCCGTACAGCCGGGCGACCGTGGTCTTGCCGGTGCCGGGGGAGCCGGTGAAGACCAGATGGCGCTTGACCGAGGCGGCCTTCAGACCGGCCTGCTGACGGCGTCGGCCCACCTCGATCATGTCGGTCAGGGCGCGCACCTCCCGCTTGACGCTGTCCAGGCCGACCAGTGTGTCGAGTTCGCCGAGGACGTCCTTCGCCGTCCGCGCGGGCGCCGCCGGCTCGGCGACGGCCACCAGCGGCTCCTGCTCGGTGGTGCGCTGTCCCGGGATCGCGCCCAGCAGGCCGGTGGTCGGGAGCGCGGTCTGCACGGCCGTCTCCCTGGCCGCGGGCGGACGCACGCCGCCGCTCTCGTCGCTGGTGCAGTCCTCGACCACGGGGCCCGACCCGTTCCCGGCGTCCGGCCCGCCGTCCGCGAACTCGTAACCCCCGCGGGCGCATCGCTCCGTACGGCACTTCCTGAGCGTCGTACGGCAGCCGTCGATCACATGGAAGCCGTAGCCGCCGCTGCCCGTCACCCGGCAGTCCAGGAAACTGCCGCGGCCCCCGGCGGAGACGTAGAAACCGGCCTCGGCGGGAGAGGCGACCGTGCACCGCTCGATGGTGGGGTCGGCGCCCTTGGTGACGATCACTCCGGTCTGGATGTCGTCCAGGGTGCAGTTGTTGAGGGTGCCGCCGCTGCCGTGATCACGGAACCAGGCGCCCGTGGCAGCGTCCTTGATCCGGCAGTCGTCGAGCTGCGCGGTGGCGCCGTCGCTCACCGACACCGCCGTGTTGCGCACCTGCGACAGGTCGCTGTCGACGACGTCCGCGCGGGAGCCGCGGTCCAGCACGAACAGCGCGTCGGGCACGTCGTGCACCCGGCAGGAGTCGAGCACCGCGGTGGCGCCGTCGCTGACCCACACCGCCGGGTAGTCGCCGGTGCTGTCGAAGATCTCGCACTGGTTGGCGTCCACGCGCGTGCCCGGGTCCCACACCGAGAGGCCGTTGCGCCCGAACTGACGCACCGTCGTCCTGGTCAGCGTGAGCACGGAGCGGGAACGCAGGTCCACCGCGTTCTCCGGGATGTCGTGGATGCGGCAGTCGGCCAGGGTCAGCACGGCGTCGGTGTCGAGCGTGACGCCGTCCCCTGCGATGCGGTGCACATCGCAGTCCGTGAGATGCGCGGTGGCGCGGCCGGTGATCTGGACACCGCTGCCCCGAACCTCGTAGACCTCGCAACCCACCGCCTCCAGGGCGGAGTTGTCGCCCGTCGCGGTCAGGCCCGCGCCGGATACATGGTGGACACGGCAGTTCTCCAGCCGGGGGTGGGCGCCCCCGCGGACCGTCACGCCCGACTGCCCGGCCGCGACGACCTCGCACTCCTCGTACACCCCACCGGCCCCGTCGAGTACGGCGATGCCGATGCCGGCCGGGTTGTCGACCGTGCAGCGGCGCACGGTGGGCCGGGCGCCGCCGCGCACCTCGATACCGGCGGCGGAACGGGTCACGATCCGCACGTCCCTGAGTTCCGGGGCGCCCTCCTCCACCAACAGGGCGGGCGCGGCGGCGTCCTGGCCCTCGACGTGCAGGTCCTGGACCACCGCCGAGGCGCGCACGGTCAGCGGCACCCCCTCCGTGGGGGCGATGCGCACCGAGCCCGGGGCGCCCTCGGGGCCGCGCAGGGTCACCGCCCGCTGTACGACGAGGTTCTCCCGGTAGGTCCCCGGGGCGACGGTGAGCACGTCACCGTCGGCCGCGGCCTCCAGGGCGGCGGCGAGCGATGCGTACTCACCCGTGCGGCGCCGCCACCGCGATGTACCGGTGTGCGTCACCTGGACCGTGCCCTGTGCCATGGCGCTGCTGTGCCCCCACCTCGTGGTACGCGGGTTGGTTGATGCCGATTGCGTCGGCCGGTCCACCGTAGCGTGCGAGCGGACGCTCGGTTGACCAGAGCCCAAAGGCCGTCAGCTGCCGGTGCCGGTACGGCCCCAGTCCGGGCCCGCGCGGTCCCAGGCCTGGTCCCAGAGCGCGTACCGCCGGCGGTCCAGGCGCCAGACGATCAGCCGGCGTATCCCCTCCACCAGGAGCGCGGTCAGCATGCCCGCGCCGCAACCGGCCAGCACGGCGTGGGTCGTGGCCGTCGTGGAGTCCAGGGGGCGGGTCACCATCCGGCCGTGCTCGTCCGTCCACAGCGTGAAGTGGTCGCCGGGGCGGGGGGATCTCAGGGACGTCGTGACCGGGCCGTGCTGCCGGGTGCCGTCGGGGGCGGTCCAGTCGGCGAGGACGCGGCTGCGCGGGTCCCGCCCCGTGGTGATCTCCGGGTCCGGGTCGAGCCGGTTCAGCCTCTGCACCACCGTCGCCGCCACCGGGTGCCGGGACCGGACCTGTTCGCGCACGGACTGCTGAAGGGCGTCCTGGGCGAGGAATCCGGCCAGGCAGCCGATCACGGGGGCGGCGACGAGGACGAGCAGCAGCGCGACCAGGGCCACCCAGGCCTCGGCGAGATCGGTCCCGCGCCGCAGCGGGTTGCGCCGCCAGCGCCAGAGTCCGCCGATCACCCGCACCGTTGTCGCACCCCCCTTCCCCTCCGCGATGCCTCCGGTCCGTGATAACCCCGGCCGGAACCGTTCGCCCCCTCGTCGGCCGAAGAGAGAGGGAAATCACCTCGGGCCGGTGAATCCCCTCCATTCCTCACGAAAGCCCAACGGCCGGGCCCCGCTCCCGGGTTCCCGCCCGCGGCCGCCGATCATTCGAGGACGGTGACCGGATCGCCGAGCCGGATGGTGCCGGTGGACTCGGGCACCAGGTTCTGGCCGAAGATCAGCTCGCCGCCGAAGCGCCGGTGGCGGCCGAGGGTGCGCAGCGGCTCCTTGCCGCGGACGCCGGTGGCCTGGTCGGTGGTGGTCACCACGCAGCGACCGCACATCTTGACGACCCGGAAGGCGACCTCCCCGATCGCGATGCGCGTCCAGTCGTCCTCGGCCCAGGCGGGGGTGCCGGCCACCACCACGTTGGGCCGGAAGCGGTTCATGGGGAGCGGGCCCTCGGCGGCGTGATCCCCCTCGGCGATCAGGGAGTTGAGGGAGGCCAGGGAGGAGACCGCGGTGAGCAGCAGCGGGAAGGCGTCGGCGAAGCTCACCGTCTCGCCCGGCAGGGCGAAGTCCGGGTCGACGGGCCGGCGCGTGGCGGGGTCGTCCAGGTGGACCAGGCGGACTCCGTCCCCGGCGAGGGCGGCGCACCAGGCGTGCGCGGCCTCGTCCGCCGGGACGGCCTCCACCTTCTCGCCGAAGATCTCCACGGTCACCGTCTCGCCCGGTGAGGGGACGGCGACCGTGACCGGGGCCCGTCCGGGCGCGGAAAGACGCAGACCGCCGCCGGGCTCGGGCTCGGCGGCGGCCAACGCGATGTGTGGCTGCTGGCGTTGCGTGACGACCTTTCCCCCGTCGTCGATCAGCGCCCAGCGCCGGTCCCCGGCCAGCCCCCAGGGCTGGACGACGGCCTCCGCGAGCGCGACGGCTCGCAGCGCCTTGACCGGGTGGATGTGCAGCGCGTGCAGGTCCGCGTTCCCCATGACCTCATCCTGCCAGGAGACACGGACAGCCGGGGAGCGGATCAGTAGCCGCGGTACTGCTGGTTCTGGTTCCCGTACGGGTCCTGGTAGGGCGCCGGGGCGGGCCGGGGCGTGGCGGGACGCATGGCCTCGTAGCCGGTGCCGTTCCCCATCGGGCGCGGTGGCTGCGGCTGCTGCTGGCCGGGGTACCCGCGCGGCGCGGAGGCCTGTTGCGGGATGTAGGCCGTGGGCGGCTGCGGGGGGACGGGCTGCGCCGCCTGCGGGTAGCCGTAGGAGGGCTGGGACGGGGCCGCCGGGAGGGCGGGCAGCGCCGAGGGCAGCGCGGGCAGGTGGCTGCCGGTGCTCATCTGGCTGCCCGGGCTCAGGTGGCTCCCCGTGTCGTACGGGGCCGGAACACGGATGGGGGCGATCTGCGGGGTTCCTCGCTCGGCCACGAGCGAGTCGTAGATCGGGGTGTCCGGGAAGGAGGCGGAGTAGTAGCCGCCGCCATAACTGGAGCGGGGGGAGGTCATGGCCATAAGTAAAGCCCACGATGTGCTGGTTGGGGAGACCGATAAGAGGGTTGTTTTCCGTGTCGGCGGTGACGTGAGGTCGCCAATCTGAGCGAACTTGGCTAAAAAGGGGCATCGGGTGATGGCCGGATGGTGTATGGGCCGATCTTGGGGCCGGGTTACCGGCGGTCGGCCAGCGAGTTCCGGTGCTTGTCATGGGAGTTCGGCGGGACCGGGACTAGGTTGGTCGGGTAGCGAGCCGACGGACTGCCGGGCACGGCCTGTCCGACACGTGATGGGGGCGAAGGATGTCCATGCCGAAGGGGTCGAACACGCCGGTGCCCGCCACCGCCCTGCGCGTCGAGGTGGGCTGGCGCCGCGGTCCCGGCGTTCCCGACGCGGACGTCTCGGCGCTGCTGCTGGCGGGCGGAAAGGTGCGTTCCGACGCGGACTTCGTCTTCTACAACCAGCCGGCCCACCCCTCCGGCGCGGTCCGGCACGAGGGCAAGGACACCCTCGGCGACCAGGTGACCGACACCCTGCTCGTGGACCTCGCGCGCGTGGAGCCCTCGATCGAGAAGGTGGTGCTCGCCGCCTCCGCGGACGGTGGCACCTTCGGACAGGTGCCCGGCCTCCACATCGAGGTCCGGGACGCCGCCGCGGGGACGGTGGCCGCGCGGTTCGACAGCACCGGCGCGACCGTGGAGACCGCGTTCGTGCTCGGTGAGTTCTACCGCCGTCAGGGCGCCTGGAAGTTCCGGGCCGTGGGCCAGGGCTACGGCAGCGGACTGGAGGGCCTGGCCACGGACTTCGGCATCACCGTGGACGAGCCGCAGCACACGCCGCCGCCCCCGGCGCCGGCCACGCGGGCACCCGGCATGGCGCCGCCGCCACCCGCGCCGGCCCCTTTCCCGGTCACGCCCCCGCCGCCGGTCGGCCCGCCCGTTCCCCTGCCGCCACCGGCCGCGGCCCCGGTCACCATGCCGGCCTCCGGCACTCCCACGTTCCCGGCCGGCACCCCCGTGCCCGCCGTGCCCGTATCCCCCGCGCCCGCGCCTGCCGCCGCTCCGGTCCGCCTGAGCAAGGTCACGCTCACCAAGGCTGCCCCCACGGTGTCGCTGGCCAAGCAGGGCGGAACCGGGGGCGCCATGCGCGTGAACCTCAACTGGCAGGTGCGCAAACAGTTCTCCGGCTGGGGCAGCAAACGCGGCCGGGCGGTCGCCATGCACAGCGATCTCGACCTCGACCTGTGCGCCCTCTACGAACTGTCGGACGGCCGCAAGGGCGTCGTCCAGGCCCTCGGCAACGCCTTCGGCGCGCTGCACCGGCCGCCGTACATCCACCTCGACGGCGACGACCGCACCGGCGCCGCCGCCGACGGCGAGAACCTCACCATCAACCTCGACCACAGCGGCGACTTCCGCCGCATCCTCGTCTTCGTGACCATCTACGAGGGTGCCCGCTCGTTCGCCGACCTGCACGCCACGGTCACCCTCCAGCCGCAGCACGGCGCCCCCGTCGACTTCTCCCTCGACGAGTGCACGGTGCCCTCGACGGTGTGCGCCCTCGCCCTGATCACCAACAACGGCGGCGACCTCGTGGTCCAGCGGGAGGCCCGCTACCTGGTCCCCGAACGCGGGGTGAGCCCGCAGCGCACCATCGACCGCGCCTACGGCTGGGGCATGAACTGGACCCCCGGCCGCAAGTGAACGGCCGGCGGCTCACCCCTCGTCGGGCACGGCGTCCGGACGCGCGTACGTGCGGCCCTTCCAGGCCGCACCGCGGCCCCGGTAGTGCTGCACCGCCGAGTCGACCGTCATCAGCAGATAGAGGAACGCGGTGAACGGCAGCAGGGGAGCGAGCCACAGGCGCTGCCGGTAGTGACGGAGCATCGGGACGTACGTCGCCGTCATCACCAGCCAGGCCGCGCCGCCGGCGCCCGCCGTCACCACGTCGCCCGCCGCCAGGCCCACGGCCAGGGCCACCGGCGGCACCAGGTACACCAGCGCCAGTCCGGCGACCGTGCCGAGCACCAGCAGCGGGTTGTGGCGCAGCTGCGCGTACGCGCTGCGCGAGACCATCCGCCACAGGTCGCGCAGCCGCGGATAGGGGCGCACACTGTCCACCCGCTCGGCCAGCCCCAGCCAGATGTGGCCGCCGCCGGCCTTGACGGCCCGGGCGAGGGCCACGTCGTCGATCACCGCCTGCCGGATCGCGTCCGGGATCCGCGCCCGCTCGGCGGCCTCGGCGCGCAGCAGCACACAGCCGCCCGCGGCCGCCGCCGTCCGCGCGCCGCGGCGGCCGATCCGGCGGAACGGGTACAGCTGCGCGAAGAAATAGACGAAGGCCGGTACCACCAGCCGCTCCCACCGGCTCTCCGCCCGCAGCCGGGCCATCTGCGAGACGAGGTCGAAGCCGCCGGTGCGCGCCGCAGCGACCAGCTCGCGCAGGCTGTCCGGGGTATGGGCGATGTCGGCGTCCGTCAGCAGGAGGTAGGCGGGGCCACGTGCGCGTGCCAGGCCGATGCCGTGCCGTACCGCCCACAGCTTGCCCGTCCAGCCGGCGGGCGGCTCACCCGGGGAGGCCACGGTCAGCGGCAGCCCGCCGTGCCGCCGCGCCAGTTCGCGGGCCAGCTCCCCGGTGCCGTCCTGGCTGCCGTCGTCGATCAGGAAGACCTCCGCGCGACCCGGATACTCCTGGGCGAGCAGGGAGGGCAGGCTCTCCGGCAGGACGGCGGCCTCGTCCCGCGCGGGGACGACGACGCACACCGACGGCCAGTCGCCGGGCGGTGGGTCCTCGCGGGGCGGGAGCCTGACGTCCGTACGCCAGAAGAAGCCCTGGCAGAGCAGCAGCCACAGCCAGGCGGCGAGTGATCCGACGGCACTCCACTCGATCACGCTCACCCGCGCAGTCTGCCCCACCCGGGCGGCCGGTTCGAGGGGATCGACTATCGTGGCCGGGTGAAGATCGCGCTCATGGACTCCGGGATCGGGCTGCTGGCGGCCACGGCCGCGGTACGGCGGCTGCGCCCCGACGCGGAACTCGTGCTCTCCCTTGACCCCGCGGGCATGCCGTGGGGCGCGCGCACGCCGGAGAACCTGACCGAGCGCGCCCTGGCCGTCGCCGAGGCCGCCGCCGCGTACGGCCCGGATGCCCTGATCGTCGGCTGCAACACCGCGACCGTGCACGCGCTCACCGCCCTGCGCGCCGCCCTGGAACCGGACCTGCCGGTCATCGGCACGGTGCCGGCGATCAAACCGGCCGCGGCCGGCGGCGGACCCGTCGCCATCTGGGCGACTCCCGCCACCACCGGCAGCCTCTACCAGCGGAACCTCATCCGCGACTTCGCCGACGGCGTGCCGGTCACCGAGGTCCCCTGCTGGGGCCTCGCCGAGGCCGTGGAGCAAGCGGACCAGACGGCGATCGACGAGGCCGTCGCCGCGGCCGCGGCGCTCACCCCCGGGGACGTGAGGACCGTGGTCCTGGGCTGCACCCACTACGAACTGGTCGCCGAGCGTATCCGGGCCGCGGTCCGGCGACCGGACGGCCAACCGCCCGCCCTGCACGGCTCGGCGGACGCCGTCGTCGCCCAGGCGCTGCGCCGGATCGGAGCCCGGCCCGAACCGGAGGACCGGACCGAGGGCCGGGTGACCGTGCTGCTGAACGGGCGGGAGAGCGCCCTGCCCGCCCCGGCCCTGGCCTACGCGGAAGGCCGCCTCCTCCAGCAGGCCGCCCCCGTCCGCTGACCCGGGCCGGCCACCGGGCGCGTCCGTCCGGGCGCGGCCGCCCCTGTCCGGTCACTCTGTGCGACACGCTACCGGCGCAGCGAAACCTGAGTAACCTCATGGGTATGAGGGACCACCCCCAGAACAGTTCCCATTCCGAGGTGTGGACCGGACGGGCCACCAATCGGATGCAGTGGCTGCTGGCGCTCGTCGGCGCCGCCTGCATGGCGCTGGGCATCGAGCTGGCCGTCGACTCCGCCTGGACCTCGGGCGTCGCCCCGCTGGTGATGTCCGTCGTGGGCTGCATCGCGGCCGGACTGCTGGTCCTCTTCGGCACCCTCGCCTTCGTGCACGTCGCCGTGCGGGTCGATCACGAGTCCCTGGAGGTGCGCTGCGGGCACATCGGCCTGCCGCGCCGTCGCATCCCGCTCGCCCAGGTCGCGGGCGCCGAGTTCGTACCCCACGTGACCCCGCGCCACTGGGGAGGCTGGGGCTACCGGTGGCGGCCCGAGAAGGGCACCGCGGTCGTCGTACGACGCGGCGAGGGCGTCGTGCTGCGCCTGTGGGACGGCCATACGTTCACGATCACGATCGACAACGCCGAGACGGCGGTGCACGTGATCAGGGACCGTCTGCACCCGTCGGCCTCAGGACGGGCCTGACCTGCCTGACCAGCAGCGGACGACGACCGGCCTGACCGGAACGGCGAGGACGGGCGGCCGTACACTCCCGGAGTGACCGTCACCGCAACTTCCGTCGACGCGTCGGACCCGCTGCGACCGCAAACCGCGCCCGCGCCCCTGAGGGCGAGGCTGCTCCGGCTCGTGCCCGCCGCCGTGTCCGCCCTGTCCGGCGTCCTGCTCTACCTCAGCTTTCCCCCGCGCCCCCTGTGGTGGCTGGCCCTGCCCGCCTTCGCGGTCTTCGGTGGGGTGCTGCGCGGACGCACCTGGAAGGCGGCCCTCGGCCTCGGCTACCTCTTCGGCCTGGGATTCCTGCTGCCGCTGCTGGTGTGGACCGGCGTGGAGGTCGGTCCCGGTCCGTGGCTGGCGCTCACCGCCGTCGAGGCGGTCTTCGTCGCGCTGGTGGGAGCGGGTGTCGCGGCCGTGTCCCGGCTGCCCCTCTGGCCGCTGTGGGCGGCGGCCCTGTGGACCGCCGGCGAGGCGGTACGCGCACGCATGCCGTTCCACGGCTTCCCCTGGGGCAAGGTCGCCTTCGGGCAGGCCGACGGCGTGTTCCTGCCGCTGGCCGCGGTGGGCGGCACCCCGGTGCTGGGCTTCGCGGTCGTCCTGTGCGGCTTCGGCCTGTGCGAGGCCGTGCGCCTCGCGGTGCGCGGGCGGCGCGGAGACGCGGTACGGGGTCCGGCCGCGGCCGCGGCCCTGCTGAGCGTCGCCGTCCCGGTGGCGGGCGCTGTGGCCGCCCGGCCGCTGGTGAGCGACAAGGCCGAGGCGGGCACCGCCACCGTCGCCGTCATCCAGGGCAACGTGCCCCGGGCGGGCCTGGAGTTCAACGCCCAGCGACGCGCGGTCCTCGACTACCACGCGCGTGAGACGGAGCGGCTGGCCCAGGCCGTGAAGGCGGGCAAGGCCCCCAAACCGGACTTCGTGCTCTGGCCGGAGAACTCCTCCGACATCGACCCCTTCGTCAACCCCGACGCGAGTGCCGTGATCAGCATGGCCGCCAAGGCGGTCGGGGTGCCGGTCTCCGTCGGCGGCGTCGTGGAGCGGAACGGCGAGCTGTTCAACGAGCAGATCCTGTGGGATCCGGCCAAGGGGCCCGTCCAGACGTACGACAAACGGCAGATCCAGCCCTTCGGCGAGTACCTTCCGCTGCGCCCCCTGCTCGGGGCGATCAACAAGAACTGGACGTCGATGGTCCGTCAGGACTTCAGCCGGGGCACCAGGCCGGGGGTGTTCACCATCGACGGCGCGAAGGTGGGCCTGGCCACCTGTTACGAGGCGGCCTTCGACTGGGCCGTGCGCGACACCGTCACGTCCGGCGCGCAGATGATCTCCGTACCGAGCAACAACGCGACCTTCGACCGCAGCGAGATGACCTACCAGCAGCTCGCCATGTCCCGGATCCGCGCGGTCGAGCACAGCCGCACCGTCACCGTCCCGGTGACCAGCGGCGTCAGCGCGATCATCATGCCCGACGGGCGGATCACGCAGAAGACCGGCATGTTCGTGCCCGGCTACCTGGTCCAGAAGGTGCCGCTGCGCTCCTCCGAGACGCCCGCCACCCGGCTGGGCACCCTGCCGGAGATCGCCCTGGTACTGGTCGCGGCCGGAGGACTGGGCTGGGCCGCCGGCGCGGGACTGCGTCGGCGCCGCGCCGGGACCGTGTAACACCGAAGCGGGGGGCGGCGTGCCCGGAACGTGCAGCGTGCGCCGGACTGCGCCGGTGGCGTGCCGAGCACGAGTTGCGCGCTGGACCGTGCGGTCGCGTGCCCGGAACGTGTGGCGCGTTGGACTGCGCGGGTGGCGCGCCCGGAACGTGTAACCGTACGCCGGACGTACGCCCCCCCGGATGCCCCGGACCAGGCCAAGGCCCGGAGCGCCCGCCCGTTAGGGTCGGCCCCATGGCCATTCCCGACTTCATCCGTACGCTCCGGGCCTCGGCCGGCAGTCAGTTGCTGTGGCTGCCCGGGGTCACCGCCATCGTCTTCGACGACGACGGCAGAGTGCTGCTGGGCCGCCGCTCCGACACCGGCAGGTGGTCGGTGATCGGCGGCATCCCGGACCCGGGCGAGCAGCCGGCCGCCTGCGCCGTGCGGGAGGTCCACGAGGAGACCGCGGTGCACTGCGTCGTCGAGCGGGTGGTCCTCGTCCAGGCGCTGCAGCCCGTCACCTACGGCAACGGCGACGTCTGCCAGTACATGGACATCACCTTCCGCTGCCGTGCCGTGGGCGGCGAGGCACGCGTCAACGACGACGAGTCGCTGGAGGTGGGGTGGTTCGCGGTGGACGCGCTGCCCGACCTGGACGAGTTCAGCGTGTTCCGGATCAAGCAGGCCATGTCCGACGCACCCACGTGGTTCAACTCCATGGAATTGGCCTGAAGTATGGGCCGTGCCCATATGTGGTGCGGCGGACGACCTGCCTAGGGTCGCCCTATGACCTCGCCGCTCCCCGCCCCGCACACTCCCTCGCTCGACCTCGGCGGCCGCACCGCGCTCGTCACCGGTGCCGCCGGCGGCATCGGCCGCGCCTGCGCGCTGCGGCTGGCCGCCGCCGGGGCGAGGGTCAGAGCCGTCGACCGGGACGCACCGGGCCTGGACGCGCTCGCCGAGCGAGCGGACGGGCTGGCCGGCTCCCTGGAACCGCTGGTGCTCGACCTCACCGACCTCGACGCCGCCGAGCGGGCGGCCGCGGGCACCGATGTGCTCGTCAACAACGCCGGGCTGCAACTCGTGCGCCCCATCGAGGAGTTCCCGCCCGAGGTCTTCCACACCGTGCTCACCGTGATGCTGGAGGCGCCCTTCCGGCTCATCCGCGGCGCTCTGCCGCACATGTACGGGCAGGGGTGGGGCCGGATCGTCAACATCTCCTCGGTGCACGGCCTGCGC
This sequence comes from Streptomyces sp. NPDC088817, assembly GCF_044750345.1. Lineage (NCBI taxonomy): Bacteria > Bacillati > Actinomycetota > Actinomycetes > Kitasatosporales > Streptomycetaceae > Streptomyces > Streptomyces sp. NPDC088817. The sequence continues at coordinate 16,917 of NZ_JBIVJN010000023.1, forward strand.
GCCTCCGCCTACAAGTCGGCCTACGTGGCGGCCAAGCACGGCCTGGAGGGACTGTCCAAGACCACCGCCCTCGAAGGCGCCCCGCACGGCGTCACCTCCAACTGCGTCAACCCCGGCTATGTGCGCACGCCCCTGGTCGAGGCGCAGCTCGCCGACCAGGCGCGGGCCCACGGCATCTCCGAGGAACGCGTGCTGTCCGAGGTGCTGCTGAAGGACAGCGCGGTCAAACGGCTGCTCGAACCGGAGGAGGTCGCCGAGGCCGTGGCGTACCTGTGCGGCCCGCAGGCCTCCTTCGCCACCGGCACCTCGCTGCTCCTGGACGGCGGCTGGACCGCGCACTGACCGGCCGCCCGCCCGCTGACGGCCCGCCCGCTGACGGCCCGCCCGTTGACGGCCCGCCCGGCTCTCCGACCGGCCGCCCCGGTTCCTCTGCGCGGCCGGGTTATCCACAGGCTCCAGCGGAGAACCGACCGATGGGTGATCCTGTGGGCATGTCCAGCGATCACGTGCAGTCCGCCCGGCCCCCCGTCGCCCGGACTCCGGCCGGCAGCGCCGAGACCCCGTTTCTCGAGCTGCTGGCCCGGGGCGCGCCCACCGCCGCCTACGAACAGCCCATGCTGCTCGCCCGCGCCGAGGGCCGGCCGGCCGAGTGGATCGACGCGCTGGAACGGGCCGGACGGCTCGCCCTGCGCGTCCGCGCGGAACTGGAGGGCAGGCGGCGCCGCGAGGCGGAGCTGTCGGCGCTGTTCGAGACCGCCCACGACCTGGCCGGCCTGCGCGACCTGGACGCGGTTCTCCCGGCCATCGTGCAGCGCGCCCGCTCGCTGCTCGGCACCGACGTCGCCTACCTCACCCTCAACGACCCCGCACGCGGCGACACCTACATGCGCGTCACCGAGGGCTCGGTGGCCGCCGGCTTCCAACAACTGCGCCTGGGCATGGGGGAGGGGCTGGGAGGCCTGGTCGCGCAGACGGCCCGCCCCTACGTCACCGACGACTACTTCAAGGACGCCCGCTTCCAGCACACGGGAACCATCGACGCGGGCGTGCGGGACGAGGGCCTGGTCGCGATCCTCGGTGTGCCGCTGATGCTCGGACCGCAGGTGATCGGCGTACTGTTCGCGGCCGACCGGCGGGCCCGCGTCTTCGAACGGGAGCAGATCGCCCTGCTCGGCTCCTTCGCCGCCCTCGCCGCGGCGGCCATCGACAGCGCGAACCTGCTCACCGAGACCCGCTCGGCACTCGCCGGGCTGGAGCGGGCCAACGAGATCATCCGCGACCGCAGCGGCGTCATCGAGCGCGCCTCGGACGTCCACGACCGGCTCGCCGAACTGGTCCTGCGCGGCGGCGGAGTGCACGACGTGGCCGCCGCCGTCTCTCAAGTGCTCGACGGCACTGTCGAGTTCACCGAGGCCGCTGCCGCACCCGCCGACGCCCTGGAGGCGTCCCGGGCCGAGGGACACGCGGTGCCGCACGGCCCGGACTGGATCGCCGCCGTCGCCGCGGGCGGCGAACTGCTCGGGGCGCTCGTGCTGCGCGGCCACCCCGGCCTCGATCCCGTCGACCAGCGCACGCTGGAGCGAGCCGCGATGGTCACCTCGCTGCTGCTGCTCGCCCGGCGGTCCGCCGCCGAGGCCGAACAGCGCGTCCGCGGCGAACTGCTCGACGACCTCCTGGACGCCCGCGACCGCGATCCCCGCCTGCTGCGCGAGCGCGCCGCCCGGCTGCACGCCGACCTCGGCGCCACGCACGTCGTGCTCGCCGCCCGCCTCGGCGCCCCGTCCGGCGACGCCGAGCAGGAGGCCGCCGCCCGCCACCGGCTGTCGTCGGCGGCCTTCCACCTGGCCGCCACCCGGCACGGACTGGCAGCCGCCCGCGACGGCGGCACGGTCCTGCTGCTGCCGCTCCGCCACGGGGACAGCGCGACCCAGCTGGCCCGCCGCACCGCCCGTCACCTCGGCACCACGGTGCGCGAGGCGGTCACCGTGGGCGCCTCCGCCCCCGTCGAGAACCCCGCCGCGTGTCCCGAGACCGTCGCCGCCGCCTACGAGGAGGCGCGGCGCTGCCTCGACGCCCTGCGGCTGCTCGGCCGCACCGGCGACGGCGCCGCCGCCCGGGACTTCGGCTTCCTCGGCCTGCTGCTGGCCGGCGACCGGGACATCGCCGGCTTCGTCGACCGCACCGTCGGCCCGGTCGTCGCCTACGACGAGCGGCGCGGCACGGAGCTCATACGCACCCTGGAGGCGTACTTCGCCTGCGGCATGAGCCCGGCCCGCACCAAGGACGCACTGCACGTCCATGTGAACACCGTGGCCCAGCGCCTGGAACGCGTCGGCCGGCTGCTGGGCCAGGACTGGCAGACCCCGGCCCGCGCCCTGGAGATCCAGCTCGCCCTGCGCCTGCACCGCCTGTCGGCACCGACGCGGAGCTGACCCCCCGTACGCGGGCGGGCGTGCGTGTGGAGGGCGGCCGGCCCGGGGGAGCGGGCGGGATCAGACGGGACCCGCGCCCGCGACGCGGTCGGCCGACGGCGGGGAGTGGCCGGCGTCCGGCGGGTTCAGCAGATGGGCGACGTCGCGGGCGGCGGCGGTGACCTGCTCGTCGGTCGCGTCCAGTCCCTGGGCCGCGAAGAAGGCGAGGTTGACGCTGAACAGGGCCATGCGGATGCGCAGCGCCTCCTCCACGGAGGCGTCCGGGCCGGTGAGGGCTTCGAAGAGGGCGGTGAGCCGCTCGAAGACGTTCTCCCGGCCGGGGTGCAGTTCCTTGACGACGTGCTGGTTGGCGAAGGCGAAGCGGACGGCCTGCAGGCCCTGCCGGGAGACCAGGTCGATCATCCGGTCGATGACCTGTTCGCGGAGCCGCCGGCCGGGAGGCTGTGTGCGGGCCCACTCGACCAGGTCGTCGAGGGCCTCCAGGTGTTCGGTGAACAGCGAGCGGACGATGTCTTCCTTGCCGTCGAAGTGGTAGTACAGCGCCGCCTTGGTGATGCCCAGGCGCTCGGCGATCTCCCGCAGGGAGGTGGCGTCGTAGCCCTGGGCGGCGAACAGTTCCAGGGCCACCTTGCGGATCTCGGCCTTGGTGTCGCTGCCTCGCCGGTGTCCCGCGCCCGCCATCTCCATCCGCCTTCTTCCTGCTGTGCCGCGTCCGCCGATCGTCGCTGCCGGGGGATCTCGCTTGCCAGCTTACCGCCCGGCAAGTAAGTTACTTGACGGCCGGTAGGTGACTCGTCGTCGGCCGCCGCTGTCGCACACCGACGCTCCCCCCGGCCCTCCCCAGGCCCCGGGAGCGAGGTTCTCCCCGTGCGCCGTCCGTCTTCGCGGGCGCTGAGGGCGGTGTGCCGCGTGTGGCCCGCTACCTGCCAGAACTCCAGCTTTCAAGAAAGGCAGTCCCATGTCGTCGACCGCAGCCACTCCCGACCAGGAGTCACCGCCCCGCTTCACCCACCGCGAGATCATGGTGACGATGAGCGGTCTGGTCATCGCGCTGCTGCTGGCCATGCTCGACAACATGATCGTGGCTCCCGCCCTGCCGACGATCGTGGGCGACCTCGGCGGGCTCAATCACCTGGCATGGGTGACCACCGGCTACATCCTGGCGTCCACCGTCGCCACCCCCATATGGGGCAAGCTCGGCGACCTGCTCGGCCGCCGGATCACCTTCCTGTCCTCCATCGTGATCTTTCTTGTCGGCTCGGCGCTGTGCGGCATGTCGCAGAACATGGGCGAGCTGGTCGGCTTCCGCGCGCTCCAGGGTCTGGGCGCGGGCGGCCTGATGGTCGGCGTCATGGCGGTGGTGGCCGAGATCGTGCCGCCGCGTGAACGCGGCAAGTACCAGGGCGTGATGATGGCCGTGATGCCGGTCGCCATGATCGGCGGTCCGCTGGCCGGCGGTTTCATCACCGACCACCTCAGCTGGCGCTGGGCCTTCTACGTCAACCTGCCGCTGGGCGTGGTCGCCCTGCTGGTGTGCTGGTTCACCCTGGCCAGGCTGCCGCGCGGCACCGGCCGCGTGCGCATCGACTGGACCGGCGCCGCCCTCCTCACCGTCTGGATCACCGCGCTGGTCCTGATCACCAGCTGGGGCGGCAACGAGTACGACTGGTCCTCGGCGATGATCATCGGCCTGGCGGTGGTGACCGTGGTGGCCTTCGCCGCCTTCGTGCTCGTCGAACGCCGTGCCGCCGAGCCGATCATGCCGCTGTCGGTCTTCGGCAATCGCAACTTCTCCCTGGCCGGGGCGCTCAGCTTCATCGTCGGCTTCGCCCTCTTCGGCGGCGTGACCTTCCTGCCGCAGTTCCAGCAGTTCGTGCAGGGTTCCTCCGCCACCAACAGCGGTCTGCTGCTGATGCCGATGATGCTCGCCTCGATGGTGCTCTCGCTGGCCGGCGGCGCCGTGATCAGCCGCACCGGCCGCTACCGCGCCCTGCCGATCGCCGGCAGCGTCCTGATGGCCGTCGGTCTCGGCCTGTTCGCCACCATGGACACCGGCACCTCCCGCACCGTCACCTCGCTGTACATGGTCGTCCTCGGCGCCGGCATGGGCTGCCTGATGCAGACCACCATGCTGATCGCGCAGAACAACGCCCCGCTGAAGGACATGGGCGCCGCCACCGGCGCCGCCACCTTCCTGCGCAACATGGGCGGTTCCCTGGGTGTCTCCCTGCTGGGCTCGCTCTACGCCACCACCCTCACCGACTCCGTCGTCTCCCACGGCGGCATGACGGCCGGGTCCGGCGGCTCGGCCTCGGTGTCGCAGATGACGCCGGAGGTGCTCAAGAGCCTGCCCGAGGCGGCCCGCCATGTGTTCCAGCAGGCCGTCACCGACGGTGTCAGCTCCGTCTTCACCTGGGGCGCCGTGGTGGCCTGCGCGGGTCTGCTGATCGCCCTGTTCATCCGCCACGTGCCGCTGCGGGGCTTCGACGCCCCGGCCGGTGGCGACACCGCCGGAAAGCCCGGCGCGGCCCTGGACGACCAGGCGGCGACGGCCGGCGCGGCCCCGGCCGGCGGCTGAGGGTCCCTCACCGTCGCACGGTGACGCACCAGCGCGAGAGCCCTGCGGTCCGAAAGGAACCGGCAGGGCTCTCGCACTTCCTGCCCGCTCGACGGGGGCGGTCGCAGGGGGGGGCGGAAACTCGGAGGCGCCGCCGCCCGGTGTCTCGTACGATCGGCGCGCACCGACCGTCGAGTGCCACGCCGAGCACCACCAAGGATTTTGTGAACCACTCCGATCTCCGCGCCAAGGTCCCTTCGCTCGCCGCCGGCATGGCCGCCGCCGAGCACAGCCCGGACGTCCAGTTGTCCCAGACGCGCCACCGCGCCGCGCTCGTGGCGAGCTGGCACATCGCCCCCGGCTCAACCGTTCTCGAACTGGGCTGCGGGCAGGGCGACATGACCGCCGTCCTCGCGGAGGCGGTCGGACCCGAGGGGCGCGTCGTGGCCGTCGACGTGGCCGAGCCCTCCTACGGGGCGCCGGTCACGCTCGGGGAATCGGCGGCCCGGCTCATGGCGGGCCCCCTCGGACCGCGTATCGACTTCCGCTTCGCCACGGACGTACTCGACCCGTCGGTCGGCTTCCCCGAGGGCTCCTTCGACCACGTGGTGCTCGCGCACTGCTCCTGGTACTTCGCCTCACTCGGGCAGCTGCGGGACACGCTGGCCCGGGTGCGTCCGTGGGCGCGTCGGCTGTGGTTCACCGAGTGGGACATGACGCCGGCCTCCGACGTCCAACTGGCGCACCTGCTCGCCGTGCTGATCCAGGGCCAGGTCGAGGCGGCGGGCTCGCGTGGCCAGGGCAACGTCCGCACGCCCTTCTCCCGTGAGGCGCTGCTGCGGCTCCTGCCCGAGGTCGGCTGGACGGCCGACGGCAGCGTGCCGGTGGACACCGCGGAGCTTCAGGACGGCGACTGGGAGGTCGCGGCCTGCCTCGAACTGGTCCGATCCGAGGAGCGCCTGGCCGTGCTGCCCGAGCCGGTGCGGCAGCTCGTCCTGAGCCAGACCGACGTCCTGCGGGCCCTCGCCGAGCCGCGCGGCAACCGTGCGCTCGCCGCGTACGCGGTCACCGCGCACTGACAGATCGCGTTTTCCTCAACTCCGCCGCGTGTCAGTCCCGTTGACGCCCCCTGTGCTCAGCACTACCGTTTGAGAGCGCTCTCACGCCGCGTCCGCCCGCATCCCCCAGCACCGCATCGCACCGCACCGGGCGGGATGCGGGATCACGACCCAGACAGGGACACCCCTCCGGCGAGTCCGGACCTCCGTCGTCGCACGGGAGTGGGTCGACCTGCCGCTCTGAATGTCATGTGCAGGACATCGCTGGCGCATCAACCCCCACAGCACACACCGGGAGTGACAACCGTGGCGAGACGCCCGACCCCCCTGAGGTTCCCGTTCCCCCGCCCGCGGCAGGCTCTGCGGCGCCTGGCGGCCTGCGGCGCGGCGCTGCTGGTGGCCGCCGCCGTGCTCGTCGTGGACGGCGCGGCGCCGAGCCGTGCCGCCACCGCGGCCTGGTCCCCCAAGACCGCCCCGATGACGACACCCTGGACCAACCAGGTCCCGGTCGGCACCCCGCTGCCGGAATACCCCCGGCCGCAGCTCACCCGCCCCGACTGGCTCAACCTCAACGGCATCTGGGACTTCGCGGTCACCTCCCGCGACGCCGGACAGCCCGCCGTCTTCGGTGAGCAGATCCGGGTCCCCTTCGTCCCCGAGTCCGCGCTCTCCGGTATCCAGCGCAAGATCACCCAGAACGACCGGCTCTGGTACCGGCGCACCTTCACGGTGCCCACGGGCTGGAACGGCCGGCGCGTCCAGCTCAACTTCGGCGCCTCCGACTGGGAGACCACGGTGTGGGTGAACGGCCAGCAGGCCGGATCCGTCCACCGCGGCGGCTACGACGCCTTCACCTACGACATCACTCCTCTGCTCAACGGCGGCACCAACACCATCGTCGTCTCCGCCTACGACCCGACCGAGGCCGGTGGCCAGGCCATCGGCAAGCAGCGCATCCAGGACGTCACCCCGCACTCCGGGCACAGCATCGTCTACACGGCCTCGTCGGGAATCTGGCAGACGATCTGGCTGGAGCCCACCGCGGCGGCCCGGATCACCCGGCTCGACATGGTGCCGCGCCTGGAGGACAACACCCTGCGGGTGACCGTGCGCGCCGGCGGAGCCGACGGGGCCGGCGTCAAGGTCACCGTCTCCTCCGGCGGAACACCCGTCGGCAGCGCCACCGGCACGGTCGGCTCCGAGTTCGCCGTGCCCGTACCCGGCGCCCACCTGTGGACGCCCGAGGACCCCTTCCTCTACGACGTCACCGCCGAGCTGACCGGCAGCGCCGGCGGCGACCGGGTCGGCAGCTACACCGGAATGCGGTCCATCGCCGTCAAGGACGTGAACGGCGTGCGCCGGCCGGTCCTCAACGGCCAGTTCGTCTTCCAGACGGGCACCCTGGACCAGGGCTTCTGGCCGGACGGAATCCAGACCGCGCCCACCGACGACGCCCTCCGCTTCGACCTCCAGAAGCACAAGGACCTCGGCTTCAACATGGTCCGCAAGCACATCAAGGTCGAACCGCAGCGCTGGTTCTACTGGGCGGACCGGCTCGGGCTGCTGGTCTGGCAGGACATGCCCTCCATGGACAGCTCCAAGAGCCCGGACAGCGCCGCCCGCACCCAGTGGGAGAACGAGTACCGCGCCATCATCGACCAGCACCGCAGCTCGCCCGCGCTCATCCAGTGGGTGGACCAGAACGAGGGCTGGGGCCAGTACGACCAGGCCCGCATCGCCGACATGGTCAAGGCCTACGACCCGTCCCGCCTGGTCGACAACATGAGTGGCGTCAACTGCTGCGCCGCCAAGGACGGCGGCAACGGCGACGTGATCGACAACCACAACTACGTCGGCCCCGGCAACACGCCCGCCGAGACGGTGCGGGCCGCGGTGCTCGGCGAGTACGGCGGCCTCGGCTACCGGGTCTCCGGCCACGAGTGGTACCCCGGCGGCGGCTGGGGCTACGAGGACCAGCCGAACCAGGCCGCCCTCAACGACCGGCTGGTCGGGCTGCTGGACGGAATGCGGGAGAACTCCATGCCCGCGGCCGGTCTTTCGGCGGCCGTCTACACGCAGATCACCGACGTCGAGAACGAGACCAACGGCCTGATGACCTACGACCGGCAGGTCGTCAAGGTCGACCAGGCCCGCGTCCGCGCCGCCAACCAGGCGCTCATCGCGGCCTCCCGCACGGCGGGTCCGCCGGTCGGGCTGCCGGTGGGGCAGTACGTGTCGATCCGCGTCACCACCAGCGGCTACACGAACCGCTACATCCGGCACTACGACGGGCTCGGCTACACGGAGGCCGTGGACGCGGGCAGCGGGACCGTGCTCAAGCAGGACGCCACCTGGAAGGTGACGCCGGGACTGGCGAACAGGCTCTGCTACTCCTTCGAGTCCCGCAACTACCCGGGCGAGTACCTGCGCCACCGCGACTTCCGCGTCCGGCGCGAGGGCGGCGGCGACACCGTCTACCGGGAGGACGCGACCTGGTGCCCGGTCCGCAACGGCAGCGGCGTCCGGCTGGCGGCGTCCAACTTCCCCGGGCAGTACCTGCGGCACATCAACGCCGAGCTGTGGCTGGCCCAGGCCGGCGGATCGCACACCTGGGACAACCCGGCCACCTTCACCGAGGACACGACCTGGGCGATCGAGGCGCCCTGGGCCCCCTGAGTCCGGCCACCGCCCCGACGCGAAGAGGACGGAACCGACATGTCAGTAAGTCAACACCGCGTGCTCTGCGGGCTGGTGGCCCTGGTGCTCGCCCTGTCCGGGCTGCTCGCCCTGCCCTCCCAAGCGCGGGCCGCGACGCCGGTGTGCGCGCTGGCCTGCGACACCCTCGACCCCTCCAAGGCGGCCCAGGAGACCTTCCCGGTGCCCGACCGGAACATCAACGGCCGGATCCTGAGACTGCACGTCTCCGAGGCCGACGACATGGCCTGGGCCAGCATCGACAACGGCGTCACCGGTGACGCGGTCTGGCTGGACCGCTCCTGGGACCGGGGTGCCACCTGGGACGGACTGCTGGGCAAGGCCGCCGTCCCCGGCACCTGGACCGGCACGCGCACCCTCATGTACAACGTCACCGACCCGGTGGGGCACCGGCGCGGCTGGCTCCGGGCCTGCGGCGACGCGAACGCGGTCACCTGCACCGACTGGTTCCGCCCGCAGGTCTGCGACGGCAACTCCTGCGACGGCGCCGACCCGGCCACCGCGGCCGGCGACGAGCAGCCGGTGCCGGCGACGACCCTGTTCGGGCGAGCCATCAGCCTGCACATGGACCAGCGGGGCGGCATGGCCTGGGCCGTCATCGGCAACGGTGGCGCGGGCGACGAGATCTGGCTGGACCGCTCCTGGGACGAGGGCGCGAGCCGGCCCGAGGGCTCCTCCCTGGGCCGCACCTCCGTACCGTCGGGGCGTACGGGCACCCGGACGGCCATGTTCGCCACCCGCGACCCGCGCGGCCTGCTCTACGGCGGAGCGGTCCGCGCCTGCGGCCGTGAGGCCACGCACCAGGAGGGCAGTTGCACGGCGTGGGCCAGGCCGGTGCCCACCCGGGCCGGTGCGGCGGCCGATGCGCTCATGGCCTCGTACCAGACCAACGAGGGCTGGTGGCGGAGCAGTTGGTGGAACTCGGCGGTGGCGCTCACCGCGGTGGTCGACTTCGCCGAGCACACCGGGCGGCACGACTACGACTGGGCGATCGCGCGCACCTTCGAACAGAACAACGGCGTCTTCCCCGCGGGCGGGCGCAGTTCGGACCCGGTCGAGGGGCACTTCGTCAGCCGGGCCGTCGACGACGCGGCGTGGTGGGCGGTGGCCTGGGTGGCGGCCTACGACCACACCCACCAGCGGCGCTATCTGGACGAGGCGGTCACCATCACGTCCTACGTGCAGCAGTACTGGGACCCGGGCACCTGCGGCGGCGGTGTCTGGTGGGACCGGGAGCGCACCTACAAGAACGCGGTGACCAACGGGCTGTACCTGTGGCTGACGACGGCGCTGCACCAACGGCTCGCCGGTGACGCGCTGTGGGGCGGCCGGTCGCGCACGGCGGCGGACTGGTACCTGAACAGCGGGCTGATCAACGCCTCCGGTCTCGTCAACGACGGACTGACCTCGGGCTGCGTCAACAACGGCCAGACCGTGTGGAGTTACAACCAGGGACTGGCCATCGGCGCCTTCACCCAGCTCTGGCGCAGCACCGGCGAGAGCCGGTACCTGACCACCGCCCGGCGCCTCGCCGACGCCGCGCTGTCGGCGCCGGAGCTGACGCGCGACGGGGTGCTGACCGAGTCCTGCGACACCGGCACCCGCGCGTGCGACGACAACCAGAAGCAGTTCAAGGGCATCTTCGTCCGGCACCTTGCCGACCTCGCGGACGCCACCGGCTCGGCGGCCTACCGGGCGTACATCGCCAAGCAGGCCGACTCCCTGTGGCGCAGCGACCGGGACCCGCTGAACCGGCTCGGGCAGCGCTGGGCGGGCACCGGCCCGAACCAGTCGGACTGGCGGACCCAGGCCAGTGCCCTGGAGGCGCTCACGGCGGCGCAGTAGGACCGGCCCGGCGCGGTCCGTCCACCCATGACGGGCCGCGCCGACCGTCGCACGGCACCGCGGCCTTGTAGCGTATGCGGGTAACTGCACGGAGTGATCACGGCCGGTGAGTCGCACGGAGACCCACGGCCGGAAGAAACGAGGTTGCGATGAGCCTGACGAAGCCCGAGGTCGACTTCCCCGGAGGCGACGCTCCCGACGACCTGCAGATCAGGGACATCGTCGTCGGTGACGGGGCCGAGGCGAAGGCCGGCGGCATGGTCGAGGTCCACTACGTCGGCGTCACCTTCGCGTCCGGTGAGGAGTTCGACGCCTCCTGGAACCGGGGTCAGTCCTTCAGCTTCCCGCTGGGGGCCGGCCGGGTCATCAAGGGCTGGGACCTGGGCGTCGAGGGGATGAGGGTCGGCGGCCGACGCGAACTCATCATTCCCCCGCACCTCGCCTACGGCGACCAGTCGCCCAGCCCGCTGATCCCGCCGGGCTCGACGCTCATCTTCGTCGTGGACCTGCTCGGCGTCTGACGGGCCGTCACCACTGCCCTGTCACCACTGCCCGGTCCCCGCGCTTCGAGCCGGGCCGGGCAGTGCCGTGCCGGCCCGTCGCGAGGCGGGCCGGCCGGACCGCTCCTCAGCAGCAGGGGGACCGACGCGGCCTTGAAGATGGTGGTCATCCGGAGTTCCTCTTCCTCACTGGTGGGTGTTCGAACGCCCATGTGCACCAGGCGATCGAGGCCGGTGTCCCCCGGGCCGCGGTCGAGGCGATCGCCGCGAAGCGCGAGGCGGACTTCGGCGACGAGGCGGACCAGGCCTTCTACCAGTTCTGCCGGGAGGTACTGGAGGAGCACTTCGTCTCCGACGAGACGTTCGCCCGCGCCTGGAGCACTTCGGCGCGAAGGGGCTGGTCGACACCATCGGCGCCCTCGGCAACTTCACCATGCTCGGCATGTGCCTGAACGCCTTTCAGGTCGACCTCCAGGCCGACCGTGAGCCGCCCTTCCCGGACGTACGCGGCTACGCCCGGGTGGCCGCGGCCGGCGGGGACGGACCGCGGCCGTGACGGCGGCCGGGAAAACCCAGGGAGGCGCCGTCATGACCTCGGCCGACCGCTCCGCCGGCCCGGCGGCTGTGCTCCGCGTCCGCGGTGTCACCAAGAGCTTCGGCGGGGCGGCCGCGCTCAAGGGCGTCGACCTCGACCTGTATCCGGGCGAGGTGCACGCGCTGATGGGCATGAACGGCGCCGGCAAGTCGACGCTGGTACAGGTCCTCTCCGGCGTGCACCAGCCCGACGGCGGGACCGTCGAGACGGGCGGCCACCTCCACCCGGGACTGACCGTGCGCCGGGCCCGCCGCCTCGGCATCGCCTCGGTGCCGCAGCGCCGGGAACTGGCCATGGGGCTGACCGTCGCGGAGAACATCATGCTCGGCGACCTGCCCGCCACCGGCGGCGCCGTGCGCTGGCGGACGCTGCGTGCCGAGGCGCGCGAGGCTCTCGCCGGCCTGGGCATCGACATCGACGTCACCCGTACCGCGGGCTCGCTCACCGTCGCCGAGCAGACGATGGTGGAGGTGGCCCGGGAGGTCCGCCGCGGCGGCCGGGTCCTGATCCTCGACGAGCCGACCGCATGTCTGAGCGCCAAGGACGCCCAGCAGATCGCAACCTGGTACGTACCCTGCGCGACGACGGCGTGGCCGTGGTCTACAACAACTTCGCCAGGACCGTCACGGCCGAGTCGCACCAGAACGCCGCAAAGGAACTGTCCAACATCGAGGACATGATCGCGCGTCACGTCGACGTGATCATCCTGCAGACCGTCAGCACCCAGGCGCTCAAGAAGGACATCGCCAAGGCCGAGGAGGCCGGCATCCCGGTCTTCCTGACCTCGGTCGGCGCCGATCCGTCCGGCATCCTCGGCGCCGTCGTGGTCGACCTGAAGGCGGTCGGAAGGCTCGACGCCGAGTGGATCCGCCATGACGCTGCGGGGCGCGGGACCGAGGCCGGCGTCATAGCCGGAGCACCCGGCGCCGCCTCCGACCTCCTCGTCGAGGGATTCACCGGGGCGTCGCCGGCCAATGTGCGGGTGGTGGACAACCAGCCGGCCATGTTCGACCCGGCCAGGGCGCGGCAGGTCGCCGCGGCCATGATCCAGGCCCACCCCGGCCTGGACTACGCCTTCGTCGCCAACGAGGAGATGGCCTTCGCCGTCCGCAAGGCCTTCGACGAGGCCGGAGCGAAGGGCGTCAAGATCGTCACGGTCAACGGCACCGACGAGGGCCTGGCCGCGCTCAAGGACGGGCGTTTCGCCGCTACGGTCGCCAACTCCGCAGCTGACACGGGCCAGTTGGCGGTCGAGAACGTCATCTCCCTGCTGCGCCAGCAGAAGGCCGAGAAGATCGACAAGACGCCGATCCGCCTGGTCACCAAGGAGGACGCCGACACGGCCCCGCTGTACTGCCCCCGGCACGAATAGGCCGACTACCGCCGCCCGCGGTCACCGGCCGGCTCCGGAGTGGGTGTGGCCGCCGGTTCGGGGGCTGCGGCCACCACACTCAGTCGTTCGCGTTACCTCGGGTGACGGTCGGGCGCTTTCCGTGGCTCACCGGCCGCCGGGCGGGTCGCGGACGCCGCCGCGGCCTCGCGTCGGCGTCTGATGGGTTCTCCCACGCGGTGCAGGTGGGTGAGTGCCTCGCGGTAGGACCGGAGCAGGCCGGTCTCGTGGTACGGCACGCCGATCTCCGCGCAGTACGCGCGTACGACGGCCTGGGCCCGCCGCAGATGAGGGGTCGGCATGCTCGGGAACAGGTGGTGCTCTATCTGGTAGTTGAGCCCGCCGAGCATCACGTCGGTGAGCCGGCCGCCCCGCACGTTGCGGGAGGTGAGCACCTGGCGGCGCAGGAAGTCGGAGCGGTCGTCGCCGGTGAAGGTGGGCATGCCCTTGTGGTTCGGGGCGAACGTGCAGCCGAGGTACACACCGAACAGGCACTGGTGCACGACGACGAACGCCACGGCCCTGCCGGGGGAGAGCGTCAGGAACAGCGCGGACAGATAGGCCGCCATGTGCAGGAAGAGCAGAATGCCCTCCAGCAGGCGGCTCTTCATCGACGGTGAGCGCAGTGCCCGCACGCTCGCCACATGCAGGTTGAAGCCCTCCAGCGTCAGCAGCGGGAAGAACAGGAACGCCTGGTGGCCGCCGACGAGACGGGCCAGGCCGTTGCTGCCGCGGGCCTGCTCGGTGGACCACACCAGGATGTCCGGGGCGACATCGGGGTCGAGTTCCTCATGGTTGGGGTTGGCATGGTGGCGGGTGTGCTTGTTCATCCACCAGCCGTAGCTCATGCCGATGCCGAGGTTGCCGAAGAGCCGGCCCCAGATCGCGCTCGCGCGACGCGTCCGGAACACCTGCCGGTGCGCCAGGTCGTGGGCCACCAGGGCGACCTGGCCGGACATCAGGGCCATGAAGGCGGCGACCGCCAGCTGCCACCAGGTGTCGCCCAGCACGGCGAAGGCCGCCCAGCCCGCCGCCAGCAGCCCGATCACCAGACCGAGCCGCACCGTGTAGTAGCCGGGGCGCCGCCGCAGCAGACCCGCCTCGGTGATGCGCTGCGACAGCCGGGCGAAGTCGCTGCCGGCGTCGGGGCGGGCTCTGCGGGGGCGCACGGCGGCCGGTGCGGTCGTGACCGGGGCGTCGGGGGAAATCGTCATGCGGGCGAGTCTGGCTACGACCGACCTGTCGTCACCAGCCTGTCAGCCGTAGACCTCGTGGGGGGCCGGGCCCCCGTCACCCCGGGGGGTTGTCCCCACCCCTGCACGCCCTGAGCTGGGCATTCGCCGGTCCGTCCGGGTCACGGGGGCCGGTCTGGCGGACCCGGGCGATCAGCAGCGCGACGTCGTCGTGGGCGTCGGGGCGGCGCAGGGCGTCCAGGAGCAGGTCGCAGCGGGTCGTGCCGATGCGCGCGGACGCGTCGGCGATACGGGCCAGACGCTGCCGCGCCGCGACGGAGCGCGCCCGACAGCGAGGGTAGGCCTCCGACCGGCCCGAGGTCGGCCCGGACGGATTCGGCGACACCCATGCCACCACTCCTTCCGCCCGCCGCGGCGGGGGCTCTCGTGCTGGTCGGCCCGTTCCGGCCCGACACCTCCCTTCGTCCCTCCGGACCGGCCGCCCCGCGGTTTCCCCGAAGCCGTCCCACGGCCGCCGCACGGTCGGCCGGGCCGGGGAGCGCACGGGGAACGCGCCGCGACTCCATGAGACCGTGGACGTCAGGGCGCCGGACCCCGGCCGCCGCGCGCCGAACTCACCCTTCTCCGGAGCGACATGGTGACGACGCCCCTCCGACTCTGGCGGCTTCTGGCCGCCGTCGACCTCTCCCGTCCCGACGGCCCCCGGGAGGCACTACGGCTCGTGGAGGACCTCTACCACGGCGGGGACTGCGGCGACCTCGGAGAAGATCCGGGCCCGGACCCGCGCGACGACGGCCTGCGCGTCGCCCGGGCCCTGCTGGACCGTGAACTGCCTCCGGACGAAAGGGCGTTGGTCACCGACTTCTGCGTGGGAGCGCTGCTGGAGCGCTACCAACGGCACCACGCGCTCCAGGACCTCGCCCGGGCGTTGGACGTCCAGCGCGGGACGGCGGAGACGGCCGACCCGGCGGGAGCCTGCGCGGCCTGGGTCAACCTGGCCGTCGGCACCCAGGGCGACCATCGTCTGCGACCCGGGGGAGGGCGACGGCCATCTGCCCGCCGTCGAGGCCGAGGCCCATCGGATCGCGTCCTGCTACGTGGACGCGAAGAAGCATGTCGCCGCGTCGGCGGGTGCGATGAGGCACGGACGCGCACTGCGTCGCGCCGAGGTGTCCGAACCGGGCGCGGACCCCCGCCCCACCGAACGCCCGGACGGCGAGGCCGCCGCCTTCCTCTCCGGACCGCTTGGCGTGAGCACGGCGGTCCGACGGGTCCCGGTCAGGCGGTCGACCGGCCGGGGCTGTGGGGGTCCGGTTCCTCCTGCTCCGGCTCCGCCTGGTCCCGATCGCACACGGTGGTTCCGAACAGGCGCCCGGACTTGTCCTCCTGGGCGAGGCGGCGCAGGGCGAGCAGGGCGGGCTCCAGGAGGACGGACACCACCACCGCGCGTTCGGCCTGCTCCAGCGGGCCGGACATGCCGCTGAGCTGCTCCAGGTCGAGCTTCGACATCTTGTCGACCAGTTCCGCGTACGGCAGCAGCGTCCGCCAGTCGATGCCCGCCCCGAGGTCGGCGAGGGCGGCCAGCACACCGCCCAGCTCCCCGATCGCGGACGTCTCCTCGTCCACGTCCCACCCCATCTCGGCCACCAGCCGAAGCGCGTCGGCGGCGCCGGGCGGCGCGGGCTGCGGCAACTGTTCCTCCTCGGCCGTGAGCTCGGCGGGACGGGCGTTGATCACGATCCCGAGGACCTGATGCAGGTCGCCCTCGTGCGTGACCGCCGACAGGATCTCCTTCGTCGCGCCGACCGACAGGTGCCGCACGGTGATCAGGGTGCGGATCAGCCGGAGCCGGCGCAGGTGGTCCTCGTCGTAGACGGCCTGGTTGGCGGCCGTCGCGTGGCCCGGGGGCAGCAGCCCGTCCCGCAGGTAGTACTTGATCGTGGGGATGGTCACCCCACTGCGTCGGCTGAGTTCCGAGATCTTCATCGAGCCACTCACTCACGGATTGAACGGGACAACGGATCGCGCGACTATCCAGTATGGCGGTGATCGCCGGGGGAACTGTTCGGCGCGGATGGGGCACATTGGAACCATGCACATCCGGCAGCACCTCGCCCAGCCGCGGCAGCCGTGGCGGTCGCGGCCCGCGTTGGTGGCGATTCCGCTGGTGCTGATCGTCGCGATCACCCTGGCGGACATCCACTCGCCGGAATCCGTCCACCTCGGCCCGCTGCTCGTCGTGGCCCCTGCCCTCACCACCTCGTTCGGCGGCTACCTGCTGACCGGGCTGATCGGGGTCCTGGCGCTGGGGGCGCAGATTCTTCTCGCCGTCCTCCACGGGGGAATGACCGCCCCCAACCACATCTCGCAGCTCATCGCGCTCACGATCCTCTCGGCCTTCTGCATGGTCGTGTGCTTCTTCCGGGACCGGCGGGAGGCGGAACTGGCCCAGGTGCGGTCCGTCTCCGAGGCCGCCCAGAGAGCCCTGCTCCGCCCGCTGCCCGACCACCTCGGCGACCTGCACATCGCGTCCTCGTACCTGGCGGCCGAGAAGGAGGCGTGCATCGGCGGCGACCTGTACGCGGTGGCGCGCACCGGTGACCGTACCCGTGTGATCGTCGGTGATGTACGGGGGAAGGGGCTGGCCGCGATCGGGGAGGCGGCCACGCTGCTCGGCGCGTTCCAGGAGGCCGCCCACCACCACCCCACGCTGCCCGCCCTCGCGGAGGCCCTGGACCGCAGCGTCTGCCGCTACCTCACCGAATTCCCGGAGGCCGACGGGGAGGGCCAGGAGCACTTCATCACCGCGCTGCTGCTGGAGATCCCCGAGCACGGCCCGGTGGCCCGGGTCGTCCACTGCGGGCACCCGCCGCCCTTCCTGATCAGGCAGGGTCACATCGTCTCCCTGACGAGTCCCCGTCCGGCGCCTCCGCTGGGCATGTCGGGACTGCGGCCGGGCGCCTACGACACGCACGCCTTCTCGTTCCGGCCCGGTGACACGCTGCTCCTCTACACCGACGGTGTGGTGGAGGCCCGCGACAGCAGCCGCGCCTTCTACCCGCTGGAGGAACGGATCGCCCAGTGGGCCAGGTGCGGTCCCAGGACCCTGGTGCAGCACGTGGAACAGGACCTTCTCGCCCACGCCGACGGGGCTCTCGGCGACGACGCCGCCCTCCTCGCCATCCGGCGCACCACGGCGGCGCACAGCGGTCTGCACCTCAGCCATCGGGAGCACGGCACCGTCTGACGTGGCCCACCAAGGATTCCTGGACGGACAGTCATCTTCTGGGAAAGTCTCCGCGCGATCCGCGCCCCATGGGAAAAATCCCCTCCGCCCGCCTGTTGGCACAAGCAGGCGGTGAACGATGGGCCGGGCCGGTCCCGCCGCCGACGGAATCCGCCGTCGAGGATGGGAGTTCTCCGATGCCGCTGACGTCGATGGGTCCGCGTACGGGTCGCGCGTCCGGGGGGAGGACCGGTGGGGCCGGGAGTCCGGGCTTCGTACTCCGGTACGGCACGGGGTTCTGGACGGTCGCCGCGGTGTTCGTGACGGCCATGGCGTTCTCCACCGTTCCCACCCCGCTGTATCCCCTGTACGAGGCCCACGACGGGTTCTCCACGTTCACGGTCACCGTCGTGTTCGCCGTCTACGCGGTCGGAGTGCTGATCAGCCTCCTGCTCGCCGGGCACGTGTCGGACTGGCTGGGCCGCAAGAAGGTCATGGCGTCGGCGCTGGGGCTCGAACTGCTCGCTGCGGCCCTGTTCCTGTCCGCCACGGCCCTGCCCGTACTGGTCGTCGCCCGGCTGGTCACCGGTCTCGGCGTCGGCATGCTGACGGCCACCGCCACCGCGTACCTCCAGGAGCTGCACAGCGCCCACCGACCCGGCGCCTCGGCACGGAGGTTCGAGATCGTGTCGACCGCGGCCAACATCGGCGGACTCGGCCTCGGGCCCGTCGCCGCGGGAGTGCTCGCCCAGTACCTCGGTGCGCCGCTCCGGCTGCCGTACGCGGTCTTCGTCGTGCTGCTGCTCACCGGGGCGGCCGCCATCGCACTGATGCCGGAGACGGTCGCCAAGCCCGCGGTCAGGCCCGCCTACCGCCCGCAGCGAGCCGGGACCGCTCTCGGCGACCCCGGATTCCTCGCCCCCGCCGCGGCCGGTTTCACCTCCATGGCCGTGTTCGGCCTGTTCACCTCGGTGGTGCCCGGATTCGTCGGCGGCACCCTGCACCACCCCTCCCGGGCGCTCGCCGGGCTGGTCGTGTCCGCGGTGTTCGCGGCCGCGGCGGCTGCCCAGACGGGCACCGGCCGGCTCGGCGCCCGCACCCGCTGGTACACCGGGCTGCTCGCCCAGGCCGTGGGCATGGCCGTCCTCGTGGCAGGCATCCGTCTTGCCAGCCTGCCCGTGTTCCTGCTCGCCGGGATCATCGCCGGAGCGGGCGCCGGCCTGCTGTTCAAGTCCGCCGTCGGACAGGTCGCCGACACAGCGGCACCGGCCCGGCGCGGCGAGGCCCTCGCCGGTCTGTTCCTCGCCTCCTACCTCGGCCTGGCGCTGCTGCCCGTCGGCCTCGGCGCGGCCAGCAGCGCCCTGAACCTGTCCGACGCCACGACGTGGTTCACCGCCGTCGTCCTCGCCCTGCTCGCGGCCATCGCCCTGCGCGGCCGCCGCCACGGCCCGTACCCGGTGACGGCCGGGGATCCGTCAGCCGGACGGTGAGCCGGTGCCCTCGCGGGGGCAGGGGAAGGTGTCGGGCGGGGTGCCCCACCTCTCGGGGTTCTGCCGCTCGGGCAGGATTCCGCAGCTGAGCAGTGTCGTCGTGGCGCCGCCCGGCTGGGCGATCCCACGGATGTAGACGGCCTTGTCGGGCGGGAACTTGTTCCTGTCGTCCAGTCTCAGCACGCCCGACGCGCCGGGGTACTGGGCCACGCCATGGGCGGTGAGCCACAGGTAGATGTCGTTGGGCTGGACGTCGTGGGAGGCGGGCATGAGGTTCTCGACGACCTTGGAGACGATGCCCACGGTGTCGAAGCCGCTGGCCGCGTCGGCGTCCGCGCTGCGGCGGCCGAAGACGACGGAGAAGTCCTGGGTGAACTGGGCGTAGGGATCCCGGGGGTCCCGCGTGGGTGCGTTCGTCGTCTCGTAGAAGAGGGTCATGTACGGGTAGGCGCGCGCCGTCTCCGCGGGACGGAGCTGGAAGTCGAGGGGGGCGCTTTCCGAGATCAGGGGAATGGTCGTGCCCTCCGGTGGCTGGCACTGACCACCGGCACTCCGCATGGCGTTGAGAAGACTGGGCAGGACGCCGGACTGTGCCAGATAGGCGACGATGCCCTGGGTCGCGGTGACCTTGTTGCAGATGTCGGTGGCGATGCTGCCCGGCGTCGAGCCCCTGAGGCCGGAAGAGTTGGGCACGCGTGCCTCCGGGGAAGAAGTGGGGAGGTCAACATGCCATGAGCAAATGGCTGGAAAGTGCTATGTATTCGCCAATGGCCCGTACTGAGTGGTTCGGATCGTTTCGGGGTCGCGGATCGCCTGCTTCGTGACGTGATGCGCCCGCGCGTTGACGGCGGTACGTCATGCGCGCGGGCTTTGGCCGGCGACCGGGAGTCCCGCGGCGCCGTCAGCCGTGGACCGGCGAGTTCCCGCCGGCGGCACGGGCGCGGGAGGCGTCGATCTCCGCGTAGGCCTGCTCGCGGCCCTCCCAGTGCGACCCCTCGACGGACTTGCCGGGTTCCAGGTCCTTGTACACCTCGAAGAAGTGGGTGATCTCCAGCCGGTCGAAGAGGGAGATGTCGTCGATGTCCTGCACGTCCGCGTACCGGGGATCGTGGGCGGGGACGCAGAGGATCTTCTCGTCGGGGCCGCGTTCGTCCTTCATGGCGAACATGCCCACCGCCCGGCACTCGACGAGGCAGCCGGGGAACGTCGGCTCGCCGGTCAGCACGAGCGCGTCCAGCGGGTCGCCGTCACGGCCCAGGGTGCCGTCGATGTAGCCGTAGTCCGCCGGATACTGGGTGGACGTGAACAGCAGCCGGTCCAGCCGGATGCGGTGCAGTTCGTGATCCATCTCGTACTTGTTCCGGGACCCCTGGGGGATCTCCACGATCACGTCGAACTCCATGGTGTCCTCCTGAGGGCGCACGCCGTACGGGCCGGGCAGGCACGGGCGCACAGGCGGACCGGCGGCCGTGGCCGGGGGAGCGGGGCCGGTCGGCCCGGGCACCGTTCCTCCTGGTCACCTCCGTGGACCAGGGACCGTCAGCGGCATCATGCCCCGGTCGCGGTGGACCCCGTCATCGACGCGCTCGGCGCGCTCCGCACGGGCCCGGCGGATCGCCGTGGCAGGTCTCCAGCGTACGCCGGACGGAGCACCGCGTTCCGGCCGCGGCGAACCGGTGCGGCGGCCGGTGGACCGGGTACTCGGAAGGCCTCCCGGTGAGAGGAGTGATGGGCTCATGGCAGGAGACGACGACTTCTACACCCGGGATCGTCCTGAGAACACCGACCTCGAGGAGGACCGCCCACGCGGTGGCGGCAGCGAGCCCGCCGGCAGGGGTGCTCTCAGGTCCTTCTGGGTCCTGTACCTCGTGGTGGCGGTGGTGATCGTGATCATGTTCGTGACCCTCATCTGACGCGGGCGGCCTGCTCACGAACGACGTTCCGCGGCCGTCAGAAGGCCGTGGGTGACCAGCCCGTACAGCAGGTGAGGCACCGCGTCCGACAGCCAGTCCCCGGCCCGCCAGCCGGCCGGGTCACTCACTCCCAGCCGGGCCATCGGCACGTCCGTCGCCGCCATGGCCAGGGCGCCGGTGACCACCCCTCCCAGCCACCAGGGCATCCGGACCCCCGCGCGACGGGCCAGCGCGACGGCCGCTCCCGTGCCGACGCCCACGGCGATACCGGACAGCGCGCCGAGGCCGGAGAGCCGGTTGTCCCGGCCGTCGTCCGGACCGGCGACCGGATGACCCAGGTCCTCCGCGAGCCTGTCCACCACCTGGGCGGGGACCTCGCTGGCCGGCCTTCCCCGCCATGCCATGTCGGCGTAGGTCACGGCGTTCAGTACGGTCGTCCCGGCGGCACCGGCCGCGCCACCACGCACCATGCTCCCGAACATGTCGGGCCGGGTTCCCCCCGCCCCCTGGTGCGAATCGCACCAGGGCGAAGTGCCCTCCGCGAGGCAGTGCGTGGCCGGGAGGTGGCATATCCCTTCCCGCCCTTGGGCACTCGGGCATCGTCATCGAGAGGGGCGGACGGCCGAGGCCGCTGACCGCGCCACGGACCGTGACGATCACCGGCCGCGGACCCGGCCCCACGGATTCCGACGGTGGAGGAGAGCGTGATGGCGAGGAACACCGAGACCGGCAAGGTCACCGGCACCCTGGACAAGGACTACAACCTGCTCTGGTACGTCGAGGAGTGCCTGGGCAACGCGCTGCGTCTGGAGACCTACATCGACGACGCCGAGCGCGAGCACGACGCCGACCTGGTCGAACTCTTCCGCAAGGCGCAGGCCGACAGTCGCAAGGGCGCCGAGATGGGCAAGGAACTGCTCCGCGGCCGGCTCGCCGGCTGACCCCTGACCCCGTGACTCCCGCACCTGGGCAGCCGGCCGCGTCGAACGCGGCCGGCCTGGCAGCCGCCCTGCTCGCCGAGACCGACGCCGAGGTCCGCTTCGATGCCGGCAGCAGGGGCGCGTACGCCACCGACGGCTCCAACTACCGGCAGGTCCCGATCGGGGTCGTCGTCCCGCGCGACGTCGAGTCCGGTGCCCGGGCCGTCGAGGTGTGCGCGCGGTTCGGCGCCCCGGTCCTGTCCCGGGGCGGCGGGACCAGCCTGGCCGGTCAGGCGACCAACGCGGCGGTGGTCCTCGACTGGACGAAGTACTGCCACCGGCTCGTGTCAGTCGATCCCGGCGCCCGCACCTGCGTCGTGGAGCCAGGGATCGTCCTTGACGACCTCAACCGCCAACTGTCCGGCCACCGGCTTCAGTTCGGTCCCAAGCCGTCGACGTACACCCACTGTGCGCTGGGCGGCATGATCGGAAACAACTCCTGCGGCGCGTCCGCGCAGGCGTACGGCAAGACCGTGGACAACGTACGCCGCCTGGAGATCCTCACCTACGACGGCGCACGGATGTGGGTGGGGCCCACTCCGAAGGACGAGCGGGCGCGCATCGCGGCGGAGGGCGGCCGCAGAGCCGAGATCTACGCCGGCCTCGACCGCATCGTCACCGAGTACCTCGCGGACGTGCGGCAGGGCTACCCGGACATCCCGCGCCGCGTCTCCGGCTACAACCTGGACTCCCTGGGCCCGAACGTCTCGCGCAGCGCCCCGCGAAGCCGTCACGGGCCGGCGGGCGGGCGGCCACCGCCGTCGCCACCGCCGTCGCCGCCGCCCTCGCGGCCACCGCCGCGACAGTGGCCGGCCGCGGAGCGGTGCACCGCCTGCACTGCACCCCCTAGCCCCCGCACCACCCCGGACCGGAAAGGCTCCCCGTATGTCCCTCAAGGTCTCCGACTACCTCCTCCAGCGCCTGCGCGAGTGGGGGGTCGAGCACGTCTTCGCCTACCCCGGCGACGGCATCAACGGCCTGCTCGCCGCCTGGGGGCGGGCCGACAACCGGCCGAGGTTCATCCAGGCCCGCCACGAGGAGATGGCCGCCTTCGAAGCCGTCGGCTACGCCAAGTTCTCCGGCAACCCCGGTGTCTGCGCGGCCACTTCGGGACCCGGGGCCATCCACCTGCTCAACGGCCTGTACGACGCCAAACTGGACCACGTCCCCGTGGTCGCCGTCGTCGGCCAGACCAACCGCAGCGCCATGGGCGGCTCCTACCAGCAGGAGGTCGACCTGCTGACCCTCTACAAGGACGTCGCCTCCGACTTCTGCGAGATGGTCACCGTCCCCGAGCAACTGCCCAACGTGCTCGACCGCGCCATGCGCACCGCCATCGCCCGGCGTTCGGTGACGGCCGTCATCGTCCCCGCCGACGTGCAGGAACTCGACTACACACCGCCCGAGCACGCCTTCAAGATGGTGCCCTCCAGCCTGGGCCTGTCCCACTACGCGCCGGTGCCCTCCGAGGAGGCCCTCGCCCGGGCGGCGGAGGTCCTCAACTCCGGGACGAAGCCGGCGATCCTCGTCGGCCAGGGCGCCCGCGGCGCACGCCAGGAGGTCATGCGGGTCGCCGAACACCTCGGCGCCGGCGTCGCCAAGGCACTGCTGGGCAAGGACGCCCTCGACGACGAACTGCCCTACGTCACCGGCGCGATCGGGCTGCTGGGCACCCGCCCCTCGTACGAGATGATGCGGGACTGCGACACGCTCCTGGTCGTCGGCTCCAGCTTCCCGTACACGCAGTTCCTGCCCGAGTTCGGCCAGGCGCGGGCCGTGCAGATCGACATCGACCCCCACATGATCGGCCTGCGCTACCCCTTCGAGGTCAACCTGGTCGGGGACGCCGCCCTGACGCTGCGTCGGCTGCTGCCATCGCTCAAGGTGGCCCGGGAGCACGGCTGGCGCCAGAAGATCGAGCAGAACACCGCGGCCTGGTGGGAGGTCATGCGGCGGCGCGCCGCCGTCGAGGCCGATCCCGTCAACCCCGAGTACGTCGTCCACGCGCTGAACGACCTTCTCCCCGACAACGCCGTCCTGGCCGCGGACTCCGGGTCCGCCGCCAACTGGTACGCCCGCCACCTCAAGCTGCGCGGCGCCATGCGCGGTTCGCTCTCGGGCACCCTCGCGACTATGGGGCCCGGCGTGCCGTACGCCATCGGCGCCAAGTTCGCGCACGGCGACCGGCCGGCGATCGCCCTGGTGGGCGACGGGGCGATGCAGATGAACGGCATGGCCGAGCTGATCACCATCGCCAAGTACTGGCGGGACTGGGCCGATCCGCGACTGGTCGTCGCCGTCCTCAACAACCGGGACCTGAACCAGGTGACCTGGGAGATGCGCGCCATGGAGGGCGCACCGCAGTTCCTGCCGTCGCAGTCCATCCCCGACGTCGCCTACGCCGACTTCGCCCGCTCGCTCGGTCTGGAGGGCATCCGGATCGAGAAGCCCGGCGAGGTGACGGGGGCGTGGGAGGCCGCCCTCGCGGCGGACCGGCCCTGCGTGCTGGACTTCGTGACCGATCCGGCCGTACCGCCCATCCCGCCGCACGCCACTCTCCACCAGATCGAGGCCGCCGCGACCTCCGTCCTCAAGGGCGACAGCGACCGCGCGGCCGTGGTCCGCCAGGGCTTCAAGGCCAAGGTCCAGGAACTCCTCCCCACCCACCGCGACCGCGGCTCCCGCCCCCACACCGGCCACTGACAACAGGGCCGCCGCCCCACCGTGCAAGGAGCGCCCCGATGGTTGGTGACACGCTGCCGTATCCCCGGAACCGGGCGTCCGTGACCGGTGGAGCCGGTTTCCCCGGCCCCCACCTGTGCGAGCGGCCGGTGCCGCATGCCCCGGACCCCGGCGCCCTGCCGGCCGGTGTGCCCGCGCCGCGCGGTATCAGAGCGGAGGCCGCCCGTGTCCACTGAACCGCTCACCGCCACGACCCCCGGCACCGCTCCCGGACCCGATCCCCGGGTCACGGTGGCGGTGATCACCCGCGACCGGTGCGCCGGCGTGCTGCGCACCCTCGACGCGCTCGCCGCACTGCCCGAACGGCCACCGGTCGTCGTGGTCGACAACTCCGGCGGCGACAGCACCTGGAGAGCCGTACGGGGCCACCCGGCGATCACCCGCCTGCTGCGCCCCGACGCGAACGCCGGCGCCCTCGGCCGTAACCTCGCCGCCCGCCACGCCCGCACCCCCTACGTCGCCTTCAGCGACGACCACTCCTGGTGGACGGCCGGATCCCTGCGCCACGCGGCCGACCTCCTGGACCGGCATCCGCGCCTGGGCCTGCTCGCCGCCCGCACCCTGGTGGGCCACGAGGCCGCCGACGACCCGCTGAACGCCGTCCTCGCCACCTCGCCCCTGCCCTGCGAGCCGGACCTCCCCGGCCGCCCGGTGCTCGGCTTCCTCGGCTGCGCCTGCGTGGTGCGCCGGGAGGCCTTCCTGAGCGTCGGCGGCTACCACCCGCTGCTGTTCTTCGGCGGCGAGGAAACCCTGCTCGCCTACGACCTCGCCGCCGGCGGCTGGGGCGTCGTCTACGAGCCGGGCCTGCGCGCCTGCCACCACCCGGACCGGGGCGCACGCACGGGCCGCTCGGCGGTAGTCCGCCGCAACCAGGTGCTGACGACCTGCCTGCGCCGTCCCTGGCCCGTCGCCCTGCGGGCCGGCGCCGGTCTGGCCCTGGCCGCCGCCCTGGGCCGGCCCGGCGCCCGCCGGGCGTTCAAGGAGACCGCCGTCCGGCTGCCGGCCGCCGTCGCCCGGCGCCGCACCCTGCCGCCGCACGTCGAACGGGCCGCGCGCCTGCTGGACGGGCGGGCGCTCGGAGGAGGCGCCGGATGACCGAGCGCGGCCGGGACCGGACCGACGCCCGCACCACTGGGTGCGGCGCGAGCGTGAGCCCGTGCGCCGCCGCGGGTCAGCGGCCGGCGCCGAAGTCCTGCGTCCAGTAGTTGCCGGGCTGGGCGAGACCGACGCCGATCTCCTTGAAGGAGCAGTTGAGGATGTTCGCCTTGTGTCCGGCGCTGGACATCCAGCCCGCCATGACCTGCTCGGGGGTGGCGTAACCGTAGGCGACGTTCTCGCCGTAGCTCTGCCAGCCGTAGCCGGCCCGCGTGATCCGGTCGCCCGGGTTGGACCCGTCGGACCCGGTGTGCGACATGTTCTGGTGGGACGCCATGTCCTCGCTGTGCGCCTGGGCGGCCTTGGTCAGCTTGTCGTTCACGGTCAGGGCCGAGCAACCGACCTTGGCACGCTCGGAGTTGACGAGCTCCACGGCGCGGGCCGTGGCCTGGGACGAGGCAGAGGTGTCCTTGGACGCGGCCGGCTCGGAAGGCGCACTCGCGTCGGGCGCGCTCGGCTGGGTGGGCGCACCGGCGTCGGGCGCACTCGGCTGGGCAGGCGCACCGGCGTCAGGGGCACTCGGCTGCGCGGGGGCACCCGCGTCCGGCGCGCCCGGCTGGGCGGGGGCGGCCGGGTCGGCCTGGGACGCCGGTGCACCGGGGCCGGTCGGGAAGGAGTGGCCGTCGTGCCGGCCCCAGCCGGGACCGCCCGGCTGGAAGACGCCGAGACCGCCGGACCGGAGTCCACCGGCTCCACCCGGCCCGCTCCCGGCGCCGTGGGAGGGGCTGCCTCCGGGGGCGGACGGACCGCCGTTGCATGCCAGTGCGGTGGAAGGGACGGCGACGGCGCCCACGGCGACGGCGGCGACGACTATGCGCCGGTAGTGCTGCTGCTTGCGGTGCGTGCCCATGCGTTGACCTCGCTCGGGGTGGGGGGTCGTCATTCTTGGGACGCCTCCGCAAAGGGCGCAAAGGGCCCCTCGTACTACCCCACCTCGTACTTTCGCGAGACCCTTGCGAAAGCGAACGCGAGCGTGCTGTCGGCGGTTCCCGTGGACTCCCCGTTCCTGACGTGACGTCAGAAGGCCCTGACGGGAGTGGCACGAGCGGCGGTGGTGGGGGAGTCGCGCGCCGGAGGGCCCGTCGGGACGCACGCCCGCACGAAGGTGGACATGTCCCCTATGTCGCCGGAGTGGCATCTACTAGGCAGGATGCTTAGTTGCGGGATGGAGTGTGACGGATATCACGGAACCGCCGGTTCCGGGAGCCCGTCCCCACGCGATCTCGGCCACGGAGACACGGCAAGACTTTGACCCTTCGTTTTCTTGAGTCGTTCGTGTCTGGCGCGTAGGTTCGGCGCATGACCGGACCTCGGACCGAGGCCACCGCCGGTGAGCTGCGCGGCGCAGGACTGCGCGTGACCGCCGTGCGGGTGGCACTGCTCGAAACCGTACGGGCGGGTGATCACCTCGATGCCGAGGCGATCGCCTCCGGGGTGCGCGAACGCGTGGGTCACGTCTCCCTGCAGGCCGTCTACGAGGCGCTGCGCGCGCTCACCGCGGCGGGGCTCGTGCGCCGTATCGAACCGTCCGGCAGCCCGGCCCGATTCGAGGGGCGCGTCGGGGACAACCACCACCACGTCGTGTGCCGCTCGTGCGGTGCCGTCGCCGACGTCGACTGCGCCGTGGGCGACGCCCCCTGTCTGACCGCGTCCGAGGACCACGGCTTCTCGATCCACGAGGCCGAGGTCATCTACTGGGGCCTGTGCCCCGCCTGTTCCACCTCCGGCAGTACCTGAGCTCGCGATCCGCACAGTCCGGAAGGAAGACCATGTCCGAGAACCCCGATGCAATCGTCACCGACGCGAAGACGGAGGGCGCAGGCGGCTGCCCGGTCGCGCACGGCCGTGCGGCGCACCCCACCCAGGGCGGCGGGAACCGCCAGTGGTGGCCGGACCGCCTCAACCTGAAGATCCTCGCCAAGAACCCCGCGGTGGCCAACCCCCTCGGCGCGGACTTCGACTACGCCGAGGCGTTCCGGAGCCTCGACCTGCCCGCCGTCAAGCGGGACGTCGCCGAGGTGCTGACCACGTCGCAGGACTGGTGGCCCGCGGACTTCGGCCACTACGGCCCCTTCATCATCCGGATGGCCTGGCACAGCGCCGGCACCTACCGGATCAGCGACGGCCGGGGCGGCGCGGGCGCCGGCCAGCAGCGTTTCGCGCCGCTCAACAGCTGGCCGGACAACGGCAACCTGGACAAGGCCCGCCGCCTGCTGTGGCCGGTGAAGAAGAAGTACGGCCGGAGCCTCTCCTGGGCCGACCTGATGATCCTCGCGGGCAACGTCGCCCTGGAGTCGATGGGCTTCAAGACCTTCGGCTTCGCCGGTGGCCGCGAGGACGTGTGGGAGCCCGAGGAGGACGTCTACTGGGGCCCCGAGACCACCTGGCTCGGCGACGAGCGCTACACCGGCGACCGCGAGTTGGAGAACCCGCTCGGCGCGGTCCAGATGGGCCTGATCTACGTCAACCCGGAGGGTCCGAACGGCAACCCGGACCCGCTCGCCGCGGCCCGCGACGTCCGTGAGACGTTCCGCCGGATGGCGATGAACGACGAGGAGACGGTCGCCCTGATCGCGGGTGGCCACACCTTCGGCAAGACCCACGGCGCGGGCCCCGCCGACCACGTCGGCCCCGCCCCCGAGGGCGCCACGATGGAGGAGCAGGGCCTGGGCTGGCGCAGCACCTACGGCACCGGCAAGGGCGGCGACGCGATCACCAGCGGCCTGGAGGGCATCTGGACGGACACGCCGACGACCTGGGACAACAGCTTCTTCCAGATCCTGTTCGGCTACGAGTGGGAGCTGTTCAAGAGCCCCGCCGGCGCCCACCAGTGGCGGCCGAAGGACGGCGCGGGCGCGGGCACCGTCCCCGACGCCCACGACCCGGCCAGGCGGCACGCCCCCACGATGCTCACCACGGACCTCTCCCTGCGGGTCGACCCGGCCTACGAGCCGATCTCCCGGCGCTTCATGGAGAATCCGGAGGAGTTCGCGGACGCCTTCGCGCGCGCCTGGTTCAAGCTGACCCACCGCGACATGGGCCCGGCCGTGCGTTACCTCGGCCCGGAGGTCCCCGCCGAGACGCTGATCTGGCAGGACCCGCTGCCCGAGGCGGACCACGAGCAGATCGACGCCGCGGACGCCGCCGAGCTCACGACCAAGGTCCTCGACTCGGGCCTGTCGACGGCGCAGCTCGTGTCCACCGCCTGGGCGTCGGCCTCCACCTTCCGTGGCAGCGACAAGCGCGGCGGCGCCAACGGCGCCCGCATCCGGCTCCAGCCGCAGAGCGGCTGGGAGGTCAACGACCCCGACGAGCTGGCGACGGTGCTGCGCACCCTGGAGCAGGTCCAGGAGTCCTTCAACGCCGCCCAGGGCGGCGGCAAGCGGGTCTCGCTGGCCGACCTGATCGTGCTCGCCGGCGGCGCGGCCGTCGAGCGGGCCGCCGGCGAGGCCGGCTTCGACGTGAAGGTGCCCTTCACCCCGGGCCGCGTGGACGCCTCGCAGGAGGAGACCGACACGGAGTCCTTCGCCGCGCTCGAACCCACCGCCGACGGTTTCCGCAACCACCTCGGGAAGGGCAACCGGCTGCCGGCCGAGTACCTGCTGCTCGACCGCGCGAACCTGCTCACCCTGAGCGCCCCCGAGATGACGGTCCTCGTCGGTGGCCTGCGCGCCCTGGGCGCCACGTACAACGGGTCGCGGCTCGGTGTGTTCACCGAGACGCCCGGCGTGCTGACGAACGACTTCTTCGTCAACCTGCTCGACCTGGGCACGACGTGGCACGCGGTGTCCGAGGACGCCGGCACCTTCGAGGGCCGTGACGCCGCCACCGGCGAGGTCAGGTGGACGGGCAGCCGTGCCGACCTGGTCTTCGGATCCAACTCCGAGCTGCGCGCGCTCGCGGAGGTCTACGCGAGCGACGACGCGAAGGAGCAGTTCGTCCAGGACTTCGTCGCGGCGTGGGTCAAGGTCATGAACCTCGACCGGTTCGACCTCGTCTGACCGCGGAACCCGATCGCGGGTGATGACAACCGAACACATCTGATCACGCCCCGTATCGGCTGATCATGGCGTCGAGGCCGGCCGGCCCGCTCCGGCCGGCCTCGACGCGTGTTCGCCTCCCTGGATCGCGGAATCTTGTTTCGTCCTACACCTAAGTGCATAATGCAGTTATGCATAAGCGGGTTATGGACCCAGCGGGCCCCGAGGCGTCGCCCGAGGACCTGATGATCGCCGTCGAGCAGATGGTCCGGTACGTGCGCCGCAGCGCCACCGCCGGCGGACTGAGCACGGCCGCCTCCTCGGCGCTGTCCCGGCTCGGCCGCGAGGGCCCGTACCGGCTGACCGAGCTGGCGCGGGCCGAGAGCGTGTCCCAGCCCAACATGACCCAGCTCGTGACCCGCCTGGAGCGGGCGGGCCTGGTACGTCGTACCGCGGACCACAGCGACGGCCGGGGCGTTCTCGTGGAGGCCACCGATGCCGGTCTCGAGGTCTTCCGGCAGCGCCGCTCGGAACGTGCCCTGGCCCTCCAGCAGCTCATCGAGGAACTGCCCGAGGCCGAACAGCGCGCGGTGCGTGTCGCGCTGCCGGCCCTGGCCCGCGTCATCGAGAACCGCCAGGCCGGCTCCTGACCCGCCCACGCCACCGCCGACCACCCCAGCCCGTCCCACAGGAGAGGCGCACATGAGTGCACCGCACGCCAAGTCCGCCGGCCACGGAAAGGCCGCCAGTCCTTTCAAACAACCCAAGGCCGTCTGGGCCGTCGCGTTCGCCTGCGTCATCTCGTTCATGGGCATCGGCCTGGTCGACCCGATCCTGCCCGCCCTGGCCCAGAGCCTGCACGCCTCGCCCAGCCAGGTCTCCCTGCTGTTCAGCAGCTACCTGATCGTCACCGCGGTCGCGATGCTGATCGTCGGCTGGTTCTCCAGCCGCTTCGGGGCCAAGCGCACCCTCGTCACCGGCCTGGCCATCATCGTCGTCTTCGCCGCGCTGGCCGGAACGTCGGGCTCCATCGACGGCATCGTCGGCTTCCGCGCCGGCTGGGGACTGGGCAACGCCCTGTTCATCGCCACCTCGCTGGCCGTCATCGTCGCCTCGGCCAGCGGCGGCTTCGGCGGCGCGATCATCCTCTACGAGACCGCGCTCGGCCTCGGCATCGCCGTGGGCCCGCTGCTCGGCGGCGAACTGGGCGCCATCAGCTGGCGCGGCCCCTTCTTCGGCGTCGCCGTCCTCATGGCCATCGCCCTCGTGGCCACCCTGGCCTTCGTCCCGAACCTGCCGAAGCCCGAACGCCGCACCTCGCCGCTCGCCCCGCTCAAGGCACTGCGCCACCGCGGCCTGCTGACCATGGGCATCATGGCCCTGCTCTACAACTGGGGCTTCTTCACCATGCTCGGCTACGCGCCGTACCCGATGGAGCTGGACGCCCACCAGCTCGGGCTGGTCTTCACCGGCTGGGGCCTGCTCGTGGCCGCCTTCAGCGTCTTCTTCGCCCCGCGCCTCCAGGCCCGCTACGGCACCGCCCCCGTGCTCTACGCCAACCTGGCCTGCCTGAGCGTCGTGATGGCCGTCATAGCCACCGGTGTCGCCACCCCGACCGTCGTCATCGTCGCGGTCATCGCCAGCGGCGCCTTCATCGGCATCAACAACACCCTGACCACCCAGGCCGTCATGCTCGTCTCCCCGGTCGAGCGGCCCGTCGCCTCCTCCGCGTACGGCTTCCTGAGGTTCATCGGCGGCGGTCTTGCCCCCTACGTCGCCGGCAAGCTCGCCGACGCCACCGACCTGAGCGTCCCGTTCTACCTCGGCGCCGCCACCTTCCTCCTCGCCATACCCGTGCTGGCCTGCGGCCACCGGCTGCTGCGGCAGGCCGAGACGCGCGACGAAGGGGAGTCCGTCACGCCGACGTTCACGCCCGTCGGCCCCGCACCGTCCACCGGCACGCCGCCCGTGGTCGTCGCCGTCGGAGCCCACGAAGGCGCCGCAGTGATCGTCGACGCCGCGGCGCGGCTCGCCCGGGAGTCCGGCAGCCCCCTGGAGGTCGTGCACGTCCAGCAGACCGCCGTCGTCGAGGAACAGACGGCCGACGCCGAGGACCTGGAGCAGGCCCGCGCCACCGTCACCGCCCACCTCGACCGCCTCGCCGCCCACGGCGTCGTCGCGCGGGGCCAGATCCTCGGCAGCGTCGGCGACCACGCGGCGGCCGGCCGCGCCCTGGCCCGGCACGCCGCCGAGGTGGGCGCGCGTGCCGTGGCGGTGGGCCGCTCGCCGCGCGGCCCGCTGGCCCAGTTCGCCGACGGCAGTCTCACCGCCGCCCTGACCCACGCCGCCACCTGCACGGTGGTCCTGGTCGACCCCGGCAGCGAGCCCCGGCCGCTGACCGCGGCCACGCTGTCCGAGCTGCGCGGCGCCGCGAGCTGACCGCCCACCACACGCGCGGGGACCGCGGGGCGGACGTCCGCCCCGCGGTCCCCGCGCGTGTGGTGGGCGCTACCGCTCGCGGGACCCGCCCTGCGCGCGCGAGCGGGGATCGACGGCCACGGATCCCGCGGTGACCTCCTCCGGGTCGGGTTCCCCCTGGCCGCGCCGGTCGCCGAGGAGCAGGTCGCCGTACAGGTCCTCGAGCCAGGAGGTCTGGTAGATCGTGTCGAGGTAGCGCTCCCCGAGGTCCGGGGCGATCGCCACGGCGGTCAGATCGCGGGCGTCGTTGCGCGACAGCCACTCCACCGCCCCGCTGACCACCGTCCCGGTGGATCCGCCGAAGAGGAAGCCGCGCCGGGCCAGCCGGTGACAGGCGCGGATGGTGTCGGCCTCCTCGACCCGGATCACCTCGTCGACGAAGGACTCGTCGAGCAACGGCGGGCGCATGCTCATCCCCAGTCCGGGGATCATCCGCCTGCCCGGCTTGCCGCCGAAGGCGACCGAGCCGACGGTGTCCACCGCGACGACCCGCACCGGCCGGTGCCACTCGCGGAAGAAGCGGGCGCAGCCCATCAGCGTGCCCGTGGTGCCCGCGCCGACGAACAGCACGTCGAGACGCGGGAACTGACGGGCGATCTCCGGACCCGTCCTGCGGTAGTGGGCCCCCCAGTTGTTCGGGTTGGTGTACTGGCTGAGCCACACGTACCGCTCGTCGGAGGCGCACAGCGCGCGGACGTAGTCGATCCGGGCGCCGAGGAACCCGCCGTTGGCGTCCAGGTCGGCGATGACGTGCACCTCGCTGCCCAGCGCCTCCATCAGTAGCCGGGCGGACAGGTTGCAGCGGGAGTCCGTCACGCAGAGGAACCGGTAGCCCTTGCTGGCGGCGATCATGCTGAGCGCCACACCGAGGTTGCCCGACGAGGACTCGATGAGGGTCGAGCTGGGTGTCAGGAGGCCGTCCCGCTCCGCGGCCTCCACCATCTCTGTCGCGGCCTTCATCTTGATCGAGCCGGCGAAGTTGAAGCCCTCGCACTTCAGGTAGAGCGAGCGCCCGAATATCGACCGGAGATCAACGTAGAGTTGGCCTTCGTTGAAGGCGTGAGGGGCTGATATGACGGGCACGCTGGCCTCCTGATGCCTGAGCCGAGGGAAGGAACGTTCAGCCGTACCGGCGCAGCTCGTGGAAGAAGTCGTCGATGACGTGCAGGTCTCCGGCGCGGGCCACCTCGTCGTAGACGTACTTGCCGACCGCGAGGTCGAGGACCCCCAGGCCGAACGGTGAGAAGATCACCGGCCGGTCGGTGGGCGGGGCGACCCGGCCGGTCATGACGTCGTCGAGGGTGCCGTTCAGGAAGTCCCGGCCGCCGGTGAGCTGCTCGGCCAGGTGCGGCGAGGTGTCGGCCTTCAGACAGTGCTCGACGTCGTCGACGAAGTTGGCCGCCGAGAGCAGCACCTGCGGGGCGAGGTCGCGCAGCGACACGTGCAGGACGACCGGGTGGTGGGTGAACCAGGCCGGGTCGGTGACGTGCGGCTCGCCGGCGATCGTCGCGAAGACCACCAGGTCGCTGGAGCGGATCAGGTCCTCGGCGCTCTCGTGGACGGTGATCTCCGGGGCCTCGCCCTCCGCGCCGGACTGGCGCAGATAGCCGCAGAACCCGGCGGCGCTGTCGGCGGACAGGTCGTACACGCCGACGCTGTCGAAGCCGAAGCCGTTGCCCGTCAGGAAGGTGTGGATGTAGCGCGCGATCAGACCGGTGCCGAAGAAGCCGACCCGGGTGGGGCGGGGCCGGTTGCGGGTGAGCCAGTCGGCGGCGAGCGCCGCGGACGCGGCGGTCCTGGTGGCGCTGATGATGGAGCTCTCCAGGCAGGCGATGGGGTAGCCGGTGTCGTGGTCGTTGAGGATCAGGACCGCCGAGGCCCGGGGGAGTCCCGCGCCGACGTTGTCCGGGAAGCTGGAGATCCACTTGAGTCCGTCCACGCCCGCCGGGCCGCCGACGGAGGCAGGCAGCGCGATGATCCGCGACGTGGGGCGGTCGGAGAAGCGCAGGAAGTACGACGGCGGGTTCACCGTGCTGCCGGACCCGTGCAGCCGGTACGTCGCCTCGACCAGTTCGGTGAGCTGCTTCTCGCGGCCTTCGAGTGCGTGCCGTACCTGGGCGCCGGAGATCACGGCGAAGGTGGGCACGGAGGCCGGCCGGGAGGCGGTGCGGCCGGTGGCGGGGGAGGTCACGGAGGTCATCGCCGGTTTCCCTTCGTGGTCGGGCCGTACTCGGCCAGGCGCTGGGGCTCGGCCATGGCGACGAGTACCTGCCGGTCACCGGTGAAGGCCTCTCTGCTGTGCGCGGTGCGTATGTTGTCGACCAGCAGCAGGTCGCCGGACTGCCAGGGTTCGCGGCGGGTGTGCGCCTCGTAGGTCTCGTTGAGCAGCTGGATCACCTCCTCGCCGATCGGTCCGCCGTCGCCGAAGCGGGTGTTGAACGGCAGCCCGTCCGCGCCGTACTCGTCCACCAGGTACTCGCGCACCTCCGGGGCCAGCGTCCACTCGTTGAGGAAGGCGATCTGGTTGAACCAGCAGCGCCGGCCGGTGACCGGGTGCCGCACCACGGCGCAGCGGCGCTGCCGGGTGCGCAGTCCGCCGTCGGGCTGCCAGGAGAACTCGATGGCGTGGGCGCGGCAGTAGTTCTCGACGGTCTCGCGGTCGTCGGTGCCGAACGACTCCGCCAGGGACGCCCCGATCTCGTCGTTGTAGCTGCGGGTGAGCAGCCAGCCCTCGCGCTCGAAACGCTCGGTCAGTCCGGCGGGCAGCGCGTTCAGGACGGCCTCCGCGTCGGCCACCGCGGTCGCCCCGCCCTCGGCGGGCGCGGTCGGGCACGCGAACAGCATCAGGCCGGGCACCTTCAGCGCGTAACTCAGCTCGTGGTGCATGCACATGGGCTGGTTGGCGGGCCAGGCGGTGGAGGAGTACAGACCGGGGCCGTAGGACTCGCGGGGGGCGAAGGCCTCCCGCTCCGGCATGAGGGGGCCGGCCAGTTCCGTGAAGACGGAGGATATGTGCTCCGCCTCCCGCAGTCCCAGGCCGCGCACGAACAGTGCTCCGTGCTCGGCGACCTGCGCCCGCAGTGCCTCGCGGTGCTCGGCCGCCCATCCGGTCGCGTCCGGGGGGGTGTCGACGCGCAGGACGGGCGGTCTGTCCGGGCGCAGCTCCACCTCCAGCACCGAAGCCGGGGATGAGAACGACATCTCGGTTTCCTTTCGTTCGTCACCAGCGAGGCTCGAAGACGGCGCCTCGGCGGTGTTCAGGAGGAGGCCAGCAGTCCGGCGGCGTCCAGTACGGCCGCCGCCGCGGCGGCCGGGCAGGTGCGGGGGAAGTAGTGGCCGCCGTCGGTGAGTTCCCGCAGGTCCACCTGTTCGGCCAGCAGCTCCCAGTCCCGCCAGTGGTCCCGGAAGCCCGCGGTGCTCGGGTCGTCGTCGGCGACGACCACGGTGACCGGCGCGGCCAGTCGCACCGCGGGTGGGCTGTCCAGGGCGTCGGCGAAGCAGCGGTGCGCCGCGACGCAGTCGTGCCGGTAGGCGGCCCCGACCCGTCCGGCGTGCTCGGCGTTCAGCTCGCCGAGTTCCAGGTAGCCGCCGTCCGTACCGAGCCGGGCGGCGATCTCGGCGTCGTCGCGCTCGGTCAACTCGGCAGCGGCGGCACGTCGTTCGGCGGCGGTGCCGAGCAACTGGGCACCGAGGAACACCCGTGTCACCTCGACCCCGAGCGCGGAGAGTCTCCGGGCGGTCAGCAGGGCGGGCGCGGTCCCGGAGGAATGGCCCCACAGCATGACCTGCTTCAGGCCGCGCCCGGCGATCTCGGCGGCGACCCGCTCCACCACCTGTTCCAGCGGTGCGAACGGCTCCTCGCCGGCGGCCAGGTCGTGACCGGGCAGGTCCACCGCGAGGACGGCGACGCCGCTTCCGGACAGGGCGCCCGCCAGCGGCTGGAAGTTGACCGCGTTGCCGCCCGCGTGCGGGAAGCACACCAGCGCGCACGCGGGGGTGTCCTCGTCCGCCGACAGCGGCTGGAGCAGCCCCGGCTGCTGCCGGTCCGTGCCGTCGAGGCACGCGGCGAGTTCGGCGAGCACCGGATGGCGGGTGATGTCCTTGAGGGACACCTCGCG
Organism: Streptomyces sp. NPDC088817; assembly: GCF_044750345.1. Classification (NCBI taxonomy): domain Bacteria; kingdom Bacillati; phylum Actinomycetota; class Actinomycetes; order Kitasatosporales; family Streptomycetaceae; genus Streptomyces; species Streptomyces sp. NPDC088817. The sequence goes on from NZ_JBIVJN010000023.1 coordinate 53,284, forward strand.
GTTCAGGGCGATGGTGAGCTTCACCGCCGACAGGGAGGTACCGCCGAGGTCGAAGAAGTGGTCCAGCCGTCCGATCGTCCGCCCGGGCAGGCCCAGCAGCTCCGCCCACGCGGCCGCCAGCCGCCGCTCGGTCGGGGTGCGCGGGGCGTCCTCGGTCTCCCCGGTACCGGCCTGCTCCGCCGCGGGCGCGCTGCGTTCGGCCAGCGCGGTCAGCGCCTTGCGGTCGATCTTGCCGTTGCCGGTCAGCGGCAGCGCGTCCTGCCAGTGGAAGGCCGACGGGACCATGTACGCGGGCAGCGCGGCACCGAGAGCCTTGCGCAACTCCTCGGGCTGGAGCCGCCGGCCGGTGTGGAAGGCGATCAGATGTGTGCTGCGGCCCGCGAGTTCGGCGACGACCACCGCGCCGTCCCGGACCCCGGGAACGCGCAGCAGGGTGTTCTCGATCTCCCCGATCTCGATGCGGAACCCGCGGATCTTGACCTGGCTGTCCCGGCGGCCGAGGAACTCCAGCTTCCCGCCCGGGTGCCAGCGGCCCCAGTCGCCCGCCAGATACAGCCGCTCGCCCGGCCGGTGCGGATCCTCGCGGTAGGCCTCACGGGTCCGCTCGGGATCGTTGACGTATCCGCGTCCCACGCACACGCCGGAGAAGGCGATCAGTCCGGGCGCGCCGAGCGGCACCGGCGCGAGGTGCTCGTCGACGACGTAGACGCGCACGTTGTTGACCGGGCGTCCCAGCAGCACCCGTTCCGGCACCGCGTCCATGACCTCGTGGTTGGTGTCGTCCGAAGTCTCCGTCAGCCCGTAGGCGTTGACCAGTTTGATGCCGGGCTGAAGGGCGAACCAGCGCTGGACGAGCTCCCGCTTCAGCGCCTCGCCGGTCACCGACACGCAGGCCAGGTCGGGCAGTTCGCGGGGGTGCCGTTCCAGGTAGGTGGCCACCACCTCCAGATAGGAGGGGACGACCTGCGCCACGGCGACCCGGCCGCGCACGAGCGTGTCCAGGAAGCGCTCCACGTCCACGACGGCGTCCTGCTCGACCAGCAGGGTCCGCCCGCCCACCAGGAGCCCGGCCAGCAGCTGCCACAGCGAGATGTCGAAGCACTGCGGAGCCGTCTGCGCCACCACCCGCCCGGGGCCGATCCCCAGGTCGTCGATCTTGGCGTACAGGTGGTTGAGCATCCCCGCGTGCTCGCACATCGCTCCCTTGGGCTCACCGGTGGAGCCGGAGGTGAAGTAGATGTACGCCAACTGGCCGGGGGATACCTCCACTTGGAGGTCGTCGTCCGCGTGCCGCTCCGCGTACGCCGTCTCGATCAACAGCTTCTCGGTCTCCGACGGCAGCGCGGCCCGCGCCTCGTCCAGGGTGGCGCTGCTGCCCGGCTCGGTCAGCACCAGCCGGCAGCCGGCCCGCGCGAGCGTCGCCTCGATCCGCCCGGCCGGGAAGTGCGGCTCGATCGGCAGGTAGGCACCCCCGGCCTTGAACACCGCCAGGACCGCCGCCAGCCAGTCGAGATTGCGTTCGGTGACCACGGCCACCACGTCCTCCCGGCGCAGACCGCGCGCCAGCAGGGCACGGGCCAGCCGATTGGCCCGTGCGTTCAGCTCCCCGTACGTCCACGACCGCTCGCCGTGCACCGCGGCCACCGCCTCGGGGTGGGCACGTACCCGCTCCTCGAAGAGTTCGTGCGCCCGCGCGGACGGCAGTTCCCGGTGCGGCCCGGCCAGCCCCTCCAGCTGGTCGCGCCGCTCCTCGGGCGACAGCAGGCTCTCCCGGGTGTGCTCGGTGTCCACGTCGGAGGTCATCAGGCGCAGCGCGGTCAGGTGGTAGCCGCAGATCCGGGCCGCGGCGCCGGCGTCGAGCGCGTCCGTGCGGTACCGCAGCCGTGCCGTGAGCAGCCCGTCCGGCTCGCCGAACGCCACCCGCAGCACCGCCTCGGCGGGCAGGGCACCCGCTCCGGTGCCGCCCCCGGTGTCCGCCGGGTCGAAGACGACCTCGAACGGCGGCCCCGAGAGCCCCAGCTCCCGGCGCAGCTCGTCCACGGGGAAGTCGCGGTGCGCGAGCAGGTCCGCCGCGACGCGGTGGGCTTCGAGCACCAGCCGGCGCCAGGACGACGGCGCGACGGCCAGCCGGCAGGGCAGTGGGCCGCAGTCCGGGCCCGGGACATGGCCGGTCACCACGTCCGGCTCACCGGACAGCACGGCCAGCACCTTGGCGTGCGCGGCCAGCAGGACCGCGCCGGGCGGCACCTCCAGCTCCGCCGCCAGGGCGCGCACCGCCCGCGCCGTCCCGGCCGGCACGATCTGCTCGTGCTCGGCCTCACCGGTCACCGGCTCGCCTGCCCACCGCGGAACGGCGGTGAAGCCGCCGGCGGTCAGCACCTCGCTCCAGAACTCCCTGTCCGCTGCCACGAGCGCTCCCATTGACTGGCCCTTCCTCACTTCGCCGTCGGCGCGGCGGGGTTTCCGCCCCATTCCGCGTTCGCAGGAACTTCCTCGCCCTTCATGAGGAAGGAATCGGGCGCCAGTACGGCCCCGTCGCCCAACGTCACGCCGTAGTGCACGTGGGCGCCGACCCCGAGCGTGCAGTCGGAGCCGAGCATGGTGCGGTCCGACTTGAAGGTGCCGTCCTCCTGCGAGTGGCACTGGATCTTGCTGCCCGCGTTCAGCACGCAGTCGTCACCGATGACGGTGAGCGTCCGCTCCGTGATGTAGCAGCCGTCGTCGAAGACCCGGCGGCCGACGCGCACGCCCATCAGGCGCCAGACGAGAGCCTTGAACGGGGTCCCGTTGAACACCTCGAGCCATTCGTCCGGCACCTTCCACAGCCGCTCGTGCCACCAGAAGTACGGGTCGTAGATGGAGCACAGGCGGGGGCTCAGGTCACGGAAGACGGCGATGACCCGCTCCACCAGGATGAAGTAGCCGGCCGTGAGGGTCAGGGTGAGCGCCAGATAGCCGGCGATCACCACGTGGCCCAGCGTGCCGTACAGGTCGACGCAGGCCAGGCCGAGTCCCGTGAGCACGGCGGCGAGCACCCAGCGCAGCAGCAGGAAGAGCGCCATGGAGCGGAGGTTGTAGCGGTTCTTCGCGGCGAGGCTGCGGTGCAGGGCGTCGCCCGTCCTGAGGTGGTCGAAGCGGGTGTCGCGCTCCACCGAACGGGGGATCTCGAAGCACGGTGAGCCGAGCAGCCCGACCCCTTCGCGCAGTTCGCCGTCGAGGGGGACCATCACCTTCGTCGCGAGCAGGCAGTTGTCGCCCGTCCTGGCCCCCGCCGGATAGGCGATGTTGTTGCCCAGGAAGTTGCGCGCGCCGATCGACGCCCGGCTCACCTTGAAGGACGTGCTGGAGTATTCCGCGTTGATGACGGAGAGCCCGTCGGCCACCATCGTGCCGCTGCCGACGGACACCAGGTACGGCGTCTCGTGCTGCACCTCGGTGCCGAAGTTCGAGCCGGTCTGCTCCACCTGGGACAGGTCGTATCCGAGCCGGCGCAGGTAGGGGACGATGTACGAGCTGTCGCCGAAGAGCCAGGGGAAGAACTTGATGTTCGTCAGGCCGCCCACCGTCCGGTGCAGCGCGTACTGGAAGCCGTAGAGCGGATAGACCCGGTCGGGCTTGACGGCCAGGCTCAGCAGCCGGGGCACCGTGAACAGCACGGCCAGGCCCACGACGAGCCCGCCGAAGAACAGCACGGCGGACACGACCAGGGTGTCGGTGAGGAACTCCGGCACCGTGGACAGGCTCGTCCCCGCGTCCAGGCGGTCGCGCAGCGCCGGCACCTGCGAGAACAGTATGTAGACGCCACCGACGGCGAGCGGCAGGTACAGCAGGAAGAGCTGGAGCAGGGAGGTCAGTGCGAAGACCGCCCGCCGCAGGGTGCCGCACCGGGCCGGTTCGACCCTGATGTGGTCGACCGAGGTGGGCTGCGCCGGGGAGCCGTGCCGGCGTTCGCCGGCCGGCACGTGCTGGCCCCGGTACAGGGCGGAGGAGTGGCCGAGCTGTGAGCCGTCGCCCATCGAGGTGTCGATGTCGAGCACCGACTTCTCGCCGATGAAGACGTCCCGGCCGAGGTCGATCCGGCCGGTCTGGATGTGCCCGGCGTGCGCGCGGTAGCAGAGGAAGAAGGTGTCCTTGCGGATCACCGTGCCCGCGCCGATGGTGAGCAGGTCGGTGCAGACCGGCACGGAGTGGGAGAGGATCGTGACGTCCCGGCCGATCCGCGCGCCCAGGGCCCGCAGGTACATCACGTACACCGGATTTCCGATGAAGAGAACCATCGGATTCGCGTGCAGGAGCACCTTGATGATCCAGAAGCGGAGATAGGCCGCACTCCACACCGGGAATTCTCCCGCTTTCCAGCGGCCGACGAGAATCCACTTCGCCGCGACCGGGAAGAGGCACAGAAGGATGAATCCGCCGGTCCCGAAGAGCAATGACCGCAGATAGATGTCGACGAGGCCCGACCCCGAGGCGACCCACTCGTACGCCCGGGCGGTGAACATTCCGACGAGAACCGAATACCCGAGGAAAATGACCAATTGGGCCGCTCCGCACAGCACGTAGCGCACCGTGCTCGGTGCCGTCCCGGCCGGTGCGGGCGTCTCGCCCGCGGGTGCCGCCGGTGCCGCCGTCGCGGGTGTGCCGACGGGGTCCGGAGCAGCGACCGCGAGTGCTTGCGCCAGGCTGCGGACCGTGGGGTTGCGGTAGATGTCCCTCATGGACACCGACGGCAGATCGGATCTCTTCCGGACCCGTGCGCAGAACTGCGCCATGACAAGGGAGTTGGCGCCCAGGTCGTCGAAGAAGTGACCGTCGGGCGGGACGTGTTCGGCGTGTACGACGTCCGCCAGGATTCCGGCGAGTTCCCTTTCGGTCTCCGTCGCCGCCGGGATGGTGCCTGCGTGCCCGGCGATCACGGGTTCGTCCGGTCCGGGCATCAAGATGTCGGCAGACTTCTCCACCATGCGAGCTCCCTGAAGGAAAGGTCGAAAACCATCGGCCAGCGGTGCCCGGTCTCCGGGACCGTGCGTTTTCGCCTGATCACGAAACCATGGCTCAGTCTTGTTCGGCCGCCGCGGGGTTGCCACTCGGATCGGGTGGCGCCGAGGCGGCCGGAGCGTTCTGCGAGCCGCTATTCCTCGGTTCTTCGCACTGCCCGGATGAGTAATCTCACCCGTATGGGGGTTCACTCTCCAGGGGGACACGGCCCGCGGTCCGCCACCTCGCGCCGCGTGCCGGGGCGCGGCGGCCGGTGTCCCGCACCGCGCCGAGTGGCCTCGGTCCGCACCGGCGCGCAGACTGACGGTGAGGCGGTGCCGCCCGGGAGCGGGCGGTAACGCCGGGCCGCCCTGTCCGGGGCCGTGCCGGGCGTTCGCCGGACCGTTCGTCGAGGGGGCCGATATGGCCGTGGAAATCCCGCCCCTGCTCAGACCCTCACGGTTCAGGAGCCGTGCGGGCCTCGGGGGCGAATGCATGGCAGAGTTCCTGGGGACGCTGGTCCTCATCGCCTTCGGGTGCGGCTCGGTGGCGATGACGGTCGCGGCGCTGCCCGGTTCGGGTCGCACGTCGGGGCCCACGACGTTCTTCCTCGGCGCCGCCGACTGGCTGGTGATCGGCTGGGGATGGGCCTTCGCGGTGGCCTTCGGCGTGTACGTGGCCGGCGGCGTCAGCGGGGCGCACATCAACCCCGCGGTGACGCTGGCGTTCGCGGTGCGCCGCAAGTTCCCCTGGGCGAAGGTGGTTCCGTACTGGATCGCGCAGGTGGCGGGCGCCTTCGTCGGGGCCGCCCTGGTGTACGCCGTCTACCACGATGCGATCAACACCTTCGACAGCATCTCGAAGCCGCCGAAGACGCACGGGCACACCCTCGCCACCTTCTCGATCTTCGCGACCTTCCCCGCGCCCTACTTCCACGGCGGTTACTGGGGGCCCCTCGTGGACCAGATCGTCGGCACCGCCTTCCTGGTCATGCTGATCGCGGCGGTGATCGACCTGCGCAACACGGCGGTGAAGGCCAACCTCGGACCGCTGGTCATCGGTTTCGTGGTGGCCGCCATCGGCATCTCCTTCGGCGCGAACGCCGGGTACGCCATCAACCCTGCCCGTGACTTCGGGCCGCGCCTTTTCACGTTCTTCGCGGGATGGGGAGACCTGGCTCTACCCGGCAGTCTGGCGGGGTCGTTCAGCCACTACTGGTGGATCCCGATCGTCGGGCCGCTGATCGGCGGGGTCGTCGGTGTCCTCGTCTACGACCTGTTCATCGGCGACGTGCTGCACGCGCGCGCCAAACAGGGCGAGTTGCCGGAGCCCGGACGCGCCCGCCCGGCCGAGGAGAACGGCCCGTAGCCGCTGCCGCCGCCGGACGGACGCGTCCGCCTCACTGACGACCCGTCAGGAATAGGTCCAGCGCCAGGCGTTGGACCGGTACGAGCACGTGATCCGTGTGCCGCTCGCGGTGGTGGTGCTGGCTCCGTGGTCGCCGTTGCGGCAGTACTGCCCCGCCTGGTAGCAGTTGCCGGCGTTGGAGCGGATCGAGCAGGTGCCGGCCGCGCTGCCGCCGCCACCGCCGCTGCGGGTGGTCCCGGTTCCGGCGGCAGCGACCGACTTGGTGACGGTGACCGTCGGACCGGGCGTCCTGACGGTCTCGGTGGCGGTGACCGTCGCGGTGGGCGCGGGTGTGACGGTCTCGGTGGCCGTGACGGTGGCTGTGGCCGTGACGGTCACGCTGGGCTGCGGTTTCGCGGCCTCGCCGTCCGACTGTCCGCAGCCGAAGGCTCCCACGGCGAGCAGGGTGATGCTCGCCGCCCGTGCGAGTCCGCGCCGGTGCGATGGACGGATGCCGGATCTGCCGCGCGGTCGCGGCTGGTCGTGCTGGTTCATGGTCCCCCCTGGGGCCGGTACGAGGACGGGCCGGCTCAGCCGTGGTAGCGGATGTAGCCGTCGCCGTCGCGGTCGTCGCGGGCCTTCGTGTAGGAGTGGACGTCGGCCGGGGCACCGGAGGGCTTGATCAGGTGGATGGTGTCCTTGTCGTTGTTCCAGAGGAAGTTGCAGTTCTGGCGGTAGACGACGTTCTTGGCGTCGGAGTCCGTGCCCTTGCCGCCGCGCAGCTTCACGTAGTCGCCGGGCTCGAGGTAGTGGTTGGCGCGGAACGTGAACCGGTTGCCGGAGGCGTCCTTGACCACGTAACCCTTGAGGTTGACCGTCGCCGTGCGCGAGTAGTTCTTGATCGTCAGGTACTCGTCCTTGGTGTTGCCGGTGCGGCAGTTGTTGGAGTCCCGCCCGGGCGCGTCGTACTGGACGCCCTTCACCTTGAGCGCGGACGAGTATTCGGCGGCCTGCGCCGGAGCCGCGCCGACGGCGGCGACGGTCCCGGCCGCGGCGGCCACGGCCAGCACGGAGCGTATTCGCATGAGGTTCCCCCCTCAGTGGAGCCAATGGAGCGTCAGGAGCATACACAGGAAGTGAGGATGAGATGACAGGAAGGTGGAGAAAGTGTGAAGGCGGCCGTGTCTCCCCGACACGTGAGCCGCCCTCACCATCCCCGTGCGGCCGGGCCGACCGGCCGTGCTCCTGAGCCTGTCGGTCAGCCGGTCGCGAGCACCATGCGGAACCGGGCGGCGCCGGCGAGCATCTTCGCGTATGCCTCGCCGGCCTGGTCCAGCGGGACGGTCTCGGTCATCGGACGGATGCCGTGCAGGGCGCTGAAGGCCATGGTGTCCTGCACGTCCTGCGCGGTGCCCGACGGGTGGCCGCGGATGACACGGGCGGCCGTGATCAGCTGGAGCGGGCTGATCCCCAGCGGCTCGGGCACCGCCCCGATGACCACCAGCTCACCCCGGTGCGACAGCCCGTCGACGGTCGCCGCGATCGCCTCGGAACTGCCGGCCGTGGCCAGGACGACCTTGGCACCGCCCAGCGACTGCAGCGCGTCGCCGACCGGGGTGTCCGTCGTACTGTCCACGTAGTGGTGCGCGCCGAGCCGCTTGGCGAAGTCCGCCTTGTCGGCCCCGCGGGCGATCGCCACCGTCTCGAAGCCCATGGCCACCGCGTACTGCACCCCCAGGTGCCCCAGGCCTCCGATGCCGAGCACGGCCACCAGGTCGCCCGGCCGCGCGGAGCTGCGCCGCAGCCCGTCGAACGTGGTCACGCCCGCGCACGCCATGGGCCCGGCGTCGACCGCCGCCAGCGCGTCGGGGATCCGGGCCAGCGCGTCGACCGGCGCGATCACCCGCTCGGCGAAGCCGCCGTCGTACGACCAGCCCGGCACCTTGAGATTCGGGCACACGATGAAGTCGCCCTGCCGGCACGGGACGCAGTAGTGGCAGCTCCCGCCGAACCAGCCCACCGCCACCCGGTCGCCCACCTGCCATCCCTGGTCCTGCGTGCCCTCGCCGAGCTGTTCGATCCGCCCGGCGATCTCGTGCCCCGGCACCACAGGGAAGCTGATCCCGGGCAGCGCGGCGTCCACGAAGAAGCTGTCGCTGTGGCAGACTCCGCACGCCTCCACGGTGATCGCGACCCGACCGCGGCCCGGCTCCGCCGCCTCACGCTCGGCGATCTCGAACGGACCGCCGGCGGCGGTCGCCTGCGCGACTTTGTAGGTACTCATCTGTCTCTCCCCGAAAGCGGGTACGACGGACCCCCGCAACCAGGACATCAGCTCAGCGCCGTTCGCGCGCGCCGTGCAGGAGGCGGCCCGGCCGCTCAGCCCCCCGGCATGGGACGCACGGTGAGGATCTGCTGGGCCTGCCCGACCGGACCGCGCAGATCGTGCAGGACCGTACTGGTCAGTCCGACGCCCGTCGGGCCGAAGGTCACGGTGGTGTCCAGACCGGTCCAGCGGCCCTCCGGACGGCGGTGCAGATGCACGGTCAGGTCGACGTTGGGGAACATCCACGCGGTCGGCGACTCGCGTACGGCGATGCCGTTCGCCGTGTCGACGAGGGCGAGGTAGGAGGCGAGCGGGCTGCTGGGCTCGCCGGCGACCAGGGTGAGCGGGGTGGAGATCCAGGCGGTGGTGCGGCCCGGGGACGGCGGGGCGAGCGGCCGGATGTCCAGGGACGCGATGAAGCCGCCCGGCCACAGCTCGCTCATCGCCCAGGGCGCGAGTCCGTCGGGCGGAGTGAGCGGGTCACCCGCGCCCCCGGCGACGGCCGCCGTGTCCTGGGCCGACAGCAGCCAGACCCGGGCCCGGACCACCGTGCGCCCGGCGATGCGCACGACGGCTTCCAGGAGTTCGATGGTGCGGCCGGGGCGGAGGGTCTCCACCTCGATCTCGCACTCGTCCAGGGCCGGCGCGCCCAGGATGTCGTAGCTGATCCGGGCCGGTATCAGGGGGCTGCCCCCGCGCGCGGCCAGATGGTCCTCGACGGCGTGGACGATCAACCCGCCCAGCGGGCCGAAGTGCTGCTCGCGCACGTCCCAGGCGCCACCGGCATGCTCGGTGGGCTTGAAACGGTGCTCGTCGATGCGTTCGTAGTAGCTGCCGGGAACCGGTGCGCCGGTGTTCAACGCGTGCTTCTCCTCGGTCTGTTCGCAGGAAGCCGAACCGGCACGGGTTTCTCGCGCCGGATCGGCCGGGCAGCCCCATCATGGCCCAGCCCATACATGGCATCTACACCCACCTTCCGTCAGGAGGCCGGAGATCGGCTGGATGGTGCTGCCGCGGTACCAGGGGCGCGGCCTCGGCGGCCGCGCGGCCCGCGCCCTGCTGGAACGGGCGCGGGACGAGGACCGCTGGGGAGAGGTGCACGCCTTCCCGGCCACCACCAACGCGGCCTCCAACGGCATCTGCCGCTCGCTCGGCTTCCGGTTCGTCGGTGAGCGCGAGGTGGAATTCGCCGGCCGGACGCTGCGCACCCACCACTGGGCGATCACCCCGCGCGCGGACCTGACGCCGGGCTGAGAAGAGGCGGGTCAGCCGAGGCTCACCCACCCGCGTTCCTCGGCGGAGCGGGCCATCGCGTCCAGGGCCACCGCGGCGGCCACGGCGTCGTCGAGGCCGGCGCCGTGGACCCCGCCCTCCGTGACCGAGCGCAGGAAGTGGTACGCCTCGATGACCTTGAGGTCGTCGTAGCCCATGGCGTTGGCCGCACCCGGCTGGAAGGCCCCGTACTCGCCGTGGCCGGGGCCCACGTGGACCGTGCTGACGGGCTGGTCCTGATACGAGGTGCCGCGGCTGACGCCGAGTTCGCCCATGCGCCGGAAGTCCCACCAGAGCGCGCCCCGGGTGCCGTGGATCTCGAAGCCGTAGTTGTTCTGCTCGCCCACCGAGACCCGGCAGGCCTCCAGGACACCGCGCGCGCCGGAGGCGAACCGCAGCAGGCAGTTCACGTAGTCGTCGTTCTCCACCGGGCCGAGCTCGCCGCCCGCCGCCCGGGTGTGACCGGCGGTGGCGCCGGTCGGGCGGGCCCGTTCGGGCACGAACACGGCGGTGTCGGCGGACAGCGACTCGATCTCGCCGAGCAGGTGGCGGGCCAGGTCGACCCCGTGCGAGGCCAGGTCGCCCAGCACCCCGCTGCCGCCGCGTTCACGTTCGTAGCGCCAGGTCAGGGCGCCCTCCGGGTGGGCCGCGTAGTCGCTGAACAGCCGGATGCGGACATGGGTGACCGTGCCGATCTCACCGGCCGCGATCATCTCGCGGGCGGCGGCGACGGCGGGCGCGTTGCGGTAGTTGAAGCCCACCGTGCCCCGCACACCGGCCCGGGCGGCGGCGCCGGCGACCGCCCGGGCGTCGTCGGCGCCCAGGCCCACCGGCTTCTCGATCCAGATGTGCTTGCCCGCCCCGGCCATGGCGAGGCCGATCTCGCGGTGCAGGAAGTTCGGCGCGGTGATGCTGACCGCCTCCACCCGGGGGTCGGCGGCGATCTCCCGCCAGTCACGGGTGGCGGACTCGAAGCCGTACCGCTCGGCCGCCTCCTCGGCCCGGCCGGGCACCTCGTCGGCGACGGCGACCAGGTGCGGACGTACCGCGAGCCCGGGGAAGTGGTGGGGCACGCGGGCGTACGCCTGGGTGTGCACCCGTCCCATCCAGCCGAATCCGACGACGGCGACGCCGAGCGCAGACACCATGAGAGCCCCTCGTTTGGACCGATCCAAAACCTGGTGGCTCACGATGGGGCCGCCTACCGTCGGGTGTCAAGCCACCGGCTGAAGCTCTCTTCGGGCTCCCTTCAGGCACTTCCGGACCCGTCTCCGGCCCCTTTACAAGAGCCCCTCCCTCATGGAACGGTCCACAGCGTGCCACCGCCCACCATCCGTGACGTCGCCGCCCGTGCCGGTGTGTCCAAGTCCCTGGTCTCGCTGGTGCTGCGGGGCTCCGGCAGCGTGCGCCCCGAGAAGAGGCAGGCGGTCCTCGCCGCGGTCGAGGAACTCGGCTACCGGCCCAACGCCGCCGCCCGCAGCCTCAGCGAGCGCCGCACCCGCACCGTCGGCGTGCTCCTGAACGACATGCGCAACCCCTGGTTCGTGGAACTCCTGGACGGTCTGAACTCCCGCCTCCACGACGCCGGGCTGCACATGCTGCTCGCCGACGGCCACCTCAACCGGCGCCTGGGCGAGGACCTCACCCGCACCTTCACCGAACTGCGCGTCGACGGCCTGGTCGCCGTCGGCACCCTGCGCGATCCGCGCGCCCTGCGCGTCGCGGCCGGCCGGGTGCCCACCGTCGTCGCCGGCACCCGCGAACCCGAACTGCCGGGGGTGGACGTCGTCGCGGGCGACGACGAGCGCGGCGCACGGCTGGCCACCGAGCACCTCATCGCCCTCGGCCACCGGCACATCGCCCACATCGCCGGCCTGGGCGCGGTCGGCGAGCTGCGCCGCCGCGGCTACGAGGCCGCCCTGCGCGCACACGGGCTCGCCGGCACGGCGCTCGTCGAGCAGGGCGACCTCACCGAGGAGGGCGGCTACCGGGCCACCGTGCGGCTGCTCAGCCGTACCCGGCGGCCCACCGCCGTGTTCGCGGCCAACGACATGGCCTGCGTCGGCGCGCTGTCCGCCGCCGAGGAGAGCGGCCTCCGGGTCCCCGGCGGCCTCTCCCTGGCCGGCTACGACAACACCTACCTGTCGCGCCTGCGCCACCTGTGGCTGACCACCGTGGACAACGCCAGCCACGACGTGGGCCGGCGCGCGGCCCAGCGACTGCTCGACCGCATCGACGACCCCCACCTGCCCCGGACCGTCGACCTGACGAGCCCGGTCCTGGAGGTGCGCGGCACGACCGCGCCGCCCGCCGCGCCCGACTGACGAGCACTGTCCGGGACCCCGCCGGGGCGAGCGTCCTTCGAGGGCGCTTCCCGGCCGCCCCGACCCTGCATCGCCCCCCGGCCCGCCGGGTTACCCGGACCCAGGGGTTCGGAAGGGAGCCCCCGGGGTCCTTCGCGCCTCGCGCGTCGCGGAGGGCCCGCGCTCCGGTCCGCTCCGGTCCCGGTGAACCGGCCCGCGCCGGAAGTCGGCGCCCTCGCCCGGCCGGGCCAGGGGTGAGAACATGACGTGTGTCGCTCATGGACCTACGGCGTTCACCATCGGGACGGGTGCTGGTCCTCATCCCCCTGCTGCTGATCGCTGTGGTGGGCGTTGTGGACGCCCTGACCCCGCCCGACGTGCACCTCGGCCCGCTGCTGGTCGCGGCCCCCGCCTTCACCGCCGCGTTCTCCGGTCCCTGGCTCACCGCGCTGATCGGTGCGCTGGCCGTCGGGACGGAACTCTCCATCGGCGGCGTCCAGGGCACCCTGGGCACCCAGAACCTCCAGGCGGAGGTCGCGTCACTGATCATCGTCTCCGGTCTGATCGTGGTGTTCTGCCTGTTCCGGGACCGGCGCGAGCACCAGCTCACGCAGAGCCGGGTCGTGGCACGGGCCGTCCAGGACGTGCTCTTCCCGCCCCTGCCCGAGCGCAGCGGCCCCTTGCGGATCGCCTGCCTGTACCTCGCAGCCCAGGACGAGGCCACCATGGGCGGGGACCTCTACGCCGCCGCCCGCACCGGACACAGCACCCGGCTGCTCATCGCCGACGTGCGGGGCAAGGGACTGCCCGCGATCAGCCATGCCGCACTGCTGCTCGGCGCCTTCCGCGCGGCCGCGCACCGCCGGCCCTCACTGCCGCGCCTGGCCGTGCACCTGGACGGCGCCATGCGCTGGGAGTTCCAGCAGTGGCAGACCGCGCAGATGCTCGACATCGACGAGTCCTTCGCCACCGCCCTGCTCGTCGACATCCCCGACAGCGAGCCCGTGCTGCACCTCCTCAACTGCGGCCACCCCGCCCCGCTGCTCATCGGCGGGGGGACGGCCGAGCCCCTGGCCGCGCGGGCCGTGGCCCCACCGCTGGGCCTCGGGGAACTGTCCGACGCCGCGGACTACGAGGTCGCCTCGTTCCCCTTCCCGCCCGGGGACACACTGCTCCTGCACACCGACGGCGTCCTGGAGGCCCGCAGCCCGCGCGGCGACTTCTACCCCCTGGCCGACCGGGCCGGCGCCTGGTCCACCGGACCGCCCGAGACCGTGCTGAGCCGGCTCCACGACGACCTCCTCGCCCACACCCACGGCCGTCTGGACGACGACGCCGCGGCCGTCGCGATCCGCCGCGGCCCGTCGTGACCGGCGCCGGGGGCCCGGGGACTCTCCGGCACCTCGTGATTGTGCCGTGTGCGTTCGGGTACGCGAGCAGAACCCGTGCCCGGCCGGTCAAGCTTCCGGGCGGGCCGTTCGACTGCCGCGACCAGGGAATCCGCCATGCAGACACCAGCGAACGACAACACCCCGACGCCCGCCCAGCAAGCGCTGGACGTGCTTGCCGACAACGCCGAGGACACGGTGGCACTGGAGACGCTCGCGAGCAGCGACGTACTGGTCCCCGTGCCCGACGACGCGAGCGAGGAGGACGCCACCAACCCCACGGCGGTGGCCCTGCCCGTTCTCGAACAGCCGGGCGGTGCGCCGGTGGTGCCCGTGTTCACCTCCGAACTGGAGATGTCCGACCTGCTGCCGTACGTCTCCCGCTATCGCCTGGTTCCGCTCGGCGCGCTCGCGTCCCAGTGGCCGGCCGACGATCTGTCGCTGACCATAGACGCCAATTCGCCGCACGGTCTGACGCTCACCTCGGAGGGAGTGCGCAACCTGCTGGCCCGGCCGCACGGCTGAGCGGCACCGCGACGACCGGCCGGAACGGCCGCCGCGGTGGGCGCGGCTCGCACCACCGCGGCACGCATCACCGCGGCGGCCGGCTCTCAGGCGTCCTGGAGAAGGCCGACGAGGTTGCCGTCGGCGTCCCTCGCCGAGGCGATCAGCCGGCCACCGCCCACGTCCTGCACGTCCTGGAGCACTTCGGCGCCCGCGGCCACCAGCGCCGCCAGCCGGCCCCTGATGTCGTCGACGTGCCAGTACGGCACCGGTCCGGTCATTCCCTTGGCGTGCCCGTTGGGGTCGAGCCCCACGTCCTGCCCGGCGTCCTTGAACCCGACGTAGTAGGGCGCGTCGGCGTACGGCTCGACCTCCAGCAGCGCCTTGAACAGGGCCTTCGCCCGGTCGAGGTCCTTCACGGGGTAGATGATCGTCTTCAGGCCGGCGGTCATGGCGGACTCCTCGCTGTTCGGCTTTGTCCGGTGGTTCCACGCTAGAACGGGCGGGTGCCGTGCGGCTTCTTCGATCCTGACCGGTTGCCGGTCGCCCGACGGGGTGACGTCACCCGGCTCGCCGTACACACCCCGCCGGGCGTGTGCGGTGCTGGTCCCCTCGCGTTAGCCTGTAGCCCGGCCGCGAGGGATTTTTCGCGGCGCGGCGGTGGGGCCCGCCGTACCGAAACCGTGGCACTGGTGCCGCCAACGGTCCCTACTCGCGTAAAAGGAGCGCTCCGGCATGTCCGAGCGCGGGCGAGCAGGAGACGTACGAGCATGACAGTCCCGGAAGCAGAGAGCTTTCGAGCGCGGACCGGGCCCAGGCGAGGGCGAGCCTGGCGGGCGCAGACACCGGTGGTCGCCATGGTGGCGCTGGGCGGAGGGCTCGGCGCCACCGCCCGGTACGCCGTCTCGCTGCGGCTGCCGACACCGGCCGGGGGCTTCCCCTGGGCGATCTTCTGGGTCAACGCGTTCGGCTGCGCGGTGATGGGCGTCTTCATGGTGGTCATCACCGATGTGTGGGCCGCCCACCGGCTGGTCCGCCCCTTCTTCGGCACCGGCGTGCTCGGTGGCTTCACCACCTTCTCCACCTACGCCGTCGACTTCCAGCGACTGGTGGACTCCGGCCATGCCCGTACCGGGCTGGCGTACCTCGCCGCGACACCGTGCGCGGCACTCGCGGCGGTGTGGCTGGCCATGACGGCGGCCCGCCGTGTCCTGAAGTGGAGGCAGCGATGACCAGGCTCACCGGCAGCGCGCTGCGCGTGACCGTCTTCATCGGAGAGAACGACACCTGGCACCACCGGCCGCTGTACTCGGAGATCGTCCACCGGGCCCACGCGGCGGGCCTCGCGGGCGCCAGCGCCTTCCGCGGCGTGGAGGGGTTCGGCGCGAACTCCCTGATCCACACCTCCCGGCTGCTGTCCCTGAGCGAGGACCTGCCGGTGGCGGTGGTGATCGTGGACACCGAGGAGCGGGTGCGGGCCTTCCTTCCGCAACTGGACGAACTGGTCGCCCAGGGACTGGTGATACTCGACGACTGCGAGGTCATCCGGTATGTCAGCCGCGCGGCCGGACTCGGCGGCGCGGACGCCGGGAGCGGGAAGTCCCCGTGAACTGGCTGCTGGTGGTCCTCGGGGCCGTGGTCGGCGCACCCCTGCGCTACCTCACCGACCGCGCGGTGCAGTCCCGGCACGACTCGGTGTTCCCCTGGGGCACCTTCGTCGTGAACATCACCGGCTGCCTGATCCTCGGCCTGCTGACCGGCGCGGCGGCCGCGGGTGTCGCCGGACCGCGTCTGCAACTGTTCCTGGGCACCGGACTGTGCGGGGCCCTGACCACGTACTCGACCTTCTCCTACGAGACGCTGCGGCTCACCGAGACCGGCGCGGGCTTCTACGCCCTCGCCAACGTCGTCGCCGGCGTCGGGGCGGGCCTCGGCGCGGCTTTCGCCGGGGCGTGGATCGCCGGCGGCTTCTGACGGTCGCCGCCGATTCCGCTGCCCGTCACCGGTCCGTCACCTCAGCACCGTAAGTGTGTGTCCACCACTGTCGATCACCATCCTCAGAACTGGATCCCATGAGCGCCATCTCCGTCGGTCAGGCCGTCGTCCTCGGAGTCGTCGAGGGGGTGACCGAGTTCCTGCCCGTGTCCTCCACCGGCCACCTGAAGATCACCGAGGGGCTCATGGGCATCCCCGTCGACGACAAGTCGGTCGTCGCGTTCTCCGCCGTCATCCAGGTCGGCGCGATCGCCGCCGTGCTGGTGTACTTCTTCAAGGACATCGTGCGGATCATGTCCGCCTGGTTCCGGGGGCTGGCCAACAAGCAGGAGCGCTACCACCACGACTACAAGTTCGCCTGGTGGGTCATCTTCGCGACCATGCCGATCGTCGTGGTGGGCCTGGCCGCGAAGCCCTTCATCGAGGGGCCGCTCGGCTCCCTGTGGGTGGTCGCCGGTTCGCTGATCGGCGGCAGTGTCGTGATGTGGTGCGCGGACCAGATGGGCCGGCACAAGCGCGGTGAGGACGACACCTCGTTCAAGGACGCGATGCTGGTCGGCAGCTCGCAGATCCTCGCCCTGCTCTTCCCCGGCTTCTCCCGCTCCGGCGCCACCATGTCGACCGCGCTCATCCTCGACCTCGACCGGGTCGCCGCCACCCGCCTGTCCTTCTTCCTCGGCCTCCCGGCCCTGACCGGCGCCGGCATCTACGAGCTCAAGGACGCGCTCGGCGAGAACGTGGGCGCCGTCCCGCTGGCCGTCGGCACCGTCGTGTCCTTCGTGGTCGCCTACGGCTCCATCGCCTGGCTGCTGAAGTTCGTCGCCAAGCACTCCTTCAACGCGTTCGTCGTCTACCGGATTCTGGTCGGCCTGCTGCTGTTCGGCCTGCTCGGCACGGGCGTCCTCAGCAGCTGAGCACCGGGCGGCGGCCGAGGCCCGCCGCCCTGCCGTTCCCACCGTCGCGGAGCACCCCGCCCGGAGGCAGAATGGCGATCATGACGTCGTCCCCGACCTATCTTCCGGTCCTTGAGCGCATCGCCGAGGAGATCGGGCACACACCGGGCCGCGGGCGCCCGGCCGACTACATCCCGGCGCTCGCGGCCCGGGACGCCCGCGCCTTCGGCATGGCCGTCGCCGAACTGGACGGCACCGTCTACGGGGTGGGGGACTGGCGGGAGCCGTTCTCCACGCAGTCCATCACCAAGGTGTTCACCCTCGCCCTCGACCTGGCGCGCGAGGGTGACGAACTGTGGGAGCACGTGGGCCGCGAGCCCTCCGGCAACCCCTTCAACTCCCTGGTGCAGCTGGAGTACGAGAACGGCATCCCGCGCAACCCGTTCATCAACGCCGGCGCCCTGGTGGTCACCGACCGGCTCCAGACCCGCACCGGCGACGCGGCGGGCGAGCTGCTGGGCTTCCTGCGCGCCGAGAGCGGCAACCCGGAGCTGGACTTCGACGAGGAGGTCGCCGCCTCCGAGTCCGCGCACGGCGACCGCAACGCCGCCCTCGCCCACTTCATGGCGTCCTACGGAAACGTCGACAATCCGGTGCCGGTCCTGCTGGACCAGTACTTCCGCCAGTGCTCGATCGCGGCCTCCTGCGCCGACCTGGCACTGGCCACCACGTTCCTCGCCCGGCACGGCATAAGGGCGGACGGCTCGCGGCTGCTCGCCAGCAGCCAGGCCAAGCAGGTCAACGCGGTCATGCTCACCTGTGGGACGTACGACGCGGCCGGCGACTTCGCCTACCGCGTCGGCCTGCCCGGCAAGAGCGGCGTGGGCGGCGGCATCATCGCCGTCGTACCGGGCCGGTGCGCGCTGTGCGTGTGGAGCCCCGGCCTGGACGAGCGGGGCAACTCCGTGGCCGGCGTGGCGGCCCTGGACCGCTTCACGACCCTCACGGGCCTGTCGGTGTTCTGAGGGACCGCCCGGCGCGGGTCGTCCGCTCGCGCGCCGGTCATGTGCGGAGGGGACGGCGTCCCGGCGTCCCGGCCCGGTCGGCGTCCGCCGCGGTTCGTGCCGCGACGGCGTCCGGGGGCGGCACCGACGTCCGCGGCCCATGCCAGGGCCGGCGGCCCGTCAGACGCGCGAGGCCCGCTTGCGCCGCAACCGCAGGCCGATCAGGAGGGCCCCCGCGCCCAGACCGGCGGCGCCCGCGATCGTCCCCGTCCCCGGCCAGTCCGACTCCTCCGGCCGGGGCGCCCCGGCGGACGCGACGACCGCCGCTCCCGGCTTCGTACCGGGGGGCTTCGCTCCTGGCTTCGTCCCCGACTTCGCTTCCGCCGTCGCCTCGTGGGAGACGGGCCGCAGGGCGTCGAGCGAACCCACCGGATCGACATGTCCGGCGGCGTCGAATCCCCAGTCCAGCAGCGCGCGCGCCTCCTCGTAGACGTTGCCCTCCTGGGGGTTCATCAACGTCACCAGGACGGTGCGCCCGTCCCGGTGGGCCGCAGCCACGAGCGTGTTGCCCGCGTTGGTGGTGTAGCCGTTCTTGATGCCGATCAGACCCGGATACGGCTCCACCCCGTTGGCGCCGGTCAGCAGGCGGTTGGTGTTCGCGATCTGGAACGTGCCGTCGTTGCCGGGGAAGGCGGCGTGCGCGGTGGAGCAGTACCGCGCGAAGTCCGGGTTGCGCAGCCCGGCCCGCCCGAACACGGCCAGGTCGTACGCCGAGGAGTCCTGCCCCTCGGCGTCGTAGCCGTCGGGGGAGACGACCGTGGTGTCCAGGGCACCCAGGGAGCGGGCCTTGGTCTCCATCTGCCGGGCCGTCTGCTCCCAGCCGCCGTTCAGCGCGGCGAGCACGTGCACGGCGTCGTTGCCGGAGTTGAGGAACACCCCGCGCCACAGGTCGGCCACCTGGTACGTGTGCCCCTCGACGACCCCCACCAGGCTGCTGCCCTCGCCGATGCCCGTCAGCTCCTTGGCGCTGACGGTGTGCTGGATGCCCGCGGGGAAGGACGGCATCACGGTCAGGGCGAACAGCGTCTTGAGGGTGCTCGCGGGCGGCAGCCTGCGGTGCGCGTCGTGCGCGGCCAGCACCTCGCCCGACGCGGCGTCGGCCACCACCCAGGACAGCCCGGAGACGGCCGGAAGGTCGGGCGCCCCGTCGCGGAGCCGGACCTGGGTGCCCTCACCGTCCAGCAGGGCCGGCTGCGGCACCGTCGCCCTCGGCTCCACTATCGCTCCCCGGCCCCCGACGGCCGCGCCGGCGACCGCGACCGGAGGGGTCGGCGCCAGCAGACTCGCGGCGCAGAGCGCGCAGGCCGACACAGTGGTGCGGCTGGAAAATCTGATCTTCATATCGCAAACGTAGGGACAAAACGGTGCAGGCGGGACGCTGCCCAGAGCCGAACGGGGTCCACGAGCACCCGGATGTCCTAGCGCTTTCCTCGACGGGCGCACAGCGGGCGTGGTGCTGAGGGTGTGTCGGATACCCGCCTGGCGGTCGTGGCTCAGCCGGCGGGCAGGGTCGGCCGGACGCGGCGCAGGAACGTGGCGTTGTCGGGCGTGTCGCGCAGCCGCTCCAGCAGCGTCTCAAGACCGGTCCTGCCCTCCCGGCCGCGCAGGGCCCGCCGCAGACCGCGAACCGCCGTCAACTCGGCCGGGGTGAAGAGGAGTTCCTCACGGCGGGTGCCCGAGGGGTCGAGGTCGACGGCCGGGAAGACGCGGCGGGAGGCGAGTTCGCGGCTGAGTCGCAGCTCCATGTTGCCGGTGCTCTTCAGCTCCTCGAAGAAGAAGTCGTCGGCGCGGGATCCGGTCTCCACCAGCGCGGTGGCGAGGATGGTGAGCGAGCCGCCCTCCTCGGCCGACCGCGCTGCCCCGAAGAACCGCTTGGGACCCAGCAGCGCGCCCGCGTCGACCCCGCCGCTGAGGGTGCGGCCGCCCGCCGCGGCCGCGTTGTTGTGGGCCCGGCACAGGCGGGTGAGCGAGTCGAGGAGAACGACCACGTCCTCACCGGCCTCGACGAGCCGTTTGGCCCGTTCGACGACGAGTTCGGCGAGCGCGATGTGCTGCCTCGGGGACCGGTCGAAGGTGGAGGCGTACACCTCGCCGCGCACACGGCGGCGCATGTCGGTGACCTCCTCCGGGCGTTCGTCGAGCAGCACCACCATCAGCCGGCACTCGGGGTGGTTGCCCGCGACGGCGGCGGCGATCTGCTGGATCAGCACGGTCTTCCCGGTCTTGGGCGGTGCCACGACGAGACCGCGCTGCCCCTTGCCGACGGGCGCGATCAGGTCGGCGACACGGCCGGTGAGCCCGGCGGCGGGGTGTTCGAGGCGCAGCCGCTCGCTCGGGTGCAGCGGGGTGAGGTCGTGGAAGCGGCGCCGGGACCGGGTCTCGTCCGGCGAGCGGCCGCCGATGCCCGTGAGCTCGGTGACGGCGTGCTGCTGCCCGAGCAGGCCCGCGACCGTGTCGCCCTTGCGCAGGCCGTGGCGGCGGATCAGGGCGGGGGAGACGTGCGGGTCGAAGGGCGTGGGCAGGAAGTCCGCGCCGCGCAGATGTCCCTTGCCGGTCGCGTCGATGTCCAGGACACCGGTGACGGGCCGGGGGGCCGCGGACGTCTGCCGCGGTGCGGCGGGGCGTTCGAGTGTGGTGGTCATAGGGGGGAGGGTCCTTTCGCGGACGGACGGCACGGGATGTGCGGAGCGGAAGCCGCGACGGGGAGGCGTGGAGTACGGGGCCTCCGACGGCGGAAGACACCACCTCGGCCGGACGCGCTGCCCGGAAGGCGCAGAGCGCCGCTCACGGAGAAGGTGAGGAGAAGCAGATCGCGTCGACCGCGACAGACGCGGCGACACGCCGAGCTGATGAAGAACCGCACCGGCGCTCACAACGGGGCGTACACGAGTGCTGACGCCAGGGTACCACCCGGTTCGCGGGCGTGGGCCACTTCAAGTAACCCGCCACTCGTACCCGGTGTGGGAACACCGCGGGCCCGGCAGCCGACCACACACGGCTGCCGGGCCCGCGGGCATGTCAGGGATGCCCAGAGGTGTCAGGCGTACGACCGCAGCCAGCGGAGCTTGGCCGCGTCCTGGTACGGACCGCCACCCTCGTGGTCGTTGAAGTCGTACACCTCGATCTGCTTGTCCTGGTGCGCCCAGGCGTTGAACGCGGCGAACACCGTGGAGGGCGGGCAGGTCTGGTCCTCCAGGGCCGCCGAGAAGAGCGCGGGCGCGCGGCCGCGCGCGGCGAAGTGCACGCCGTCGAAGTACGACAGCGTCCGCAGGGCGTCCTCGGTGCGGCCGCGGTGCGTCTTCAGGTAGAGGCCGATCTCCCGGTACGGGTGACGGTCGGTCAGCGTCGTCCCGCGCGGGAAGTCGCACAGGAACGGCACGTCCGGCGCGATCGCGACCAGGTCCGGCACCAGACCGCCCACCGCGATCGTGATGCCGCCGCCCTGGCTCGCGCCGATCGCCGCGGTCCGGCCCGCGTCGGTCAGCGGGTGCGCGCGGGCCGCCTCTGTCGCCCGCACCGCGTCGGTGAACACCCGGCGGTAGTAGTAGTTCTCCGGCGCGTCCAGACCGCGGGTCATGAAGCCGGGGTACGCCGGCGTGCCGCCGACCGGGTCGGAAGTGCCGCCACCGCCGCCCCACGCGCTGCCCTGCCCGCGGGTGTCCATCACGAAGTGCGCGCGGCCCGTCGACGCCCACAGCAGGTGTTCGTGGGGCAGGCCGCGCCCGCCGCCGTAGCCGACGAACTCCACGACCAGCGGCAGCGGCGCGTCGACCCGCGCGGGCAGCGTCAGCCAGCCCTTGACCGGATGTCCGCCGAAGCCGGCAAAGGTCACGTCGTACACCTTCACCGTCGCCAGACCCGTGTCCACCAGGTCGAACCGGGCGTCCAGGTCGTGCTCGCGGGCCTCCTGGAGCGTCTTGGACCAGAAGGCGTCGAAGTCCTCGGGCTCGGCGGACGAACTGCGGTACTCGCGGAGCTCGTCGAGGGGAAGGTCGAACAGGGCCATCAACAACCGCCTTCGTGAAGAGACTGAGGAGAGCGTGGGCCACACGCTACGGCCCCGGCGCGGTCCGCCGTCGGCGGAGGTGTTCGTTCCGGACGCGGCGCACGACGTCCCCGGGTGCGTCAGGTGCCGGCCTCGGCCCGGCCGGGCCACGCGTTGTAGCGGGTGAGATAGCCCGCGAACCGTTCGAGGTCGTCCTCCGGCCAGCCCGCCAGGCGCGCGTGGAACGCCGCACGGCGGCTCTCGGTGACCCGGGCGAGGATCCGCCGCCCGGCGGCCGTCAGATGGAGCACCTGGACCCGGTGGTCGCCGGGATCGGTACGGCGCTCGACGAGGCCGGCCCGCTCCAGGGCCGACACCTGGCGGCTGACGGTGGACTTGTCCAGCGCGTAGTGCGCGGCCAGGTCGGTGGCCCGGCAGCCGCCGCTCTCCTCCAGATGCCCGAGCAGCGTGTACGACACCAGCGACAGCTCGGGGTGCATACGTCCGGCCGAGGCCCGGGCCCGGCGGGCGAAGACCGTCATCTCGCGGTGGATGGTCTCGACGGCCGTCTCTCCCGCCGGCGTCCGCCGCGTGACGTCGCGCTCGTCCGGTTCTGTCACTGCGGTCACCGAATGCCTCCCCTGCTCTTCCGGTTGCATAGTACAACTGGCGGATGGAGGAGGGGGCGGCCGCCGGGCGTTGGGGTAGGGTGACCTGCGGCCGCGGAGGGTCCCGGTCGCAGGAAGCCGAGGAGGTGAGACCCATTACCGCTGTGTCAGGTCGGGTGCTCTCCCCTCGCGGTGGCGCGGATCGCCGTCAGTAGGTGATCGCGGGAGCGCCCTTCGGCTCCCGAAAGGTCCCGGCATTCCATGCCCGTACTTCCTCCCCCCTCCGCTTCTTCCTCCTCTTCCCCCTCTTCCGTTTCTCCGCCCCCACGTGCCGCGGTGGTCGCCGCGCTGCGCGCCGCCGGCTGCGTGTTCGCCGAGGAGGAGGCCGGACTGATCCTCGCCGGCGCCCGCACGCCACGGGAGATCGCCGCGCTGGTGGAACGGCGCGCCGCCGGATTCCCCCTCGAACAGGTGCTCGGCTGGGCCGGGTTCCACGGTCTGCGGATCGCGGTGGAACCGGGCGTCTTCGTCCCGCGGCGCCGCACCGAGTTCCTGGTCGACCAGGCGGTGGCCCGGTCCCCGGAGGCATCCGTCGTCGTGGACCTGTGCTGCGGCTCGGGCGCGGTGGGCGCGGCGCTGGCCGAGGCGCTCCGCCCGGCCGAACTGCACGCCGCCGACGTCGACCCGGCCGCGGTGCGCTGCGCCCGGCGCAACATCGTCCCCAGGGGCGGCACGGTGCACCAGGGCGACCTTTTCGACGCGCTCCCCGGCGGGCTGCGCGGCCGCGTCGACATACTCGCCGCCAACGTGCCCTACGTCCCCACGGGCGAGGTCGGCCTGCTGCCGCCCGAGGCCCGCGACCACGAGCCGCTCGTCGCCCTGGACGGCGGCCCCGACGGCCTCGATATCCTGCGCCGCGTCACCACCGAGGCCCCCACCTGGCTCGCCCCCGGCGGCTGCCTCCTGGTCGAGACCAGCGAACGCCAGACCCCGCTGGCCCTGGCCGCCTTCACCCGAGCCGGTCTGACCGCCCACGTCGCCGTGTCGGAGGACCTCAACGCACACGTGGTGACAGGAACCAGACAGTGACCGCACCCAGCTGACCCGGACCGGTCGGCGGCCCCGGCCGGGCGGGTCGCGTGACCCGCTCCGGCGGGCGGGGTGTCACGGCAGTGACTGGGCGCGGGCGGTCGACTGGTCGGCGGCGAGCCCGAGCGCGCAGGCCTCCCCGCGGTCGTCCGCAGCCGCATGTTGCGGAACTCCACCAGTTGGGTGTCGCCGTCCTTGTGCCGGACGGGAAAGGCGCCGGCCCAGCCCCGGCCGGTCCGCAGCACATCGGAGAACGGCTCGATCACCAGGTCGAGGTGCCGCTCGTGGACCATGAGCTGGGCCGCGTACCTGCCCAGCGCCTCCTGCGCCGAGTACCCGAAGAGCTCCGCGGCCTGCGGGCTCCACAGCACGATGCGCCCCCGGGCGTCGAGGACCACCGGGGCCACGCCCGGGACCGGTGCCCCGGGCGAAGGCGAGCGGGCGGGCGGCGGTGGTGCTCCGGCGGTGAACGGTGCTTTGCTGGATTTGCGAGTGGAGCGCCGCGCTGAGGGAACTTCGTGCGGTACCCAGGCCCCAGGCCACGAGAGGAGTGATCGCGATGGCGAGCGAGCCGGAGCACCCCGAATCCGTCTCGGTGGAGCTGAGCGGATGCACCAAGGAAGACGCCCGGACCGTGTTCGACGCCCTGTGTTCCTGCTTCTCCTCCGACCGGTGCGCGGACGACGTGCCCCGGGACTACCACGAGGTGCGCCCGACCGTGTGGCTCGGCACGTTCGACGTGGCCGAGGAGCACGGGGCGGACTGCGGGCCCACCAGGCTCGACGCGTCCGTCACGGCCGACGTGCAGGGCGGCTACTGGGCGATCGACCGTTTCTGCACCACCCTGGGCTCCCTGTTCACCGTCGAGGACCTGAGCATGGCCTCCGGCGACCAGGAGCGCGAACTCCACGTCCGTCTGGAGAGCCGCTGACGGCGGACACCGAGGCCCCCGGCCCTTTATGCAACTAGTTGCATAAAGGGCCGGGGGTCCTCTACAACTACAGACATGAGCCGTTACCCCCATCTGCTGCGCCCGCTCGACCTGGGCTTCACCACGCTGCCCAACCGCGTCCTCATGGGCTCGATGCACGTCGGCCTCGAGGAGGCCGAGGGCGGCTTCGAACGGATGGCGGAGTTCTACGCGGCCCGCGCCCGCGGCGGAGTGGGGCTCATCGTCACCGGCGGCATCGCACCGAACGAGGAGGGGCGGCCCTACGAGGGCGGCGCGAAGCTCACCACCGAGCAGGAGGCCGGGCAACACGCGACCGTCACCGCCGCCGTGCACCGCGAGGGTGGCCGGATCGCCCTCCAGATCCTGCACTTCGGCCGCTACGCCTACCACCGCGACCTGGTCGCCCCCAGCCCCCTCAAGGCCCCCATCAGCCAGTTCGTGCCCCGCGAGCTCACCGACACCGACGTCGAGCGGACCATCGACGACTACACCCGCACCGCCCTCCTCGCCCGCCGGGCCGGCTACGACGGCGTCGAGATCATGGGCTCCGAGGGCTACCTGGTCAACGAGTTCATCGCCGCGCGGACCAACCACCGCACCGACCGCTGGGGCGGCTCCTACGAGAACCGGACGCGCTTCCCGGTCGAGATCGTGCGCCGGGTGCGCGAGGCCGTCGGCGAGGACTTCATCATCATCTACCGGCTGTCCATGCTGGACCTTGTCCCCGACGGCTCGACCCTCGACGAGGTCGTGACACTCGCCAAGGCGGTCGAGGCCGCCGGGGCGACCCTCATCAACACCGGCATCGGCTGGCACGAGGCGCGCATCCCGACCATCGCCACCTCCGTGCCGCGCGGCGCCTACGCGTTCGCCACCAAGCGGCTGATGGGCCGGGTCTCCGTCCCCCTCGTCACCACCAACCGCATCAACACCCCCGAGATCGCCGAGCAGTTGCTCGCCGACGGGTACGCCGACATGGTGTCCGTGGCCCGCCCGATGCTCGCCGACCCCGACTTCGTCGCCAAGGCGGCCGCCGGCCGCCCCGAGGCCATCAACACCTGCATCGGCTGCAACCAGGCCTGCCTCGACCACACCTTCAGCGGCCAGATCACCTCCTGCCTGGTCAACCCGCGCGCCTGTCACGAGACCGAACTGGTCCTGTCCCCGACCCGGCGGCGCAAGCGGGTCGCCGTCGTCGGCGCCGGACCCGCAGGTCTCGCCTGCGCGGTCTCGGCCGCCGAACGCGGCCACCAGGTCACCCTGTTCGACGCGGCGGACGAGATCGGCGGACAGCTCAACGTGGCCCGCAAGGTCCCCGGCAAGCAGGAGTTCGGCGAGACGCTGCGCTACTTCCGCCACCAACTCGACGCCCACGGCGTGGACGTACGGCTGAACACGCGGGTGAGCGCCGTCGACCTCGCGGGCTACGACGAGACCGTCGTCGCCACCGGCGTCACCCCGCGCACCCCCGACATCCCCGGCGTCGGCCACCCGAGCGTCCTCGGTTACCTCGACGTACTGCGGGACGGCGCACCCGTCGGCGAGAGGGTGGCGATCCTCGGCGCCGGCGGCATCGGCTTCGACGTGGCCGAGTACCTCACCGACGGCGGTGACGGGGCGAGCGAGGACCCGGCGGCGTACTTCCGGCTCTGGGGAGTCGACATGGACCAGCGCGAGCCCGGCGGACTCACCACGCCGCGGCGGCCCGCGCCACCGCGCGCGGTGCACCTGCTCCAGCGCAGGACCACCAAGGTCGGCGCAGGACTGGGCAGGACGACCGGCTGGATCCACCGCACCGAACTCAGGCACCGCGGGGTCACCATGGTGCCCGGCGTGCGCTACGACCGGATCGACGACCGGGGCCTGCACATCACCGTCGACGGCACGAGCACGGTCCTGGAGGTCGACACGATCGTGCTGTGCACGGGACAGGAGCCACG
This sequence comes from Streptomyces sp. NPDC088817, assembly GCF_044750345.1. Lineage (NCBI taxonomy): Bacteria > Bacillati > Actinomycetota > Actinomycetes > Kitasatosporales > Streptomycetaceae > Streptomyces > Streptomyces sp. NPDC088817. The sequence continues at coordinate 79,927 of NZ_JBIVJN010000023.1, forward strand.
GCGCGACCTGTACGAGGAACTGGTCGCCGCCGGGCGCCGCCCGCATCTGATCGGCGGCGCGGACGAGGCCGCCGAACTCGACGCCAAGCGCGCCGTCAAACAGGGCATGGAACTGGCGGCGGTCCTGTAGGGGACGACCGGGGGCACTCTCTCGGGGCCGGGCGCGTATGGGCCCGTCCCTAGGATGATCCCCATGTCACTTCCGCACGCGATCCTCACCGCGCTGCTCGAAAAGCCGTCGTCGGGGCTCGAGCTGACGCGACGCTTCGACAAGTCCATCGGCTACTTCTGGTCGGCGACGCATCAGCAGATCTATCGCGAGCTGGGACGACTGGAGGCCGCCGGCCTGATCCGCGGCCTGCCGGCGAAGGAGCGGGCCCGCGGGCAGAAGAAGGACTACGAGGTGCTGTCAGCGGGCCGGGCGGAACTGGCCCGCTGGACCGCCGCCTCCCAGGACCCGAAGCCGTACCGCGACGCCCTGCTGCTGCGGCTGCGCGCGGCGGCCGTGGTCGGCACCGCGGGCCTTCGCGCCGACCTGGAGCGCCATCTGGAGCTGCACGAAAGGCAGTTGGCGGAGTACCGGGAGATCGAGGAGCGTGACTTCCCGCCAGGCAAGGACAGCCCCGAGGACCGGCTGAGGCACCTGGTCCTGCGGGGCGGTGTCGACCTGGAGACCTTCTGGACGCAGTGGCTGCGTTACGCGCTGGACGAGTTCACCGAACTGCACGGCGAGCAGACGGAATTGGGCGGGCAGAATCCGGGGTGAGGTCGGTCCCGGCGGGGCGGTCGGTGCGGGTGCGGCCCCGGAGGGAGCGGGGAGTGGTGCGGCCGCGGCGGGCCGTCAGTACCGGTGCGCCTTCGAACGGCGGCGCAGCACCCACCCGGTGGCGACCAGAGCCGCCCCGACCAGGGTTCCGCCGGCCGCGAGCGTGAGGGTGCCGTAGTCCTTGACGCCGCCGCCCAGGCCGCCCAGCACACCGCGGGTCGGCGCCGCCGTGGGCAGGACGTTCGGCGCGTACGTGCGTACGCCGTTCGGCGCGTAGGTGGGGACGCCGTTCGGCGCGGCGGGCTGCCGGTACGTGGGTGCGACCGGCTGCCGGTACGTGGGCGCGGCCGTGGGGGTGGCGCGGCCGCCGGTGACGAGGACGGACTGCGTGCCCGCCGAGATGTTGTTCGCGCAGACGACAGCCACGGTGTAGGTGCCCGGGCTCACGCTCTGCCAGGCGGCGGACTGGCCACTGGCCGTCCCGGTGAGCGCCACCTGGCGTCCTTGGGTGAAACTCGTCTGGCCGGCGGAGAGCAGCGAGGCCGTGCCCCAACTGCCGTTGACCTGGCTGCAGACGCTGGTCGTCACGGACACGGTCGAGCCGTTGGCGGTCACGGATATCCCGGCAGCGTGCGCGGCGCCGGTGGCGAGACCGAGTGAGAGTGCGGCGGCCGTAGCGGCCACGGTTATGGAGCGGGAGGGTGGCTGAGTGTGGCGCATGGGACTGTCCTCCGGCGGCACGGTCGGCGGTCCATCCCATGTGCCGCCGGAGATAGGGGAATCGCCCGTGCTGCCTCGGAGCCAGCCAACGTCTTCGTGTCGCTGCCCGCATGCGGGGCGCGGCCGTACGGGTGGGCCCCGCCCGAGCGGCCGACACCCGGTCGGGTGCACAGGGCATCCCCGCTGTTTTCGCGTGGCCGGGTGCTCATGACTTTCCGGTCGTCACCGACCGTTCGGGTGAGAAGCCGCCCCAGGTGCCGTCCGGGAGCATCGCCCGGATCCGTACCCGGTGGCCGACCCCGGCCTCGCGCCCCAGGTAGAAGCTGTACGAGGCCTTGTCGCGCGGAGCCGTGCCGCCCCAGACGAGGGAGGTGGCCGGCTGACCGTCCAACTGGATCTGGTACTGCGTCACCACACCGTCGGTCCGCGGAGGGACCCAGCTCAGGTCGAGGTAGTACGCGCCGTCCGCCTGATGGGTCGCGGCGCGGAAGGAGGACGGAGCGGTGGCCCCTCCGTCGTCGGAGCCCGGCGCGGTGGTCAGCCGGACGGCGGCGCTGGCGGGGGAGAGGTTGTCGGCCGCGTCACGGGCCCGCACGGTGAACGCGTAGGAGGTGCCCGGCCGCAGGCCGGTGACCACGGTGGCGGTCTGGCTGCCGCCGACACTGTGGATCTTCGTACCGCCCTGGTAGACGTCGTACGACACCACACCCTGGTCGTCCGTCGAGCGGGACCAGGACAACTGGACGGCCCGGCTGCCCACCGCGCGGCCACGGACGTCGAGCGGGCGGCTGGGGGCGGAGTGGTCGGCGGCGACGGCGGCCGGTGTCCTCGCCCGCACCGGCCGGCTGCGCGGACCGAGCCGGCCGTCGGTGCCACGGGCCCGGACGGTGAAGACGTACGTGGTCGACGGGCTGAGCCGGGTGATGTCCACCATGCGCTCATGGGCCGGTACGGCCGTCACCTTCGTGGCGTCGCGGTACACCTCGTACCCGGCGATGCCCGGGGTCGCGGGCAGCGCGTTCCACATCACGTGCACGCTGGTCGCGCTTCCCGCGGCGGCGGTGATGCCGGTCGGCGCACCGGGCAGGCGGCCGCCCTCCCCGTCGTCCGCGGCGCTCCGGCCGCAGGAGACGAGCAGCAGCAGCGCACCGCACAGCACCACGACACGCCCGGGCGCGCGGAGACGGCGGGAAGCGGGGGCGGGAACGCGTCGCACGGGTCTGCCTCCCAGGAGCGGCGGCGTGGGCGGCCCCGCACATTGCGCGGGACAATGGTCCGGACCAATATGGCGTGTTGGCCGGAGCGCATCAAGGGGGCCGGGGTTGGTGGGAGTCCCGGACCGTTACGTATGCTGAGACCACTTCCGGGCTGAAATCCCCTTCTTTACAGGGGAGTTCATGCCGTGGCGCGGACAGCTGTCGTCGCTGCCTCCCGCGTCGTGACGGGCGGTCCGGGGGCCGGGCCGGTAGGGACCCGGGCCCCGGCCGCCCGATGGGTGGTACGGGCCATGCGCCGCTCGTTCCCCTAACGTGGGCCGCGCAACCGATTGATCCGCGTTTCATCCCCCATGGGGTGAATGCCCGTCATGTCCCCGAGGAGAGGGGTCCCTCATCGTGCGTGCCCAGTCGCTGACGCTCGCCGCGGCGAGCGCCGCCCTGCTCGCTCCCACGACGCTGCCGACGCCCACCGTGCCGTACGCGTACCGCACCCGCGGGGAGCCCGCGCCCCACGACGACGGCGATGTCCAGGCCGCCGACCTGCTGGCCAGGGTGCGTGACTGCACACCGGTCTCCCGCGGACGCTACCGCCTCGGCGCCGGGAAGCCCGCCACCGTCCCGGTGTGCGGACTGCCCGGCGCCGTCTTCTGGAAGGCCGACATGGACATCGACTGCGACGGACGGCCCACCGTGCGCTGCAACCGCCGCACCGACCCGCAGTTCTCCCCGACCGCCGCCTACGAGCAGTCCAACGGGCACCGCCTCGACGCCGCACGGCTGCCGTACGTGGTCCTGCCCGCTCCCAGCCGCATCTGGGACCACCGCGCGCACGGCGTGGGCGGGGGATCGGTCGCGGCCGTCGTCTACCGGGACCGCGTGCAGTACGCGGTCGTCGGCGACATCGGGCCGCGCGAGGTGATCGGCGAGGCCTCCTACGCCACCGCCCGGCGCCTCGGCATCCCCGCCGACCCCCACGGCGGCGGCGTCCGCTCCGGCGTGACCTACATCGTCTTCAAGCACTCCCGGATCGGCGCCATCGAGGACCACGCGGCCGCCGTCGCCACCGGCGAGCGACTGGCACGCCGACTGGTGAACGAGGGGACGACGACGGGACAGACGGACGCACCGGGAGGGCCGCCAGTGGTGAGTGACGGGAGGGTTACGCCGCAGGCGGGCGGATCACGGGGGGACGGCGGCACGACGGGCGAATGACTTGCGCTGCTCGACTGCGGTGGACGGCGGGAGGGCGGCGCTGCGGGCGGACGACCTGCGCCGCCGGTGGCGGACGGTGGGACTGCGACGCTGCCGGCGGACGACACGCGCCGCCCGCCTCTGGTGGACGGCCGGACGGCGAGGCCGCGGGCGGATCGCTTGCGTCGCCCGCCTATGGGGGACTGCCGGACGCCGGGGCAACGCGTCGCCCGCCGGCGGTGGGCGACGGGACGGCGACGCAACGGGCGGATCGCTTACCTCGCCGCCTGCGGCGGACCGCAGGACGCCGGAGACACTGCGTCACCCGGCTGCGGTGGACGGCCGGAGGCCAGAGGCACCGTGCTGCCTGCCTGCCTGCCTGCCTGCCCGCCTCGCATCGCCCCGGCCGACGGCCCTCACACCTTCCGGTAGCCGTACGCCTCCGAGGCCGCCGCCTCCACGGCGTCCAGGTCGGCTCCCGCCGCCGCGGTGACCACCGCGGCGACCGCGCCCTCGACGAACGGGGCGTCCAGCAGCCGTGTGTTCTCAGGCAGTTCGTCTCCCTCGGCGAGCAGCGCCTTCACGGTGAGCACCGCGCTGCCGAGATCGGTGAGCAGGGCCACCCCGGCACCTCGGTCCACGGCCGCGGCGGCCGCGGCGACCAGTTCGGCACTGGTGCCCAGCCCGCCGTCCTCCCGGCCCCCGGCGGCGGCCACGGGTACGCCCGCCGCGCCGCCCGCCAGTCCCTTCGCCAGCTCGAGAACCGAGGACGCCACCTCGGCGCTGTGCGACACCAGTACGATCCCGACCGCCTTCTCGCCGCTCATGTCACGCCTCCGCCGCGGTGGATTCGGCCAGTGCGGCGATCAGCAGGGCGGACGAGGTGGCCCCCGGGTCCTGGTGCCCGATGCTGCGCTCGCCCAGATAGCTAGCCCGGCCCTTGCGGGCCAGCAGGGGCGTGGTCGCCTCGGCGCCCGCCTCGGCGGCGGCGCGGGCCGCTGCGAAGCCGTCACCGAGCGCGTCCACCGCGGGGAGCAGCGCGTCGATCATGGTCTTGTCGCCCGGTGCGGCCCCGCCCAGCGTCATGACCCCGTCCACCCCGGCCCGCAGCGCCTCGGCGAACTGCTTCTCGCTCACCTCGGCGGCGTCCCCGAGGGCCTTACCGGTGCGCCGCAGCAGCGTCCCGTACAGCGGCCCCGAGGCGCCGCCGACCGTCGAGATGAGCTGCCGCCCAGCGAGTACGAGGACCGCGCCGGGTGTCCGCGGGTCCTCCTTCTCCAGCGCGGCCCGTACGGCCGTGAACCCGCGCTGAAGATTGCTGCCGTGGTCGGCGTCCCCGATGGGCGAGTCGAGGGCGGTGAGCCATTCCGCCTCGCGGGCCACGGACGCGGCGGTCGCCGTCATCCAGCGGCGGAAGAAGTCGGCGTCGAGCACTGGATCTCCCTTGCGTGGTAGGTACGGTCGATGCGCTCGCCGGCTCACCTGCCCCAACGCAGGCCCGGTGTGCTCACCGGCGCGTCCCACAGCCGCAGCAGTTCCTCGTCGATCTGGCACAGGGTGACCGAGGCGCCCGCCATGTCCAGGGAGGTGACGTAGTTGCCCACCAGAGTGCGGGCGACGGGCACGCCTCGCTCGGCGAGCACCCGGTGCACCTCCGCGTTGAAGCCGTACAGCTCCAGCAGAGGGGTCGCGCCCATGCCGTTGACCAGCAGCAGCACGGGGTTGCGCGGGGTCATGTCCTCCAGGATCGCGTGCACCGCGAAGTCGGCGATCTCGTGCGAGGTCATCATGGGCCGCCGCTCCCGGCCCGGCTCGCCGTGGATGCCGATGCCGAGCTCCAGCTCACCGGCGGGCAGGTCGAAGGTGGGGCTGCCCTTGGCCGGGGTGGTGCAGGCGCTCAGCGCGACGCCGAAGCTGCGGGAGTTCTCGTTGACCTGCCGGCCGATCGACTCCACCCGCTCCAGCGGCTGCCCCTCGTCGGCGGCGGCGCCCGCGATCTTCTCCACGAAGAGGGTCGCGCCGGTACCGCGCCGCCCGGCCGTGTACAGGCTGTCGGTCACCGCCACGTCATCGTTTACCAGCACTTTCGCGATCTGGATGCCCTCGTCCTCGGCGAGTTCGGTGGCCATGTCGAAGTTGAGTACGTCGCCGGTGTAGTTCTTCACGATGAACAGGACGCCGGCCCCGCTGTCCACGGCCGCCGCGGCCCGCAGCATCTGGTCCGGCACCGGCGAGGTGAAGACCTCCCCCGGACAGGCCGCCGAGAGCATCCCGGGCCCGACGAACCCGCCGTGCAGCGGCTCGTGCCCGGACCCGCCGCCGGAGACCAGCGCGACCTTCCCCGCCACGGGTGCGTCCCGCCGCACGACGACCCGGTTCTCCACATCGACCGTCAGCTCGGGGTGGGCCGCCGCCATACCCCGCAGCGCGTCCGCCACGACGGTCTCGGCGACATTGATGAGCATTTTCATCGATACCTCCCAGTGATCTTAGCGGGTGCGGCTCCGACCTGCGGCTTTGCTGGTCGGAGCACATGACGGCTGTCGTTGATCTCGGCGGTCCGTGACGGTCGGAAGCGGGGCGGTACTGACGCTGACTCTACTGAGGGGTCATCAATGACATCGGACGGACGGACAAGGGAAAACCGCAGCGTTCCTACCGGCAGTATCGACCTTGCGGCACCGAAGGTCACCTGTGACGGCCGTACAGGCGAACGAGGAGAGGCGCGCCCACAGGCTTATCAGCCATTCCGCTTACTCGGCCTGCACCTGTCAGGCCGGGGTGGGTGGAGGCTGGTCGAGTGTTGGATCTCGGTGCAGTGGACGGGCTCTTCAGCCGGGTGGCGTACGAGTCGTGGTCTCTCTTCTGCTGGCTGCGGGTGCAAGCCTGTGAGGTGACGGCCTCGGTGATCCGCTGCCTCGACTGCACTTCGGGATCGCTGCTGCGGGTGTCCGAGCCGACTCGCCAGGCCGTCTGCAGCGCTTCGGCTTCGCCGGGGCGGGGGTGAGAGTGGCTTGGCTTCACGGCGCCCTGGACGAACCCGGTAGCCGCAAGCCTTCCACGAACTGCTGCGCTGCCAGGTCCGCGAGAGGGCCCTCCGCTTAAAATGGAGGCTCCGCGACCGTCGAGCAGGGCGAGGCCCACAGGTGTGACGGTGTGGAGGACATGGCGGTTGCGGCGGACGCTGACCAGCAGGCCGGCCTCCCGCAGGACGGCGGTGTGCTGGCTGGCGGCCGCGCCGGAGATGCCGATGCGCTCGGCGAGTTCGCTGGTGGTACGGCCGGTGACGACGTCCTCCAGGATCGCGGCCCGGGTCCGGCCGACCAGCCCGCCCAGCTCGGCACCACGCCGCGCGGCCGTGCGGCCGCGGGCAGCTCAGCCCGGAACGTGCTGGATCGGGTAGCCGAGAACCGGAACGCGGTCGGGATCGCAGACGGCCAGTACGACGGGTCTGCGGACGCAGAAGAACGACGGCTGGAGAACCAGCCCCCTGCCGTCCAGGTGGATCTCGTGCTCGACCGGGTAGTCGGCGGTCAGTACCGGCCTCTGCCAGAGCAGTACCGGCCCGAACCCGGCGAGCAGCCCGGCGGTGCCGCCCGCCGCTCCTACGCGGACATCGGGCGATGGATCCAGAGAGTGACCCGGTCCCCTTTGTGCGGACAAGAGTGGCAATCAGCCACTGAATCTTCGTATGGGGGGACTTTCGAGCGGGCGCGAGTGGTCCCGTCACGTCGGCCCAGTCGCTACGGAAGAGGTCAGCCGGCCGCTGGGAGGCCGTGCTTCCCCACCACTGGAGGCTCCGACTCTGCTCGCTCACACGGCCGGCGGGACTGCGGTTCATCGATCCTTGAGGGCCTTGGGAGTGGCCCTGCGCATCGGGGACGGCGATCGGACAGGACCGCCGTCCCCCCGCTACCGATGGTTCAGAGAATCCTGATCCCGGTTAAGTTGACCCCACCCGACTGATTCGGCCAGGTGAAGACCGTCCACTTATTGATCGGGGTATCGGGCTGCCACCTTCCGTCCCCCTGCCACTGGACCCGGTTGTTGCCGGTCGAGATCTGCGTGATCCACCAACCGCTGCCGAATCCCACGGTTCCGGCGTTGGCGTAACACAGGTGTTGGGTGGACCCATTGGTCGGGTGAATATAGACCTGCAGGAACTCGTCTCCGCATGAGACCTGGTTGATCGCGGACGCCTGCGTCGTGGTGGCGAGGGTGAGTGAGGCCGCCGCCACGACGGTCGTCAGCGCGGACAGGACCACTCGTTTGACTCTCTGGTTCATGGAACTTCTCCTTTTGGTGTCGTGCTGGAGGGCCGGACGGTGGTGCGGTCTGGCACAGTGCCGTCCGGAGTCGAGGGGTGAGGCGTTGGTTCAGGTCGTGTCAGATGCGGCCAGGAGGTGTGCGGCCAGGTCGACCTGCGCCTGAACCTGTTTCTTGTAGCCGGTCAGGACGTTGGTGTTGGCGGATATGAGCTGCTGCTGGTATCCGGTGAGGACGGCGAAGTAGACGTCGGCCAGATGCGATGACCGCGTGCAGGACTCGTCGGCCGTGGCCGCGGCGATCTCCTTCGCGGTCGCCTTCTTGGCGTTCAGGAAGCCGTTGGCCAGCTGCTCGGGATCGTCGGCCGGGCGTCCCGCCGTGCTCATGCAGGCCGACCAGCGTTCACGCGCGGCGCCGACCCGGCTGTCCGCGGCCGCCTGCTGGAACGACTGGCCGAACAGGTCCTGGGTGAGCTTCCAACCCTGGGTGCCGGCGAGAGACGGCACTTGCTTGTCCGCCTTGTCCCAGCAGGCGTTGTAGTCCTTCAATTCCCGGCCGGTCGGGCCTTGGGTGGCCGGAAGGGGAACTGCGACGTGGAAACCGATGCGCTTGGCGGTCGCACTGCCGATGTAACCCCAGGCGCCGGCCGGGCGGATCGCTTCTTTCTCTTCCTTCGTCTTCGCCGCGGTCTGGGTCTTCTTCCGGCCTGAATAGCTCGTGTATCCCCGGCTTTGCATGCAACGGGCGACCAGCGCCTCGTTTGTCCGGTACAGCAGGACGTCGTCCTGCTCGGAGGTGCCGTAGGCGGACAGCGGCAGCCGTGTCAGACCGTCGTATCCGGTGGCGGGCGCTGTCGGAGTGGCCGCGATGGCCGGCGGAGTCGGTGTCACATGCGCCGCGCTGTCGGCGAGGCCCGAGGAGCAGCCGGTGACCAGCAGACCGGCAGCGATCGCCGTGATGGAGGTCATGCTCACGAGGGGTCGTACAGCTCGCCGCGCGCCGGGGGCGACTCGAACGGATCTCATGCTGGACTTGCCCTTTCCGGGAGCAGGAGCGAATTGCGGTCGCAGGGAGGCCAACCGGTTCTCGTCGGACCAGTCGGCCCGCCGGCCCTGAGATCCGCGCCCCAGGGCGCGGCGCCAGGTACGCGGACGGCGAGCATTGGGGTGCTTTATGGACAGATGCAGCCACCACCCGATCGGGGCGGATGTGACAAGTAGACTGCTCGTCACGATCGATGCCCAGGCAGAACAACAGGCACAAGTACCGCGGGTACAAGATGCCCGCGCAAATATTCGGCGGGGGAAGCGGACGTTGGACAGCTCGTTAGGGGCGTTCTTACGGCGCCTGCGGCATGCGGCCCATATGACCATTGAGGAGTTGTCGAACGCTTCCGGGGTGAGCGTGCGGGCGATCGGCAACCTGGAGCGCGGTAAGAGCCTCGGGCCGCAGCGCGCCACCATGATCGCACTCGCGGACGCACTGCGACTGACCGGCGATTGCCGCGACGAGCTGCTGCGAGCCGCCCGCGTCGGCCAGCGCCGCAGCCCGGCACCGGCCCCGGGGCTGATGGCGATGCCGCGCGCGGTGCCCGACTTCACCGGCCGTGGCCAGGAGGCGGGCTGGCTGGCCTCGCTCACGGACGGTTCGCTGGACGAACCGGCGCCCACCGTCGTGATCTCGGGCAAGCCGGGGGTCGGCAAGACCAGCTTGGCGGTGCACGCCGTCAGTGAGCTGTCGCACCGTTTCCCCGACGGGTACTTCTTCGTCGACCTGCGCGGCCTCGAGGCACGGCCACTGGACCCCGGCGTCGTTCTGGAACGGCTGATCCGCACCCTGGCACCGACCCATAATCGGCTGCCGCTCGATTTGGGCGACCGGGCAGCCCTGTACCGGTCCGTGGCAGCCGAGCGCCGGATTGCCGTGGTGTTGGACGACGCGGCGGACGAGGCCCAGGTACGTCCCCTGCTGCCGTCGACCGGCGCAGTCCTGACAGTGATCACCAGCCGTCGGCTGCTCACCGGCTTGGAGGGGGTGGCCCGGCTCCCACTGCCGCCACTGCCTGACGCGGAAGCCCGCGACCTGCTGGAGCATCTGATCACCGGCCCACCCGCTGCCGGCCGTGCCGCCGACGCGATATCGCGACTGGCGCACTCCTGCGGCAACCTCCCGCTGGCCCTGCGGATCGTCGGCAACCGCCTGGCCAGCCGCCCCGACTGGTCACCCGACCGGCTCGCCGCCCGTCTCGAGGACGAGGAACGCCGTCTGGACGCACTGACCGCCGGCGACCTGAAGGTCACCGCGGCTTTCGAGCTGTCCTACACACAGCTGTCCGGCGCCGCGCAACAACTCTTCCGACGACTGTCCCTGATGCCGGGACCGCACTGTGGCCCCCAACTGGCCTCAGTGTTGGGAGGGCTGCCGGACGCCGACACGGAAGACGCCTTGGACGAGCTGGTCGAGCTCGGTCTGGTCCAGTCAGGTTTCACTGCGCGCTACCGGCTGCACGACCTCATTCGGAACTTCGCCCGGCGGCGACTGGAGCAAGAGGAGCCCGAAGTCGAGCGCGCCGCCGTCGAGGCACAGGCGGTGGACTGGCTGCTGGACACGGCGATCGCGGCCGGCCGCTGGTTCGAACCAGCCCACTACGAGGCCCTCCCCGAGCACGGGGACGACCGCGTGCAGCTGGACACCCCTGAGGCCGCACAGCAATGGTTGATGACTGAGGCTGACAGCTGGCTCGCCGCGCTGGAACTGGCCGCGGCCACCGGAGGGTGGCGACGGGTGGTCGACGTGGCCGAAGCCATGCACTGGTTCTCCGACCGCTGGATCCACTGGGCCTACTGGCCCCGGGTGTTCACCCTGTCCAGCAACGCCGCCGCCGAGCTGGCCGACCACACCGTCGCCGCAACGCATCTGAACTACCTCTCCTGGGCGCACAACACCTGCCTCGACGACACCGCGGGAGCGAGCGACTGCGCCCGTCGAGCCCACGCGGAAGCGGTCATGGCCGGGGACCTGCGACAACAGGCGTGGGCCGACTCGTACCTGGCGGTGGCGCTGTTGAAGGCCGGGGACGCCCACGACGCGCTGCCGCTGGCCGCCCGGGCGATGAGAGGCTTCCGTACCGTGGACGACCGAGAAGGCATGGTGATGCACGCGCTGTCCACCCTGGGCAGGGCGCTCGAGCGCACCGGGAAGCCCGACGAGGCGCTGCGGGCCTACAGGCACAGGCTCACAATGGCGTCTGACCCGGCCACCGCGCCGTCGCCCGTGATCGCGGGAATGACGCGGGTATCGGCGGCACGCGACATCGGCCTGCTGCACATCACGCAGGGAAGGTGGCGGGAAGCGATTGAAACACTCGAGCCGGCCGTTGCCTGGGAACCGGCCTCGAACATTCCCCAATGGCAGGCGCAGATGTACGCCGCGCTCGGCCGGGCACGCCGGGAACTGGGGCAGACCGGAGGCGCGTTGGCCGACGTGGACCGCGCCATCGCGATCTACCGGCAGATCGGTGACGACAACGCCGTAAAGGCCATCCAAGCCCTGCGCAACGGTTTGGGCCCGGACCCGAGCACTCGATCGACAATCGAAACGACATCACGAAGCAGTCGACGGACCACCTTCCATCCATGCCGGCCTCGCTGATCAACGCCTGCTCCAAGCCGTCGCCGGACTACTCTCCTACCAACAGACATGACAGCCGCCTGGTCTTCGGAGGTGAGGGTGCCGGGCGCGTTGCCGCGGCGACGGAACCCACGACGGATGATCGCGGCCTTTGAACTCGGCTTCCCGCTCACCGTCCGCGGGCTCTTCGAGCATCCGACGATCCAGGAACTCGGTCGGCTGATCGACGGGACCGGCGAGGAGAACCGACCTGTCCGGGAGAGATCACTCGGGGCGCGGAATCTCCTCGGTCCGCGGGGCCTGCCGTATCACGGGAAGCGCGGTGACAACGGCGGCCGGCACGACCATGAAGGCGGCGTACGCCACCAGCGTGCCCCGTGCCCCCAGCGACTGGAGCAGGCCCCCGGCGGCCAGCGAGGCCAGAGGGACCACCCCCCAGTTGATCAGCCGGGCGGCGCTGACGGTGCGGGCCTGGAGACGGTCGGGGGCGAGCGCGTAACGGTACGACGTGGCGACCACGTTGAAGGCCGGTTCGGCCAGCGCCGTCACGGCGACTACCGCGCCCAGTGCCAGAGGCGAGGACAGCCACACCAGCACCGCCATGCCACAGGCCCACAGCCACAGTGACCCGATCACCACGGTCCGCGGCCGCAGACGCCGGTGCAGCCACGGAGCGGCGAAGGCGCCGGCGATCGCAGCACCGCCGGGTAGCGCCAGCATCACCCCGATCAGCGAGGGCGAGGCACCGAACTCCTGGGCCCGCACGATCATGACGAGGGCGAGTGCGGACAGGACGAGGTTGACGGCACCGGTCAGGGCCACCAGGGCCCGCATCGGACGCTGGTGCCACAGCCACACCGGCCCCTCGGAGATGTCGGCGAGCAGCCCCCGCCGCCGGTGGTCGACGTCGCTCCGGTTTGGAGGCCGGGCCGTACGAAGAGCATGGCCAGGAAGCCGAGCACGTAGGACAGCATGTCCGCCACGAACGGCAGGATGTGGCCGACGGCGAACAGGGCGCCGCCCAGCGGGCGTCCGGCCAGGTCGGCGCCGAGTTCGCGGGCCTGATTCCGGGCGACCGCGGTGGGCAGTTGGTGCCGCGGGACGATGTTCGGCAGTGCGGCGGACTCCGCGAGCTGGAAGAGCACGAAGCACGCGCCGTCCACGAAGACGACCGTGAACAGGGCCGCCACACTCAGCCTGTCGACCGCGAGCGCCAGCACGACGAGACCGAGCAGCATCGCCCGGACACCGTCGGCCGCCAGCATCACACGCCTGCGGTCCCAACGGTCGACCAGTGCCCCCGCGGGAAGGTACAGCACCAGGAACGGCAAGGTCTGGGCGAACCCCACGAGTCCCGCCTGGAACGGCGAGCCCGTCAGCGCAAGCACCAGTAGCGGGTAGGCGAGTGCCGTGACCCGCATGCCCACGGTCGAGACGACCTGGCCGCTCCACAGCAGCATGAAGTCCCGGTTGCGCCACAGCGGTCGCGCGACAGCCGACGAGGCGAGGCTCTCGCTCATCGTCGGCCGGGTAGGTCACTCAGCGCCCTGCTGGACCTCAGTATCCGGCTGTCCCTGCCGCTGTCCGGATCTGGGGCCTGCTTGCGGCGGGCCCGCTCAAATCGGTGGCACAGACCTGACATTGGACACCGGCCTCTCTCCGGACCGGGCAGCGGCAGTTCGGTCCCGGCGGCCGCATGCCGTACGACGTGCGACCCGCCGTCCTGGCCCACTCCCCACTGGTCCGCCGATACTTGATCAGCCGCACTCGGATGGGGCGAAGCGGTCATCAGACTCCAGCACAGGACAACGGACCACCACCGTCCCGGCTCTGCCTCTGTCCGGTGGAGTCGTCTCATCGGGCGACGCGGAGCCGTTCGATCGCCTTCCTGAGATCGTCGAAGGCCCGTTGTTCCTCCCGAGGGGAGACCCGATTGGTCGGCAGCAGGCTGTCGTGCGCCCTGCGGACGCGGTCATAGGCGTCGAAGCAGGCGAGAACCTGCTGAACAGGGTCCTGAGAAGCCGGAATCGGATTTTGCGGAGACATGGCTGGACTCTCGTCTGGTCGGAGGCTACTGGCCAAGAGGAAGGGGCGCGTCGATCACGGGCTCCAGCCCGAACCTTCCGGAGCACGTCAAGGTTCTGAAAGCTTCTTCCGGACGCAGCCGGCCCTTCGGTGGTTCAGCTCACCACGCGACCGAACGAGTTCAACGGCACGAGGGCGAACACAAAACGAGAGCGGCACGGCAAGCCTTCCGGGCACGACGGCGACGACGCCGACCAGACTTCCCGGCACACCACCCGCCCTCACAATGACAAGGCGAGCCAGCGTCCATGCTAGCCCCCCCCGGCCCCGCCACCCGTCGGAGCGGTGCTGCCCGGCGCTGCCTGTCACGATGAATCTGCGGCTCAGGAGACCTGGCCGCGAGCGTAGCGCTTCAAGAGGGTGGCGAACCTCGATCCCGGCGCCGCGGCCGCCACCTCGGCCGCGTCGGGCGCCGTGTCCACGTCGCGGAGGAGCGGCAGGTCGCGCACCCGAAGGCCCGCCCCGGTGAGGCGGTCGCGTTGGGCGGCGCCGGTGTACCCGGTGGACATCGGGATGCCTCGCAGCAGCGCCGGGTCGGGCGCGGCCAGGCCGAGCGCCCAGAACCCGCCGTCCTCCGCCGGGCCGAACCACGCGTCGTACTCCCGCCACGCGCCGGGAGCCAGTACGGGGGCGAGGAGCTTCGGGGTGAGCTGTGGGGTGTCCATGCCGATCAGTAGGGCTGGGCCGTCCGCCACTGCGGCGAAGGCCGCGGACAGCCGCTCGTCCAGGCCGCCGGACGCCTGCGGGATCACCTCGATGCCGGGCGGCAGCCAGCGTCCGGGCGCGCCGTCCAGGAAGAGCATCCGGTGGCGGGCCGGGCAGCGCAGCGCGGTCTCGAGGGTGTCGGCGAGCGCCGCCTCCGCGAGGGCAGCGGCCTGGGCTGGGGTGTACGGCGGGGTGAGCCGGGTCTTGACGTGCCCAGGCCGCGGTTCCTTGGCCATCACCAGCAGCGCGGTCAGCCCGACCGGACCGCTCATCGGAGTGCTCCCGCCGGACGTCGCGGCGGCTCGCTGAGCACCGCGCGCACGTCGCGCACCGCATACCAGGTCCCACGCCAGATACCCGTGACCTTGGAACGGCCGGCGCGCGGGTAGTACGGCACGTCGGCCTCGCGCACCCGCCATCCGGCGTCGGCAGCGCGGACGACCATCTGCAACGGGTAGCCCGACCTGCGGTCGGTCAGGTCCAGGTCGAGCAGGGACTTCCGGCGGGCCACCCGCATCGGGCCGAGGTCGTGCAGACGCAGGCCGGTGCGGCGGCGGATCAGCCGGGCCAGCTCGCGATTGGCGAGCCGGGCGTGCATCGGCCAGGCGCCGCGCCTCGTCGGCCTGCGCCGCCCGAGCACCAGGTCCGCCTCACCGTCCAGAACGGGCAGGGCGAGCGACGGCAGCAGCCCCGGGTCCAGGGTGGCATCGCAGTCGCAGAGGCAGACCACGGGCGCGGTGGCGGCGCGCAGCCCGGCCGCGCAGGCGGCACCGAAGCCGCGCACCGGTGCACCGACGACGTGCGCTCCCAGCGACGCGGCGAGTTCGGCGGAACGGTCGGTCGAGCCGTTGTCGACGACAATGGCCCGCCAGCCGGGCGGGATCCGCTCCAGCACCCAGGGAAGCGCGGCTGCTTCGTTGAGACACGGGAGCACGACGTCCGCAAGGGGCCGATGCCTGTCGGTCACGTCTTTCAGCGTACGGAGAGAAACGGGATGGCGCGCCTGGATCTCACCTGATTCGCGCCACCGCACCGTATTCGATGTTGGTTGGCGCGGTTCGGACGCCCGTCGCTTCCGTCCGACGAGGGCCGCAACGTATCCGGCGGCCGCGGGTTCGAGGCCATCTCCCGCAAGCGCCTTACCGAGGCGCCGATGTCTGGCCGCGCAGGGGAGCCTCCGCGAACTCCCGCACGCCGTCGGTGAACGGTACCCGGGGCAGCCAGCCGAGTTCCTTGCGCAGCCGCGCCGAGGAGGCGGTGATGTGGCGGACGTCGCCCAGCCGGTACTCGCCGGTCACCACCGGCTCGGGCCCGTCGCAGGCGCCCGCGAGCGCGGTGGCCATCTCGCCCACGGTGTGCGGGCTGCCGCTGCCGACGTTGTAGGCGCGCAGCGTTCCCGCCGGGATTGCGGCGCCGGCCGCGTCGAGCGCCGCCAGGTTGGCGGCGGCCACGTCGGCGACGTGGACGAAGTCGCGGAGCTGGCAGCCGTCCTCGAAGACCCGGGGCGGCTCGCCGCGCGCGAGCGCGGAGCGGAAGAGCGAGGCCACCCCGGCGTACGGGGTGTCGCGCGGCATGCCCGGCCCGTAGACGTTGTGGTAGCGCAGGGCGACCGCCCGGCCGTCGGTGTCCCGCGCCCAGGCGGCGGACAGGTGCTCCTGGGCGACTTTCGTCGCCGCGTAGACGTTGCGCGGGTCGGGTGGCGCGTCCTCCGGCACCAGGCCGGGAGTGAGCGGATCGTTGCAGCGCGGGCAGACGGGCTCGAACTGCGCGGCGTCCAGGTCGGTGACCCGGCGCGGGCCGGGCCGGACGGTCCCGTGGCGGGCGCATGCGTAGCGGCCCTCGCCGTAGTACACCATCGAGCCGGCCAGGACGAGTTCGCTCACGCGCAGCCGGGCCATGGCCGTGAGCAGTACGGCGGTGCCCAGGTCGTTGCACCCCACGTAGGCGGGCGCGTCGTCGAAGTCCCGGCCCAGGCCGACCATCGCCGCTTGATGACAGACCGCGTCCACCCCGCGCAGCGCCTCCTCGACCACCGCCCGGTCCCGCATGTCGCCGCGCACGAACGCGACGCCGGGCGGGAACTGCGGCGGCTCGGGGGACCGCACGTCCAGCACGCGTACCCCGTGCCTGGCCTCGACGAGAGCCCGGACGACATGGGAGCCGATGAACCCGGCCCCTCCTGTGACAAGGACGAGCATGCCTTCGAGGCTACGGCCGGATCGGGACACGCGGCGCCGAGAGGCCTGCCTGCGCGTTCGAGACTGCCACTGTGGCGGGTGTGGGAGTACGTACGCTCTGCGCCACGGCACTGCTCGCCGCCCTCGTTGCCGTCGTCGCCGCGACGGTCCGCTTGGGCGGTGATCTCGGCCATCCGGCTGCGCTGCTGTACTGGTATGCCGCCGCGTGGGTGCTGTTCGCCGGAGCGGCGTGGATGGTGCGCCGCGTGCCGGTGCGCACCGCCGTGGTGCTGATCCTGGCCGGGGGGATCGCCCTGTGTGTGGCGGCGCTGTCGGCTCCGCCGCGCACCAGCGACGACATGTACCGCTACGCGTGGGACGGCCGCGTGCAGGCCGCGGGGATCTCCCCGTACGCCTACCCGCCGGACGCGTCACAGCTTGCCCGGTTGCGTGATCCGTGGCTCTTTCCCGCCGGGACCGCGTGCCGTGGGTGGGACCTCCACTCAGTGGCGGGTGGGTGCACGCACATCAACAGGCCGTCCGAACACACGATCTATCCACCCGTGGCCGAGGGGTGGTTCCTGCTGGTGCACGCAGTCTCCCCGGCAGGCGGGCGGCACAAGCCACTGCAACTCGCCGGTGCGATGCTCGCCGTCGCCACTACGGTGGCGCTGCTGCTGGTGCAGCGGCGTACATGTGGTGACACGCGGCGGGTGGCACTGTGGGCATGGTGTCCGGCGGTGCCGTTCGCCGCGGTCAACGACGCCCATGTGGACACGCTCGGAGTGCTGCTCACGGTGGCCGCGCTTGGCACGGTCGCGGGAGCACGCCGTGGAGCGCTGCTCGGGGCGGCGATCGCCGTCAAGCTGCTCCCCGTGCTCACCCTCCCCGGTGCGCTGTCGGGAGTACTGGCTCCCGGGCATGACCCGCGCGCCCGGCTGCGGGAGACGGCGAGCGTGCTCCTCACGGCCGTTGGCGTTGTGGCACTCGCCTATCTCCCGTACCTGCCGGCGTCCGGTTCCGCGGTCCTGGGTTATCTCCCCGGCTATCTGCGAGAAGAGGGGTACGAGCCGGGCAACGTCAGCCGGTTCGCGCTGCTGCGGCTGGTGCTGCCGGACGCGTGGGCCGGTCCGGCCGTCGTCGCACTCGTGGCGC
>NZ_JBIVJN010000024.1:0-84897 GCF_044750345.1 Streptomyces sp. NPDC088817
TCGCGGGCCAGTCGGTCCACCTCTTCGAGCAGGTCGTCGCGCAGCGTGCAGCAGATACAGCCGTTGGTCATCTCGACCAGGCGTTCCTCGGTGCGCGACAGGGCAGCTTCGCCGCCGCGCACCAGGGCGGCGTCGATGTTGACCTCGCTCATGTCGTTGACGATGACCGCCACACGCAGCCCCTCGCGGTTGCCGAGCACGTGATTGAGGAGGGTGGTCTTTCCCGCGCCGAGGAATCCGGAAAGGACGGTGACGGGCAGGCGGTCGGAAGGCATGAACGCTCAGCCCTCGGGGCGCAGCAGCCCGCGCTCGTACGCCTTGACCAGCCGCTGCGGCACCAGGTAGGGGACGCCGTCGAGGGTGATCGGGACGAGCGCCGGGGTGGTCGCCTTCCACTGGGCGCGGCGGTGGCGGGTGTTGCTGCGGGACATCTTCCGCTTGGGAACGGCCATGGGTTTCCTCCTGGATCGGTGAGCACGCAGGACGTTACATGAAAACGAATCCCATTACTAATTGCCCAGGCCGGCTGACGAGCTTGGGGGAGTGGGCGGCAGCGCGTGCGTGCGGACGCGCACACCCGTCGGCCGGCGGACGCTCCCGTCGGTCAGGCGGATTGCGGCGTCGGCCTCCTGGCTCCCCACCGCCGGGCGCGCCGGCGGCCCGCCAGTCGGCACACGACGTAGAGGGTGAACGAAATCGTCGTGACGTAGGGGCTGATGGGGATGCTGCTGCCCAGGGCGAGCAGGATGCCGCCCTCGATCGAGGCCACGGCGAACAGCACGCTGAGCACGGGCAGCAGGACCGGCGACGCGGTGACCCGAGCGGCCGCCGCGGCGGGTGTGACGACCAGGGAGAGGACCAGCAGCGCACCGACGACCTGCACCGACAGGGCGACGGCGAGTCCGAGCACGAGCATGAAGGCGATCGACAGGCCGCGCACCGGCACTCCGCGGGCCTCGGCGACGTCGGGGTCGGCACTGGCGAAGGCGAGCGGCCGCCAGATGACCGCGAGGGTGACGAGTACGACGGCGGAGCTGCCGAGCAACCAGGCCGTCCGCGGTGTGTCCACGGCGACTATCTGGCCGGTGAGAAGACCGAACTTGTTGGCCGCCCGGCCCTTGTACAGGGCGAGAAAGAGCACACCCAGGCCCAGGCCGAACGGCATGATGATGCCGATCACCGAGTTGCGGTCCCGGGCCCGGGCGCCCAGGACGCCGATCGCGCCGGCCGCGAGGAGCGAGCCGGTGATCGAGCCCGCCACGATGTTCGTCCCGAGCAGCAGCGCGGCCGAGGCGCCCGCGAAGGACAGCTCGCTGATGCCGTGCACGGCGAAGGGCAGGTCGCGCATGATGACGAACACCCCGGCCAGGCCGCCGACCAGGCCGAGCGGGACACCGGCGATGAGCGAGTTGCGGACCAGCGCCAGCAGTTCGCCGTAGTTGTCGAAGCTGAAGATCTGGTGCCAGATCCCGTCGGCGAGTGTCATGGGCGCACTCCGTCGGTCGTACGGGTCTCGTGGGGGTGATGGGGAGGCGCGGTCGGCTCGTCGGGCGCCCCCACGACCACGATCCGGCCGTCGACGCGGACGACGTCGACCCGCGAGCCGTACAACTCGGAGAGCGACTCGGAGGTCAGGACCTGCTCGGGGGTGCCGACCCGATGACCGCCGCCGGCCAGGTACAGCACCCGGTCCACCAGATCGAGCACCGGGCTGATCTCGTGGGTCACGAAGACCACCGCGGTGTCGTGCGAGCGGCGCCGGGCGTCCACGAGCCGGGTGACGGCTCGCTGGTGATGCAGGTCGAGGGAGAGCAGCGGTTCGTCGCACAGCAGGATCCGCGGGTCGGTGGCCAGGGCCTGCCCTATGCGTACGCGCTGGCGTTCGCCGCCCGACAGCATGCCGAGCGGGACATCGGCGTACGCCGACGCCCCGACCGACTCGAGGATCTCGTCCACCCGCCCGCGCACGGCGGACGTGCGCAGACGCGGGCCGAAGCGGTGCCCGTCGATGCCGAAGCGGACGAGGTCGCGGGCCCGCAGCATCGACTGCGCGGCCAGGGCGGCCTGCTGGGGGATGTAGCCGATGTCCCGGCCGGCCGCGCGGGGCGGCCGGCCAAGAACGGTCAACGTCCCTGCGGACAGCGGCTGCCGGCCCAGCAGGGCCCGCACGAAGCTGGTCTTCCCCGCGCCGTTCGGCCCGAGCACCGCCAGGAACTCGCCCGGACGCACGTCGAGTTCGAGGCCGCTCCACACCATGCGGTCACCGAACGACAGGGCCGCGCCACGCAGACTGATCGCCGGGGCGCCGCCGCGTGTGCCGTGCCGGGCTCGGGACTCGGAAGTCATGCCCGGTCGGCTCACTTGTCCAGCGCGCCGGCGAGCGCGTCGACGTTGGCGGTCATCCAGCCGACGTAGTCCTTGCCCTTCGGCAGGGTCTCGGTCACGGCAACCACCGGGATGCCGGCCGACTTCGACGCCTGCTCGACCCTCTCCGTCTGGGGGCCGGACGTCTGCTCGTTGTAGACCAGGGCCTTGACCTTCTTGCCGGTGAACAGCGCCAGGGTCTCCCGCAGGACCTTCGGGGAGACGTCACCGCCCTCCTCGATGGCCTCGCTGAACTCCTCAGGCGTCCTGTTGACCAGACCGCTCGCCTCGATCACATACAGCGGCACGGGCTCGGTGATGGCCACCGCGTCGCCGCCGTGCTCCTCCTTGATCTGCGCTTCCTTGGCCTCCAGCGGCTTCAGCTTCTCCTTGAAGGTCTCCGCGTTCCTGGTGAAGGTGCCGGCGTTCGCCGGGTCGGCCTTGCCCAGCGCGGCGGCGATGCTGTCGGCGAGCCTGGCGACGCTGGGGAAGTCGTACCAGACGTGCTCGTTGAGCTCACCGCCCTTGGGGGCGGTCCGGCCGGAGACCTTGACGGCGTTGACGACCTCGGCGGAGGAGTTGCCGCCGTTCTTCAGCATCCTGTCGATGAAGTCGTCGTAGCCGCCGCCGTTCTCGATGACGACCTTCGCCTTGGACAGGGCCAACTGGTTCTGGGTGCTGGCCTCGTAGGAGTGCGGGTCCTGGCTGGGGTCGCTGATGACCGAGGTGACCTCGACACGGTCGCCGCCGATCTGCTCGGCGATGTCGCCGTAGACGTTCGTCGAGGCGACCACCGGGACGGCGGACGAGGACGCCGGGCTCCGGTCGCTCCCGCCGCTTCCGGTGTCCGATGAGCTGCCGCAGCCCGTCAGAAGGGCCAGGGAGGCGCCGGCTATCAGCGCCAGGCAGCGGGACGTGGACGGGGGCATGGTTCCTCCGGGACAGGTCGTGACGGTGTTTTCACACAAGGGGGACCGCCCGGCGTCGGACCGGGCGCACACACCACGCTAAGTGAAAACGAATGTCAGAACCAAGGTGGGGTTGGCTGCACCTGAAAATCGTTGCCAATTGTTGACGTGGTCCCGGCCGCTCAGCGGCGTGCCGGGACGGCGATGACAGGGCAGCCGGCGTGGTGGAGCACACAGCACGCCAGGGGTCTGATCGGCATGGCCATGCGGTCTGCGATGATCTGCCCGGTGGGCACCGGACCGGGCACATCCCGGGACGCGGATCTCGGGTTCCCCCGCGTCCGCGCCACCGGTCGGCCCGCGCCGTCCCACCGGCACGCGCGACCCGCCACCGCCGCGACGCCCGACCCCATCCTGCGGCGAGGAGAAGCATGAATCCCGGATCCACGGCTCCGGTGGCGGTGGGCACATCGCTGCTGGAGGACTTCTCCCTCGAGATGACCGGCAAGGACATACCGAGACTGGAGGAAGCCCACCCCGGGATCCCGCCGGGCACCCGCATCAACATCACGTTCCTCGCCCACGAGGACCTGCCGACGCGTCTGGCGGCCGCCCGCGCGGTCAAGCGGCTCGGCTTCGTTCCGGTACCGCACATCTCCGCCCGCCGCCTGAGGTCACCGACCGATCTGGAACGGTTCCTGTCCGGTCTGCGGGACGACGGCACCGTGGAGAACGTGTTCGTCGTCGGCGGGGACCCCGTCCGTGCCGAAGGCCCGTACGAGGACGCCCTGGCCGTCATCCGCACCGGACTGCTCCAGCAGTACGGGGTGCGCCACGCCGGGATCAGCGGCTACCCGGAAGGCCACCCGGCCATCGCGGACCACGTGCTGTGGTCCGCGCTGACGGACAAGCACGCGGCGCTGGCGGCACAGGGGTTGGCGGGTGACGTCATCACGCAGTTCGGCTTCGACGTCGACCCCGTGCTCGCCTGGCTTGAGAGGACGCGCACGCGAGGCGTCGGCCTGCCGATCCGCATCGGTGTGCCCGGACCGGCCGGCGTCAAGCGACTCATGACGTACGCCGCCCGCTTCGGCGTCGGCGCCAGCGCCTCCATCACCAGGAAGTACGGCTTCTCCCTGACCAACCTCATGGGCACGGCCGGCCCCGACCGGTTCCTGCGCGCCCTGGCCGAGGGCTACGACGCCGGGCGTCACGGGGCGGTGAAGGTGCACTTCTACACCTTCGGCGGGCTCGGAGCCACGTCGGAATGGATCGCCCGGTTCCGGCAGGAAAGCTGAGGGCGGCTTGCGCGTATGCCCTTCAGCGGCGGCGAGTTCATCTGGTCTCCACGTGATCGTCGGGAAAACGTCCGACCAGTTGGACAAAGTACGGTTTCGGCGCCGCGTCACGAGCGCCATGACGCATAGACCGTACGAAAGAACCGCACCGTGTCCCTGCACATCCGCGCCCTTTGGAGGGCTCAGCTCCGGCCGGCGCCGGGCACCTTGCTCGCAGGGGCGGCGCTGGCGGTGCTCATCGCCTTCGCGGCACCCGCTCCCTCCGCGGCCGCGCACCCGTTCGGTCCGCCCTCCACGGCCGAAGTCGGCGTCCAGGACTCCCGTCTTCTGCTCGCCTGGAACACCGACAAGCTCGACTGGGTGACGCTCGGTCAGTCACTCGGGGTCTTCGACGGCCGGGCCGCGGGGAGTTCGCCGCGGCTGTCGTTCGAGCAGCGCCTGCGGCAGGCGCCTGCTGTCCGGGCTTACCTGCTCCAGCACATCGCGGTGACTCAGGCCGGGCGGCCCTGCCGGGGGACCGTGGTCGGCGACATGAAGGACTTCCTTGCCCAAGGGGCTCAGCTCTCCTTCGCCTGCCCGGCCCCCGTGGCCGAGGCGGACGTGACGATCAGCGCCCTCACGGACCTTCACCCGGCGTACCGGACCATGCTCACATCCCGGGGCCCGGCCGAGCCGCAGCAGACGCTGTTCACCTCCGCCCGGCCGACCGCGCACATGCGGTTCACGGTCTCGGGCGGAAGCGTCCGCAGGACGGTCGCGGTCTACTCCGCCGGCACTCTCGTCGCCGCCCTCGCCATCGGCGGGTGGGTCTTCCACCGGTCGCGTCGCCGGGCGGCCGCCCGCGCCGGCGGCACCACGTCCCCCGGACACGGCGCGGCCGCCGCGTCCCCGGCAACCCAGGGCGGCCCAGGTGCCGAAGCCCTGACGAACGACCCCGGCACAGGCACCAGGAGCAGCGCATGACAGGCATCGGCAGTCTCGACAACCACCTGATAGCCCTTTTCGACGGGCACGCGCTCTTCTGGGTCGCCCTGGTCGTCGCGCTCGGTGTCGGCGCGGCCCACGCCGTCGCCCCCGGCCACGGCAAGAGCATCACCGCCGCGTATCTGGTGGGAACGCGGGGGCGTTACAAGGACGCGGTACGCCTCGGCGTGATCGTCGCCACGATGCACACCTTCTCGGTGCTGGTGCTCGCCCTGCTGTGGGTGGGCGTCAGCAGCACCGCGATCAGCACGAAGAGCGCCACCGCGTGGATGCAGGCCGCGGCCGGAGCGATCGTGGCGATCGTGGGCGCGGGCCTGGTCTACCGGCATCTCCGCAGCCGTGGACCTGCGCACGGCCACAGTCACGGCCATGCGCACGGCCACAACCACGGCCATTCCCATGGGCATTCCTACGACCATGGTCACTCCCATGAAGACGGTCACGAACACCGGCACTCCCACGACCATCAGGACCACGGGCATTCCCACGACCACGAGTCGGCCCCGCTGGACGCCGCCGCGCACGCCCACCACCACGTGGAGCAGCTGACAAATCCCTGGTCCCGCAAGGGCCTTGTGGCACTGGCGCTCTCGGGCGGGCTGCTGCCGTCGCCGTCGGCTTTCCTGATCTTCGTCAGCGGTCTGCTGACGGGTCGCGCGCTCGGGGCGCTGGCCATCGTGATCACGTTCGGTGTCGGAATGGCGCTGACCCTCACCGGCGTCGGTGTGGCCACCATCCGCGGTCTCACCGTCATGGAGAGGCAGTTCCGTGGCAGGCCGGCCATCGCCAGGCTCAGGGCCTGGACCCCGCTTCTGGCCGGTCTGGCGGTGGTGACGGCGGGATGTCTCTATGTCCTCGCCGCGGTGTCCACTCTGACGGACGACGGGGACGACCTGGCCCCGGTCTCCAGTACGGCGACGCTGCCGTAGCGCGTGGCTCGTCCGACTCGGCTCGAACGAGCCGGGGGTGAGCAGATCCCGTCTGTCGTCATCGGGCCCGCGCGGGCTCCGGCCCGCGCGGCAGCAGTGTTACGGCCAGTGCTGGAACGGCGGCGAGAACCAGCCACGGCACGGCGGGCGAAAGCCCCATGTCGAGCAGGGACCCGGTGGCCGAGCTGCCGACGAGCACGATCAGGCCGGAGACGGAGGACAGCGCCCCGGTGTAGAGGCCGATGCGCCCCTCTTCGGCGAGGTCGGGCACCCACGCGCGGGCGGCGGGCACGATCAGCATCTGGCCGAGGGTGAGCAGGACGACGTACCCGGCGGCCGGCAGCAGACCCACGAGGCCCGTCCAGCCCGCCGGGCGCGCCGCCGCCACGACCGCGAACCCGGCAGCGACCAGCACCAGCCCGGCGGCCATGGAGCGGCGCAGACCGAGCCGGCCGCTCGCCCACCCGGTGACCGGCAGCTGCGCGGACACGACCAGCAGGGACGACAGCGCGAACAGCCAGGACAGCGCAGCCTGCGAACCCGTCGCCCGCTCCACCTCGTCCGGCAGGGCGAGGTAGAGCTGGTTGTAGGCGAGCAGATAGCTCCCGTACGCGCAGCACAGGGCCAGGAAGCGGCGGTGGCGCAGCAACTCGCGCACTCCACCGCCCTCCCGCGATCGCACCCGGCCGGGGATGTGCCGCGGCATCAGCCACGCGTGACCCGCGAGGACGAGCACGAAGACCCCGGCCCCGGCGAGGCAGGCGGTACGGAAGTCCACGGCGAGCAGCAGGCCGCCGAGCAACGGGCCGACGAAGGCACCGGCCTGGCCCGCGGCGGAGAACAGGGCCAGGACCCTGGTGCGGGAGCCGTTGCCCTGCTCTTCCCACACCACCGCCTGCCGTGCCACCTCCGACTCCACGGCGGGGGAGAACAGTGCGGCGGCGAAGCCGATCAGCAGCACCGCGCCGATCACCGCCCAGGTCTCCTCGGCGAACCCCAGCCAGACGAACCCGGCGATCCGCAGCACGCAGCCCGCCAGGACGACCGGCCGCACGCCGTGCCGGTCGACGAGCCGCCCTCCGACCACGAACAGCCCCTGCTGGCTGAAGGTTCTGAGGCCCAGCACGAAACCGACCGTCCAGCCCGCCATGCCGATGGCTGTGCCGAGATGGTCGGCGAGAAACGGCAGCACAGCGAAGAAGCCGACGTTGAAGGCGAGTTGGGTCAGTATCAGCAGCCGCAGCAGCGGGGAGAGGCGCTTCCGGGCGCCTTCGTGCGGCGGCCTGCCGCCGGTGCTGGGTCGCTTGGTCAGGAGGCGGGAGAACACGTCGGCCACCAAAAGGTCAGGTCTGTTGGAGGGTGTCGGCGGGGGACGAGGTCAGGACGGCGTTCGGCTCGGCCTGCGATGCGGCCTGCGGTGCGGCCGGTTCGGGCCCGCCGGCCCGCGGGGCCGGCTGCTTCGCCCGTCGTGCGAGCCGGGGCAGCCGTGCCCCGCCCGCCGCCGTGACGGCCAGCGCGCCGAGCAGGGCGAGCACGGCGGCGGGCGCCAGGACCGCCCACGGCGCGCGTTCGACGTAGGGCTGGTTCTCGGCGAGCAACAGGCCCCACTCGGGGGAGGGAGGCTGGGAGCCCAGTCCCAGGAAGCCGAGCGCGGCGAGGTTCAGGGCGATTCCGGGCAGTCTGAGCAGGGCGTGGCGGACGACGGGCGGCAGGACGGCGGGCACCAGTTCGTGCCAGAACAGGTATCCCGGTCCCGCGCCGAGCGCGCGGGTCGCGGTCAGATGCAGGGTCGCGCGCTCCTGTCGCAGGAGGGCGGAGGTGTGCGTGGCCAGTGGCGACCAGGCGACGACGGCCACGGCCAGCGCCGGGGTCCACGGTCCGCTGCCCGCGATGCCGGTGACGAGGAGGGCGGCCAGTACGGGCGGTACGGAGTTGACGGTGTCGACCAGCGGTCCGGACAGCCGGGGCAGCAGGCCGAGCAGTACGCCGCCCACCAGGGCGACGGCACTCACGGCGAGGGCGACGCCGAGCGTGCTCAGCGCGCCGTGCGCGACACGGGCCAGCACGTCCCGGCCAAGGGCGTCGGTGCCGAACGGGTGCGTGGCGGACGGTGCTTGGAGGCGGGCGGTGGTGTCCAGGGCGAGCGGGTCGTGGGGCAGGCCGAAAGCGACGACCGCGGCGAGCAGCAGCCCGTACACGAGAGGCACGACGCGTGGCGCGGGCGGGGTCGGCCGGTGCAGGGAGTGCAGGGCGCCGTCGCGCAGCGCGGGCCCGGTCAGCCGTCGCGCCCCCAACCGTGCCAGTAGAGCGGCCGCGGCCGCGAGGACCATGAGCATCAGCGTGCCGGTCTGCAGCACGGGCAGATCCTGGGCGAGGGCGGCCCGCAGGGTGAGCCGCCCGAGTCCGGGGATGTCGAAGATCTGCTCGACGGCGACCGATCCGCCGGTCAGGCCGACCACGAACAGCCCCAGGTTGGGCAGGAGCGCGGGCGCACAGCGGCGCAGCGCCTGCCGGGCAACGGACTTCGGCGGCACCCCGCGCGCGGCGGCGGCCCGCGCCCACGGTTCGGCGAAGGCGGCGGGCAGCAGGTCGTCCAGCATCCGCCCGAGGACCGCACCCGCGGGCAGACCGAGGGCGAGCGAGGGCAGCAGCATCCATGGGGGGCCGTACCAGCCGAGCGCGGGCAGCCAGCCGAGCTGTACGCCGATGACGGAGGCCAGTACGGAGGCGACGAGGAACTCGGGCAGAGCGGCCAGCATCGCGGAGCCGCCACCGCCGGGTCCGCGCCCGCCGGGCTGTCTCCGCGCGCCCTGCCGGAGGGTGCGCGCGCATACGACCGCCACCGTGGCGACGGCGACGACGATGGCGCCGGCCATCAGCAGCAGGGACGCTCCGAGAGCCTGGAGAACGGCCGGCAGCACCTCGGTGTCCGACACCCAGGAGCGGCCGGCGTCCGCGCGCAGCAGCCCACCCAGCCAGCGCCCGAGCAGAGCCAGGGGGCCGTCGCCCAGGCCGAGTCCGTCCCGAATGGCGCGCAGTGTCTCGGGGGTCGGGTTCCGCTCGGCCGAGCGGGCCTTGAGCACGGTCAGGGCGGGGTCGGTGCGCGAGAGCCACGGCAGCAGGCCGATCGCGCACACCACGGTGGCCGTGAGCACGGTTCGCCACAGCAGTGTGAGACCGCCGCCCCGCGCGAGCGTGCGCAGGGCGGCGGTGACTCGGGTCCCGCGGGGTGCGGTCGCGGACTTCAGAGCCGGGTCCCGGTGCCGACGAAATCACGTTCGTACGGGTCGAGCAGGGCGCCCTTGACGGAGGTGCCGACGCCCGTGACGACCTTCAGGTGCACCAGCGGGATCACCGCGTCCGTGCCGAGGATCGCGGCCTCCGCCCTCATCGCCGCGTTCTGCCGCTCGGCGGGGTCGGACTCGGTCTGCGCGGCGGTGATCAGCCCGTCCACGTTCTTGTCGCACAGGAGCGACAGGTTGTACGAGCCGCCGCAGCCGAAGTCGCCGGCCAGGACGGTGACCGGGTCACCGGTGTCGAGCATCATGTTGCGGGAGGCGACGGAGGCGTCGAACTTCCCCGCCAGCAGGTCGCTTTCGAGCCGCGCGTAGGCGCGCACCTCCAGCTTCACCGTGAATCCGGCCTTCTTCAGCTGCTGCTGGAGCACCTGGGCGGCCTCGGGCAACTCGGGCCGGTCGTTGTAGGTGGCCACGGTGATGGTCCTGCCCTTGGGGTCGGCGGCCTTCGCCCGGGCGGTCGGCTCGGTCCGCTTCCCGGCCGCCCAGGTCAGGGCGGGGCCGTAGAGACCCTGGGCTGGCTCGGCGTATCCCTCGTACACGCCCTTGGCGATCGCGGTGGTGTCGATCGCCTCGCGTGCGGCGGCCCGCAGGCGCGCGTCCTTGAAGACGCCTGTCCGGGTGTTGAGGTAGAGGCTGGTGTTCCGGGCGGTGTTGACCTCGTGAACGGTGCCCTTGTCCAGAGTGCTCACCTGCGCGACGGGGATCGCCTCCGCGAAGTCCACGTCGCGGGTGCGCAGTGCGTTGGCGCGGGCGGTGCCGTCGGAGACGAACTTCGCGTCGATGCCGGAGGCCTGGGCGCGGCCGCCCCAGTAGTCGTCGAAGCGGTCCAGGGCGGCCGTCGTGCTTCCGGTGATCCTGGTGAGCGCGAAGGGACCGGTGGCGGTGCCGACCGGGTTCACCTTGCCGTCCTGGCCGTATGCCTTCGAGGAGAACACCGCGAGGCTCGGGTTGCTCAGCCGCAGCGGCAGCACCGGATCGGCCTCGGCCGTGCTGACCTCGACCCGGCCGGCGCCGACGGCCTTGGCGGTCAGCTTGACGCCGGAGACGGCGGACGGCGCCGGGTCGGCCTCGGCAGCGCGGGTGAGGGCGGATGCGACGGCTTCGGCGGTGACGTCGGTGCCGTCCTGGAACTTCGCGTCCCGCAGCGTGAACACCCAAGCCTTGCCGCTCTTGTCGCTGCTCCACGACTGGGCGAGCGCGGGCACGGCGGTGCCGTTGGCGTCCAGCCTGGTCAGCCCTTCGGTGACACCGAGCCGGGAGAGGCCGAAGGCGTCCTGGCCGTATGGGGAGTAGTTCTCCGCCGGCGGGAAGGCGAGCGCGACACGGAGTCGTCCTCCCTTGCCGGAGCCGGAGGAGTCCGAGGACGAGTCGTCGCCGGAGGTGGAGAAGCAGCCGGAGAGCAGCGGGACGAGCAGCAGCCCGGCCATCAGCCGCGGGCGGGGAGATCTCATGTTCCTGCTTCTGTCTGTTCCTTGGAGCCGGACTTGCCGGCTGACGCCGACCAATACCATATGAATATCATGTTCGTTTAGTTGAGGGGGATCTCGAAGTGCACGACGCCGCTGCCGCCGCCGGGCACGTCCTCCCGCTCGTCGCACATGACCTTGCCCAGCGCCTGCCACAGGCCCATGGCGCCGGGTGAGTGCGGGTACGTGTGCAGGTACACGGCCCGGTATCCGCCGTCCACCCGGGCGAAGTCCAGCAGTCCGGCGACCAGTTGCCGCGCCAGTCCGCGTCGGCGGTGCTCCGGGCGCACGTACACCCGCCGCAACTGGGCGGTCTCGCCGGACGGATACCGCTCGGCCAGCCACTGCGGGTTCGGCGGATGCTCCGGACCGCGCGCGTCGAGCGCGGCCGTGCCGACCACGGCCCCGTCCCGCTCGTCGACCGCGACCAGCAGGGTGTGCCGGGGCGGGCTGAGATAGAAGGACTCCGGATCGATGATGTCGGCGTGCCACCGCGGCACGTACCCGGTCTCGAAGTCGCGATAAACGGTGTCCAGCATCACGGCCCGCGCCCCGTCGAGGTCCGCGGCCGTGGCTGCTCTGATGCAGTATTCACGCACCTGCGCATCATATGCAGTAGTTCCCCCACCGCCGGTGGCCGGCACATGACGAGGAGATGGCGCGGGTCGGATGCGGATCCGGTCGAACCGACCGACGACGGCGGCCAGGCCCTCGCGGTCGGCCTTGGACCCGGTTCGGCGAACTCGGGCTGCACCGACTGGAGGCGAACATTCAGGGGCATTTCGCAACTGGCCGCCCGCTGATGTCCGCTGCGTGATCGGCCAGTACAGTCGTCCTTGTGGCAACACCAGTGCTACGGGCGATCGAGTGAGACGGGACGTCATGGGACGACCCGTCCGAGGAGCAGTTGCACGACCGGGGCCCCGCTCACTCCGGCGTGGCGCTCCTGCCCGGGGGGCGGCGGAGTAGGTGCAGGCAGACGACCGAGGCGATGACGGTTCGTCGTTCGGAGGTGTTCAGGCGAGGGTCCGTTTCGACGACGTACTGCTGCAACCCGAGCCACGAGTCGATGGTGCTCACCGTGACGCGGCCGAGAATCTCCGGCGCCGGGCTCTCTTCCGGATCGGTCTCCGTGAGTTGCCATTCGGCGTGCAGGAGACTCGGCCGCGTGAGGAGGAGTTGGCGCCCCCGCTCCGTCCGCAGGCTCAACCGCAGGGTTTTGATGAGCCCAGGGGCACCGGTGGTGCCGCCCTCCCGGCCCTCGGCGTCGATGAAGCGGAACTCCACTGGGCCGAACTGCTCCATACCGACGATGAACTCGCCCGACGTTGTCGCGAGGACGGCGTACGTGTCGTCGGGGTACGTGACCCGGGCGAGCGGGGTCCCCTCCACGGTGGACACGACCAACGCGGGGCCCACGTATGTGCGCCACCGTGAACGCCTCGGCTGCCCCACCACAACGGCTTCCAGGTCGAGCAGGCCGGGTTCCGTCATTGGTCTTCCTCCCCCCCGGCCGAGTACGTCCACTGTGACTGAGGACCCGCCCGGCTCCCATCCCCCGGCCGGACATAATCGACGGACGGGCTGATACCCGCTCGCGCCGCAGTGAGGTCAGACGCGACCCGCGGATGCCGCCAGGCCGCGGACATGGTCAAGGAAGCCGGCCAGGGTCAGATCGAACGCCGCGTCGGCACGGCGCCCGCTGGCGACGGCGGCAAGCGCACGCTTGAGCAGGGGAGTCGAACCGTCCGGAGCGGGCTGCCACATGCTCTCCGGCGCGGCGAGATCCAGCGCCACCTTCGCCGCAGGCCCTGCCGAAGACCCCGGCGTCCGCGCCGGCTTCGAGAACGCGGAGGCCGCGACCTCCGTGCTGCCGACCGCGCCCTGACACCGCTTCGCGCGGGCCGGCTCCGAACGGCCCGCGTTCACTTCCGCACTCGTACTACCCCTAGGAAGAGCCCATGTCCGTCGCCCCGGATGTCATCGTCCTCGCCTCACGCGTCCACACCCTCGACCCCGGCCGGCCGCAGGCCACTGCCGTGGCCGTCCGGGACGGGGTGATCACCGCGGTGGGCGACCGGGCCGAGGCACGACACTGGCGCGGACCGGGCACCGAGGTGGTGGACCTCGGCGACGCCACCGTCGTTCCCGGACTGGTCGACGGGCACAGCCACCCCGCGCTCGGCCTCGACCTCGTCACCGGAGTCGACCTGTCCAGGGTCCAGAACCTCGACGGGCTGCGCACCGCACTCACCGCCGCCGAGCGCATCGACGGCTGGGTCCTCGGCTGGGGACTGGACCACAACGCCTTCGGCGGCCATCCGATTCACCGCGACATCCTCGAGGCCGCCCTCGGTCCCGACACCCCCGTCTTCATCCGCCTCTACGACGGCCACTCCGCACTGGCCGGCGGCGCCGCCCTGCGCGCCGCCGGCGTGACCGGGCCCCGCTCCTTCGCCCAACGCGCCACCGTCGTCTGCGACCCCGACGGCATCCCCACCGGGCACCTGATCGAGCATGCCGCGATGGACCTGGTCGTCTCCGTGATGCCGAGGCGGCCCTTCACCGAACGCCGCGACGCCCTCCACGCGCTGCTGTCCGACATGGCGGCATCCGGCCTGACGGGCGCGCATGTGATGGACGCCGGTGGCGACGTGCTCGACCTGCTGCGCGCCGTCGAGGAACGCCACGGGCAGGTCCCGCTGCGGCTGCGACTGCACCCGTGGTGCATGCCCGGCATCGACAAGGACGGCCTGGACGAACTGGTCGCCCTGCAGGCCACAGTCGGACGCAACTGGCTGGTCGGCGGCGTCAAGTTCTTCATCGACGGCACCGTCGAGGGTGGCTCCGCCTGGCTGGAGCACCCCGACTGCCACGGCCAGAGCAACGAGGCACTGTGGCTCGACCCCGCCGACTACACCACGGCCGTCCACCACCTGCACGCGGCCGGCGTCCGCACCGCCACCCACGCCATCGGTGACGCGGGCGTGCGCCACGTCCTCGACACTGTCACCGCTCTCGGCGCCGACGGCCGGATGCGGCACCGGGTCGAGCACATCGAGACGCTTCCCCGTGAACAAGCGGCCCGCTTCGCCGAGTTGGGCGTCATCGCGTCGATGCAGCCGACCCACTCCGCCTACACCCGGGCCGACCACACCGACGAGTGGTCCACAAGGGTCGGCGCCGAGCGCGCCCAGCGGGCCTGGATCTGCCGTACGCTGCGCGACAGCGGCGCGGTGCTGGCCCTCGGCTCCGACTGGCCGATCGCCCACTTCGACGCCCGTGAGATCCTCGCCTACGCCCGGCTGCCCCGCCACGCCGGCACCGACATCACGCCCGTCTGCCCGGAGCAGGCGCTCACCCCGCGTATGGCGCTGGAGGGTTACACCACTCACGCCGCGATCGCGGCAGGTGAAGCCGACCGCGCCGGACGCATCGCACGCGGCCTGCGAGCCGACCTCACCGCGTTCGCCCTGGACCCCCTCACCACCCCGTCGGACGAACTCGCACAGACCCCGGTCCCGCTGACCATGTCGAACGGCCGCATCACCCACCGCGCCTGACGCCCGCCACCGGCGCGACCGTCTCCGGGGGCGGGGGAGAGCCCCGCCCCGACCTTGGAGAGAAGCCGGTCGAGGCCGACTCGGCCGGCCAGGCCGCGTTGTCTGTTCAGAGTGGCAATAATACGTTATTAATGAACGCCGAGGCGGGACGGCGAGAGCTTGAGCAGCGGGAGCGGCGATGGACGAGCAGAGGGAGCGCATCCTGCGCGCGGCGGCCGAGGTGGTGGCCGAACGGGGCTTCGACGCGGGCCGGTTGCGTGACGTCGCCACGGCGTCCGGTGTGTCGATCGGCGCGCTGCAGCACCACTTCGAGACCCGTGACGCCCTCTTCCGCGAAGCCTTCGCCTGGTCGATCGACGATCTGATCGAACGCTGGCGGGCGGCGGCAGCCGACGCGACCAGTGCCTGGCGCCGCTTCGAACTGCTCGTCACGGCACTCACCACCGACCCCACCCTCACCCGGCGCTGCGCCACCTGGATCGAGTTCTGCGCCAGTGCCTCCCGTCGCGAGGAACTGCGCGAGGGCGTGCACCGGGTCCATGCCGAGTGGCAGGCGCTGATGCGCGAGATCGTCCACCAAGGCCTGCGGAGCAAGGAGTTCGACCCCGCCGTCCCGGCCGACCTCGCCATCGGCTCGCTGGTGTCCCTGGTCGACGGCTGCGAAATGGCAGTGGCCTCCGGATCCGGGCTCACCGCCGAACGTTACGCCGAGCTGATGCTCGGCACCGCGCGCGTCCTGCTCGGCGTACGCGCCTAAGCTTCGGAGAGGACATCTCATGGGAGTGCGGTTCCCTCACCTGTTCAGCCCGCTGCGGATAGCCGAGGTGACAGTACGCAACCGGATCCTGTCCTCGGGCCACGACACCGTCCTTGTCAGGGACGGCGAGGTCACCGACGAACTGATCGCCTACCACGAGGCCCGCGCGAAAGGCGGCGTGGGCCTGATCGTGCTCCAGGTCTCGGGCGTGCACGAGTCGGCCCGCTACACCACCCACGTGCTCATGGCCACTGACGACGGCTGCGTCCCCGGCTACGCCAGGCTCGCCCAGGCGGCGCACCGGCACGGAGCGAAAGTCTTCGGCCAGCTCTTCCACCCCGGCCGGGAGATCCTGGAGTCCAAGGACGGCAGCGCACCGGTCGCCTGGGCGCCCTCCGCAACGCCGAGCGAGCGCTTCCACGTCATGCCGCGCGCCATGACCGAGGCCGAGATCCACGAAGTCCTCGACGGCTACGGCCAGGCGGCCCGCCGACTGCGCGAGGCCGGGCTCGACGGTGTGGAGATCGTCGCCAGCCACGGCTACCTGCCGGCTCAGTTCCTCAACCCCGAGGTGAACGTCCGCGTCGACGGCTGGGGCGGCGACCGCCAGGGCCGGATGCGCTTCCTGCGCGCGGCGCTGCGCAACGCCCGGAAGGAGGCGGGAGACGGCTTCGTGGTCGGCCTGCGCATCTCCGGCGACGAACTGAGCCACGACGGCCTCAGCAGCGAACTGGTGCTTCAGTCCGTCGCCGAGCTCGACGCCGAGGGACTCGTCGACTACGTCTCCGTGTGCGCGGGCAGCTCGTCCAGCCTGTCCGGGGCCCAGCACATCGCCCCGCCCATGTTCCAGCCCGCCGGTTACACCGCGCCGCTCGCCGCGAAGGTGCGCGCGGTCGTGGGCGTCCCCGTGATGGTGGCCGGGCGGATCAACCAGCCGCAGGAAGCGGAGCAGATCGTCGCGGGCGGCCAGGCGGACATGTGCGCGATGACCAGGGCCCTGATCTGCGACCCGGACCTGCCGGCCAAGGCCGCGGACGACCGCGCCGAGGAGATCCGCGCCTGCATCGGCTGCAACCAGGCCTGCATCGGCCACTTCCAGCTCGGCTACCCGATCTCCTGCATCCAGCACCCGGAGACCGGCCGCGAGCGCCGCTTCGGAGTACTGCCGATGATCACACGGCGTAAGAAGGTGCTGGTGGTCGGCGGCGGACCCGCCGGCCTGAAGGCCGCGGCCGTGGCCGCCGCACGCGGTCACGACGTGGAACTGCACGAGGCGGGGCGACGCGTCGGCGGGCAGGTGCTTCTCGCGGAACTGCTGCCCGGCCGCGCCGAGTTCGGCGGCGCGATCACCAATCTGGAGGGTGAGGCGCGACGCGCGGGGGCCCGTATCCTCCTGGGCTCGCGGGTGGACGGCCCGGCTGTTGCCGCCGCGGCGCCGGACGCGGTGGTGCTCGCGACCGGCGCACGGCCCCGACGCCCACGGCTGGAGCTGATCGACCATCCCGTGGTGCTCGACGCGTGGTCGGTGATCCGCGGCGGCGAGGTGCCGCGCGGACGGATCGTGGTGGCGGACTGGCGCGGCGACTGGATCGGCCTGGGCGTCGCTCTCCAACTGGCGAGCCGGCGAAGGAAGGTGACGTTGTGCGTCACGGGCTTCGCGGCCGGCGAGCACATGCAGCAGTACGTGCGTGCCGCCATGTTGGCCCAGGCTGCCCGGGCACGGATCGAGATCGTGCCCAACGTGCGGCTCTACGGCGCCGACAGCGACACCGTGTACCTCCAGCACACCCTCACCGAGGAGCCGGTCCTGCTCGAAGGAGTCGCGGGCACCGTCCTCGCCCAGGGCCACGACCCGGTCGACGACCTTGACCCCGTCGCTCTCGGCGTTCCGGCCGACCGTGTCTTCACCGCCGGGGACTGCGTCACGCCCCGCACCGTGGAGGAAGCGGTCCTGGAGGGCCTGACCGTGGCGGCCGAACTGTGACGCCCGGCTGCTGCGAGCCCTCCGGTCCGGCTCCGTCGGTCAGTGCTGGGGGTGCGGACGGGCGTGGAACAGGGGCCGCCGCTCGGTGGTCGTGCCCGCGGCGAGATGGCCGATCTCGATGCGGGTCCTGATGGCGCGGATCACCTCGGTCAGGCCCAGGACTATGGCCATGACGCCCACGACCAGGGTCAGCGTCGCGATCGTGGCGAACGGCATGATGATCATCACGACACCCGCCAGCGCTCCGATGATGCCGAAGGCCACGTGCCAGCCGCGCGCCGGCATCTCCGGAGCGGAGGCCGCCGCCGCCGTCTCGGTGGTGCCGCGCAGCAGCCAGCTGAAGCCGATCCACAGGGCGAGCAGCAGAATCGACTCCAGGGTGCCCCGGAAGGAGATCAGCCCCAGCAGGATGGAGACCGCACCGGTGATGAAGTGCAGTACGCGAAGATGCCGGGGGACATGCGTGCCGAAGGCGCCGGCCAGCTGGAAGACACCCGTGACCAGCAAATAGATGCCGAAGAGCACGCCGGCGACCCGCAGTGTCGCGCCCGGCCAGACCAGGGCGACGACGCCCAGGGCGATGGTGGCGAGGCCCATGGTGAGCATGATCTGCCAGCCCATGTTCGCCAGGGCCGCCATGCCTTCGGCCAGCGGACCTTCTTGCCGCTCGGCGCCGCGTTGGGGAACGGGGCCCGGGCTTTCGGAAGGAGATGTGGAACCGGACGGAGATGTCATGACACCTACCTCCTCAGGAGAGCAGCGTGGTCACGTCAGTACACATCCATCGTCACCCGGTCGGCCGCATGTCGCTCAGCGGAGACGGCAGGGGTTCGCGGTGCACGTACCGCGCGCCGGAGAACTCGGCGGCGAAGAGGACCAGCCCCGAACTCTTCGAGACTGCGGCGCGCGCCCTCGGCGGCATCGACGTCCTGGTCGACAACGCGGGGATCTCAGGTCCCACCGGTGGCGGAGCTGGATCCTGATCAGTGGGAGAAGGTACTGGCGGTCAACCTCACCGGCACCTTCGACGTCACCAGGCTTTGCATCCCCTTCCTGAAGAAGTCCGACGCCGGTGTCGTCATCACCATGTCCTCCGTCGGCGGCCGCTACGGCTACCCGAACCGCGCCGCCCACGCGACCACCAAGCGCGGACTGCTCGGTCTCACCGAGACGCTCGCCATCGAACTCGGTGACGACGGGATCCGCTTCAACGCCATCGCCCCCGGTGCCGTCGCCGGTGAACGCATCCAGCGGGTCCTTCAGGGCCGAGCCGACACCAGCGGACGCACCCTGTGGCGGACGTGACCGCTGACGCCCTGAGCATCCAGTCCCTCGAGCACTTCACGGATCCCGAGGACATTGCCGCGCTGGCCCTCTTCCTGGCCTCCGACAGAGCCAAGTCGATCACCGGGCAGATCCTTGCCGTCGACGGGAGGCTCGAAGGCGGCGCAATAGCGCGCGACAAGGTCCGTCCGCCCCCGCGACCCCCAGGGCGCGCGTCGGGACGCTGTCCGTGCTGCTCTGGAGACATGCCTCAAGGACCGGCAGCGCCCCCCGCGCCGATCCCGCCCGCGCCGGGGCCGCGCCCGATCGGGATCCGCCCCCTGTTCGCGCTGCGTGACGCGAGGCGGCGGTGGCCGTTCGCGGCACGCGCGGGGCTGTGCATGGGCGTGCCGGTCGTGATCGGCTGGGCCGCAGGCGACACCGCGGCCGGTCTCATGGCGACGATCGGTGGCTTCACGGCGCTGTACGGCAGCGCCCTGCCCTACCTCTACCGCGCGGGCAGGCTCGCGCTCATCGCGGTGTCCCTGGCGTTCGCGGTCGGGATGGGCATATGGGCGGCCTCCGTCGTGTGGGTCGGCGTGCTCGTGGTCGCCCTCAT
This sequence comes from Streptomyces sp. NPDC088817, assembly GCF_044750345.1. Taxonomy (NCBI): domain Bacteria; kingdom Bacillati; phylum Actinomycetota; class Actinomycetes; order Kitasatosporales; family Streptomycetaceae; genus Streptomyces; species Streptomyces sp. NPDC088817. The sequence goes on from NZ_JBIVJN010000024.1 coordinate 19,435, forward strand.
CGCGATGGTGGCGACCCTGCTGTGCAACGCCCTGGCCGTCGGTCCGCCCGGGGCCTACATGGTCGCCCTCGCCTGTGCCGCCGGCACCTCGATGCACGCGGGGCACCTGAGCCCGTGGCACGCCGGCCTGCTGGTGCTGGGGGGCGGCGGCTTCGCCTGGCTGGTCCACATGTCCGGCGCCCTGCTGTGGCCGCGGGGTCCGGAGAAGTCCGCGGTCGCGGCCGCCGGAGACGCGGTGGCGCGGTTCGCCGAGGCGGTGGGCACACCCCGGCAGGACACCGTCCGGCACTGGGCCGCCCTGGCGATGCACGAGTCATGGGCGGCGCTGGTCGGCTACCAGCCGATCCGAACCACCCCCGACAGCACGCTGTACAGGCTGCGCCGACTCAACCGCGAACTGCATCTGATCTTCGCCGACGCCATGCGGGCCGCGGCCCGCGACGCACCCATGGACCACGCCGTGCCCGACCACGCGCGACGACTCGCCGCTCAGGCCCAGCACCCGTCCCCGGCCGATGCCACGGCCGGCGAGAAGGAACTCCCGCACGGCGGCCCCGGGCCGGTCGGTCTGGTGCGGCAGGCGCTCTCGGCAGGGTCGGAACAGCTCCTCGTCGCCCTGCGGGTCGGCGCCGCGGCCCTGGTGGCCGGAATGATCGGCGCCGTCCTGAGCCTGGACCACGCCTACTGGGCCATCGCGGCCGCGGTGCTGATGCTGCACCAGGGCTTCGACTGGGTCCGCACCGTGCAGCGCGGCCTGGAGCGTCTGGTGGGCACCTGGGTCGGGCTGATTCTCGCGTTCGGCGTGCTCACCGCGCATCCCACGGGACTGTGGCTCGCGCTGACCGTCGTGCTGCTGCAGTTCTCCATCGAGATGTTCGTCGTGCGCAACTACGCCCTGGCCGTCGTCTTCATCACCGCCGTCGCGCTGACCATCGTGAGCGGCGGACAGCGCGTTTCCGGGCTCGGCGGACTGCTGCTCGCCCGCGGCATCGACACCGCGATCGGCTGCGCGGTGGCGCTCGCGGTGTTCCTGGTGACGATGCGGGCCGGAGCGGCGGCACGCATCCCGTCGGCGATCGATCGCACCCTGGAAGCGGTCGGCGCCGTGGCGGACCATCTGGCCGACGGCGCCGTCACCACCCCGGGTGCCCGGGCGGCCCGACGCGATCTTCAGCTGCGGGCCATCGGCGTACTCCAGGCCTACGACGCGAGCGTCAACTCCTCGGTCGTCCGGCGCGGTGACGCGGAGCGGATGTGGCCCACAGTGGTCGCCACCCAACGGCTCGCCTACCGGGTACTCGCCGCCTGCTGGGCACTTGAGCAGGTCGGCAGCGGCAGCGGCAGCGAGGCGGCACAACACGGGGTTTCCCACTCGCTGTTCAGTGCCCACGGCGACGATCAGCTGCATCGGGCACTCACGGCCCTTGCCGACGCGATCCGCACAGGCGCCGCCCCGGCACCGCTCGGGCAGGTGCCGCCCTTCCTGTCCACCGAGCTGTCGACCCTGCACGAGTCCTTGGTGCAGACGGCCCCGGACAGCTGACCCGCCGCACCACGGGCGGGCGGTCTTCCGTGCCAGGCGTCTCGGGGTGCGTAACGACTGCGTCTCCGACGTTGAATTTCCGCCCTCCAAGGGTTGGTGCGAAATCGTCCACTCGTTATCGTTCACGCACTTCACTCAATCGTTCCGTTGAACGAATAGCGAGAAGGACGGTCGGTTCATGCCCGACACCCACCACCTTGGACGACGTTCGGTCCTCGCCGCGGGCGTCGCCTCCCTGGGCGCGTCCTGGCTGATGACCAGCTGCACGGGGGCCGCGTCCACCCCCGTCCTGCCCGCCGCCGCGCACAAGGGCGCGCCCGCCCGCGGCGGCACGCTGCGGATCGCGCGGCCGGCCGCATCCGACGCCGAGACACTGAATCCGGCCAGTTCCCTGTCGGCCTACGAATACCTGGGCGCCCTCTACAACCGGCTCGTCCGGATCGGCCCGGACGGCATGCTCGCCCCCGACCTCGCCGAGTCCTGGGAGCCCGACGACAAGGCCGCCACCTGGACCTTCCGCCTCCGCAAGGGCGTCACGTTCCACGACGGGCGCGCCTTCACCGCCGCCGACGCGGCCTACACACTGCGCCACATCCTCGACAAGGCGACGGCCTCCCCGCAGGCCGCCGTCCTCGCCCCGCTCGACCCCAACTACGGGGGATCGCGCACGTACCCGGACGGACTGCGCTACGAGGAGAGCGCGCGCGAGACCTACCGCATCCGTCACGACGACCCGCTGTCCGCGCGGGCCGTCTCGGAGTGGCCCATCCGGCTGCGTCGCGGGGACGACTGGGACGCTGAGATCATGGCGCGCACGGAGCTGCGGGCCACGGCCGCGGACTTCGTCATGGACAGCCGCATCGAAGCACGGGCGAACGGAGAGACAGTGGCTGAGCGCGCATGGCACCGCACCACGCCGAGGACGTCGGGATGACGGCGGCGAAGAGCCCGCGTCGCGCCGTCGCCGCCGCGGACCGCACGCGCCAGCCCACCGAGGTACGCCGGCGCCTCATCGTGGAGACGGCGGTCCCCCTGATCGCCGAACGCGGCTACGCGTCGGTGGGGGTGCGTGACGTCGCCGCCGCGGCCGGGGTGTCGGTCGGCACCGTCACGTACCACTTCGGCAGTGTCCAGGAGATCCTCTCCGAGGCGATGATCCTGCACATCGAGAGGTACTACGCGGCGCTCAACGAGGCGGCGGAGCGGGCCACCAGCGGTGCCGAGGGGCTGCGGCTCATGGTCGACGCCCTGTTCACCGAGGACACCGACCGGCACTGGCGCATGTGGTTCGACTACTGGAACGCGGGGGAGCAGGGCGCGGACGAGACCTTCGCCCGCGGCCAGGCCCAGCGCTACGAGGCCTGGCACCACCAGATCCGCCACCTGATCGAACGGGGCGTCGCCGAGGGCGAGTTCACCTGCGACGACCTCGACGGCGTCACGGTCCGCTTCGCCGCCCTCGCCGACGGCCTGGCCCTGCAGCATCTGCGGCAGACACCCCCGCTGACGACGGAGGACGCCCGCCGGCATCTGAACCGCCTCATCGAGACGGAACTCGCGCGAGATTCTCCGGCGTGACGCGCCGGAGAACCGGGGCTCACAACGGCCACACGGACAGCGGGCCGGGGCTGCGGCGCGGGGCCGGGCAGCCGAGTGATCGGCCCGGGAGCAGGGGGGACCGGGTCGTTCAGCCTTGCGCCGTGCCCTTCACGTACGCCTCATAGCCTTCGTCCTCCAGCCGGTCGGCGAGTTCGGGGCCGCCGGAGTCGGCGATGCGACCGTCGGCGAAGACGTGGACGTGGCCGGGATGGACGTAGCGCAGGATGCGTGTGTAGTGCGTGATCAGCAAGGTGGCCACCTGTCCCGTGGCGCGGACGCGGTTGACGCCCTCGGCGACGACGCGCAGCGCGTCGACGTCCAGACCGGAGTCGGTCTCGTCCAGGATCGCGATCTTCGGCTTGAGCAGTTCGAGCTGGAGGATCTCATGGCGTTTCTTCTCTCCTCCGGAGAAGCCCTCGTTGACGTTGCGCTCGGCGAAGGCGGGATCGATCCGGAGGCGTTCCATCGCCTCGCGGACCTCCTTGAGCCAGGTGCGCAGCCTCGGGGCCTCGCCGCGGACGGCGGTGGCGGCGCTGCGCAGGAAGTTGGTCATGGATACGCCCGGAACCTCGACGGGGTACTGCATGGCGAGGAAGATCCCGGCCCGCGCCCGTTCGTCGACCTTCATCGCGAGCACGTCCTCGCCGTCCAGGGTGACGCTGCCGGAGGTGACCATGTATTTCGGGTGGCCGGCGAGTGCGTAGGCGAGGGTGGTCTTGCCGGAGCCGTTGGGGCCCATGATCGCGTGGGTCTCGCCCTGGCGTACGGCCAGGTCGACCCCGTGAAGGATCTCGCGCGGCCCGGCGTCGGTGTGGACCGAACAGTGCAGGTCACGGATGTCGAGAGTGGCCATGAGCACCTCACCTGCCTCACCTTGCTCACCGACTGGAACGGCACGGGCACCACGCGGCCCGTACTTCCAGCGTGACGCAACCGTGGCTGTCCGGCACAGCGCGGGTGGCGGCGCAAGGGAAACGTGGTTGCGGTCGAAGACCGTGATGCCGATGCTTTCGGCGTGAAGATGCACCCCCACCAGCTGACGGTGTCACCTGCGACGGTGCGCGCGTTGGTGAATCAGCAGTTCCCCGAGTGGCGGAGCCTGCCCGTCAGGGGCATCGCCGAGCAGGGGACGGTCAACGCGATCTTCCGCATCGGCGATCGGTTCGCAGCCCGATTCCCTCTCGAATCCGCGGACGCCGAGTCGGCGGGACGCCGGCTGGAGAGCGAGGCGGAGGCCGCTCGTGAGCTGGTGGGCAGCATTCGTTTCCCCACGCCCGAGCCGGTCGCGCTCGGTGAACCCGGGCCGGGCCACCCGCTTCCCTGGTCGGTGCAGACCTGGCTTCCGGGGACCGTCGCCGACGACGAGGACCCGGGCGAATCGGTTGCCTTCGCCCACGACCTGGCGGATCTCGTCGGCGACCTACGCGCCATCGACACCCGGGGCCGTACGTTCGCCGGCACGGGGCGAGGAGGCGACCTGCGGTCCCATGACTCTTCAGCAGCTCGCACAAGCCGCCCCCGCGGGATCGTGAGCGGCCAGAGCCGGGTTCAGCGCGTCGGGAAGCCGAAGGAGTAGCCCTGCTCCTTGAGTCGGGGCAGGATCCGGCGCAGGGCCTCGACGGTCTGGGAGCGGTCGCCGCCGGCGTCGTGGAAGAGGAGAGTCGGCCCGTTGGGCAGCTCCCGCTCGACGGTGGCGACGATGGCGTCCGTGCCCGGCCGCTCGAAGTCCTTGGAGTCCACGTTCCAGCCCAGCGGGCGCATGCCCCGGGACGCGGCGAGCTTGCGGCTGTAGGGGGTGAAGGCCCCGCCGGGCGCCCGGTAGTACATCGGCCGTACGCCCCCGGACGCCTCGGTGATCATGCGCTCGGCGTCGAGGATCTGCTGCGACTGGTAGGTCTCGGACTTGTTGTCCATGGAGGTGTCGTGGGACACGGTGTGGTCGCACAGCCGGTGCCCCTCGGCGACGACCTTCTTCACGAGGTCCGGGTGCGCCTGCGCCTGCGGCCCCACCATGCAGAACGTCGCCTTCACCCCGTACTCCCGCAGAATGTCGAGCATTTGGGGTGTATAGACGGGGTCGGGCCCGTCGTCGATGGTGATGTTGAGGCCACGCGCCCCCTGCTCCGAGGCGTGCGCGATGGTCTCCGCCACTGGCTTGACGTCACTGCCCGGCGTGGCCGACGCGGCGGCCCGAGGTGACGGGCCGCGCACGGCATCGGCCTGCGCGGTCCACAACGAGGCACCGGCGGCAAGCACCGTCACCCCGAGCGCCGCCCCGGCCACCTTGCCGTACCAGCCGTGCCCGCTCCCGTGCCGTGCCATGTCCGCCCCGCTTTCCCGCAGTTCCTCGCCGATCCTCGGTCGCCTTCCGACCACTTGGCAGGACGAGGAACGGCGCCCACGGGATGCGTCCGTTACCGATCACGGACAATTCCGGGGGAGTTCACGGACAACCCGGAGTATGGAGAGATCCACCCCGTTGTGCGAAGCGGCATTTCGTGCCCTCTTCCACCGGCCCCTACGGTCGGATTCATGGAGTCGAATTTTCCGACGGCCGAAGAACTCGCGGCTGCCTTACGTGCCGGTGAAGTGACCTCGGCGGAACTGACCGACGAGGCGATCGCCCGTATTGAACGGGACGACGACGCGATCAACGCGATCTGTGTGCCGGACTTCGACCGTGCACGGGCCGCCGCGCGCGGTGCCGACCGGGCGCGTGCCCGCGGTGAGGACCGACCGCTGCTGGGCATTCCGGTGACGGTCAAGGAGTCGTACGACATCGCCGGGCTGCCCACGACCTGGGGTCTGCCGCCGCACCGGAACTTCATGCCGGCAAAGGATGCGGTGCAGGTGTCACGGCTCAGGGCCGCGGGCGCGGTGGTGCTCGGCAAGACCAATGTGCCCGTGGGGCTGCAAGACATACAGACCTTCAACGAGATCTACGGCACCACCAACAACCCGTGGGACCACCGTCGCACGTCGGGCGGATCCTCCGGCGGCTCGGCGGCGGCCCTGGCGTCCGGATTCGGCGCGCTGTCCATCGGCTCCGACCTCGCCGGTTCGCTGCGCACCCCCGCGCATTTCTGCGGCATTTACGCGCACAAGCCGACCCTCGGGCTGGCGGCGAGCCGCGGCATGGTCCCGCCGCCCGGGCCCGCCCTGCCGGTCGAACACGACCTCGCCGTCGTCGGTCCGATGGCGCGCACCGCTCGCGACCTCACGCTCCTGCTCGACGTCATGGCCGGACCGGACCCGCTGACACTGGGCGTGGCGCACCGCCTGACGCTGCCGCCCGCGCGTCACGAACGGCTCCGCGACATCCGGATCCTGGTCCTCGACGAGCATCCGCTCATTCCGACCGGGTCCGCCGTGCGGGCCGGCGTGGGCTGGGTGGCCGACGCGCTTGCCGACGGCGGTGCCCGCGTCGAGCGGGACAGTCCGCTGCTGCCCGATCTGGTCGAAGCCGCGGTGCTCTACACGACGTTCCTGTTTTCGGGCTCCGTTGCACGTTTTCCCGTCGAAGCGTACGAGCAGTTGCAGGCCCGCGCCGCCGGACTGAGCGCAGACGACCAGAGTCTCGATGCGGCGCGGCTGCGCGGCATGGTGCTCAGCCACCGCGACCGGATCGCGGCGAACAGCCTTCGCGAGCTGCACCGCCATGGCTGGCGGCAGTTCTTCGCCGAGTTCGACGCCGTGGTGTGTCCCATCACGCCCACTCCCGCGTTCCCGCACGACCACAACCCCGACCTGATGAAACGCCGGATCGACATCGACGGCGTCGAGTATCCGTACTTCGACCAGCTCGTCTGGGCCGGTCTGGCCACCATGCCCGGTCTCCCCGCCACCGCCATACCAGCGGGCCGGTCGCCCGAGGGTCTGCCGGTGGGAGTGCAGCTCATCGGTCCGACGTTCGAGGACCGCACCCCACTGCGGCTGGCCGAATTGCTTGAGCAGAAGATCGGCGGCTTCCAGGCACCGAAGTAGGGCGTACCACCTGGGTGTCCGTCGAGGGCGAGGTGCGGATCACGACGGGATCCTGCGAATCCGCGCAGTCGCTCCCCGGAACGCGCATGTCACCCGCCGCCCGCCCACGGGGCATCGGCCCGCGGGGCCTGCGCGCGACCAGCTCGCGCGGACGCACGGGGGGTTACAGCACCCGGATTCAGCCCCCCGACGCGGCACGCACCAGCGCGGTCATCACCCGTACGTCCTCGCCCATCTCGGGGTGCCACTGGACGCCCAGCGCGAAACGGTCGCCGGGCAGCTCGACCGCCTCCACCGTGCCGTCCGTCGCGTGGGCCGAGGCGCGCAGGCCCTCGCCCAGGCGGTCCACCGCCTGGTGGTGGTAGGTCGGGACGTACGTCTCCTCCGGTACCACGGCCGCGTACCGCGTGCCCGCCACGGGCGTCACCGGGTGCGCGCCGAAGACGCCGACGTCCTCCGTGTGGCCGTCGATGTGCTGGACGAGGGTGCCGCCGAGCGCGACGTTCAGCAGCTGCATGCCGCGGCAGATGCCGAGCAGCGGCGTGCCGGAGTCCAACGAAGCCCGGATCAGGGCGAGTTCCCAGGCGTCACGCTCCCGCGCGGGCGGCCCGGTGCGCGGCTCGCGCTCGGCGCCGTAGCGCTGCGGCTCGACGTCCGGGCCGCCCGCGACGACCAGCCCGTCGAGGCGGGCGAGCACCGACGCCGCGTGGGACGGCTCGTCCGGCGGCAGCATGGCGGCGAGTCCGCCCGCGGCCTGCACCAGCCGCGGATACCCGGCGGGCAGCAGCGCCGCGGGCAGCTCCCAGACCCCCCAGGACGCCCGGGACTCCAGATAGGTGCTGACCCCGATGAGCGGCTTGCCCACTGTGTGCTCCTTCACGGTTCTCAGCCGGGTTCCCACTCGGCCTCCGCTGCGGCGAGCGCTGCGAAGCACTCCATGGAACGGATTCATACCTTTGTGTCGCTGTGCCGGGAAATCAAGTCCCGTGCGCGACGTCGCCGCCGAACGCCCTGCTCACGTCAGGAAGCCTCGCAGCAGGGCCGCCGTGCCCGCGCAGTGCTCGCGCATCATCTCCCGCGCGCCGTCGGCGTCCCCGTCGAGCACGGCCTCGACCAGGGCGGTGTGCTGCCGTTGCGAGTGCTCCAGGTTCCTGACCAGCAGCGGAATGCAGTCCAGCAGGTCGTTCACGGTCGCGCGCACGGCCGCGTACTGCGCGGTGAGGGTGGGCGATCCGGCCAGCTCGGCAAGGGTGAGGTGCAGCAGCGTGTCGAGCCGGCGGTACTCGGTGAGCGGCGCGTCGTGCGTGCGGGCGAGCGCGTCCCGCAGCCGCTCCGCCTGCTCGTCGGTGAGCCCGTGCGCCGCGCACAGTCCGGCGGCGCCCACTTCCAGCACCTCCCGGAACCGCAGGGCGTCCTCGACGTCGACCTCCTCGATACGGCGGCGCAGCTCGCCCTCGCCGGGCGCGGCCGCCTTCGGCAGGACGAACGTTCCGCCGTAGCGGCCGCGCCGCGACTCCACCAGACCCTGGTCCTGGAGGACCTTCAGCACCTCGCGCAGCGTCACCCGGCTGATGCCGAGCCGGTCCGCGAGCTCCCGCTCCGACGGCAGCCGCTCGCCGCTGGGCACCAGCCCGAGCCGTACGACCTGGAGTATCTGTTCGAGAGCCTCCTCGAAACCGTTCCCCGCCCGCACCGGCCGCAGCACCGGAGACAGCCGGTCGTCCGTGGAGGCGCCCTCGCCCGCGTCCGTCTGCGACATCTGGCCGCATCCCCTTCCCAAGCAATGGTTCTCGGCAATACCTTATTAGGTCTCGGCTGACCGAAGGAGGCTTTCCCGTGGCAGACCGCACACCCCCGCTCAGTGTCGAGGAGCTTCGCGCCCTCGTCGCGAGCGGTGAGATCGACACTGTCGTCCTGGCCTTCCCCGACATGCAAGGACGGCTCCAGGGCAAGCGGTTCGCCGCCCGCTTCTTCCTCGACGAAGTCCTCCAGCACGGCACGGAGTGCTGCAACTACCTCCTCGCCGTCGACGCGGAGATGAACACCGTCGAAGGCTACGAGATGTCCTCCTGGGACCGAGGCTACGGTGACTTCGCCATGCGCCCCGACCCGGCCACCCTGCGCCGGGTGCCCTGGAACCGAGCCACCGCGATGCTGATGGCCGACCTCGCCTGGGAGGACGGAACACCGGTCGTGGCCGCGCCGCGGCAGATCCTGCGCCGCCAGCTCGAACGGCTCGCCGAACTCGGCTACACGGCCAACGTCGGCACGGAGCTCGAGTTCATCGTCTTCAAGGACTCCTACGAACAGGCCTGGGACGCCGATTACCGGGACCTCACCCCGGCCAATCAGTACAACGTCGACTACTCGGTCCTCGGCACCGGCCGCATCGAGCCGCTGCTGCGCCGCATCTGCAACGAGATGAGCGCGGCGGGCCTGACCGTCGAGTCCGCGAAGGGCGAGTGCAACCCCGGCCAGCACGAGATCGTGTTCCGGTACGACGAGGCCCTGGTCACCTGCGACCAGCACGCCGTCTACAAGACCGGCGCCAAGGAGATCGCCGCCCAGGAGGGCTACGCCCTCACCTTCATGGCGAAGTACAACGAACGCGAGGGGAACTCCTGCCACATCCACCTCTCCCTCGCCGACGCGGACGGCACCAGCAGCATGGCCGGGGACGGACCCGGCGGCATGTCCGAGGTGATGCGGCACTTCCTCGCCGGCCAGTTGGCCGCGCTGCGCGACTTCTCCCTCCTCTACGCCCCCAACATCAACTCCTACAAGCGGTTCCAGCCCGGCTCCTTCGCGCCGACCGCCGTCGCCTGGGGACACGACAACCGCACCTGCGCGCTGCGCGTCGTCGGCCATGGCCGTTCACTGCGCTTCGAGAACCGGCTGCCCGGCGGCGACGTCAACCCGTACCTCGCGGTCGCGGGCCTGATCGCCGCCGGTCTCCACGGGATCGAGCAGCGCCTGGAGCTGCCCGACGCCTGTCCGGGCAACGCGTACACAGCCTCCTACGAACACGTCCCCACCACCCTGCGCGAGGCCGCCGAGCTCTGGGAGAACAGCCCGATCGCCAAGGCCGCCTTCGGTGACGAAGTGGTCGCGCACTACCGCAACATGGCCCGCGTCGAACTCGAAGCCTTCGACGCCGCGGTCACCGACTGGGAACTCCGCCGCTCCTTCGAACGCATGTGAGGCCCTTCTTGTCGTACGAGCGCGAGGACCACGAGGACCACGCTGACCACGAGGACATGGACACGTACGTGCACGAGCACCAGGTACTGAACCCGGCGACGGAAGAAGTCGTCGCGACCGTCCCCGCCGCCACGCCCGAGGACGTCGACGCGGCCGTCGCCCGCGCGGCCGTGGCCCAGACCCGCTGGGCCGCCCTCGCGCCCGCCGACCGGGCCGGACTGCTGCGCCGCTTCGCCGTCACGGTCGACGAACACCTCGAAGAGCTCGCGCAGTTGGAGGTGCGCGAAGCCGGGCACGTCATCGGCAACGCACGCTGGGAGGCGGGAAACGCCCGCGATCTGCTCGACTTCGCCGCCGGGGGAGTGGAACGACTGTCCGGCCGCCAGATCCCCGTGCCCGGCGGACTCGACATCACGATCCTCGAACCCCTCGGCGTCGTCGGCGTCATCGCGCCGTGGAACTTCCCCATGCCGATCGCCGCGTGGGGGACCGCACCCGCGCTCGCGGCAGGCAACGCCGTCCTCCTCAAACCCGCGGAGACGACCCCGCTGACCGCACTCCGGCTGGCCGAACTCGCCCTGGAGTCAGGCCTTCCGGAACACCTCTTCCAAGTACTGCCCGGCGCGGGCGATGTGGCCGGCGACGCACTCGTCGAGCACCCCGGCGTCGCCAAGATCGTGTTCACCGGATCCACCCGCGTGGGCAAGGCGATCATGGCCAAGTGCGCCGCTCGCGTGAAGCGCGTGACCCTCGAACTCGGCGGCAAGAGCCCCAACATCGTCTTCGCCGACGCCGACATCGAGGCCGCCGCCGCAGCCGCGCCCATGTCGTTCCTCGACAACGCGGGGCAGGACTGCTGCGCCCGCACCCGCATCCTCGTCCAGCGCTCGGTCTACGACCGCTTCCTGGACCTGTTCACGCCCGGCGTCGAGTCCGTCGTCGTCGGCGACCCGAACGAGGAGCGCACCCAGATGGGCCCGCTGATCTCGAAGGTCCAGCTGGAGCGCGTGCGGTCCTACGTCACCGACGACCTGAAGGCGATCCGCGGCAGCGCGCCCGAAGGACCCGGCTTCTGGTTCCCCCCGACCGTCGTCACCGACGTCGACCCGGCCGCGCCCATCGCCACCGAGGAGGTCTTCGGCCCGGTCGCCGTCGTCCTGCCCTTCGAGGACGAGGCCGACGCGGTGCGGCTCGCCAACGCGACCGAGTACGGCCTGTCCGGGTCGATCTGGACGCGGGACGTGGGCCGTGCCCTGCGCGTCTCCGGCGCGGTCGCGGCCGGGAACCTCTCCGTCAACTCCCACTCCAGCGTCCGCTACTGGACCCCGTTCGGCGGTTACAAGCAGTCGGGGCTCGGCCGCGAACTGGGCCCGGACGCGCTCGCCGCCTTCACCGAGACCAAGAACGTCTTCATCAGCGACGTTTCCACCAGCACGGACACCACGGAGGGCTGAACACTCATGACCGACACCAGCAGCGTCTGCCGCCGCCTCGTCGGCCGTACCGCCGTCATCACCGGCGCGGGCAGCGGCATCGGCCTGGCCACCGCGCGCCGCCTCGCCTCCGAGGGGGCGAACGTCGTCTGCGGCGACATCGACGAGAGCGCGGGCAAGGCCGCCGCCGAGGAGGTCGGGGGCACCTTCGTGAAGGTCGACGTGACCGTCGCCGAGCAGGTCGAGGCGCTGTTCAAGACCGCGTTCGACACCTACGGCTCCGTCGACATCGCCTTCAACAACGCGGGCATCTCGCCGCCGGACGACGACTCCATCCTGGAGACCGGCCTGGACGCCTGGAGGCGGGTTCAAGAGGTCAACCTGACCTCCGTGTACCTGTGTTGCAAGGCCGCCATCCCCTACATGCGGAGCCAGGGCCGCGGTTCCATCATCAACACCGCGTCGTTCGTGGCCATCATGGGCGCCGCCACCTCGCAGATCTCCTACACCGCGTCCAAGGGCGGTGTGCTCGCCATGTCGCGTGAACTGGGCGTGCAGTTCGCCCGCGAGGGCATCCGCGTGAACGCGCTCTGCCCGGGCCCCGTCAACACCCCACTCCTCCAGGAACTGTTCGCGAAGGACCCGGAGCGGGCGGCGCGCCGCCTCGTGCACATCCCGGTGGGGCGCTTCGCGGAGGCCGACGAGATCGCGGCCGCGGTCGCGTTCCTCGCGAGCGACGACTCGTCCTTCGTGAACGCCACCGACTTCCTCGTCGACGGCGGCATCTCGGGCGCCTACGTCACACCGCTGTAGTACCCCTCCCGGCCACCACGGCCCAGACAGCCGGGCGCCTTGCAACGCCCGGCTGTCGGGTGCCCACGGCCGCCGGTTCGTCGGCCACGCCCCGCCTGCACGGGACCATGACCTGACCGGCGCAAGAGTGCCGACGTCGAGGGTCGGTCCTGCCGAATCGGCAAACGAACCCCCCTCTGGAACAGGCCTTCGCAAGATGGGCGGTGAGCCGGGGACCGCGGGTCGCGGCGGCGGGATACCGTTTGCGGTCGCCATTGACGTACGCGGCTACGGCCGCTCCTCCAAGCCGGCCGCCACCGAGGCGTACCGGATGCTCGACCTGGTCGAGGACAACGTCGCGGTGGTGCACGCCCTGGGCGTGCGGTCGGCGGTGGTCGTCGGCCACGACTGGGGCGCCACCATCGCCGCGAACTCGGCCCTGCTCCGGCCTGACGTCTTCCGCGCTGCGGTCACCGGATCCAGCAGGAACGCCCCGCCGAGGTCAACCGGATCCTGACCGACTGGCTCGCCGCCCTGCCCGCCACCGTGTCCTGACGGCGTACACGCCCCGACATCCCAGCCGGCCCGGTTCCTTCGGGCCGGCCGACCGTGTCCCCGCCCGGGCCGCCGACACGGCGCTCGAAATGGGCGCTGCTCCTCAGGAGTGCCCTCCACCCCAGGACGCGAGCAGCCGGTGGACGGCCTCGGTCGCTTCGGAGATGGCGGCTGTGGAGCAGGACTCGTCGGTGACATGGGCCTGTTCGGGTTCGCCCGGGCCGTAGATGACGACCGCAGGGGAGTCCAGCTTCCCGGCCAGGACCGAGGCGTCGGTGAAGTAGGTCGCGTACTGCGGCTGCCCGTCCGGGGCGGCGGGACGCAGGGCGTCGAAGACGCCGCGGACCAGGGCCTCGTCGGGATCGGTGGCCACCCCGTTCAGGTCCAGCACCCGCTCGATCCGGGTGCCGGGTCCGGCCAGCCCCTCGATCGCCGCAAGCGCGTCCTCGGAGGTGAACTCCGGGACGGTGCGGATGTCGAGCATCAGCTCGGCGTGGTCGGGGACCAGGTTCGGCTGGACGCCGGCGTGGAAGGTGCCCACGTTGACGGTGGCCGGGCCGTGCGTCGCGCTGTGCGGCCAGTGCTGGTGGTCGTGGATGCGCACGGCCGCCGCCGCGAGCCTGGCCAGCGCGTTGTCCCCCAGTTCCGGGCGGGAGCCGTGGGCGCTGCGGCCCTCGGCGGTGAGCCGCAGCCACAAGGCGCCCTTGTGTCCGAGGACGATTCGGTTCGCGGTGGGTTCGGCCACAAGGAGCAGCGGACTGGCCGCCGGCCCGTTCAGCCGGGCGGCTCCCTCACAGCCGGTCTCCTCGCCCAAGGTGAACACGAGTTGCACATCGGTGTCGGCCGGATGCGTGGCGGCCCGGCGGGTCGCGGCGGCCACGATGCGATATGGGATCAAGCACGCGTGTGTCTCCTGTCAGTGCCGCGGTGCGACCGCGGAGCCGCGGACCACCAGATGCAGGAGAAAGGTCTTGGCCACCCTGGCGCCGTCCGGGTTCTCGATCCGGTTCTGCACGGTTTCCAGTGCCGTGCGGCCGAGGTCGGTGATCGGCTGCTGCAGCGTGGTCAGCTTCGGGCGCAGCCACTCGCCGACGCGGATTCCGTCGCAGCCGACCACGGAGAGGTCCTTCGGGATGCGCAGTCCGTGCAGCTCGGCGGCGCCGAGAGTGCCGACGGCGACGATGTCGCTGCCGACGAAGGCCGCTGTCGGCGGCTGGCCGGCGCGCGCGAGGTAGGGGAAGGTGCTGGCACCGAACTGCTCGGTGTAGGGGCCGTGCAGGACGAGTTCCTCCTCGACCTTCAGCCCGGCGTGCTCCATCGCGTCGCGGTAGCCGCGCAACCGGTCGCGGGTGGTGGACAGTCCCCGGGGACCGGCGATGTGCGCGATGTGCCGGTGGCCGAGCTGGATGAGGTACGTCGTCGCCTGGTAGGCGCCGCCGTAGTCGCCTCGATCGCCGGCCAGCTGCTCGGCTCGCTCGTCCTCGACGTGATCAGCCCGTCCGTCGGCCAGCCCCTGCACCCCGTGACCGTCATCGGCACCGTCATCGCCCTCGCCGCGGCGGGCATCGGCATGATCCCCTCACGCTCCACCCCGTCCGAGCAGGAAGCATGACCGGCGAACAGCACTGCGCGCAGATCGTCACCGGAGCCGTTCCCGCCGCCGGACTCGGCCTCGTCCTCCCGCACGAGCATCTGTTCAACGACCTGTCGGGCGTCCTCGACAAGCCGAGCCACCGGTTCTCCGCGTCCCTGCCCGACCGGCCGGTCACCGCCTCCTCCGCCTGGGCACTGCGGCACGACCCCTACTGCTGCTTCGACAACGTCACCGCGAAGCGGGTCGAGGACGTACGAGAAGAGGTCGAGGTCTTCCAGTCGGTCGGCGGCCGCACCGTCGTCGACGCCACCTCCAGCGCCGCCATCGGCCGCGACCCGCTACGCCTGCTGGACCTCGCGCGGCGCACCGGTCTGAACATCGTGATGGGGTGCGGTGCCTACCTGGAGAAGTTCGAGGGCACCCGGATCTCGGCAGCCACGGTCGACGAGCAGGCGGCGGCGATCAGGCACGAACTCACCCACGGAGTCGGGGACACCGGCGTCCGCCCGGGCGTCATCGGCGAGATCGGAGTGTCGCCCGACTTCACCGCCGCCGAGCGCGGCTCTCTCCGGGCCTCGGCCCTGGCCCAGTTCGACCACCCTGCATCTCCCTGATGATCCACCTGCCCGGCTGGCAGCGCCGGGCGCACGACGTGCTCGACGAGATCGGCGTCCCCGCGTCGAAGGTCGTGCTGGCGCACATGGACCCGTCCGGCGCCGACCCCGACTACCAGGACTCGGTGGCCGACCGCGGTGTGTGGCTCGAGTTCGACATGATCGGCACGGACATCGCCTTCCCCGGAGAGGGCGAGTCGCCCTCTCCGGCCGCGACCGCCGCCGCCGTCGCGCTGCTGTGCGACCGCGGCCACGCCGGGCAGGTCCTGCTGAGCCACGACCTGTTCCTCAAACAGATGTGGACCCGGCACGGCGGCAACGGCCTCGCCCACGTTCCCACCGTCTTCGGCGAGATGCTCGTCGCACGCGGGGTCGACCGGGACGTCATCGCCACCTCACCCCGCACAACCCGGCACGCATGCTCACCAGGACGGCCCCGGCCGCACTCGCGGGCTGGCTCACAGGCCACGGCCGCTGTCCGCGGCGTGGACCTGTCGTGACAGGGCGAGGGCGAACAGTCGGAGCAAGCTTCCTGTCGTGGCAGGTCGAGGGCGGGGAAGACGTAGGAGGTGAGCAAGGACGAGCCCGGCAGGGCGCGACTGGACCGTCTCGCGTTGCTGGCGGACGCCGAGGCGGCACTGGCCAGCACGCTGGACCTGCTGGACGGGCTGCGGCGGGCGTGCCGAGTCCTGACCGGGCGGCTGGGCGACTGGTGCGTGGTCGACCTGCTCGACGAGTGCGGCCGGCTGGAGCGGGCCGTCGTCGTCCACCGCACGCCCGAGGCGCTGGTGCCGGGCGGCTACGAAGGGCCGCTTCCGCAGGTGCCGGACAACGCGGGCGGGCCGCTGCCCCGGGTGCTGCGCGGGGCGGGCCCGCTGCTGCTCGCCGACATCTCCCCGCCGAACCGGGCGGTGAACCCGCTGCACGCGCGGCAGCTGGAACTGTTCGAGCAGCTCGCCGCCTGCAGCGCCGTCATCACTCCACTACGGGCCCGACGGGAGGTCCTCGGCGCCCTGACCGTGGCCCGCACCGACCCCCACCACCCCTTCACCGACGCCGACCTCCCCCTCATCGAGGACCTGGTCCGCGGCCTGGCCGTACAAGTGGACAACGCGCGCCTGTACCAGCAGACCCAGCGCATCGCCGAGCGGTTCCAACGCGCCCTGCTACCCGAACTGCCCCACGTCCACAACCTTCAGATCGCCGCCCGCTACGCCTCCGCCCAGACCGTCGCACAGGTCGGCGGCGACTGGTACGACGCCTTCGTCCTGCCGCGGGGCAACACCGCCCTGGTCATCGGCGACGTCACCGGCCACGACCTGCAGGCGGCCATCGACATGAGCGCCCTGCGCAACATGCTGCGCGGAATCGCCGTCGACCGCCAGGAACCCCCCGGCGAAGTCCTGCGCCGCCTGGACATCGCCAGCCACACACTCCAGCACGAGGCGACCGCCACCTGCATCTACGCCCTCGTCAAAGGCCCCCCTCACCCCAACGGCCCCTGGCCCCTGCACCACTCCTGCGCCGGACACCTGCCACCCCTGCTCACCACCGCCGAAGGCGACACCCGCTACCTCGAAACCGGCGCGGGACTACTGATCGGCCTCGACCCCCAGCACCAGCGCCCCACCGCCGTCGACCACCTGCCGCCGCACTCCACCCTGCTGCTCTACACCGACGGCCTGATCGAACGCCGCTCCGAATCCCTCGACCGCGGATTCGCCCGGCTGCGCCAGCACACCGCCGCACTGTCCCGCGAACCCCTGGAGACCTTCTGCGACGAACTGCTCGGCGGACTGGCCGCCGACAGCACCGACGACGCCGCCCTCCTCGCCCTGCGCCCCTCGCCAGGCCCCGGCTGACCTGCCGGCCCGGCGACGGCGTTGCCGCACTCGGCCTTCGACGGCACGATTTCAACATCCGCCGTCACAGGACAGCGCTCTCGCCCCACAGCACCGGATGTCGAGGAGAAGCACGATGTCGAAGCCTCCGCTCACCCCCGATGCGATCGGCATGGTCAAGAAGGCCAATCCGGCGGTAATCACCACGCTCCGGCCGGACGGCCAGCCCGTCTCCACCGCCACCTGGTACCTGTGGGAGGACGACGGCCGCGTCCTCGTCAACATGGACGAGGGCCGCAAGCGCCTGGAGCATCTGCGCAACGATCCACGGGTCGCCCTCACCGTGCTGGACGAAGGCAACTGGTACAACCACATCAGCCTCGTCGGCCGGGCCACCGAGATCCGGGACGACCCGGACTTCGACGGTATCGACCGGCTCAGCCGGCAGTACCTCGGCAAGCCCTACGCCCAACGGGACCGGGCACGGGTCAGCGCCTGGATCGAGGTCGAGCGCTGGCACGGCTGGGGCGCGTACAAGGACAGCAGCCAGGCAGGCTGACCGGCCTACGGCCCACCCTCCGGGCCGCCCTCAGGCGTGCGGTTTCCCGGGCGTCCCACCGTCCGGGATCGTGGCCGCCACGGCGTCGACGCAGCAGCTCACGAAGTCCCGCACGACCGGGTCGGCGTCGTCGGTCGGAGCCCAGACCACGCCGACCGAACTGGGGCTCACCCCCTCGGTCGGCCGGTAGACGACGGTCGGACGGGCGTAGAACCGCGCGGCGGACGCGGGTGCGAGGGCGACGCCGTAGCCGTTGGCGATGGCACCGAGCCAGTCGTCGGGCTGATCGACGACGGCTCCGATCCGTACGGGGCGGCCCTCCCGTTCGTCCGCGGCCAGCCAGTAGTCCCGCCACGCGCCTGTCCGGGCCGGTGCGGCCACGAACGGCTCGTCCCACAGCTCACGGAACGGAACGGTCGTACGGGCGGCCAGGGGATGGTCCGCGGGCAGGGCCACCCAGCGCGGCTCGCTGAAGAGCTCCACGACCCGCCACGCCTTCTGGCCGGGGAAGGGCAGCCGCAGCAGGCCGACGTCGACGCTGCCTGCTGCCAGTCCACCGGTCGGGTCGGACCACGGCGCCTGACGCATCTCGGCCCGCCAGCCCGGCCGCCGGCGTGCGAACTCCGCGACGATCCTGGGGGTGGCCTCGTTGGCGCCGCCGGCCAGGAACCCGACGTGGAGCACTCGGGCGGCGCGGCCGGCCGCGCGGCGGGTGTCGCGGAGCGCGCGCTCCCAGCGCTCCAGCACGTCCGGAACGTTCGCCGCCAGGGCGCGGCCCGCCTCGGTGAGGGCCATGCCGGTGCGCGACCGGGTGAACAACTGCACCCCGAGTTCGTTCTCCAACCGGCGTACCTGTTTGGTCAGCGCGGGCTGCGAGACGTACAGCCGCCCGGCGGCGCGGGTGAGTGTCCCTTCCTCCGCCACGGCCTGAAAGTACCGCAGCAGCCGGATGTCCACATCCATGCCACCAGGTTATACACACAGGTATTGGACGTGCTGACTGATCCACGGCGAGGGTGGAGACATGGACACCGCCTTCGTCGTCGTCGCAGTCGTCACCATCCTGGCCAACGCCGCCATCGCCGTCGCGGACCTCGCGCGGGCGGAGTTCGTCCGCGTCAACTCCGCCGAGGTCGGCGTGGAGCCCACCTGGATCCCGGCGCTCGCCGTGCTGAAGGCAGCGGGGGCGGGCGGACTGCTGCTGGGGCTGCTGGGCGTGCCGTTCATCGGCGTGGCCGCCGCGGGCGGGCTCGTCCTCTTCTACGTCGGCGCCCTGGCCGCCCACATCAGGGCGGCCGTTTACCACAACATCGTCTTCCCCGGGGCCTACCTCGCCCTCGCCGCCGCCTCACTCGTGCTGGCACTCGCCGCCCCCTGACAGGCCGCGAGCGCCTGCCCTCCCCGTCAGCCCTCCCGTTTGATCCAGTCGCTGCCGCCCAGCGGGTAGTCGTAGCCCGGACGACCGACGTTGCCGCTGGTGCGGAACGGTGTGCCGTGGTTGTCGATGTGCACGGTGCCGTGGCGGCTGCCGCTGGACCAGTCCAGGGTGAGGTCCCAGCGGACGTCGTGCGCCCTGGTGTGGGCGGTGACGTAGAAGACCTCGGGGTCGGACTCGCTGACCTTGTACGGGAAGTCGCGCTGGCCGTTTTTGACGGTCACCGTGGGACTGCCGTTGTCCAGGTCGATGTCGAACGACTTGGTGTCCACGCCGCCGCCGCAGCCGACGCCCATCGCGTAGTCGTTCCAGGTCAGCGGCACGCCCTTGGTGACGACGCGCATGTGCAGCGCCTCCAGGACGACAGTCTCCCCGCCGGTGCCCTGGACCGTGAGGGCGATCCGCTGTTCGCCCGAGGAGACCGCACCGTACGCGGCGGCCCAGCGCGGGGCGTCCTGCTCGTTCGCGGGCGGGCCGACCTGCTCGGGTGCGCTGTCGACGAGGAAGTGCTGGCTGCACGGGCTGTCGTAGACGTAGGGGCGGGTGCCGACGGTGAGCGGCACGGCACCGGTGGGCTTGGCCGGGTCCTGCTTGCCGCCGCCCTGCGAGGCGCCGGAGCCGGCCCTGCCGGGCCCGGTGGCGGAGGCGGACGACGGCGCGGACTCCAGTGCGGACGGCGTGCGGCTCCGCGCGCTCGTGGCCGGGGAGGAGGGCGGCTCCTTCACGTCGGCCGTGCCATCGATCGCGGAGGCACCGGCTGCCTGCTGGTTCTGCGTGTCGTTCCTGTCTCCCCCTGATGGCTCATGCACGACGGCGAGCACCACGGCTCCCACGGCGGCGGCCACCGCGGTGCAGGCGATCAGCGCGGTACGACGCCGTGGCCGCGCGCGCCCCGGCGTCACGTCGACCACAACCGGCTCACGCTGCTCATCGCCCTCACCCGGTCTGTCCGCGGCCGCGGGAGTGGTCCCGGCCGAACCGGCCTTCTCGGAAGAATCCCCGGCCGGAGGCGAATCCGTGGTGGCGTCGCCCGCCTCCGCCCGTGTCGCCCGCTCTCGTTCCGCCGCGGCCTGGTCCACTCTGCGTCCCCGTGCCGCGTCGGCCAGGATCCAGCGCCGGTGCAGTTCCACGAGCTCCTGCGGCGTCGCCCGGCACACCCGTGCGAGGCGCTCCACCGGCGCGTACTCGTTCGGCACCGCGGTCCCGTTGCAGTAGCGGTGCAGCGTGGAGGTGCTCATGTGCAACCGCTTGGCCAGCACCCCGTAGCTCAGTCCCGAGCGGTCCTTGAGCTCCCGCAGCAGTGTCGCGAACTCGTCCGTCCTCTCGGCCCCTGACGCCCCTGACACCCGTTCCTCCATCTCCCCGTGTCCCATTCACGCGTTCCAAGGACACCGTATTCCCCCTGGTCAAAGCATGTTTCGGCGTTCCAGCGTCCCCAACTGGCCATCGTGCCTGGCGGTTGGGACGGATCACCCCACAAGCTCCAGCCATCCAAGCAGCACACCCACCCGAACAGCGAAGGGGCACAGCCACATGTCCGGATTCCGAACCTCCCGTACCCGTCTCGTCCGCGCCGCCGCGACCGTCGTTCTCTCCGCGCTCCCCCTGACCGCGTGCAACGACGGAGCGGGCGTCAACGACGAGGGCTCGGCGGGCTCGTCCACGACCGTGTCGCCTTCCGAAAGCGCCCCTGCGCCCGAGGCGCCCGCGGACGGTTCGCCCTCGTCGTCCTCTCCCTCCTCCGCCGCGCAGCCCGCGCCCGCCGGCTCGAAGCCGGCGGCGAACACCCCCGCCACCAAGACTCCGGTCTCCTCCAGCAAGCCGGTCACCTGCGAGGGCTCCAACACCAAGACCGTCGCGGCTCCGCTGAACCGCCCCGTGAACCACATGCTGCTGACCGTCACCAACACCGGCAGCAGGCCCTGTTACCTCTACACGTACCCGGCGCTGCGTTTCGGCGAGGCCCAGGCCGTGCCGCCGGTCGTGGAGGACTCCAAGCCGCAGGCCGTCGTCACGCTCGCCCCGGGGGAGTCCGGCTACGCCTCCGTGAAGCTGTCGGCCGCCGACGGCAGCGGCTCGCACGGCCGCATCGAGAAGTCGCTGACCGTCTACTTCCACGGCCCCTCCGGCAACGAGAGCGTGGGCGCCGGCGCCCACCCGTCGCTGCCCGCGACGGGCGCCTACGTCGACGACTCGCTCAACGTCACCTACTGGCAGCAGTCGATGGACGATGCCCTCACCTGGTGACGCTCGGAGAACGGCTCGGCGCGGTGCCCCTGCCGGCAGGGGCACCGCGCCGTGTGCCCGGCGAGACCCTCACGTGAGAGAGGTCGGAATCGGTGCGAGACTGGGCACGGAAGGGGTGATCTCCGTGTCGGACCCACCGCATGCCCCCGCCGGTGCCGACACCGCCGTCGATGAGAATCGGCTGGAGGAGCTGATCATCGAGGCGCAGATGGCCCTGCCCGTCGAACTGCCCGCACTGGCGAACCGGTGCGCCTCGGCCCTCGGCCTGGACACCGCCCTGATCCACCTCGTCGACCTGCAACAACGACTGCTCATCCCACTCGACGAGGCCTTGGAGCCGCTGCCGGTGGCCGACTCTCCGGCGGGCTGGGCGTACCGCACCGTCTCCCCGCGGGTGGCCGACGCCGACGACGGCGTGATCATCTGGATGCCCCTGGTCGACGGTGCGGAGCGGCTGGGCGTGCTGGAGGTGCGGACGGCCGCGCTCGACGGGGCGCGTATGCGCCGCAGCCGGATCCTGGCCCATCTGTTCGCCATGCTGATCACCTCCAAGCGTGCCTACAGCGACTGGCTCGCCGCCCGTACCCGCACAGCGACCATGCAGTTGCCCACCGAGATGCTGCGGGCCTTCCTGCCACCCCGCACCATCGGCAGCAGCAGGTGCGTCTCCACCGCGGTGCTGGAACCGGCGTACGACGTCGCCGGCGACGCCTTCGACCACTCGGTGGTCAAGGACGTGCTGCACACCCTGATCCTCGACTCCATGGGGCACGATCTGACCTCCGGCCTGACCGCGTCGGTCGCCATGGCCGCGGCGCGGAACGCCCGCCGCGGCGGCTGCGACCTGCCCGATGTCGTCGCCTCCGTCGACCAGGCGCTCGCCCAGTGGCTTCCCGACCAGTTCTGCACCGGCGTGCTGTGCCGGCTCGACGCGCAGACCGGGGTGCTGCGCTGGGTCAATTGCGGTCACCCGCCGCCGCTGCTGATCCGTGCCGAGCGGGTGCTCGACGGGGCGTTGGACAGATCCCCGCAGCCGCCGATCGGACTGGCCGGGCAACTCGCCCCGGCAGCACGGCAGGTGCACGAGACGAAACTCGAACCGGGCGACTGCGTGCTGCTCTACACCGACGGTGTCGTCGAGGCCCGCGACACGGACGGCGCGGAGTTCGGCCTCGACCGGTTCACCGACTTCATCATCCGGTCCTCCGCCGCGGGCCAGCGCCCGGCCGAAGTGCTCCGGCTGCTCATCCACGCCATCCTCGACCACCAGCGCAACCGGCTACGGGACGACGCGACCATCCTGCTCTTCGAATGGCGCCCACCACACCGGTGACCTCACCCGGCTGTCGTGGATTACGGCCACAGCATCTGCTTGCTCCACCCGTCGGGTGACGGCACGTGGACGAGCCGGGTGTGCCGACGCTGTCTGTCACCCTGCCAGAACTCCACCGACTCCCGGCACATCGAGTACAGCGTCCAGCCAGGCGCCACGAGGTCCGGCTCGTTCTTGACCCGCGTGAGCGAAGCCTCCACCTGCGTATCCCGCTCGGCGAGGTCCGCGAGGGGTTGTGACTGGCGACCGAGCAGGGCTTCCGCCCGAGCCCCCGCGTCCCGGGCGAGGAAGTCCGCGGCGCACACTTCAGGGCTCTGCCGTACGACAGGTCCCGACCGCGCCGCAACGCGGGCCCACTGGGGGACCCGCGCTGCAGTTGGCTGAGTGCCGCAGTGCAGGTGAGGGCTCAGGCCGTGACGGGCTCCGAGGTCGGCTCGGTCTCCTGCCCGCCCGTGAGCCGGGAGGTTATGAGCCGGTCGAGGCCGAACGCTCCGGAACCGGTGAAGACCAGCAGCAGGAAGGACCAGCAGAACATTGCCGACAGCTCCCCGCCGTTCTGGATCGGCCACAGGGCGGACGGCTGGTGCACATCGAAGTACGCGTACGCCATCGAGCCGGACGCCAGGAACGCGGCACCGCGGGTGCCGAGTCCGAGCAGCACCAGGGCGCCGGCGACGAGCTCGATCAGCGCGGCGAACCAGAACGGCCAGGCACCGGTCGCGACGGTGCCGCCCTTGGTGCCCGGCGCGCCACCGAGGACGCCGAAGAGCGAGGCGGCTCCATGGCAGGTGAAGAGCAGCCCTAAGACGATGCGGAACAGCCCGACGACATAGGGCTTGGCCATGTTGAGGTGCGCGGTCATGTGGGGGGCTCCTACGGTTTGTTTCCGGTCCGTGCACGGACCGTTCGAGGGGGACGGAGACGAACGACGACACGTTAGGCCGACGCAATTAATGCTTGCAAGTTCAACATTTGGCCAAGGGTTCAACTCCGCCCCCGAGTCCGAATTCCGCCGCCTTCGCCACGGAGGTAACGGGCGTTACCCCGCGTATCGGCGTTCGAAGAGACGTTCGGACCGGTCTCGGCCCCGCTTCCGTCTGACCGGATCGTCTTCGTGCCCGACGCGCCGCCGTGACCCGAAAATCCTTCGGGCGCCCCAGTCGGGCAGCTGTCCGCTTCAAGCCCCCACCCTCAGCGGTGCCTTCGAACGGGGGACACAGGGAGCGGCGTCCGGAGAAGCGGTGGCCTGTGTGCTGAAAATGGTCGCGATCCTCGCGCCGTTCGCAGCCTCCCAGTCCGGGCCCGCCGGACTGCTGCGCCCTGCGTGGATCCGAACAGGAGACCGGCTGTGTCCGAACAGCAGGACGAGAAGGCCGAGCAGAGCGTCGGAGAGCTCACCCTTCCCACCCCCCTGAGTTCCACGCCCCCGACCGAGCTGCCCTACCCGGTACCGGAGCCGGACGAGCAGTGGCAGCTGCCGAACGGCTTCGCGCACGTCTTCTACGGCGAGCGCCACCAAGGGATCATGCGGCCGGTGATCATGGCCGACGGCTTCAACCTCGGCCGCAGCGACCTGAAGTGGCTCTACGCCGGACTCGACCGCGACCACCCCTTCCTCAGCGAGCTGCGCCGCCGCGGCCGAGACGTCATCCTGCTCGGCTTCGAGGAGCGCAGCGCCTCCATCCTGGACAACGCCCAGGCCGCGAAGGCGTGCATCATGCGCACGCAGGCCGAGCAACTCGGCAGCGCAAGGCTGATGGTGGGCGGCTTCAGCATGGGCGGCCTGGTCACCCGCTACGCCCTCGCCAAGCTGGAGGCGGAGCGGACGGACCACCGCACCGCCGTGTACTTCTCCTGGGACAGCCCGCACCGCGGCGCCGTCATCCCGGCCGGCGTCCAGGCGTTCGCCCACTTCATCTCCGGCACCAACGACTTCGCCCGGCAGATGAACAGCCCGGCCGCCCGGCAGACGCTCTGGCGGCACTACGACCCCAAGAGCGGCGAGATCGGGATCGCGCCGGAGCGGACGGAGTTCCTCCAGAAGCTGGCGGAGGTCGGCAACTGGCCCCGTATCCCGCGCATCCTCGCCCTCGCCAACGGCCGCGGCGACGGCACCGGCCCGTCCGTGCCGCCCGGCGAGACCGCCCTGAAGGTCGAGCGGATCTACCCCGGCACGACCTTCCACACCCAGGCCCAGGGCAAGGACGTCATCGTCGCCGAGTTGAAGCGGCGGTTCCCCAAGGCCGAGAAGGCGATCAAGACCTCCGGCTTCCCGGAGCTCGACGGCGCCCCCGGCGGCACCCTCCGCACCTACGGGATCCTCGCCGACACGCTGAAGAAGTTCGGCGCCGAGGTCGACCTCCGCCACGAAGAGGTCTGCTTCGTACCCTCGGTCAGCGCCGTCTCCATCCGCGACATCGACACGCAGAAGGACCTCTACGCGGACATCGACGCACTCGACCCGTCGGACAGCGACGTCGACGACTTCCTCTGCTCCTCCGGCACGACCGCTCACACGGCCGTCACGGAGGAACTCGGCAGCTGGCTGATCGACCGCCTGCCCGACTGACATCCCCGTACACCCAGCACACGCGCACCCTCGGGCAGGCCGCCGTAGGCGGCCTGCCCGAACTCATCCCCAAACCGAGGCGGGCGAGTGCCAGCGTCGGCTCCCACTTTTCGACTGATGCTCCGTCAGTTGATTCCGGTCGTGGACCGCTGCCGAAGCTTGTTCCGGCACGTCAGCAGGGTCTGAGGCATGGATGCCTCCCCGGCGGCCCGGTCGAGCCGCTGTACCGCGTTCGGAAAAGGTTTGAGACCAGGCCATTGACAAGCGGTGTGTCGTGCGCCACTTTGTTCGCCTCTTCCCTCGTCGATGAGGAGTCGCGGATGTCTGCGCAAGAAGAAGTCCAGCCAGAGATAGAGCTGGACGAGGATGCTGCCCGTCTCGCGGAAATGGGCTACAAGCAGGAACTTCATCGCGGTATGTCCGCGTTTTCGAACTTCGCCGTGTCCTTCTCGATCATCTCGATCCTGGCGGGCTGCATCACGTCGTACGGGATCGCGCTGAAGTCGGGCGGTCCGTCGACCATCGTGCTCGGCTGGGCGGTGGTCGGTGTCTTCGTGACGTGTGTGGCGCTGGCCATGGCCGAGGTGTGTTCGCGCTACCCCACCGCGGGTGGTCTCTACTTCTGGGCCGGTGAACTGGCCAGGAGCAACAAGCGTGCCTGGGCCTGGTTCGTGGGCTGGTTCAACTTCATGGGCGAGGTCGCCGTGACCGCCGCGATCGACTTCGGGTGCGCCACCACCTGGATGGCGTTCATGAACCTCGTCTGGGGCACCGAGGTCACTGCCGGCCGTACTTTCCTGCTGTTCCTCGCGATCATTCTTCTGCACGCGCTGCTCAACACGTTCGGCGTGAAGCTCGTCGCGTTCCTGTCGAACGTCTCCGCCTGGTGGCACGTGGTGGGCGTCCTGGTCATCGTCGCCGTGCTGTGGGCGCTGCCCGAGCACCACCAGTCCGCCGGGTGGACGCTGACAGGCTGGCACAACGCCACCGGCTGGACTTCCGGCATCTACGTCTTCCTCATGGGCCTGCTGATGGCGCAGTACACCTATACCGGGTACGACGCATCTGCCCACGTGGCGGAGGAGACCAGGGGAGCGGCCCGCAGCGCGCCGCGCGGGATCGTGATGAGCGTGGTGATATCGGTCATCGGCGGTTTCATCCTGCTCTACTCCATCACCGCGTCGATCCAGGACAAGAGTTCCGCGGGGCTGGACAAGCTGGCCGAGTCGAGTACGGGGCTGCCGCCGGCACAGGTCTTCCTGGACTCGCTGAACAATCCGGGCATGGCGAAGTTCCTGCTGTTCATCGTGTGTGCCGCGCAGTTCTTCTGCGGCATGGCCTCGGTGACCGCCAACTCCCGTATGAGCTACGCCTTCTCGCGCGACAACGCGCTTCCGGGATCGAGGATCTGGGCGAAGGTCAACCCGCGCACCGGGACGCCCACGAACTCGATCTGGTTCTGCGTGACGCTCTCGGCGATCCTGACGGTGCCGGCGCTGTTCAACACCACCGCATACCTGGCGGTGACCTCGATCGCGGTGATCGGCCTTTACATCGCCTATGTCACGCCGGTGCTGCTGCGCCGCCTGCGCGGCAACGAGTTCGTTCCGGGACCGTGGCACCTGGGCAAGTGGAGCAGCCTGGTCGGCTGGATCGCGATCGTATGGGTCGTGATCATCTGTGTGCTGTTCGTGCTGCCGCCGACCCGGCCGGTCAACGTGGACAGCTTCAACTATGCGCCGATCGCGGTGGCCGTGGTCGGTCTGTTCGCGCTCGTGTCGTGGTACGCGGGCGGCCGCAAGCACTTCATGACCAGCCGCGACAACCTGGACAAGCTGTGAGGTCGTGACACCCGCGGCCCCTGTGGGCCATGCGACGGTCCCCGATCGGGGAGACCTTGCTGCGGCCGGCGACGGCTGCGATCAGGCTGGGGGCGGGTATCCGCGCGGTCCGGCGCTGCCGACCGCGCGGATCCTGGCGGAAGGCGCCCTCCAGCCGCCCGGGGTGGTGAGCGCCGGCGACTCTCACCATGTGGAATCACGGCCAGGCATTCTTGACCCGCGTGACTCCCCACTGGTTCGATCGGTGACATGAAGCGACCGGACCTCACGCGGCGACGCCACGTCGACCTCGCGCGTGTCTCCAGCGCCTGCTGTCGCTGCCAGGTCTGAGCGCACGGAGGGAAACCCTCCCACTCGCTCCCTCAGCGATCTCCTCTCATGAACTCCGGTCCCGGCCGCCTCCCTTCGTGATGCCTCGCCCCGCTGCTCACCAAGCAGCGGCTCACAGTCATCGCCGCCGCGCGTCCGGGCCCGCCCGGGTGTGCTGCTCGCCGAACTCGGAGCCACCGCGGCCCACTTGTCGAACGGCAGCGTCCGGATCGCCGGGAGCGGATCGTGGCCTACAAGCGGCGCGAACTGGAGTCGCAGGAAACGGAGTTCGGTCCCGTCGGCGCTCACGCCTGGCCGCCGCCCGCACACGCAACGACGAACCGAAAGGTCTTCGCATGGCCACCGTCCTGTCCGTCTCCGGAAGTCCCTCCGCCACCTCCCGCACCGCCCGGCTGCTGCGCCACCTGGACGAGCGGCTCATCGCGCAGGGGCACGAAGTGATCCCGCTGGACGTTCGCGCCCTTCCCGCCGAGGCGCTGCTCGGAGCCGACTTCGGCCACCCGGCGATCGCCCGGGCCGCCGCCCTGGTCGAGCGGGCGGACGGAGTGGTGATCGGGACCCCCGTCTACAAGGCCGCCTACTCCGGACTGCTGAAGTCACTGCTCGACCTGCTCCCGCAGTACGCCCTGGCGGGCAAGACGGTCCTCCCGCCGGCCACCGGGGGCACCACCGCGCACGTCCTCTCCATCGACTACGCCCTGCGCCCGGTGCTGGCCTCCATGGGCCCCGCGCACATCACTTCGGGCTCGTTCACACTCGACAAGGACGTCACGGTGGGCGAGGACGGCACACTGACCGTCGCACCGGGCTCGGCCGAGGCTCTCGCGCAGGTCACGGACCGGTTCTCCGCCGCGCTGGGCGGCCGTGCGACGCTGCTGGCGGCCACCGCGTGACCGCAGCAGGGAGCTGTAGCGGCAGCCGCGGTCGCGTGAAGCGGGTGCGGACATGACGGTGACGGCGGACGAGTCGGCCGACGGGGGAGCCGGGCAGGCCGACTGGCCGCACACAGCCCGCGAGATGGCGGACGACCTCGCCACGGACGCGGTCGAGCGCGAACGGGCCGGCAAGCCACCGCTCGACGAGGTCGTACGGCTGCGGGAGTCGGGGCTGCTGACACTGCTGGCACCGGCCGAGCACGGGGGAGGGGGCGCGGACTGGCGCACGGCCTACACGGTCGTCCGGACCATCGCCGCGGCCGACGGAGGCATCGGCCACCTGCTGGGCAACCACTACTTCCTGTCCTTCAGCGCCCGGTTCTTCGCCGGCCCCACCCGTGCCGCCCGCATCGAGCGGGAGTCGACGGCGGGACAGTGGTGCTGGGGAGGCGGTATCCCCTCGAACGAACCACCGCTCATCCTGACCCCCACGGCGGACGGTCATCTGCTGGACGGCTACCAGAGGTACGCCGCCGGAGTCGGGATCGCCGACAGGCTGGTGGTCCGAGCCGCCAGGCACGGCACCGGTGAGCCGCTGGCCGTCCTCGTCGACCCCACCCGCCCGGGTGTGGTGAGCGCCGGCAGCGCTGACATCTTTGGCCAGCGCCTGGCAGCCGGAGGCGCCGTGGAGTTCGACTCCGTCCCGGTCACGGCGGACGACGTGCTCGGCTCCCTCTCGCCGGACGAGGGCGTCCTGTCCCCCTTCGCCTCCCTGGCCGTGCCGACCGCGCGTCTTGTCTCCGCGCAGCTCTGTCTCGGCATCGCCGACGGACTGCTGGCCGAGGTCCACGAGCACGGAAGGGCCGTACGGTCGCCCTGGCAGCCCTTCTCGCCCCAGCCCTGGCCGGGCAGCCCCCCGCAGGATCCGTACGCGCTGACCCTGTACGGCGAACTCGCCGTCGCCGCACGTGCCGCGTCCGCCCTCGCCGGCCAGGCGGTGGACGCCCTGTCGCGCGGCCTCGCGCAGGGCGAGGATCTCGACGACGAGGAGTGCGCGGAGATCGCCGTCGTCGCGAGCGCGGCCGAGGCCGCAGCCTCCCGGGCCGCGCAGGACATCACCACCCGCGCCCTGGACGTCATCGGCGCCGACGCCGCTGCCGCGCGGCCCGGCTTCGACCGCTTCTGGCGCAACGCCCGGACACACACCCTGCGTGAGCCGGTCGCCCACAGACTGCGCGAGATCGGGGACTACTTCCTCAACGGCGCGCACCCGCCCTTCACCCTTCCCGCCTGACGCCGCCGCCGGGCGTACACGACAGCGAGGGATGATCGCGGCAACCGACGGCTCCTACTGGCGGCTCCCCGACAGCAACCCACGGGCGGACTTCGACCTCCAGCACTGGATCGAACTTGCACAACTGGCCGCCGTCGGCGGCGGAGCCCGTGCGCGGGGAGCAGGGCAGCGGGTGCGGCGCCTGCTCTGCCCGGCGTCAAGCCGACGTCACGGTGCGATGATCCGTGGACTCTCGAACACCGAGTTCTCGATGACGACATCCGTCATCGGCAACGGGTCGACCTCCTGGAGGTAGATGCACTCGGCCACCGGATACCTGTCGCGGTGGACCGACTCCGCTTCGGATCCGGCCCAGTCCTGGTCACGCTCGGCACCCCGCTGAACGGACAGCTCCGCATCCACCCGCAACCAGACCCGGAAGTCCCAGTACTCGTTGATCTCGGGCCGGAACGCGAAGACACCGTCCATGATCAGCACCACGTCCGCACCGAGCGGCGTCGTTTGCGACGAGTGGTCTCGCTGGGTCAGCGGGTCGATGCTGCACAGCACGCAGGATGTGGCTCCCGACGACCGGCAGGGGTTCAGCAGCAGGTTCCTGACCGCCTCGTAGTCGAACGCGTTGCGGTAGTAGCCCTCGCCGGACTCCCGGTCGTACAGGTGCCGGTCCCTCCACGGCTTCTTGAAGTCGTCGAGAGTCGCCCGGAGCACTGGCCGCCCCGCGGCACTGATCCACTCGGCTACTTCATGCCCGAAGCTCGTCTTGCCGGCAGCGGTGAAGCCGTCGATCCCCACGAGCAGGCGCCCCTGCCCGAGAGCCAGGACGCGCTTGGCGACCTCTTCGACCAGCGTGCTGCGCTCGGCGGAGGCCGCCGGAGGGCAGGGCTGCCGCCAGGACGAAGCCGAGTGATGCACGCCCGCCTGTGGTGATCCCATGGGGCGAACCTATCGGCCGACCCAACGGCCGGGAAGATCACCTGTCAGTACTCGACGCGCTGACCGGCTTGGGGATCACCGTTGAACAGGGCAAGGAATCCGAACGGTGCGCGGTCGGGGATCACGGGCCCTCCGGGCCGATCCCGCAGCCCGCCCAAGAGGGAGTACAGCCTGCTGCACTTCACGCCGAAGCCGCGCGAGCCATAGGGTCGTCCGCGCGCACAGGAGCGGAGCGAGCATGACGACGATCCCGCAGGACACGGCCGACAGCCTTCGAGAAGTCCTGGTACGGGCCCTGAGAACATCCACGTCAGCGCTGCGGCAACTCGTCTCCGGGCTCCGCACGGCCGTGTCGGCACTCGCGGTGATGGTGTTGATGGCAGTCTGCGCAGTGACCGCGCCGGTCGGCGTGGGCCTGCTGTCGGCACCCCTCGCGCTGCGCGCGCTGCACGCTGTGGCCGGCCAGGAAAGGAAACGCCTCGCCCGCTGGGGGCCCGGGATTCACGCTCCGGACCCGCCGCCGGCCCGGCTGCGGGCAGCTCTCCTCGACCCGGCCACCCGGCGTGAACTGCGCTGGCTGCTGCGCCATTCCACGCTGGGCCTCCTGCTGGGGCTGTTCGGGCTGTGGCTGCCGCTGGCCGCGTTCCGCGACAGCCTGTTCCCGCTGGTGTGGCCGGTGCTGCCGGCGGGCGCCACCAGCACGTCGCTGGGGTTCGGGACCGTGCACTCCTGGCCCGGGGCGCTGTCGGTGAGCCTGCTGGGCGTCGGCTGGATGGCGGTGATCCTGGGGCTGACTCCAGGCATGGCCCGCCTCCAGGCCCGCCCCGGACGCAGCCTCCTCGCGGCCGGCCCCGACACCGATCTCTCCCTGCGGGTGGCCGAGCTGACCGCCAGCCGTGCCGCCGCACTGGACGCCCATGCCACCGAACTGCGGCGTATCGAGCGCTCGTTGCACGACGGCACGCAGAACCGGATCGTCACGGTCGCCGTGCTGCTCGGCGCGGCCCGCCGCATGGCCGCCCGCGATCCGGGGCGTGCCGACGAACTCCTCGAACGTGCGCAGAGCGCGGCGGAGCAGGCGCTGGCCGAACTCCGGGCAGTCTCCCGCTCCATCCTGCCGCCGGTGCTGTCCGACCGGGGCCTGGCCGAGGCGCTGGCCGGACTCGCCGCCGAGTGCGCGGTGCCGTGCCGGACCGACGCGGAAACGCGCGAACGGTGCGCCGCGTCGGTCGAGTCGACCGCCTACTTCGTGGTGGCCGAGGCGCTGACGAACATTGCCAAGCACAGCGGCGCCACGCGGGCCGCGGTGACCGTCCGCACGCGCGGTGGCCGGTTGCAGGTGCGGATCGAGGACGACGGCCGGGGCGGCGCGGACGAGGAGGGCGGGACCGGGCTGGCCGGTATCCGCCGCCGGGTGGCGGCCCACGACGGTACGCTCCGCGTGACCAGCCCGCCGGGCGGCCCGACGGTTCTCGAGGTGGATCTGCCCACCGGTACCTGACCGCCCCGAACTGTCCCGTGGGACAAGTGAGTTGCCGACATGCGAATCGTGATGGCCGAGGACGACCCGCTGCTGCGCGAGGGCCTCGCCCTGCTGCTGGGCGCGGAGGGCCTGGACGTGGTGGCCAGAACCGGCACGGCCGACGAGGTCCTGGACGCCGTCGACCAGCACACACCCGACGTCGCCATCCTCGACGTCCGCATGCCGCCCACCCACACCGACGAGGGCATCCGCGCCGCCGTCGAGGCCCGGCGCCGCCACCCCCGACTGGCCGTCCTCGTCCTGTCCGCGTACGTGGAACAGAGCTTTGCCACCGAGCTGCTCACCGGCGGTGTCGGCGGCCTCGGCTACCTGCTGAAGGAACGGGTCGGCCGGGTGGAGGAGTTCCTCGACGCCCTGCACCGCGTGGCGTCGGGCGGCACGGCCATCGACCCCGAGGTCGTCGCCCAGCTCTTCACCCGTTCCCGCCGGGACACCCGCCTGGAACGCCTCAGCCCCCGCGAACGGGACGTGCTCGCCCTCATGGCCGAGGGCCTCGGCAACAGCGCCATCGCGGAGCGGCTCGTCGTGACCGACGGCGCCGTGCACAAGCACATCCGCAGCATCTTCGCCAAGCTCGACCTGTCCCCGGCGGACCGGGCGGACCGACGGGTGGCGGCGGTTCTGCAGTACCTGGAGGGCGCGCGGCAACGGGGTTAGCCGAGGCAGCCGTCAGCCCGCCGGGCGGGCAGGCGGGCAGCCGAGCCGGCCGTGGGTGGCGACGAGGAGGACGATCGTCGCGGCCACGGAACTCACCAGAAACGCATGCGTGGTGAACGTGGGTGACAGCGTCGGGAACACGTCGGACCAGCCGAAGGAGAAGAAGTTGTTGACGCTGGTGTGCAGCAGCATGGCCGGCAGCAGGCTCTGCCCGGTGTGGTTGAACACCCAGGTCATGACGAAACTGAACGCGGTCGTGGCGGCGATGAACTCCACCGGCGCGCTCCAGTGCACGTCCGGCCATCCGCCCCACTCGGTGAGGAAGAGCGGCAGGTGCCAGACGCCCCACAACGGGCCGAGAACGAGCGTGCCGAGGAAGGGGCCGTACTTGTGCTGCAGCCGGGGCATGGCGAAGTCGCGCCAGCCCGGTTCCTCGGCGAGTCCTGTGGTGACCATCTGCAGGATCAGTCCGGGCAGGAGCGCGAGCAGCACCGTGGCGGCCGGCAGTACCGGGAGCCGACTGGACAGTACGGTGGTGGCCAGGGTGAGTACGGCAGGCACCGCGACGACGATGCCCGCGTACCAACGCCAGCCGACCCGCCACTTCGTGATCCGCCCGACCCAGGACCGTAGCCCCGGACGACCCCCGGCGACCGCCGTCACCACCAGAGCCGACACGATCGGGCCGAGGTAGGCACCGGGAAGAACACCCACGAGCTGCGTGGTGCCGAGCACGACCGGAAAACTGAAACCGAGGACACCCAGGCCGCTGTCGGACAGCACGTACGGCGTCCACGCCATCCAACTCATCAGGAAGGCGAGAGAGAAGAACCAGACCAGCGGACGGCGCCGGATACGGCCTCGCAAGCGCACGCGCCCCCGCGGACCAGCGTCCGACGGAGGACGAACGACGTCGACAGATACCTGATGGCTCACAGCAGTGACCTCTCGGGCTGCGGGGGATGACGCTCGGGATGACGCTCCCCAGCACACCAGGCAGACCACGACCGATCACTGCGGTACGCACCCCAACTCCCGGTACAGCAGGCCGTACCCGCCCCTCAGGTGGCTCGCGACGGCCCAACCCTGTCAGGGCCAGAGCCGGTATTCGCCGGCACCCCAGCCAGTGCCCGGGCAGGTGACAGTCGCACTGGTGACGCCAGGGCCTCGCCCCGCTTCCGGGCAGCCAGCTCTCGCTCCTTCAGCAGCTGTGTTCCGTGCAGATCTGGCGGAGCTGCTTCGTGCTGAGCCTGCCTCCAGCGAAGATGAAACCCACCTTTTCAGGGAAAGTGATGCCGACGTCGGGAGGCGTCGCCTTCCCCGTTGTCCTGGCGTGGCCCACGCAGGATGAGGAAGACCAGCCCGTCGGTGTCGTGGCGCTCCGCCGCCGTCCACTGGTTCTGCAGTCGTGCGAGCGCGCCTTCGTCGAGGGCGATGGCGCGTCGTTCGGCGGGAGTTTCGGCGGCGAGCGGGGTGATGAGCACGAGGGCGCCGCCCGGCCGCAGCCGCCGGCCCAGCGCGTCCAGGGTGCGGTCGCGGGACGTGAGGAAGGGAGCGACGAATCGAAGGGTGATCAGGTCGTAGCCGTTGGCATGCAGCGATGACCCGTCGTCTTCCTCGACGTCGAGACGGAGCCAGCGAGCGGCCTCGCGGTAGCGGGTGCCGGCCTCGGCGAGCGCGGTCTCGGACCAGTCGACGGCGTCAACGGTGTACCCGGCTGACGACAGGTGTGCGGCGAGTTCGCCGGTCCCGCACCCGACATCGAGAGCACGTCTCCCGGCAGCGGCCGGCAGATGTGTGGCGAGCAGCGAGCGTTCGGCGTCGGTGAGCAGCCGGTAGCGGCGCCCTTCGGCGTAGCCGCGGTCCCATTCATCCTGCGTGGTGAACATGTGCGGAGGCACCCTTCTCGATAGCGGGGCTGGGGACGGCAGTGCAGCGGGGCTCTTCGGTTCGCGTACGACCGGACACCTCCGTCACGGATGAGGACGAGGGGGGGCGCCGATGATGCTGCGGCTGCGGTGGGTGTCGTCACGGTGGGCCTTTCGGTCGAGCGGCTCATGCGGGGTCCGGGACGGTGGGCGCGGCGGGTTTCGGGATGCTGGCGGTGGGCGCGTACTGGGCGGCCTGGGCGTCGAACATGGCGGCGTACCGCCCGCGTGCGGCGATGAGTTCGTCGTGTGTGCCGTGTTCGGCGAGGCGTCCCGCGTTGAGGACGTAGATGTGGTCGGCGTGGCGGACACCGGACATGCGGTGGGTGACCAGGACGACGGCCCGGTTCGGGGCGGCGAGGCGCCGGATGCGGTCGAACGCTTCGATCTCGGCCTCGGGATCGAGCGCGGACGTGGGCTCGTCCACGATGAGGACGCTGTCCGCCTGCGATGTCGAACTACGCCAGTGGGTGCGGGCCAGGCCCACTTTCTGCCACTCGCCGCCGGAGAGTTCGATGGCGCCGCGGAACATGCGGGCCAGCAGGCTGCGCAGACCGTCGGGAAGTTTGGCGATGACCGGGGCGGCGCCGGCGTAGTCGACCGACGGCTGCAGGTCCTGCGATGTGGCGGGGTGGGCGGGGCGGCCGAGGCGGATGTTCATCGCGGCGGTCACCGGCCAGCGCTGGAAATCCTGGCTGAGCAGGGAGACGCGCTCGAAGACCTGGGAGCGGTCGAGACCGGTGAGGTCCGCCTCGCCCCAGCGGAGCGTGCCGGACTGGGGGAGCAGCATGCCCGACAGGATTTTCATCAGCGTGCTCTTGCCGGAGCCGTTCTCACCGACCACGGCGGTGACCGACCCCATCGGCAGGGTCAACGACACCTGTTCAAGGGCGGCCGTGTCACGGTCGGGGTAGCGGTAGGTGACCTGGTCCAGGACGATCTCCTTGACCCGCTCAGGCACCCCGTCGCCGCCTGCGGGAATGGTGCGCTGCGCGGCCTGGGTCAGGAACCGGCCGTGGTCGCGGAGGTAGAGGGACTCCTCGTGAAGCTGGTTGATGTTCATCACCAGCGCGCCCAGGCTCGCCGACCCGGTCCGCACTGCGATCACCGCGGTGCCGGCGATGGCGAGGCTCATGTGCCCGGTCATGATCAGCCAGAACATGGCCCCGTATGTCGCGGCCATGGCCAGTCCGGACAGCGCTGAGGCGACCCATTCGGTCACGGCCTTGCTGGAGGCGAGGCGTTCCTGTTCGGCCTCGGCGCTCTCGGCCATGCGCTGGTAACGGCTCAGGAGGAAGGCGCCCACGCCGTGAAGGCGGACCTCCTGGGCGGCGCTGCGCTCGGTGAGCAGGTTGCCGATGAGGCGGCTGGCTCGCACATGCTCGATCCAGCTCATCACCGACACGTACCGTTCCTGGGCCACGCGCATGGCGCCCCAGCCGCGCGGGGCGGCGATGAGGATCAGCATGGGCAGGAGGACCGGGTGGAGGACGGTGAGGACGCCGGCGGTGGTGACCAGGGAGATGAGGCCGTTCAGTGCGGCGACGCATGCGCCGATCATGTGGCGGGCAGAGCCTGGACCGTACTGGGCGACGTCGACGAGCCGGCGGAAGTCGGGGTCGTCGATGGCTTCCAACTCGACACTCGCGGCGGCGGCCAGGTACTGCGTGGTGGCGATCCGCTCGACCATCGGCTCCAGGCGCCCGGCGCGAGAGGTCGACCACGCGGAGAGGGCGGAGTTGACCACACCGATGGCGGCGACGGTCAGCAGACCGGGCAGCAGCGCGTGCAGCCGCTGGGCGGCGTCGCCATTTCCGGCGAGCAGGGCGTGCATGACGGCGTTGATGGCGAGCAGTCCGGCGGCCGAGGTGATGCCCTGGCCGATCTCGCTGACCGCCACGGCGAACAGCGCCCGCCGGTCGGCGCTCCACGCCATGCGTAAGGTGGCGCCGACGAGGGCCGGCATGGAGCGCAGCGCGGACATCATGGTCAGGTCCAGTCCGGCGTGCTCGTGGTGGGACCAGCCCATGTCGTAGCGCAGCGGCCCGCCGAACAGTTCCTGTTCGGCGTCGGAGACCCGGGGTTCCGCCATCTTCACCGGTCCGAAGAACCTCTTCACCGGGCGCCTCCCGAAGTGGGCCAGTCCAGGGCCCGGTACGACGGACCATGTGTGAGCGTGTGGAAGATGGCGACGGTGCAGGGGTGGCAGACCGGCGGTTTCTCCAGCGGCTGCCGTACGGCCGTGAGGGGGGCCAGGACCGTTTCCATCCGGGAGGCGAGGGGCCCCGGGAGGTGTGTGGAGTCCGTCATGCCAGGTACCTCGTATCCGTTCGTACCCCGTCGGCGAGGAACACGGCGTCGGTGGCGGGGCGGTCGGTGGTGTCCGAGGGGGCAGCGGCGTTCTCGAACGCAGGATGGACGAGCGCGGGGCGGCGTACGGGATGCATGGGTGCTCCTCGAGGCGGGATGCGGACAGGTGATCGGATAACGGCGGGCTTCCTGTAGCCGTCACGGGTGCGCGAGGGCGAAATCTAGAACCTGATTTCGAATATGCGAGCCTCTCCGTGTGTGGCGGAGGTTGGCGGGCTGTGATGCTGTGTTCGATCACTCGTGTGGGTTCCGGTACCTCCTGCGGGGGATTGCCAGGCGCGGGCGTGGCCATCGCAGAGGACAGTTTCCTTCCGCGCCCGGCCCGGCCGGGGCTCGCAAGGAGGTGCTGTTGTGGCAGCCATCCGGCGGGTGCGACGATGCAGGCCCGGCGAGCGGAGGGACACCGACGTGAGGCACGAAGACCGGCCGGCACCCGCCGCCGCGCTGTTCGACGCGCTGGGCCCCACCTACGAGAAGGCGTTCGCCCACGCCCCCGCCCACCTGTTCGCGTTGGAGTGGCTGATCGAGCGGCTGCCGCCCGCCGCGCGGACACTGGACGTGGGCAGCGGCACCGGGCGGCCCACCGCGGCCGCGCTCATCGCGGCGGGGCACTCGGTGCTGGGCGTCGACGTCTCTCCCGTCATGGTCGAACTGGCCGCCCGGCAGGTCCCGGAGGCCGAGTTCCGCTGCGAGGACATCCGTGAGCTCCCGCTCGAGGCGGACTCGTTCGACGGCGTGTGCGTGTTCTTCTCGCTGCTCCAGATGACCCGCGCCGAGCAGTCGGCCCTGACACGGCGGCTGGCCCAGGCCCTGAGGCCCGGCGGGCATCTGGTGCTGGCCACCGTGCCCGCGGACGTGGAAGACGTCGAGGTGGCCTTCATGGGCCGACCGGTCCGGGCGACGAGCTTCGCGGAGGAGGACGTCACAGGCATGGTGGAGGCGGCCGGGCTGACGGTGCTGTCCCGGCACAGCACGGCCTTCACCCCTGACCACCCCGACGCCGGGCCCGAGCCTCACCTCTTCCTGTACTGCCGCCGCGACGAGGCCGGGAGCTGACGCTCCGGCGAACTTCACCAGAAGCTCATACCCTCGACCTGCTGGACGCGGCCCACGGCAGACCAGGTGACCCCATCGGTCTGCCGTTTCCGCGAGACCCGGGCAGATGTGTCGCGGGAGGACGCAGGTCCTTGCGCCGTGGCAGGCGGCCTCATTCCGCGGTGGCAGCGGAGCGATTGCCGACCTGCTCCATCGCTCTGCCCACCCCCGGCGCCACTGGCCATTCGTCATCCGGCGGCCGCCAGCCGCGTCTCGCGCCTCGCCGCCGAACCGTCGCTGACCTGCGCAAACGCATCCCCTCAAGCCAAACGGGGCGTCACTTCTGCCCGGAACCCCTCACCCCAAACGCAATGTGATGTAGATCACGTCACCCTGGCTTTCTTGCGCATACCCGCACTTGATACAAATTGCCCCGCGTTCCTGTCCGTCGACGGTCGCCCCCTCCCTTCTTCACCCCCCACCTTGCCGCTTCCGTATGCCCTGGGAACGCCCGTGTCCTCCCCCGCGCCCGCGCACTCGCGTGGTTCCTCCTGGCCCCTCGTCGCTCTCTTCACGGCGGGCTATCTCGCGCCCTATCTCCTGCCCACCGTCGTCGGCCGCCTTGGCGACCGGCTCGGTCTCGGACCCGCGCAGGCAGGGCTTGTCGGCAGTGCCCTGCTGCTGAGTTCGGCCGCCGCGGGCTTCGCGCTCGCGGCCCGCGTCGAGCGGTTCGGGCCACAGCGCCTGGCCCGGACCGGCCTGCTGCTCGCGATCCTTGGCTACGGCTGCGCGGCCCTGTCGGACAGCGTGCCGGTGGTGGTCGCCGGGGCGATGGCGGGCGGCTTCGGCTCCGGCACGGCCACCACCGTCGCCGCGTCGGGCATCGCGGCCCAGCGCGACCCGCACCGCACCTCGACCTTCGGACTGCTCAGCGTCTCCGCACTCGCCGGCGCCGTCTACCTGACGATTCCTCACCTCGGTTCCGGACACGGGCTGCCGTTCGCCGCGATCGCGCTGACCGCTCTGCTGGTGTGGCCCGCGACAGGCCGGCTCGCCGGCGCCGCAGCGCCCGGTCACACGGCGGGGCCGCGCGGCCCGCTTCCCTACCGCCGCGCCGGGCTCGTCCTCGCGGGCTCGATGCTGTTCTGGTCCATGGCGCAGAACTCACTGTGGGGCGTGAGCAGCCGAATCGGCCTGCACCAGGCAGGACTGACCGAGGTCACCGTCGGCGCGGTCTTCGCGGCGGCTCTGGGCGCCGGACTGCTGGGCGTCATCGGCGCGAGCGCGCTCGGCGCGCGGCTCGGGCGGGCACTGCCGATCGGGGCGGGCACCGCGCTGATCGCCTGCTGTATCGCGGTCAGCGCCTCGGCCGACGACCTGCCGTCGTTCGCGACCGGCGAGATCGCCTGGAACACCGTCTACCCGATCGTCCTGTCCTACCTCATCGGACTGGCGGCCTCACTCGATGCGCGTGGCCGCTGGGCAGTGCTGGCCGGATCCGCGTCCTCGCTGGGCACCGCGTGCGGTCCGCTCACCGGAAGCCTGCTGTCCGCGAGCGCGGGCTACCCGGTGATGGGCCTGGTCCTGGGCGCAGGGCTGCTCCTGCTGGCGCTGCCGCTGACGGCGGTCGCCCTGCACACCGGCGGCCGGCCGCTCGTCCCGGGTACGGTCCGGCGCCGGGGCGGCGCCCCTGCCGCGGTGGTCGCGGCCACCACGGGCACCGCATCCGGCACGGTGCCCCAAGTCGGCGCCCCGGAACAGCCCGTCGTCGAGATCGAGGTACCGCTCACCGGCCCGACACTCGACCGGCAGGCATTCGACACGGCGGGCCCGCACGGACTCACCCCCACACAGGCAGCCCCGACCACCCACTGACCCGGACACTGCGAAGACCGGTCGGGCCGGCAAAGTTTCGGACGGGCACGGCCCGGCGGGACGTGCCGGAGCAGTACGGCTCCTGGCACACGCTGCACACCCGCTTTCCCCGGTGGGCCCTGGACGGCACCTTCGAGCGGATGCTCCGGGCCGCCCAGGCCCGGACGGACGCGGCGGTCGAGATCGACTGGCTGGCGTCGGTCGACTCCACCGCCGTACGCGCGCACCAGCATGCCGTCGGAGCCCGAAAAGGAGGCTCCGCATCCCCGCACTCGGACGCTCCGGAGGCGGCCTGACCAGCAAG
Organism: Streptomyces sp. NPDC088817; assembly: GCF_044750345.1. Classification (NCBI taxonomy): domain Bacteria; kingdom Bacillati; phylum Actinomycetota; class Actinomycetes; order Kitasatosporales; family Streptomycetaceae; genus Streptomyces; species Streptomyces sp. NPDC088817. Next base: position 59,719 of record NZ_JBIVJN010000024.1, read on the forward strand.
ATCCACCTGTCTTGCGATGCCCCGGGGCGCCCGCTCGGCTTCGTTGTGACGGGCGGCAACACGAACGACTGCACGCAGTTCACCGCCGTGATGGAGGTGATCCGGGTTCCCCGCCTCGGGCCGGGACGGCCCCGGCTGCGACCCGCTCACGTGCTGGGCGACAAAGGCTGCAGCTCCCGCGCGATACGCACCTGGCTGCGGCGGCGCGGCATCGCCCACACCATTCCCGAGCGGGCCGTACCAGAAGCGCAACCGGGCCCGCCGCGGCATCCGAGGCGGACGCCCGCCCCGCTTCGACAAGCAGCTCCACAAGCAGCGCAACGTCGTGGAACGGTGCTTCAACGCCTCAAGCAGTGGCGTGGCATCGTGACCCGCTACGACAAGACCGCCGAGTCCTGCCAAGCGGCCGTCGCTCTCGCCTCGCTCCTGATGTGGGCGTGACATTCGAAGACGACTCAAGCGGCCTGGCCGAGGTCAACCCGAGAAAGCAGTGGCCGCGCGGGCTCGGGGCTACATACGTTCGCCTCCATGGTTGACGCAGCTTTCGGGCATCCACGTCTCGCCGCCATCTACGACCCACTCGATCCGGACCGCAGCGATCTCGACGCGTATCTCGCGATGACGGAGGAGTTCGGCGCGCGGTCCGTGCTGGACATCGGGTGCGGTACGGGCGTGTTCGCGCTGCTGCTCGCCGCGCGCGGGATCACGGTCACCGGGATCGACCCCGCGCGGGCGTCCGTCGACGTCGCGCGCGGCAAGCCGGGTGCGGAGCGGGTGCGCTGGCTCGACGGCGACGCGGGGGACCTGCCACCCATGCAGATCGACCTGGTGACGATGACCGGGAACGTCGCCCAGGCGATCGACGATCCGCAGGCGTGGCGTAGGACGCTGCGCGGCGCGTACGGGGCGCTGCGGCCCGGCGGACGGCTTGTCTTCGAGACGCGCGATCCGGCGTGGCGCGAGTGGGAGGAGTGGGCGGAGTGGACGCGCGAGACCACGTACCGCATGACGGACATCCCGGGCGTCGGCCACGTCGAGACCTGGGCCGAGCTGACGGACGTGAGCCTGCCGCTGGTGAGCTTCCGGGGTACGCACGTGTTCGCCGCGGACGGGGACGTACTGACCTCGGAATCGACACTCCGCTTCCGTGAACGTATGGAGATCGAGCGGGACTTGGACGCTCACGGCTTCGTCGTCGAGGAGGTACGCGACGCACCCGACCGGCCGGGCAGGGAGTTCGTGTTCGTGGCGCGGCGCGGTACCGCGGAGGCCGTCCCTCCCGGAGTGCCCTAGGAAGCCGTGCACGCACAGCGCCGGGCGGACGGGACTGTGAAGGCACTCCCGCGCTCACCGGCGCCCGCAACGCCTTCTGCCTCGCCGCCGTGCTCATCCTGGCCACCGCGGTGACCACGGCCATGATGCTTCCGCGGCGGCGCCCATCGCCCACCAGCCCGGATCAGCCCCTCGTTCCCGACGCCACGGCCGGGTGACAGCTTCGGAGCGGAGCAACACCACGCTCCCACCGCCCTGTTGACGCGTGTCAATGACGATCATAGGCTGCCACGCCGTCGGCCCCGGCGCGCACGAGGGACCCGGATCCAGATTCCGCCCGCGCGCCGCCGCCCGTCGTCGCCCCGCCGACGGCGGGCCCGGGGCCGCTGCCCGACAGCACCACCTGCACCGCCCCGTACCCACAACTCCGGGAGGAGCAAGTGAAAAGACGTCGCACGGCCCCCTGGGCCGCCTCAGCCGCCCTCACCGTCCTCGCACTGACCGGCACACTCGCCACACCCGCCATCGCGGCACCTGACACGAGACCCGCGTCCGCCACCGCAGCACAGACCCGGCCGCAGGCCACAGCCAACGACCCCGTCACCCACGAGGACAACGACCGCGTCCCGCGGGGCGCGCTCTGGACGCAGCACTACTTCCCCTCCTCGGACGGCAGCGGAGTCGAACTGCACGCCGACGTGCTGCGCCCGGCAGGCCTGCCCACGAACGCGAAGACACCGGTGATCCTCTCGGTGGGTCCCTACTTCTCCCACGCGGGAGAGACCGCCCCCGCGGGCTGGGACAAGGCCGGCCCCTCGGCACGCTTCCAGGACTTCATCGACGGCGCCCGGCTCATGGAGCGCGGATACACCTTCGTGATGGTCGACCTGCGAGGCTTCGGCGGCAGCACCGGCTGCCTGGACTTCCTCGGCCCCGGCGAGCAGGCCGACATCAAGGCAGCCGTCGAATGGGCGGCGAGCCAACCGTGGTCGACCGGGAAGGTCGGCATGTACGGCAAGTCCTACGACGCCAACACCGGCCTGGCGGCCAACACCCTCAAACTCAAGCCCCTGCGGGCGATCGTCTCCCAAGAACCGACGTGGAACAGGTACAACTACCTGTACAGCAACGGGGTACCACGTTCCAACGTGACCAGCACCCCGCGAAGTTACTACTCGATCGCGACGATGGCGCCGCTGGCCGACGACAGCGACCACTACAAGGCGAACGCCGGATACGAGAAGAATCACCCCGAGTGCGAGAGCGACAACCTCACCAACACGCAGAACCCCGACCCGAAGTCCCCGTTCTGGCGAGCCCGTGACTTCGCCTCCCGCGCCGCCGGATCCCAGACGCCGCTGTTCGTCACCTCGGGCTTCATCGAGGACAACACCAAGCCCGAGGAGATGCAGAAGTACCTGGCCAACCACCATGGCCCGCAACGTGGTTGGCTCGGCCAGTGGGAACACGTACGCGGCAACGAGACCAACACGAAGGGCCAGCTCAAGATGGGACGGGCAGGCTGGTTCGACGAGGTCATGCGGTTCTACGACCAGTACCTCCGCGGCATCGAGCCACGGGTGACCGACCCCGCGTTCTCCCTTGAGGACAGCCTCGGCCAGTGGCGCGCCCAGCCGACCTGGCCGATGCCCCACGACGCTTACAAGGTACGGCTGGCACCCGGACAGTACGTCGACGACGGCGGCAAGGCACAGAAGACCGCCCTGCCGACGGCGCCGCAGCAGCAGCCGCGGGGCTGGGACATCGAGTACGCCGCGGAGGCCGGCTCACTGACGACCGACCAGCCGAGCGCACTCAGCGCCGACACACCCGCCAACAGCTACTGGACCTGGTCCGCACCCGCCGCCGAGCAGGTACGGATCACGGGCAGTCCGCAGATCACGCTGAAGACCAGGGGCCAGGGCAACGTCTGGGCACGACTGTGGGACATCGCCCCGGACGGCAAGGCGACCATGTTCAACGAGAACGTCGCCCTGCTGAAGGACAGCGGATCAACCTCCTTCGCCCTGAAGGCCACGGACTGGACCTTCCAGCCAGGGCACCAACTGGGCGTCCAGCTCGGGACCATCACCTCGAACGGCTGGCAGAGCGTCCCCTCGGGCAACACGATCAAGGTCTCCGACGCCCGGCTCTCCCTCGAGGTGCAGGACCCCCGGTTCGACGCACCGACCCAGGGCGACCGTTCGCCGTACCTGGACACCTATCTGAAGGCGAACACCACCACACTGACCAACATCGGCACCCCCACCTTCCCGCTGGGCGTCTCGAAGAAGGGATGACCCAACGGCTGCCCGGCACCCGCCCCGTGCGGGCGCCGGGCAACACGGCACATCGCGCGACGAACACGCACCCTCTTCGGGGTTGAAGCGGCTGTCGACGGTGAACCAGGCGCCGGCGGGCACGACGTCTTTGAGGGCTGGGCCTGGAGTCGGTGCCGTGGCACAAAGGTCCCGTCGGGTCAGTCGCCCCGGTAGAGGGCGGTGAGCAGTTCGACCGCCGCCTGGGTCGCCGGATGCGGCTCGTCCCGCCACCAGGTGAGGCGTACGGCGATGGGTTCCGCGTCGCGGACCGGCCGGTAGACGATGCCGGGCCGGGTGTACTGGCGCGCGGTGGACTCCGCCGTCATGCCGATGCCGCCGCCACTGGAGATCACGGTCAGCCAGTCGTCGATGTCGCCGGTTTCCTCCGTGGCAGGGCGGGAGCCCGGCGGCCACAGCTCGGGGGTGGTGGTGCCGGTCCGCCGGTCGATCAGCAGGGTGCGCTCGCTGAGGTCGGCGAGGCGCAGCGACCGGTGTGCGGCCAGTGGGTCCTGGGCGGACAGGGCGCACAGGCGCCGTTCCAGGCCGACGATGGCCCCGTCGAACCGGCGGTCGTCCAGGGGATTGCGTACGACGGAGAGGTCGCAGGCTCCCTCCGCCAGGCCGGCGGTCGCGGAGTTGACGCGGATCAGGCGCAGCTCCGAGTCGGGGTGCGTCTGTGCCCAGCGACGCTGGAAGGCGGGGGTGTGGCGGCCGACCGCCGACCACGCGTAGCCGATCCGCAGGGTGTTGCGGCCCGATGTGGCCTCCCGTACCAGGTCCTCCACTCCACCGAGCACCCGCCGGGCCTGGGCGACCACCCGCAGCCCGGCCGCGGTCGGGGCCACCTCGCGCGAGGTGCGCCGCAGCAGCCTCACACCCAGGGCGCGTTCGAGCGAGGCCAGCGTCCTGGAGACCGCCGCCTGCGAGACGCCCAGGACCACGGCGGCGTCCGTGAAGGTGCCCTCCTCCACGATGGCCACGAGACAGCGCAACTGTCGCAGCTCCACATCCATGACTCAACTGTATGGATCCCGCCGCGAACGCATTTTGCGCACGCACCGCCGAGCCGCACCATCGGGTCATGCGTAACGCACCCGTCACGGGGTCCCCGCCATCCGCTGCCTCGACCGGCCCCTCGGCCCCCGCGCCGTCCGGAGGGCGGCTGGCCGGGGTGGTCACGATGGCCGGCAGTGGCCTGTCGAACCAGATCGGTGCCGCGATCGGCTCCCATGCCTTCCCCGTCCTCGGCCCGCTGGGCGTCGTCGCGGTCCGCCAGTACGTCGCCGCGATCGTCCTCTTCGCCGTCGGCCGACCGCGCCCACGGGACTTCACCCGGGCCCAGTGGTGGCCGGTGCTGGGGCTGGCCGTGGTGTTCGGGACCATGAACCTGTCCCTCTACACGGCCATCGATCGCATCGGCCTCGGCCTGGCCGTCACGCTGGAGTTCGTCGGCCCGCTCACCATCGCGTTGGCCGCCGCACGCCGACGCGTCGACGCGGCCTGTGCGGTGATCGCCGCGACGGGCGTCGTCACCCTGATGCGCCCCCGGCCTTCGGCCGACTACGTGGGAATGGGGCTGGGCCTGCTCGCCGCGTGCTGCTGGGCGTCGTACATCCTTCTCAACCGCACCGTCGGCCGCCGTATCCCGGGCATGCAGGGCTCCGCCACCGCGACCGGGATCTCCGCTCTGATGTTCCTGCCCGTCGGCGTCGTCCTCGTCCTGCACCGGCCGCCGACCGCCACGGCCGTCGGCTGCGCCGTCGTGGCCGGCGTACTGTCCTCGGCGGTGCCCTACCTCGCCGACCTGTTCACTCTGCGCCGCGTACCCGCCCAGGCGTTCGGGCTCTTCATGAGCGTCAACCCTCTCCTGGCCGCCCTCGTCGGCAGGATCGGTCTCGGCCAGAACCTGGGCTGGACGGGATGGACGAGCATCGGTGCCATCGTGGCCGCCAACACCCTCAGCACCCTCACACGGCGCTGGGGCGAAGGGGCGACGTCCTGACCCGACAGCGGTGCAACCGCACTGGTGGGGGCGGTTGCACCGCAGTCCGAGGTCAGCTGGTGAAGGTGAACCAGTTGATGTTGACGAAGTCCGAACTGCTGCCGGAGAAGACCAGGTAGACGTCGTGGACTCCAGTGGCGGAGGCGACGATGTTCGCGGGAACGGTCTGCCAGTTCTGCCAGCCGCCGTTGTTGGCGAAGTCGATCTCGGCGATCTTCGTGCCGCTGATGCTGTCGAGCCGCACCTGGATGGCACCGCTGACACCCGGGTCCGCGCCTGACGCCAGCCGGGCCTTGAACTGGTTCGGGGAGGCCGAACCGAAGTCGACGGAGGAGTACTTCAGCCAGTCGCCGTTCGAGATGTAGCCCACGTCGCTGCCGCCGCCGACGTCGGAACAGCTCTCGGTGGTGGTCCCGCTCTGCGCCGAGTAGGACTCGGCCTGGATGGTGCTGTAGGCGCTGATGGCGCCCGAGCCGCCTCCCGATCCTCCACCGGAGCCGCCCGCGCCCAGGGTGATCGTCCACGAGGTGGGCGCCCCGTCCTGGATGTGCCCGTCGACGGGCGCCGAGCCGGTGGGGCCGACGTCGTCGTAGGGGAAGGCGTAGCCGATGCTGGCGTACTTGTGGACGAGCCGTGCGTAGTGGTTGGTGATCGAGTCCTGGTAGTACTGCGAGGGTGACACCCCGTCGGGCTGGTTGTTCCCGCCCGGGACCAGGAGCGAGCTGCGGTTGAGCGCGGCGGCGAGCCGGGCGGCGATCGCCCCGCGCGCGTCCGACCCGGAGTTGTAGAGGGGACCTGACGCGCAGCCGAAGATGTCGACGGCGCTCGGCTTGGTGAACGCCACGCCGTTGGTGTTGAGACCGGAGAAGACGATGGCGTTGCCGGAGACGGTGCCGGTGTAGGAACCGATGCCGCCCTGGCCGTTGATGGTCAGCGGGGTGGAGGCGTAGTGGCTCCAGACCCGGTTCAGGTAGTCGTTCCAGTAGTTGCCGAAGTCCACCGGCGAGTGCGAGGGCGACATGACGCGCAGCACCGCGCCGGAGGAGTCGGTGACCACGAGCCTGTCCCAGGGAGCTCCGTCCGAGGCGTGCTGGGTCCGCAGGCCGGAGGCGATGGAGGCCAGGGCGCCGGAGGGCAGCGGACTGACCGACTGGGTGCCCCCGCGGCCGGTGCTGGCCATCGAGATCGGCAGCGCGACCATGTCGACGTAGGAGATGTTGGCGTAGAGATTGGCGCTGTTGAAGGTGAACTCGCAGAACGTCCAGTTGGTCGCCCAGTTGGGGTCGGAGCTGACCAGGGCGGGCTGCACCACGCCGGGCACGGCGCCCGGGTTGACGAAGAACTGGAGTTTCTGCCCGACCGAGAACCAGACACGGCCGCCGATGATGTAGTCGGTCAGGGTGACGGTCTTGGCGGCCGAACCGGAGGCGCCCAGCGCGATGGAGTAGTCGGCGATGGGGGTCACCGGGGACGACGGGTTGGGCAGCCTGTTCAGGGCGCCGTTCGCCGAGACGAAGACCGGCCAGCCGCTGCTGTCGGTGCCGGATATGTAGGCGTAGACGGTGTCGTGGCCGGAGTTGTTCGCCAGTTTCACGGGGAGCGAGACTCCCGCTGCCGCCGCGGTGGAAACCATCCGCGAGACCGGCGAGAGCGGGCCGAGCGCGGCCGCACCGGTGACGGCGCCGGCAGCGGCCAGGAAGGAACGTCGGGAAACCACAGGGGCCCTCCCGGAGGGGTGATGGTCCGTCAACAATGTGACGGGATGGGGGGTGTTGTTTCATGTGGGGTTCTGTGCGAGGGTGACGCTATTGGACTGGACCAATACAGTCAAGGTTCCGCGGGGCTCCTGGCAAGGCGCAGACGCCCGGAGCCCCTTGACGTACTAGCGTTCAGCTTTCTCCCACGGTCTGACCCCGAGCTTCCCGGTGGTTCCGAGGTCGAGGTGCGGGGTCACCGTCACCGGGGCGGCGCCCTCCTTCGCGCGGACCCGCACATAGGGCACGTTGACCGGCGTGCCGAACTCGGTGGTGTTGCGCCAGACCAGGCCGGCGGTGGCCGACTCCCCGGGCTGGAGCGTGACAGGCCGGGGCTGTTCGTCGGGCCCGGCGCCGGTGGTGATCCGGCCACCGCCGTCGAGGATCTCGACGCCGTCGACGGGCTCGCGGTCGTCGTCCAGCAGTTCCAGCAGCGGATAGCTCTCGACGGAGTAGGGGTGCGTCCCGCAGTTGTCGAGGTGAAGGCCCATGCGGTCCATCTCATCAGGACAAGAACCGTGCCTGTGCGATGGAGTTCACAGCTCCCGTCACAGGGGTGTCACAGGTGGGGGCCGCATCACGCCGAAGCCGATGCGGCCCCCGATCGCGTCAACCGGTTGTCCAGGTGTCGGTGCGCGACGCCCCCGTTCCGAGGTCCCGGGGACGAATCACGCACACCGGGACCGGGTCAGCAGTACAGGTTGGCGCCCGCCGACACGCCCAGAATCTGCGTGAACTGCTGGTACGTGGTCACACGGCTCTGCACCTGGGCGGGGTTCCTTCCGTCGCACTCGAGGGAACCGTTGATGGAACGGATCGTCTGGCCGAAGCCCGCACCGTTGACCATGGCGTTGTGCGCGGTCATGCTGCCGGGGCCGGACTGGGTGTTCCAGTACCAGAGACCCGTCTTCCACGCCACGGCGGAGTCGGTCTGCACCAGCGACGGGTTGTTGAGCAGGTCGATGCCGAGCGCGTCGCCGGCGGCCTTGTAGTTGAAGTTCCAGCTGAGCTGGATGGGGCCGCGCCCGTAGTAGGCCGACTGGCCGGCCGGGCAGCCGTACGGCTGGCTCCAGTCGCAGTAGTGGGGGTAGTTGGCGGTGTTCTGCTCGACGACGTAGACCAGGCCGCCCGTCTCGTGGCTGACGTTGGCGAGGAAGGCGGCCGCCTCCTGCTTCTTGGTCTCGTCGCCGCCGGTGTTGGCGAAGCCGGGGTAGGCGCTGAGCGCGGCGGTCAGGCCGCTGTAGGTGTAGAAGCCGTTGCGGTTCGGGAACATCTGGTTGAACTGGGCTTCGGAGACGACGAAGTTGCCGACAGGCGTGCCGCTGCCGCTGTCGCAGTTGTACGGCTGCCAGTACCAGGTGCTGATGACCGGGTCGTAGCCCGGGTTGTCGTGTTCAGCGATGTACGCCTTGCCGTCCGTGTAGCGGACGATGTCACCGGTGAAGTACGCCCTGCCGGCCGCCCAGTTCGGGTAGCTCGAACAGGTGGCGGCGGACGCGCTGCTGGTCGGCACCAGCACCGGAACGGCGGCGGAGAGGGCGAGCGCGGTCATGACCGCGGAGATACGACGCCTCGACACGGAATCAACTCCTTGACGGAGAAAGGTCGTACCCGGCGCCGGCAGACGGAGCGAGCCTTGTGCGCGTTCCGTCGGAACCGGATGGGGCGCGGGGCCGACCGTGGTGGGGGGGTGTGGGGCACACTCAACCGCATTGGTCTGAACCAGTCAAGGCGAAGTCGGACGGCCGACGCGGGGATGGCGGGCCGGAAGGCACGGCCAACTGGGCTGCAACCGTTCCGTCAACTCTCCTATTCAGCAACCGACTTCAGGACGGACGAGAGCGGTCCGGCACAATGGGCTGGGGATCACACGGTGTTGCTCGCGCCGGTCACTTCTGTTCCAGCGCGGCCAGCCGCAGCTCAAGCTGGTCGACCCGGTGTCGAAGCAAGGTGACTTGGGCTTCCAGGCTGACTTCTCGCTCCGCCCTGCGCTGAATGCGTGGTGACGCGGCGGCACGTTCGATCACCGCGTCCAACTGGACCAGGCGCTGCGGCCCGTTGGGGCCGTCCACCAGCCGGGACCGGATCTCGCCGTTGCGGTACCAGGACCGCAGGGCCGAGCGGGAAACGCCCGTCTCGGCTTCTGCCTTGGCCAGCGTGACCCAGGGTGTCTCGTCCAGTCGCTCGAACAACTCCAGCTCGCTCTGCCAGCGCGCGAGCCGGTCCTCCCAGTCCGACGGTGTCTCCATCACACCCTCCCTTCAACACCGTAACCCTATCAATAGCAGTGTATTGACAGGGTTGAGAGCATGGAAGCATGTCATTTGAAAGGTTCACGGTGAAAGCCCGCAAGGTGGTCGTCACGGCTCAGGAGGAGGCGAGGCAGCTCAAGCACAACCACATCGGCACGGAGCACATCCTGTTGGGACTGCTCGACGCACCGGACAGCACGGCGGCGAGAGTTCTGCATCAGCTCGGCTACGACAAGGAGACGGCGCAGGCCGATATCGCCGCGGTGGCCAAGCCCGGCACGCGGGAGCTGAAGGGCCATATCCCCTTCGCGTCGAGCGCGAAGAAGACGCTGGACCTCGCCCTGCGCGAGGCGCAGCAACTGCACCACAACCACATCGGTACGGAACACATCCTGCTCGCCCTCGTCAGGGAAGGTGAGGGCGTCGGCGCGAAGGTGCTCGCCGAGCGGATCGACCCGATCAGCAAGATCCGCACCGCGGTGCTGGCAGCGCTGGAGGGACCGCAGGATGTCATGGCCGGTCCATGGCCGGCCGGCACACCTGCCACCGAGGACACCGTCTCCACCGCCAGCGCGCTGGCCGGTGGCGCGCCGGTCGGCAGTCATCACCTGCTGGAGGCGATGCTGCGGACGGAGAACAGCATGGCGGCCAAGGTGCTGCGCGAGCTCGGGGTCGACCCGGACGCGGTCGCCGCCAAGATCGACGAACTGGATCCGGAGACGACCACGGACGCGAACCCGGAGGAAACAGCCGCGCGCAGGATGGAAATCCGGCTCGTCCACGACGAGGTGCACGTGATCCTCCGGGACCCGTCAACGGTCACCATCGCCAAGCAGGTCACCGAGCTGTCCGAGGGGCCGATCCGGGGCGTCGGGCCGGTCGCCGGCATGTTCGTCCCGCTGTGGCGGTCGACCAACCAGCTGTTGCTCCAGATCCAGCGTGTGCTCGAACCGGAACCCGAGGAAGAGGACGGATCCGCCGAGAGCAACGAAAGCAACGAGAGCAAGGTGGCCAACGCCGTACGCACGGTGCTCGCGCCCCGGCTCCGCCGGTGACCCGGATGACCAGCGTCCGCCCGGCGCACCGGGAATCGGTCACGCCGCGGGTGGAAGTCTCAGCCGAGGCCACGGGCCCGGCGGGGGAGTGGCCCCGGCGAGGCGCCCGTAGGCCGGCGCACCACAGGTTGATGTCCCGCGAAGAGTCAACACGACGAAACCGAGGCAACCATGACCATCACCATCGTCGGAGCCGGCTTGGGCGGCCTGGCCCTTGCCCGTGTGCTGCACGTGAACGGCGTCGACGCCGTCGTGTACGAACGTGAATCCTCGCGCAGCGCCCGCGGCCAGGGGGGCATGCTCGATCTGCACTCCGGGACCGGGCAGCGAGCGATGCGCGAGGCCGGCCTGATCGACCAGTTCCACGCGATTGCCCGTCGTGCAGGCCAGGACCTGCGCCTGCTCCAGCCGGACGGCACCCTGCTGCTCCAGGAGGACACGCCCGACGACGCCCCGCTCGATCGACCCGAGGTCGACCGCGCCGATCTGCGCAACCTGCTGCTGGACTCTCTCCCCGAACACACGGTGCGCTGGGGCCACGCCTTCGAATCCGCCGGCAATGGCCTGTTGCACTTCGCCGACGGCAGCAGCTCGACCTATGACCTGCTGGTCGGGGCCGACGGCGCGGACTCCCGGGTCCGGCCGCTGCTCACCGACGCCAGGCCGACGCACACCGGGCAAAACGTCGTCGAGCTCGGTATTCCCGACGTCGACCGCACCCACCCCGACCTCGCGGCGATGGTCGGGCGCGGCAACTACTGGGTGCTCGGCGACGGACAATCCCTGTCGGCGCAGCGCAACGGCGACGGCCGCGTGCGCGTCTACCTCAGCTTCTACAACACCGCCGAGAACTGGTTCGCGACCGGTGGGATCCCCTTCGGCGACCCAGCCGCCGCCCGGGCGCGGCTGATTGAGCTGTTCACCGGCTGGGACTCACGGTTCACCGCGTTGATCGCAGCCTGCGACGACACGGTCCTGCCACGGTCGATCACCACCCTTCCGGTCGGCCTGACCTGGCCGTCGAGGCCGGACGTCACGCTCCTCGGCGACGCCGCGCACCTGATGCCGCCAGTGGGACAGGGCGCCAACATGGCGCTGCTCGACGGCGCCCTGCTCGGCCTCGCGCTGGCCGCGCACCCGGACGACTTTCCCACCGCCGTCAAGGAATACGAACGCGAGATGTTCGCGCGCACCAGCGCCGCCGGTCGGCAGTCCGCACGCATCCAGGAACTCCTGACGTTGCCGGACGCCGACCAGAAGATGCTTGGGTTCTTCCAACCGGAAACAGTTGAATTCGAGGTTGCCCAGGGTTACTCGAAGAACTTCAGGCCCCATCCGGTGTCGGTGTTCGGCCCGGGGACGTTGGCCCGGCTGTAGGTGACCCCGCCCCACCAGCAGAAGCTGCCCGTGTACCAGTAGCGGTTCTCCCACGAGTACGGCGTTCCCTTCGCAACCGCGTGGAACATCAAGGGGAACGTCGGGCCCGCGGGCGGGCTGGTGGCGATGTCGCCGTTGAGCAGGACGAAACTGTGGTGTCCTGGACCGTTGACGTAGAGGGTGGGGTCCCAGCCGCGCATCATTGTCGCCGCGTTGGAGCCGAACAGGCAGCCGTTCGACTTGTACCAGTCCCACACGTACGTGGGGTCACCGCCGGACCGCAGCCGCAGGTCGGCCAGGCAGTACTGGTCGCTCCAACTGCCGTTGGCCGAATACACGATGTGCAACTGGCCGTTGGGGTCCTTGATGGCTTCCGGACCCTCGTTGATGAAGGGGTTGCCGACCACCCGCTCCCAGCTCTCCCTCGGCTGCGAGATGATGTACCGCGCACCGGTCGGCGTGGTGGGATTGCTCATCCGGGCGATGTAGAGGTTCTGCTCGACATTGGTGTCGCCGGCCCATCCCGACCAGACGAACCAGCGCTGCCCGGAGAAGGTGAACATGGTCCCGTCGATCGCCCATTTGTCGTCCGGCAGGGAAAGCTGCGTCTCGGCCGTGTACCCGCTGCTCGGAGAGGCGGAGCTGATGACGAACATGCGGTGGTTCGCTCCGACACCGGCCGTGAAGTAGATGTAGTAGCGGCCACCGTCCGTCACCAGCTCCGGAGCCCAGACCTCACCGCGGCCACGGGTGTCCGACCAGACCCGCTGGGCGGGCGCCGATGCGAGCGCGTCCGTCGACGCGGCCTGCCGGACGGCGATGCCTGCGCCGGTCGACTGCACGGAGATGTAGGTGCTTCCGACACGGATCACACTCGGGTCCGCCGCACGCAGCGCCGTCTGGCTCGCCTGGGCCGGCCCGATGGAGGTCAGTGAGACCGCGGCCGTCAGGACCGCGGACACGGCGAAGACAACGGCGGTGTACAGACGTTGGAAAGTCCTCATGGTCCCGTTCCCCTAGCCATCCTCATCCTCAGCCTCGACGTCGACTCGGGCGCGAACGCGTCCAGGTTCCGGCATCGCTTCACGGTGCCGCGTTGAGCAGGTCGAGGGCGCTCTGCTGACGTGCCGCGTCCACCTTGTCGACGGGTCCCGACCAGCGCAGCCCGTACTGGTCGAGGGCGTTCCGGTCGCTCGTGCGGGCACGGTCCATCTGGCGTTGCAGATAGGCGGTGTACGGATGGTCCGGCAGCGCTGCGTTGAGTTTGCCCAGGCCACGCACGTGAGCGCCCTTGAAGGACGGCCCGTCGCCGCCGCAGTCCCCGCTCTCGCACGGGTCTCGCAGGATTCCGTCGGCGGTGTGCAGGGAGGAGGCCGTGGTCGCGGCGTCGGCGATCTGCCGGGCGCGGGTGAGCAGTGCCCCGTCGCCCGTCGCCCGGTTCAGCTCGGTGAGTGCACCGAGCAGCACGCCCTGGTTGTACGACCACACGGCCTGGCCGTTGTTGCGGCAGGTGGACGGGTCGATGCCGTCGTTGACCAGGTTCGAGCTGTTGACCATGCCGGTGCCCTGGAACCAGGACCAGCCGGCACGGGCCCGGTCGAGGTACGCGGTGTCACCCGGGATGCGGTTGTGCAGGGCGGCGCTGAGCTGGACGTAGAGGGAGTTGGCGATGGCGTTCTTGTATGTCTTCGCCGTACTCCACCACACTCCGCCGCCGCAGGTGCCGTCCCAGTAGGCGGCCATGTGGTCGGCGTCGGCGCGGGCGGTGTTCAGGTAGCGGCTGTCACCGGTCAGGTCGTACGCGGCGATCCACGCGAGCCCCCACCAGCCGGTGTCGTCGATGTACTCGTTGCGGAACTGCCCGTTTCGCGTGTTCACGTTCAGGTCGTACGTGCGGGAGATCGCGTACGAGTAACTTCCCATCCCCGACACGCGGATGTTGTCGATGACGGCGGTCAGCGCGTTCGCGGAGTTCCACCAACCGGTGGTGTCGAACAGGCCGGTCGAGTTGTTGTAGAAGGTCATCAGACCGGTGGCCGCCGCGGTCCGCCGGTCGCCGGCGTTCCACGTGACACGCGCCCACGGGGTGCAGGCGATCTCGGCGCGGTCACCGGCCTTGCCGCAGGCGCGCAGCGCGCCGACGCCGCGATTGTTCCAGTCGTCGACGTTGTACATGAGCGTGCGCCAACCCCGTTGCCCTGAAGGAACGGTGGTGTCACCGAGCTTGCTGCCGGAACCCCAGGAGCGGCCGCCGTCGAAGGACCGGTCGAGCCAGACCTCGTCACCCGGGTTGCCGTTGTCGATGGACGCCCACCCCATCGCGTCGGCGTCGTCGAGGTGGAGGGCGATCGACCGTCCGTAGATGGCCGCGGTGACGGGAACGCGGTCGCCGGGGGAGAGGGCTGGGTCACGGGCGTCGCAGTACTTGTTGCAGATGGTCGCGCTGGCGGCGGCGCCGGCGGCGGACGCCGACTGCGGGGCGAGCCCTGCGAGAAGCGCGAGGACTACCGCGGCGGCCGACTGCCCGACGGTGAGAAACCTCGCCCTTCGTGACCTTCGTACGGGAGTCATGGGGCCTCCTCGTCAATGCGACGCCCCTGCCCTCACCGTGGACCTGCGGACGTCGCTTCGCAGCAGTACAGGTGGCGGAGTGGCTGGGGCATGCCGTAGATGAATGGTGAGAGCGCTCTCGGAAGGTAGTGAAGGGGAGGGGGAGCGTCAATGGGTCTGCCACGTACGGGAGTTGCAGCTACCGGAGAGCGGACACTCAGGCGACCGATGTCCGGAAGGGATCGGTGGGAATGATTTCGGCCTCGTCGAAGAGCCGCTCCAACGCCTCGTGTCCGTGATGCCTGCGGAACTCGATCTCGGCGGTCGTCACAGGCAGGGTCCACAGGATCCGGGCGTGGCCCCCGGGAACCGGACAGTGTTCCAGGCCGGGTCCGTGGAGATAGGGCAGGCTGATCAGCAGGTGGTCGCAGGTCGAGCTCGGCACCCACGGTTCACCGATAGGCATGCTGTGCTCGACATCGAGCTGATGCCCTCCGCAGTGGTAGTAGGCGATCATTGCCATGAGCTCGATGAACCGCTGGTCGCGGGCCTGGGCGGTCATGACGAACTCAAGTCCATCACCGTCCTTCTCCATCGCATCCCAGCACCCGGCGGTCACGTAGGCCCAGCTGTCGCCGCGGGGGCCAGGTGCCACAACGAGAACTCGCAGAGCAGGCACCATCTCTCGCCGTCCGGGCCCGAGATCGTAGTCGACGACCTCCACGGCGTGCCCCTCGAAGAACGCCCGGACATGCGACTCGACAGCTTCCGCGGCCAGCACCCTCGCATCACTCACCGCGCGATCATCGCAGACTTCGATCGACGGCCCCTGGGCTCACTCACGTGACACCACAACACGCGATCCCGCGTGGGTGTGGCCTCGCTGACGTAGGGGGTGTGCGTCGTTGTCCGGGCCCGGTTCACGCTTCGTCGCGGTGCGTGAGGTGGCCGTCGGTGAGTCGCCAGTAGTGCTGGTGGTCGGTCAACTGCCAGATCTCGGAGGCAGCGATTGCCTGCGTTATCCATTCGTGGAGCTGCGGGAGGGCCTGCGCTCGTAGCAGAGCGCGGGTGGGAGCACGCTCTGTGGCATCGACCGGGTGGACGTCTATGCGGAAGCCGACCATGTCGGGGTGGATGCTGCGGCCGTAGTTGTGGGGGCTCGGCGCGACCCATGCCGCTCCAAGGACGATGGTCCCGCTGCCATGCCCGGTGAGGAAACGCAGGTTCTTGACGCGGCTCATGTAAGGGCCGAGGCAGTCGTTGATATCGGTGCTGGTCAGGGGCCAGGCACGCTGCCGGGGCAGTCTTCGGTTCCGTGCGGACATGGCAAGCAGAATGACAGAGGGGCGCTGCCGGCGCTCGCGGGTTTTTCGAGCCCCCGTCAGATTCGGGGGAATTCACGTCGGCGGGGCACGGAGACTTGAGCCGTGATCGTTGCAGGACGTCACGTTCCGGCAAAACGAGGCAAAGGGTATCCACCATGAACCGGTTCGTACTTCCCGATGAGTCCGTGCTTCGGGCCAGGGAGAAGCTTGTCCTTGACCACTTCCGTGACGAGGTCGCACAGGACTGGGGCGCCACCTTGTCCACTTTTCCGCACCCCCACTACGAACTCATTGCTTCGATGCAGGTTCACGACGGGGACACCGAGGTGCGTGCGTACTACGACGACACGCGCGTCGCCTTCCCTGACCAACGTCACGAGATCATCGCGTTCCGTCACAGCGTCGACGCCGTCATCGTGGAGTTCTGGCTCCTCGGCACACATCTCGGCCCGCTGGGCAAGATCCCGCCGACGGGCGCCACTCATCGCACGCGTATGAACGCGTACTTCATCTTCGACGAGAACGAGAACCTCGTGACCGAGCGGATCTACTTTGATCAGCTGACCGTTCTCAAGCAACTGGTCGCGGGCGTGAACAGGCGCAGGCCGAGCGGCCTGCTCAAGCTCGTCCGGATAGTCAGAGGCGCCCTCGCCATGGCCGGCGGCAGTCCCGACCCGAGGCTCACCGACACGACAACCCCCGACTTCGTCCGCTGATCGCGACCACGGGTGTCTCGCTTGCTCATGGTGGCAGGGGGCAGAGGAGTGGCTCTGACACCCTAGGCCCCGTCGCAGGTCGGGTAGAACGCCGTCAAGTCGGCCTTGGGCATGGAGCCGGGCACTCGCCGGTCGGTCTGGTCGGCATCCCTTGTGTACTGTCTGTTGGTGGCGTCGGACTCCCGGTCGAGGCCCTTCTCGCTGCCGAGACGGGCCGTCGTCGCGTAGACGCCGTCGCCCGCGTGACCGTAGGACGCGAGGTCCGGGTAGCGGTCGTGGTCGTAGTCGGCGACGGCGCGCGGCTCGGACAACTCGACGTAGTGATCGCTTTGTCCGCGTCCGCGTGCCGAGAAGGGCCCGAGGCGCAGTTCGGAGACGTCCGGGTCCAAGGGGTCGTCGCCCTGGAACGCGTTGGTGGCGGCGACGAAGAGGTCGTTCCAACCGTCCTGGTCGAAATCGGCGACGACGGCCAGGACATCCTGTGCGGACTTGCCGCGATCCCCGACGAGGTCCCGGGGCCCCACCTGAGTTTCTCGCTGCCCGTCCTTGGTTCCGAAGACGATGGTCAGATCGGCGCCGGTGAGGGAGGGTGGAGAGACACGGTCGGCGATGCCGTCGCCGTTCAGGCCGGCCACGAGACCTCCGGAAGAGGTCACGCAACTCCTGATCGCAGGCCCGGCAGCCGGGCGACCGGGCGGATCACCTCGGCCGTCGCCGCATCCGGTCACAAGGGCCGTCGACGCCGCAAGCATCACTACGCAGCACGCCCGCCCGGTTGTCCGTTCCCCACCGCGCACGACGTGACCGCCTTTCCAAAGGCTGAGATCCGTCGGCTGCACCGGGCCGAGGGCCTGTCGGCCCGGGCAGTGGCCCGGCAGTTGGGGATCTCGAGGGGCACTGTCCTGCGGGCCCTGGCCTCGGACCGGCCGCGGGTCTACCAGCGCCCGGTGAAGGGCTCTGCCGTGGACGTGGTCGAGCCGGCCATCCGCGAGCTGTTGAAGCGGACTCCGACGCTGCCGGCCACGGTGATCGCCGAGCGGATCGGGTGGGACCGCGGCCTGACCATCCTCAAGGAGCGGGTACGCGAGCTGCGGCCGGCCTATCTGCCAGTCGACCCGGTCTCGCGCACGGTCTACTCGCCCGGTGAGCTCGCCCAGTGCGATCTGTGGTTCCCGCCGGCGGACATCCCACTCGGCTACGGGCAGACGGGTCGGCCTCCGGTCCTGGTCATGGTGTCGGGCTACTCCAGGATGATCACGGCCCGGATGCTGCCCTCGCGGACCACCGCCGACCTGATCGACGGGCACTGGCGACTGCTCAGCGGCTGGCAGGCCGTCCCGAAGGTGCTGGTCTGGGATAACGAGAGCGGGGTGGGCCAGGGAAAACTGACGTCGGAGTTCGCGGCGTTCGCGGGCCTGCTCGCGATCCGGATCCATCTGTGCCGGCCACGCGACCCGGAAGCGAAAGGCCTGGTGGAACGGGCGGACGGCTATCTGGAGACCAGCTTCCTGCCCGGCCGCACGTTCGCGGGACCAGGCGACTTCAACACGCAGCTGACCGGATGGCTGCAAGTCGCCAACCGCAGGCACCATCGCACGATCGGCTGCCGGCCTCTCGAGCGCTGGGACACCGACAAGGCGGCGATGCTTGCCCTGCCGCCGGTCGCCCCACCGAACTGGTGGCCCCTGCACACCCGCCTGGGCCGCGACCACTACATCCGCGTCGACACTTGCGACTACTCCGTCCACCCCCGCGCCATCGGCCAGCAGATCACCGTCCGCGCGGACACCGAGGAAGTCATCGCCACCACCCGCGCGGGCGAGACCGTCGCTCACCACAGCCGCTGCTGGGCCCGCCATCAGACCATCACCGACCCCGAGCACGCCGCCGCGGCCGAGATCCTGCGCGGCCAGGCGATCCGTCAGCGCGCGTCACATGCCCGGGCCCGAGGCCTGGCCGTCCTCGCCCCCGGCGACCTGGGCGTCGAGGTCGAACAGCGCCGGCTCGGCTCCTACGACCGCCTCTTCACCCTCATCGAGGGTGGCGCCGCGAAGGAGGACACCTGATGCCCGCCACCACGACCGCCACCAGTGGCCCGGCGACCCGCACCACCCGGCAGACCACAGCTGACCTGGCATTCCTCGCCCGCGCAATGAAGGCCCCTGCCCTGCTCGACGCCGCCGAGCGTCTCGCCGAACGCGCCCAGGCCGAGTCCTGGAGCCACCTCGAACACCTCGTCGCCTGCCTGCAGCGCGAGGTCTCGGCCCGCGACAGCCACCGCGGCGAGCAACGCATCCGGCAGGAGGGCCGGGCGCGAGCGGAAGTGCTGTCGTACCGCGCGGACCGTTCCCGGGACCGACCTCGTCCGGACGTGCCGGAACCCGCACGTCCGCGTGGTCGTGCGCCTGCGCGACGCGGCCGGTGGCGGAGCACTTCACGAGGCCGTCGGTCGACTGCCGCCGTTGCCCGGCAGCCGCGGCCGGCCATGGGGGCGACGGAGCGACCAGTGGCCCGAAGGATTCGTGAACATGGCGCGAACACGCCAGTCGATGATGGTCCGCGGGGGACACGGCGCCGCGCGCGTCGGCCATGACGAACGGATTCAGGGCATGAGAACCATCCGGCTGTTGTCGGTCGTGTCACGGGAGGTTGCGGCTCCGCGCCGGGGGTGGGCCGTGCGTGCGGCGTGCCCGGGGAGGCGGACCGCAGCGCTCGCGATCGCGCTCCTCCTGGCCACCACGGCGGCATGCGGTGGCGCACCCGGGCGTGTGCACGAGGGCTCCGGTCCGGCCGACACGTCCGAGGCCGTGCTCACCTACGGGACGGGGCCGGTCCGTGATCCGTCGGTCACCTACCAGCCCGACGTCGTGATCGTCGAGGGCGGACCCCGAGCGATCCGGTCGGCCTCCAGTGACGGTCTGACCTGGACCATTGACGGAAAAGCCCGCGGCGCCCAGGACGTTCGGCCCGGAAAGGTCCTGTACGTCACCAGCCGCGCGGTGGGGCGGGTGCAGCAGGTGCGCCGGGTGCACGGAGACGTCGTGGCCACCCTGGGCCCGGTGGAGTTCACCGAGGTCTTCCGCGACGCCCACCTCACCCTCGACCAGGACATCGACGACAGCGCGCTCCACTACCTGGAGATCCCGGACCTGCCCGGGGCGGTGACCGTGCCTGCGGATGCCCCGACGGACGTTTCGACGGAGGCCGGGAGGGGCGTGGCGAAGGATGCCGCGCGGGACGTGACGACGACGGCGCGGACGACCGGACTGGCGTCGGTGCGCGCCGCACATCCGGGACGTGTCGGCACGGTCGTCGCACGTGGACCGGTCCGGCTCGCCGCGGCGGCCGGGGGCACGCTGCCGCCGGCCAGATCGAGCAGCGTGACAGCGGATCTGGGGGAATGGAAGGCTCAGCCGTACCGCAGTCCTGGGGCGTTCGGCCTGAGGTTCGATCACAAGGCCGCGGCCGGGCTCAAGGTCTTCGTCGACTTCTCGTTGAAGACGGAGAAGCTGCACATCCGTTCCGATGTACCGATCTCCGGCGGTCGGGTCGCCGATGGGGCCACGTTCGCCGTCGAGGGGATCAAAAGCGTCGCGATCAGTATCGCCGCCGGTGCGGCCAACGGTGTCGTCGACAATTCGAAGATCCGGGCCGAGGTACCGGTCCAGATGACCCTGCCGATCGCGGGGACACCCTTCGCCTTCAGCATCAGCTGGAAGTTCAGCGTCGCCACCGCGCTCGGCGGCAACAACACCACGGTGACCGCCGATGGTGAGTGGGGACTCGACGGTGCCATCGGCATGGTCAACGGCTCGATCGTCACCCCGAAGCTATCGATGATCAAAAGCATCATGGACTCGATCACCGGCATCTCCGTCGGAGTCAGCGGCATCGCCACAGCCGTCGAGTTCAAGGTCCAGTTCGGGGTCGGTGTCCCCGCCGCCTTCGCCGGTCCCTACGCCAAACTCGTCATGGACTTCGGGGTGACCAACGGCTCGGCCCTCGGCGCCCCCCTGACCCGCTGTGTCGGAGCCACGCTGGACGGCAAAGTCGGCGGGGGCGTGGGGGTCTCGGTCTCCGCCGTGGCGATGAAGGCCCTCAAGAAGCTCCTGCCCACGATGAAGTTCGAGTTGCAGCAGGAGAGTCTGACACCTTTCGTCCACAGACAGCAGACGCTGCCGGACGTACCGCTGTGCAAGACCTGACACCGACACCAAGGCAGACAGCGAGGACCCGATGAACCGCAACCGCAGCCGCAGCCGCCGGCTTTCGCCACTGGTACCCCTGGCCGTGCTCGCCGTGCTCGGGCTGTCCGGGTGCGCCGGCCACGGGCAGTCCTCAGCCGCCGCCCCCTCGCCGGCTGAGCCGGCGCAGGCGACCCGGACTCCGGAGAAGAGCACCGAGGCGCCGCCGCCGAACGGAGCGGCCGTCGACCCCTGCGCCCTGGTGACCAAGCAGGAGGCCGAGAAACTGGCCGGTACGGCGCTCGACCCCGCGAAACCGGTACGGGAGACCTGCACCTACACCGGCCCCGTCACCGGGCCGACGGCCCAGGTGGAGATCTTCGTCGGCGACGGTGCGAAGAAGTACCTCGACATAGAACGCGACCTCGGACACACGCTGAGGCCGTTGGCAGGCGTCGGCGACGAGGCGTACGCCGAGGACGAGGCGGTCTTTCTCCGCGGGTCCGACCTGTGGGTGTCGATCCGCCTGGTGCGCCTCAACGACCCGGCGGAGAACCGCACACCGCTGGAAGAGCTGGCCCGAAAGGTGGCCACCCGGATCTGACCGTCCTTCGCGGTGCGCACCCGTCCCGTCCCCAGGCGCCCACGATCCCCGGGTCCCCAACCTCATGGAATCGGTGAGGGGATGCGCCGCGCACGGGCGGCAGACACTCGATGCCCTCGTCGCGGCGCCCGCCCGGGCGCTGGCCGCCCCGGACCCGGCGGCCCGGCTCTCGGAGCCTGTGGGCCGGCATCCGGCCCACGCGCGGTGGCCTTCCCGGGCGGCGGCGCCGCCGACCACGGGCGCGCCTGCGCCAACTACGGCAGCATGCGGCACGCCGTCCCGAACGGCTGTTCCGAGCGCGCGAATGCCGGATCACCGGCCTCGGGAGGGACGCTGCGACAACACCGCCGAGTACCGGATCGACGCTCCGCAGAACCCCGGCGAGGTCCGGGTTCTCCGAGCCCGCCGGACACCTCGCCGGGGACCAACGCCAGAAACCCGCCCAGGGTGAGTCCCTGACTTCCCGAAACCACCCGGCCCGTCCGGCTTCGTCATGAGTATCCTGACGCGGTGACCACCAGCGCGGGAGGGGCTGCGGGCGCTGACCGGGTGCGCGCCCCCGATACCGTCGCACGACTGGCGGAGTCGGCGCTGCGACAGGGGCAATACCACGAGGCGCTGCGGCATGTCGCAACGCTCCCGGCGGACGCGGCGCTGCCTGCCGCACTGGCCTGGCGGCTCGGCCGGGTACTCCACCAGCGGGGCGAGTTCGAGGGCGCCGAGTCGCTGTACGAACGCGCGGCCGCGGATGCCGGGGACACCGGCGCGGACCAGGCACAGCTGCTGGCCGGCCGGTCGGCAGCGCGCTGGGCCCGTGGTGACCGGACGCTGGCGCGGAGCCTCGCCGACGAGGCGGTGCGGGCCGCCGAGCAGAGCCGCGACGACGCCGCGCTGGCTGCGGCCTACCTCGCCCAGGCGCTGGCAGCCTTCAGCGAGGGCGACCGCGCCGCCAACGAACACGCCTACGCCATGGCCTTCGCGGCGGCGGAGCGGGCCGGGGACCTGGGCCTGCAACTGCGGATCCGCTCCAACGTCGGCTCCCGCCTGGTCGAGGAGGGGCGTCTGCGCGAGGCGGTCGGCGCCCTCACCGAGGCGATCCGCCTCGGTGAGGGCGCCCCCCAGCAGACGCTGCTCGCACTGGCCCTGCACAACCGCGCCGAGGCCTGGCTGGGACTCAGCGATCTCAACGCCGCCCGTGCCGATGCCGGCCGTGCGCTCACCCTGTGGCAGCGGGAGGGCTCCCCGCTGGCCGCGTTCGGACTGCTGATGATCGCCCGGGTGCACCTGGCCCGGGGCTCCTCCTGGCAGGCCACGGCGGCCTACCGCGAGGCCCTGACGATGGCCGAGCCGGACGGCAACGCCCAGGTCGTGGCTCAGGCGTGGGCTGGGCTGGCGCGCACCTGCTACGCCGACGATCCGGCCGAGGCGGCGCGGTACGCGGAGTTGTCCCTCACGCGTCCGAGCGCCGCCGGGCCGGTCACCGGCGAGCTGGCCGCCGGCTGGGTCGCGTTGTGCGGCGGAGACACTGCCTCCGCCGCCCGGTACGCCGCAGACGTCCGCTCGGAGGCCGGCCGCCGCCGCGACCCCGCCGGGCTGGCCGAGGCGATGGAACTCGCCGCGCTCGCCGCACACCGGGGTGATGCGGCCGCGGTGCCGGGGCGCCCTGCTGCACGCCGTGCCGCCGGGCTGGTGGAGGCGGCCGCCATCTGGACCGACACGGGCAACGAGATCGCACTGGCCACCAACATGCTGCTGCGGGCGCGCCAGGCCGGCGACCGGCTGTCCGAGGACGTCGCCTGGCAGCGGCTGCACCGGCTCGGGGTGTGCGACGACGTCTGGCACATCGCAGGGCCACTGGCGGCGATCGGTCCGCCACCGGTCCCCGAGGTCACCGTGCAGACCCTGGGCCATTTGGCGGTACTGCTCTCCGGAACGCCCGTGCCCCCGGCCGGATGGCAGTCACGCAAGGCCCGTGAGCTGGTCAAGGTGCTGGCGGGTCAGATGGGAAGGCCGGTCACCCGGACCGCGCTCGCCGCCCTGTTGTGGCCGCAGACGCCTCAGGAGGTGGCCAACCGCCGGCTGTCGGTGCTGATTTCGACGGTGCGCGCGGTCCTCGACCCGGCGCGGCGGCACCCGGCCAACCGCTTTCTGGTCACCGACTCCTCCACGGTGCGGGTCAACACGGACCATGTCGTCCTCGACACGGTCCGGTTCCACGACGCGGCCCGTGCGGCCATCGCGGCGGACGCTGCGGTCGGGGGCAGCCGGGACACGGCGGCCGCCGTCGACGTGGTGGCGCGTCTGGAAGTGGTCGTCGGTATGTACACCGGCGCTTTCGGCGACGACGGTGAGCTCACCGGGGAGTGGAGCGACCGCCCGCGCGCGGCCTTCGCCGAACTGCACCGCGACGTCGTCCGTACCCTCGCCCGGCGCTGCCTCCGGCTGGACCGCTGCGACGCGGCAGCCGGCTGGTACCTGCGCCTGATCGGCGAGGACGGCTACGACGAGTCGGCCCACCTCGGACTGATCGCCGCGCTCTCCGCGGCGGGCAGGCACGGCGAAGCCCGCCGCCGCTACCGCGACTACGCCAAGCGCATGCACGAGATCGATGTCAGACCCGTCCCCTTCCCCACGGCGTGATGGCCCGGGCGGGAAGTTCGCGGGGATGGCGGCTGTTCCCGCCACGAAGACGGGAGGGGCCCGGCAGTGACCGGCAACGGCCCCAATTCCAGTTGCGTGTCGAGTCCGGCAATCGACTCGTCCAGATGAAACCCGGCAGCCTGTGTGGACGCTACTGAAAGCCCCGCTGCCACCTCCCTTCCGGGTGAAGCCCGGCGGCGGTCCGGCGCACCGCCGCGCATGCCCGCCGCGGTGGCGGGTACCACCCCTGGGGTACGGGGGCGTCGCGGGAGCGGCCGAAGAGCGAGGGGTGTCGCAAGTGATTCGAAAGCTGCAGGCGGTCGCGCTGGACTGCGCCGATCCGGTACGGCTCGCGGAGTTCTACGCGGATTTGCTCGGCGGCCGGGTGGTCGCGGACCCGGAGGATCGCGACTGGGTCGAGGTGCACGGGTTCGAAGGGACGCCACTGGCCTGCCAGCGGGTGGACGGCTACCGACCGCCCGAATGGCCCGGTCAACAGCGCCCGCAGCAACTCCACCTGGATTTCGACGTGGACGACCTCGACGGGGAGGAGAAGCGGGCGCTCGCCCTCGGCGCGACCGTGCTGGAGCGGACGGACCAGCTCCGCCCGGGGGCCAATTGGCGGGTTTACGCGGATCCGGCCGGCCATCCGTTCTGCCTCTGCCTTCACTGAGCCCTTCGGGCCCATCGCGGCCACTGAGGCGGTGTCAGGACCGATGATCGGTTCCAGCAGGACGAGGACACGATGCGCCGGGCCGCGCTCCACCTCCAGCAGCCTTGAGACCACCATCTGGGCCGTGGGGGACCCGGCGTGGGTCTCTTGGGCGAATGGACGTGGCATCGACGCAGTCTTCGGCTCCCGTACCTGCGGCGAGACCGCCCACGGCGAGACCGCCCACGGCGAGACCGTCCGCGGCGAGACCGTCCGCGGCGAGACCGTCCGCGGCGAGACCGTCCGCGGCGAGCGCCTGGCCCGCTTCCTGAGAAGCTGTTGTCTTTCCGTGCGTGATCGACAGGTTTCCGCTGGTCGTCGATAGGTGCGGTAGGTCCGTGGGAGTAGTGGCCTGTCACGTCTTCACTCCCCGGGGGGTCTCGAATGCCGTCGGTCGTCGGACTACTGGAACAGC